>CAYSVY010000008.1:0-153255 GCA_964434705.1 uncultured Flavobacteriaceae bacterium
TTCTGGTTGACGTGAAGTTGCAAAATTTTGATATACTTCACTAAGCTCGTTAAAAGTGCGACCCAATATATTTGCGGTGTGGGTAATTGCAATTTCTCTTTCTTTTTGGGTAAGCTTTTTTCGTTTTAAAACCGCACTTTCAAGTTTTGCCCAATCTCTTATGGTTTCGCCTTCGTCATTTATTAAAACTCGATCGCTTATCTTGTGTGATTCAATAAAAAGAAACGTAATGTGTGTGAGTATGTCGTAAATTTCCGACCTGCCTCTTGTTACCTCAATGTTCATCTGTTCGTCATCAATACGGTAACAATTTCGACGTCTTTTTGGTGGTATAATTGCCTCAAAGTGCGAATCCCCAAAACCTTCATCACTGGTCAAATTTATATAACTGCATTCCTCAATGCCATCGGGCAACCTATCAATAACATAAAGCAACCCCTCAAGTTCTGCTTTCTCATCACCGACCGAACCATAAATCTCAGGACGTAATAGTAATAAAGATTGCCTTAATGTTTCTCCAGAAACGCCCATTGGCTTATAAAAACCCCTATTGAATAAATGCCGCATAGTAATATACATGCGCTCTATAGCGTTGGAGCTCTGCTGTGCCCGAGTACGTTTATGTGTTTTAGCGGTGGTTTTCATATTTAGCCAGCAAATATAACGCTAATTGACCAATCTGTTGTTATATAAAACATCTGCTATTTTGCGGTCGTTGGAAAGTCGGGGCATTTTGTTTTGTCCACCTAATTTACCGATAGATTTCATATAGGTTTTAAAACCTCCTTTTTTAACCTTGGTGATTTTTAAAGGGCGAAGTACGCTACCGTCTATTAAATCTTTATAATAACTGTTTTGTTCCTGAAGAGATAAGTCAATAAATTCACTAAAAGTGTCAAAGTTTGCAGGTTCTGTTTCAAACTCAACAAACCACTCATGATACGGCAGACCTTTTTTTGGATTTATTTGTGGAGCAACAGTGAATTCATTAATTGAAGCCCCTGTTTTTAAAATACCTTGTTGCATAGCTTGTTCAACTTCTTTTCCAATAACATGCTCGCCAAAGGCGGAAATAAAATGTTTAATTCTTCCACTCACAATAACACGATATGGCTTTAAGCTAGTAAACTCAACGGTATCTCCAATATTGTATGCCCAAAGACCTGCATTTGTGGATATAATGATAACATAATTAACACCAAGCTTTACGTCTTTGATGGTAATGCGTTTGGGGTCTTTATCAAAGAATTTTTCTGCCTCAATGAATTCATAAAAAATCCCTGAATTCAACTGTAACAACATTCCTTTTTCAGACTGCTTATCTTGAAAAGCAAAAAAGCCCTCACTTGCCGGATACAGCTCAATGCTGTCAACGCGACGACCGATTAACTGTTCAAATTTAGCACGGTATGGCTCATAGTTGACACCTCCAAAAATAAATAGGTTGAAGTTTTTAAAAATATCGCCAACTTTTTTGTCTGTTTTTTCAATAAGCTTTTCAAAATACATCTGTACCCAAGACGGAATACCAGAAATAACAGTCATGTTTTCTGGTAGAGTTTCCTTAACTATAGCATCAACTTTTGTTTCCCAATCTTCTATACAATTCGTTTCCCAACTTGGTAAACGGTTTTTTTGAAGATAGCTTGGCACATAATGCGCTACAATACCAGATAATCTCCCTAATTGAACGCCATTTTTTTCCTCTAAAATTGGGCTTCCTTGCAAAAAAATCATCTTACCATCAACAAAACCAGAGTTTCCTGTTTCATTAATGTACAACAATATAGCGTTGCGCGCCGCTTTAACATGGGTTGGCATACTATCGCTTGTAATGGGAATGTATTTTGCACCGGATGTCGTTCCTGAAGTTTTTGCAAAATAAATTGGTTTTCCTTTCCAAAGGATATTTTCCTCTCCAGCCACAACGCGGTCCACATAGTGCTTTAACACTTCGTAATCTCTTACGGGTACATTTTTCACAAAATCTTGGTGATTTGATATACTTTCAAACTTATGGTCTTGGCCAAAAACAGTGCCTGATGCTGCTTCAATTAATTTTCTGAAAACCTTTTCTTGTGTCTTTTCGGGATTCGAAGACCATTTATTAACTTGAAACGAAACGTATTTTGCAAATACTTTAGCGAGGACTGATTTGATTGATGCCATTATTGAAAGTCAATAAAATTTGTTGGGTCAATAGGATAGCCTTTGTTCCATAATTCAAAATGAAGGTGCGGACCTGTGCTTAATTCGCCACTGTTACCAGATAGAGCAATAACCTCAGCAGATTTCACAATATCTCCTTGTTCAATGGTTATTGAGCTATTGTGTTTGTAAACAGAAATTACTTCTCTATTGTGCTCTAATATGACGACATAACCATTGTCTACTGTCCACTCTGCAAAAATAACTGTACCGTCTGCGGTTGCCTTTACAGGGGTGTTTTCAGGAACAACAATATCTACTGCAAAATGTTTTTCTTTGAGATTGTACGCTTCAGATATAGAACCATTTACTGGTGGGAAAAATCGAAATTCTGCATCAGAAGATTCAACTTCAAAAAGATTGTATTTATCCTCTTTGGAAACCTTAAGTCTCAATAACGAATCTTCTTTGTTTGACTTAGTGTCTAAAAGGTCTGACCCATTTTCTGAGGCCTTTAATATGGAATCCCTGTCAAAAATTACTTCTGACACATCACCAGTAAGGACTTTACGTATTGAGGTGTAATACCTTTCGTTTAAGAGGATTTTTTGTTGTAGCGAATCGGTTTTATATGTTAGTAACGTGGCCTTTTTTTTAAGCGCTGTTGAAGAATAACCCGGTATGTATTCCTTTAAAGGTGTAAACGCTATTAATAAAGTGGTAAAGATAATGAGCAAAATTGAAGATATGGAAACCAGCACAAAAACATTTAACCTATTTAGTTTTATAGCAAAGCGTTCTTCAAAGGTGTCTTCATTTAAAATGACCAAACGGTATTTATGAAGCAATTTTTGCTTAAACTCTTTTTTCTTTTTCTTATTGGGTTCCATGCGCAACAAAATTAAAAAAATAGTAGCATTGGCTAACTAATGAAATCCTAAAGTTGTCTATGCAACGCTTTTATTCCAGTTTAATTATTAACTTTGCTATAAATATGTAATTATGAGTTTAGCATCTATTTTTTTAGTTATAGGTCCGTGGCAATGGGTAATCATTGGATTGGCTGTTATATTACTTTTTGGAGGTAAAAAAATTCCGGAATTAATGCGTGGTCTTGGCAGTGGCATCAAAGAGTTTAAAGACGCAAGCAAAGAAGATTCAAATAAAGAAAACGAAAAATAAAAACCAACTATTAACAAAAAAGCCAACTCTTTCGAGTTGGCTTTTTTTATTTAATTTTTATGGATTTAATTATAGCTTCGAGCTCAAAAACATATTCTCTTTTATTTAGTGACGGCGCATAAACATAGCCTTCAGCAACTAAATACCGGTTGTTGACCTTATCCTCAATGGCATAATTTATAAATGGCCCGGCCATAAATGTTTTATCGTCATCTATTCTCCACATACCTCTTGTTTCATGTGCAGGTTTGTTGTCTACAATGGCGTCAAAAAGGGATGGCGCATAGGAGTTTTCGGTAATCATTTTGTCGTTATCATCTATGGGTAATTTTTCGCCAGTTACGACATCTCTCATCTTAATTATATCTACAATGGTACTATCGCCTTTTCTTATTGAGTCTAAAGGGTAACTGTAAAACATTAGGTCCATGGTCATTGTTTTTGTCAGCCCTTTACGTACCCAATAAAAATTATCTTCAGCTTTGGCAATACGGTACGCGGACGGAATATCGATTGTAAAACCAAGGTTTTTTTCCATGGTCTCATCATTTAACAATGATTTATTTACGCGTCTTAGCTTTTCTCCTATTTCTTGCTTGGTTAAGGCGTCTATAATTTTTAGTTTGTTTTTATTAATCTGATCTATGATCTCTTGGTCTGTTTTTCCGGCTATAACAACAACGGTTTGCGGTTTGGCATAGACATCTTTGGCTATTTTAATTCCAGTACTATCCGTTTTTTCAATTTTTAAAATACTTCTGCTACTTGTTGCAAAACCGTCAAAAACTTGAGATGGTATTTGCTTCAGGGTAAACATGGGCTCATCTTGGGGTAACCCTTTGGTTGGTGCAGCCAAGGTTTTTCTAATAGCTTCTCCTACTTTATCGTCCCACAAAAGATTGTCAGCAACTATGGAAATGGAGTTGATATTTCCCGATGAACTCGGTAAATAACGCACATTGTCTTTTTTTCCATTACAGGAAAATAAAAACGCAAGCAGAAATAAGGTAATAATACGTGTCATGATAATAATACGTTTCATGGTTTGTTTTTTAATTGGTTTATGGAGACACCACAAGAGTCATTCCAATTTTAAGTTTGTTGCTAGTAATGTTGTTCCAGTCTTTTAAATTTTGAACCGAAACTCCGGAGAATTTTTGAGCTATGCTCCATAATGAGTCTCCAGATTTTACTTTATAGGTTTGTTTTCCTGCTGAATTTACAACTTTTTGTGAAGGTTTGCTTTTTGTTTTGGCTTTACCAGAAACTGGATTTTTAGGGTAAATTGTTAAACGTTGCCCTATTCTTAAGTTATTATTCCTAAGTCCGTTCCAACGTTTTATTTGACTTACACGAACACCGTATTTTCTTGCAATTCTCCCTAAATAATCACCACTTTTCACTCTGTACCTTACTTTGGTATCGTTCTCAAAAAACTGTGGCAATGGTTTTTCGCGCTTATCAAATTCTGCCTTTGCAAATGCGTAAATTTCTTTCTCGTTATTAACAAAAGAGCCAACGGCATATTTTGGCAACCTCAACGT
This sequence comes from uncultured Flavobacteriaceae bacterium, assembly GCA_964434705.1. Classification (GTDB taxonomy): domain Bacteria; phylum Bacteroidota; class Bacteroidia; order Flavobacteriales; family Flavobacteriaceae; genus Winogradskyella. Next base: position 4,875 of record CAYSVY010000008.1, read on the forward strand.
GTAATTTTCGTCTTCAATAAATGGAATAATATCTAACTTATAAGAGGGATTCAGATATTGTAATTCTTCAATATTTACACCTGTAATTTCCGAAACCTGGTCTAAGGTAATCATTTGTTTTACACGAATAGTATCTGTTTCTATATATTGGAATGTAGGCCTTTCTGGTTTGAAACCGTGTTCCTCTGCATACTCAAAAATGTACATGGTGGCCAAAAACGCGGGCAAATAGCCTGCTGTTTCTCTTGGAAGATTGGGTCTAATATTCCAATAATTGGTATAACCGCCAGAACGACGAATAGCTTTTGATACATTTCCAGGTCCAGAATTATACGCTGCTAAAGCTAAATCCCAATCGCCAAAAATTTTATAAAGCTTGGACAAATACTTGGCAGCTGCATCCGTAGATTTTATGGGGTCTCTTCGTTCATCTACATAGCTACTAACATCCAACCCATAAAGTTTCCCAGTAGTAAACATAAATTGCCAAAGTCCCGTAGCGCCAACTCTGGATTGGGCTCTTGGTTTCAACGCAGATTCTACTATGGCCAAATATTTTACTTCTAAAGGTATGTTTTCTTTGTCCAGGGCTTCTTCAAACATGGGGAAATAAAAATGGCTCAAGCCCATTAAACGTTCTAGCGACTTGTGCCTAGTTTTTAAATAACGTTTGATGACACTTTCTAATGATGGATTATATTCAACATTAAATGGTGTTTTCGCATTTAACCGCTTTAATCGGGCTTTAAGGGTATCTGTTGAAAGTTCAGGATAATCGACAGGTTTGTAGTCTAACTCTTGAACCGTTTTGTATATGGAATCAAAAAGTGCAAGGCTGTAAAGCTCTTGTTGCCATTTCTCATCTATCTGCTTGGCCTGTTCTAAGTCTTTTAATGACTTTATAACTAATGAATCCTTAGCGGGTTTTATTTCTACTTTTGGCGTTTGATCGCCATCTACGGATTCCAATTGTGATTGGCTTTGTTTTGGATTTATTGCTGTTTTATTTTCAACGGGCTTGTAATATGTTATGCCTTCAATAATGGTATCTATGGCATATACCTTTCCTTTAACAAAATCTTTTTCAGTTATTCGTTTTAATGCAGTGTTGTCTGCCTTTTGGGCATATGAGAATCCGCATACCAAGCTTAAGCTGAATAAAATGATTTTTGATTTAAACATTGTTTTACATGTTTAACATGTTAACGGGGAAATAACCGCAATGGTATTGAGGATTATTGTAAAATGGCTGCTATTCCTGGTAGTGTTTTTCCTTCTAAGCTTTCAAGCATAGCGCCACCGCCAGTACTCACATAACTTACTTTTTTGCTAAACCCAAACTGCTTTACTGCAGCGACAGAATCGCCTCCGCCAACAAGCGAGAAAGCACCATTTTCAGTGGCCTCGGCAATAGATTGCCCAAGAGCTTTTGTCCCGTTTGCAAAACTGTCCATCTCAAAAACTCCTAATGGTCCGTTCCATAAAATAGTTTTGCATTGCATAACAACCTCATGAAAATTAGCTTTTGTTTTTGGCCCAGCGTCTAATCCTTGCCAACCATCTGGAATGGTATCAACAGCGACAATTTGTGTATTTGCTTCGTTACTAAAATCATTTGCAGCAATGACATCTACAGGTAAATGCACTTTTACATTTTTAGCTTCGGCTTGCTTTAAAATATCCAAAGCCAATTCCATTTTATCGTCTTCACAGATGGAATCGCCAATTTGTCCACCTTGCGCTTTTATAAAGGTGTAGGTCATACCGCCTCCAACAATTAAGTGGTCAACTTTATCCAGGATGTTTTCTATAATAGTAATTTTTGAAGACACTTTTGCGCCACCAAGTACTGCTAAAACAGGTTTTTCACCAGATTGCATGACCTTGTCAATACTTTCAATTTCTTTAGCTAAAAGACTGCCAAAACATTTTGCTTCTGGAAAAAACTGTGCCACAATAGTTGTGGATGCATGCGCTCTGTGCGCCGTACCAAAGGCATCGTTAACGTAAATGTCGCCAAGTTTTGCCAGTGCTTCTGCAAAGGTTTTGTCTCCGGCTTTTTCTTCTTCATGAAACCTGAGGTTTTCAAGCAATAATATTTCACCAGGCTTAAGGTTTTCCGTGGCTGATTCTGCAACTTCACCAACGCAATTCGTTGCAAATTTTACTTCAACGCCAAGAATATCTTCAACCTTACTAACAATATGTTTGAGGGAAAACTCTTCCTGTACGCCTTTTGGACGCCCCAAGTGAGACATCAGCACACAGCTTCCGCCGTCTTCCAAAACTTTAATAATTGTGGGTTTCGCCGCAATAATCCTTGTTGCATCTGTAACTTCAAAACTATCATTTAACGGTACGTTAAAATCTACTCTGATAAGTGCTTTCTTATTATTAAAATTGAAGTCGTTTATGGTTTTCATTTATTCTTTTCTTTAAGGTTGAAATACAAAGGTAGCTATTAAATTCAGGCTTTAAAAGTAAGGTTTTAGAAAAGATAATTTATCGATTTGAAGTTTAAAGCAATATATTTGTTTGATGCTTTTTTCAGATATTTTAGGTCAAGAACATATTAAATCGCACCTCACAAAAAGTGTTGAAGCGGGAAGAATTCCGCATGCACAGCTATTTGTTGGTCCAGAAGGTTCTGGCACTTTGCCTATGGCTATTGCCTATGCGCAATACATCTTATGTTCAACCCAAAATTCCGAAAATACTAGTGGTAATCAGGCTTGTAATCTAAAGTTCAAAAACCTATCGCATCCGGATCTGCACTTTGCATTTCCTGTTACTACCAATGATAAAGTGAAACGGCATCCCGTTTCCAGTCATTTCTTGGAAGAATGGAGAACACTTTTGAAACAACAGCCTTATGGCAATTTATTTGATTGGTACAAACTTCTTGGTGTAGATAATAAGCAAGGGCAAATTGGAGTTGACGAAGCACAGGATATTGTAAAATCTTTAAGTCTAAAAGCCTACGAAGGCGGTTACAAAGTGATGCTCATTTGGATGGCCGAAAAGATGAATACCGCTTGTGCTAATAAATTGTTGAAGCTCATTGAAGAACCGCCTGAAAAAACAATCTTTATACTTATTGCTGAAGATGAAGAACAGATAATAGGTACCATCCGATCGCGTTGTCAGGTTTTGCATTTTCCACCATTATCAGAAACCGTAATTGCTGATGCTTTGGTTAAGAATTATGAAATTGACACATCAAAAGCTATAAAAATTGCACAGCAGGCTAATGGTAATTACAACAAAGCATGTGACTTAATCTATAAAGACAGTGAGGATATTCAATTTGAAAAATGGTTTGTGTTTTGGGTGCGTACCGCTTTTAAGGCCAAAGGGAATAAAAGCGCCGTAAGATCTTTGATTTCATGGTCCGAAGATGTCGCCAAAACCGGAAGAGAAACCCAAAAACAATTTCTGCACTTCTGTTTGAACTATTTTAGACAGGCATTAATGCTTAATTATGGCGCTAGTAGCTTAGTCTATATTGAATCTAGGTCAAATGATTTTAAAATCGAAAAGTTTGCGCCATTTGTACACAGCGGCAATATCTTGGATATAAACCATGAAATAGAAACCGCCATTTATCATATTGAACGCAATGGCAACTCTAAAGTAATTCTAACGGATTTATCTATAAAACTAACGCGCTTGCTTCATAAAAAAAGTCAAGCAAATGCTTGACTTAATTAACTGTTTTTCAATTATTTAAATCTATTTTTAATCTTCAGAATTATCGTCTTTTGGAGTATTTAACTTGGTTAGGATTTCTTCTGTAAGGTCATTGCTTTCAGCGCCGTACATGACACTGCCTGCTTCATTTGCACCTAGTATGTAAGTGTAACCATTCGTTTTTCCGTAATCCTTCACAAATAGTTTCACTTCCTGTACCAAAGAATCAATCTTTGTTTGTGCTTCGGTTTGCAAGGCTTGTTCTTCAGATTTTAATTGGTAATCTAACATTTGCTTTTTTTGAAGCAAAGCCTGATATTCAGCTTCTGCCTTTTTTTGTGACATGGTTTGTGCCTTAACCTGAAATAGCTGGGCTTCCATTTGTATAGCCTTTTCTAAACTGTCTGCTTTTTTATTGAATTTATCGATCTTGGTTTGAAACTTAGCCTCAAAACCTTTTTTCTTGTCGTAATCGTTTACAACTTTCTTATTGTCAACAAATCCAATTTTGGCTTGCTCTTGACAAGAGAAAACAAAAAGGGCAATAAAAAATATTACTATGTAGTTTTTCATAAATCGTATTTCTTAAAATTAATGTGGCAAATGTATTAAAGTTGAAAATTAATAAGGTTAACATCAATCATAAAATAATTCAATAACTGAAAGGTTTTTAATTGATATGTTAAATACTAAGTCGCCTTTTCAAATGCGCAATTAAGCAATAAAATAATTTTGGAAAACCAATTAGGTGTCTTTCTTTCAAAACGCTCTTAAAATGCCTTATTTTGTTTTTTAAGTCAGATGTAGTATATAAATGATAGATGAATACTCTTTTGTTCGTCTTGCTTTTATATTTGAAGTCAAACCGATAACAAATGCCCTTATAGGGTTCATAAAACCTGTTTTATACTTTTCAGATAATAGGCTGACATAAAAGGAGTCAAATTTTAAAGGGAGCGTTGATTCAAGCTTGAAACCAAATCCCGAAAACAGTTTAGGAATACTTTCTTTTGAAAAATGCCATAAATGCCTAGGCACATCATATGCGGCCCAATACTTTTTATAAAATGCCGCGTCGTAGCTTTTATAATTTGGAAGTGCTAGAACCAGTTTCCCATTTGGCTTCAATAATCTTTTGATCAAGTTAATGTGGTTTTCTAAATCTGGTAAATGTTCCAAAACATGCCAGAGCGTAATAACATCGAAACTGTTATTTTGTAAAAGGTTTAAATCATCAGTGCTGTAAATGGTGGCATTTGTATTTTCTTTTGCAATGGAACGTGCTTTTTCATTTGGTTCAACACCTGTTATTTGCCAGCCATCATTTTTGCATACTTTCAGGAAATCTCCTGTGCCACAGCCAAAGTCTAAAATTTGTTTTCCTTCTGTATCAAATGCATTAATTAATTTAAGCTTTCGCTTTAGTGCAATTGATCGTACAAAATGATACACCTTTTCAAACAGGTTTCGCTTCGTATTTGTGTGAGAAATATAATCATCGCTTTTATAGTAATTGGGTAAATCGGAAACATTTGGTTTTGGCCTGGTTTCCAAATAGCCAAAGATTTCGTTTTGAAACAACTCAAACGATTCATTTGTTACCGAATGATCTCTTACTGTAATATAAGATTCGGGCTGTTTTTTCATGATTTTGACAGCGATTGTTTCACGTGGAACAAAACTTATCGTCCTAAATAAACTAAAAGCACCGAGATATCTGATGGTGAAACGCCACTTATTCTTGATGCCTGAGAAACAGTTACGGGTTGTATTTCTGACAATTTACCGCGAGCTTCAAGGCTCATTGACTTGAGTTTAGAGTAATCAAAATTTTCTGGAATTTTGACATGCTCAAGCCTGGTCAACTTATCTGCATTGTTTTTTTCCTTTTCTATGTAACCAGAATATTTGACTTGTATTTCAACCTGTTCTAAAACCTCTCGGTCCAATTCATTTGTGGTGACATAATTCTCAACGGTATCAACCTTCCGCATGTCATCCATAGTAATGTTGGGTCTTGCAAACAGTTTGAACATTTTATCCTGTTGCTTAACCAAAGCAGAGTTTTTAGCTTCTAAAACCGGGTTAATCTCCGAAGGTTTAACGCTTGTTTCTCTAAAGAAATTTACAAATGCCTCTGACTTGGATTGCTTCTCTTCCATTCGCTTGAGCCTTTCTTTGGATGCTAGTCCTAATTTATACCCTTTTGGTGTAAGCCTAAAGTCCGCATTGTCTTGTCGTAATAATGTTCTGTATTCTGCCCTAGATGTGAACATTCGGTAAGGCTCTTCTGTGCCTTTGGTAATGAGGTCGTCAATTAATACACCGATGTATGCCTCATCTCTCTTTAGGGTAAAAGCTTCTTTTTCTTGAACTTTAAGGCTTGCATTTATACCAGCCATCAGTCCTTGTGAAGCCGCTTCTTCATATCCGGTAGTTCCATTTATTTGCCCAGCAAAAAACAAACCGTCGATGATTTTTGTCTCCAGCGTATGCTTTAATTGAGTTGGCGGAAAATAGTCATATTCAATAGCGTAACCCGGCCTAAAAAATTTTACGTTTTCAAACCCCTTTACCGATTTGAGCGCCTTGAATTGTACATCCTCAGGCAGTGATGTAGAAAACCCGTTGACATAAACCTCTACTGTATTCCAACCTTCGGGCTCAACAAAAAGCTGATGCCTTTCCTTGTCGGCAAATCTGTTTATTTTATCTTCAATTGAAGGACAATATCTTGGTCCAACACTTTTAATTCTCCCATTAAACATTGGTGAGCGATCGAAACCTTCACGCAATAAATCATGAACCTCTGAACTTGTGTATGTCATATGACACGAACGCTGTTCTTTAAGGGGCTTGGTTTGGTCTAAATAAGAGAACTTTTGAGGGTTCTCGTCACCTGGCTGTTCAATCATTTTAAAATAATCTAGAGATCGTCCATCAACACGTGGTGGTGTTCCAGTTTTCATTCTTCCAGAATCGAAACCTAAGTCAACTAATTGTTCGGTTATTCCTTTCGCGGCTCTTTCTCCTGCACGACCGCCACCAAAGTTCTTGTCACCTATGTGGATCAATCCATTTAAAAAAGTGCCATTGGTCAACACAACGGTTTTCGCTTTTATTTCAATTCCCAAGGATGTCTTAACACCAACAACTTTTTCATTCACTATTAAAAGCCCTGAGACCATTTCTTGATAAAAATCAAGGTTGTGTGTTTTCTCCAATAACAGCCTCCAGTCTTCAGCAAAACGCATTCTGTCGCTTTGCACTCTTGGACTCCACATAGCAGGTCCTTTAGACTTGTTTAGCATTTTAAACTGGATAGCTGATGTGTCAGATACAATACCGCTATAGCCACCAAGCGCGTCAATTTCGCGAACAATCTGTCCTTTAGCTATGCCTCCCATTGCGGGGTTGCATGACATCTGGGCAATATTCTGAAGGTTCATGGTTACCAACAATGTCTTGCTTCCCATATTTGCTGCGGAAGCCGCAGCTTCGCTACCAGCATGACCAGCGCCAACAACTATAACATCATAATGATCACTAAACATTATATAACACTATTTAGTTCCACGTGGAACAATGATTTGCTTATTAAAAGTTTGCAAATATACAGCAATTACGGGGCTATATGAAGCTTATCTAAATAGTAATTCTCTTTTGCAACCATTATTGATTGATCTACAGAAGACTTGTCTTTATAGCCACAGAAATGTAATAAACCGTGAACCATAACTCTCGCTAGTTCATTATCAAAAGTTACGTTATAAGTCTTGCTATTATCCATAACACGATCAATCGAAATGTAAACATCTCCCTGTAAGTTTTTTCCGATTGAATAATCAAACCCTATAACATCTGTGTAGTTGTCATGGTCTAGAAAATCAACATTAATTGTGTGTAATGCCTCATCATCACAAAAAATATAATTAACCTCATTTATCCAATAATTTTCTTCAGCGACAACTGACGACAACCAGTCACAAATTTGTCGCTCTGCATCAAGTTTAAACTCGGTCTGGTAATTGAATCTAATCATTCTTTGATTTAAAATAATCACTTACTTTTTCTTTAATCTGGTTGTTTAAAGGCAAAGCTTTCCTGTTTAAAATTTCAGTGGTTTTGAAATATTCCCTTGCTTTTGGAATTTGAGAGTTAGTAAGCGTGTTGTATTCCTTTTTATTGGTTTTAGATTCGCGCTTATCGTCTTTACCCTGAGTGAAAGTTGCATTTTCTAGTTTTAACAACTGGTGCTGTAAATCTTGCATTTTTTGCAAAGTCTGATTTGTAAAACCTTTGTTTATAAGATCTAGCTCAATATCCTCCATTTGTTTTATGAGCCTACCAGCATCACCAGAATTTCTGTCTGTTCCAATTTTATTCTCCAAAGCCTGCCTTAATTTTTGTTGTTGTTGATAAATTTTATAAAGCTCCTCATTTAACTCTTCACTGCCACCTTCGCCGTAACCGCTATTCTTTCCATTTTCATCATCTCTTTTGGCTTCTCCATTTTTTCCCTTTCCTGATTTTTCAACTTTTTTGTCTCCTTTAGAATTCTTGGATTCTCCTCCGTTATTATCGCCCTTACTTTGTCCCTCTTGTTCACCACCTTGTTGTTGGCCTTCGCCTTCATTGCCTTGTTCGCCTTCTTGTCCTTTTTGCTGACCTCCTTTCTCTTCCCCTTCTTGTTCTCCTTCTTTTTCGCCAGGCTTATCACCTTTATTTTCTCCTTCCTTTTTTCCCTCTTCACTCTTCTTCATGCCTTCTTCCATCTTCTTGTTGAGTTCCTCTTGACTCATGATAATATCTGGCAACTGCATTTCTCCTGAACCGCCTTGTCCCGGTTGCATATTCATTTGCATTTCTGAATTATCTAGCACATTGCTCAACATACTGGCGAGTGTGTTTGCCGCATTAACAACATACTGCTGTGAAGAAACGCCCTGGTACAGTCGGTTTTCTGTAAGTTGACCAAGGGCTTTTTCTATATTAAAATAAACATCAGTGATTTGAGTGTTTACTTTTTCTGAAATTTTAGGGTTTCGTAAAGAAAGGGCGAAAAGACTATCGTCAACATGTTCAAAATGTTCTTTTAGAGTGCTTTGCTTAACTATGTATTTACCATATTGATTGTGGTTAATGTCAATAGCATCAAATTGATTCATTAACGTCTCCTGGTCAAAGGAGAATAGCAGTAAGTTGTCCAAAATTTGTCTTAACATTTCAATATCCTCTTGCATTTGATCACCGCCTGCGCCTCCAGACATCATAGACTGTTTCAACATTTCGCTAAGCTGTTTCATTTTCTTAGCCGCGTTTTGTTGCTTTTGTTTTGCTTTGTTTAGTTGCTCTTGAGCTTGCTTTGGTGCGTTTTCAGTGTTGTTCTGTTCTTTTTTCTCAAGGTTTCCTGTGGCTTCTTTTTGGTCTTGTTTAATGCTCTCTTCTGTGGGTTTATCCCTGTCAATATCTAAGGGTTTACGAAGCTTTCTGTTTTCGCTCTTTAGTTCATCGATAGCTTTTTGGGCTTCTTCAAATTTTTTATTGAGTTTTTCCTGTGCCTCTTTTGTGTTTTCTTTTAGGTCTTTTTCAGAAAGTTCTTGTTGTTCTTTTGAAAGCTGTTCAAGTTGTTTCTGGGTTTTCTCCATTTTTTTTGTTACATAAAAACGCTTTGTGAGCTCCAGCAGTTGTTGCATGCTCCGTTTCTTGTTTTTATTCTGCTTTGCTAATTCTTCAAGCTTTTGAGAAAACTCTTCCTTGTTGATTTTTTCAGCAAGTTTTTCAATCTCTTTTAAAAGTTCTTCGTCTTTTTTTAATTGCTCTTCATTTTCTTTTAAGCGTTGTTTTAAGTCTTCTTTAAACTCATCTTTTTCTTCGTTTTCTTTTTGAAACTCCTCTAGGTTGTCTTGCAATTTTTTGTTGAAATTTTTCATCAACTGCTCTTGCTGCTTTTGTCTTTTTATAAAGTTTTGAAGCTTCTTTTTATCGTTAAAGCTTAAAGCTTCTTTTTCTTTTTGGGTTTTAGAAAGTTCTTCAAGTTTTTTGTCCTGCTCTTTTAGCTTATCAAACGTTTTGCTTATATCGTTTATGGTTTTATTCTGTTCTTGAAGCTGTTTGGTTTCTTCCTCTTCCTGAGTTCGTTTTCTGTATGAAAACAAACTGCTTTTAACACTCTTATAGCTATGGAGCGCATCGTTGTCAAACACCTCAAAATAAAGCTCGTAGGAAATACCGTCTTTAATGTTTAATTGGTCTGGAAATGCACTCACAAATTCGGCAAAGTTTGATTTGGGTACAACTATAGGCTCTATTTCTTTTGCTTCTGGTTGATCAGCTGGATAATACACTAAATTGAGCTTTTTTAAGCCATAATCGTCACTCGCCTGACCAAAAAAGTATAGGCTTTGATCATCTAATGAGTCTTTTTCTACCTTAATATTTAATTCTGGATAGGCATCTTTAACAACTTTTATGGAATACCCTAAAGACTCATAGTTTTTTAACGTTTCGTTACTGGTGGAAATGGTATAATTGAAATTATTGAATATACGTTTTGAGGTTTCAAAACCGTATTCATTGTCAAAATCCAAATACAAGGTGTCTTTTGATGTTATGCTGACTTGGGTTGTGGATTTGGTCTTTAGTTCCCAAGTAACCTTTGTACCTTCTGGCACTACTGCATTTCCGGTGCTCTTTAACGTTTCGTTTCGTTTTGAAGTGTAGTTGGGATAATCTAAAACCATATTAAAACCGACCAATACAGGAATATTAACAACGCTTAACTCATAAGGTTTTGAACTAATATCATTGGCCTCAAGCGTGAATTCTATATTTGCCTTGGGCTTTTCAAATTTAAATTGGAAATCTCCAACGCTGTTTTGTTGCATTAAATAGGTTTGCCCGTTGAAAGAAATCTGTGCTTGCTCTGGCAATACTGTTCCAACTGTTTTTACCACTAGCGTAAAATCTTTATTTTCAATAGCTTGTAATGATGGGTTAACCACAAAAAACTCAAACGGTGCTGGTGGCTCGTAAGCTGTGTTATAGTTTACAACACGCTCATAACTGTCGCTGAACCAGTCTATTTTACCCGTCAAGAAAGATAGTAAAACAATCGCTAAGGGTATTGCGGCGTATTTCAAGTACTTTAAACTTGTTTTGAAGTTGATCGCGGTTTGAAACGGAATTGGGCGCAACTCTTCAGATTTTTGTTCAATACTGGCAATTAAAAGATCTGATTGGTTTTTGTTTTGGCTCAGCTGTAGTACGTTTAACAACTTGTCATTAACTTCAGGGAAATGGCTTCCAACAAGTTCTGACGCTACATTTTCATCTATTCCTTTTCTTAGGTTAAACAATTTTGCCAATGGTAAAAGAATGAATTTCACAAATAGTGCCAACTCAACCACAATAAACAACCAAAACAGCGCGGTTCTGGCCGATGTGTTGAGCCACAAAAGATGCTCTACAAAAAGCGTGAAAAGAAAATATAGCAAGCCTATGGCGAAAAAGAGAATTGCTCCTTTCAGCAGCTCGTTTGTATAATATTTTTTAACGAATTGCTGTAATTTTATTGATATGGCCTCGAAACTGCTCATTTTTGATTTAATAACTTACTAAACTACAATATATTTCGTATTAGATTTTTTCTTTTTTGGTAAGATTCTGTTAATTTAGACATATACCGCGTTAAAATAAACCTCATAAATGAAAGATTTAAAATATTTAGCCGCATTTTCAATTCCTTTTTTTGCCATTGTCGGCATCTCTTTAAAAGGAAACTGGGTTTGGGCTACGACTATATTTGCCTTTGTATGCATACCTGTTTTAGAACTTATTTTCCCTGTGGACACCAAAAATCTAACAGAAAAAGAAGTGGACTCCAAATTAAAACGCAGGCTTTTTGATTGGCTACTGTACTTAAACTTACCTTTAGTTTACGGAATTGTGGCTTACGGTTTAACGGTTGTGGCTTCAAACAATTTAGAGACTTTCGAATTTATTGGGCTGATATTTACTGTTGGCATTGTGTTGGGTGTTAATGGTATTAATGTTGGACACGAACTTGGGCACAGACAAAGCACCAACGAGCGGTTTTTGGGAAAGGCATTACTATTACCTAGCTTTTACATGCATTTTTACATTGAGCATAATTACGGCCACCATTTGCATGCCGCAACCCCAGAAGATCCCGCAACGGCGAGATACAACCAAAGCGTTTATTCCTTTTGGTTCACTTCAACAATTCGTCAATATTTTAACGCGTGGTCTATTCAAAAGAAGTTGTTACAAAACAATAACCTGTCTTTCTTTTCTATTAAAAATGATATGCTTTGGTTCTCCATATTACAATTGGTTTATCTCATTGTCGTGTTTATAGTCTTTTCTTATACGGGCTTATTGTTTGCGCTGTTCTCTGGTGTTGTTGGTTTTATTTTACTGGAAACTGTAAACTATATTGAACACTACGGCTTGCTTAGGTTAAAAACGAAATCCGGGAGGTACGAGCGAGTTAAGGAAATGCACTCGTGGAACTCCAACCACGTTATAGGTAGAATTGTTTTATATGAATTAACTCGGCACAGTGACCATCATTACAAGTCGTCTAAGAAATACCAGGTTTTAGACTGTCACGACCAAAGTCCGCAAATGCCTTACGGGTACCCAACCTCTATGGTTTTGTCCATGTTTCCTCCGCTTTGGTTTAAAATAATGAACAAGCGCGTTCCAAAAGAAATGGTAGCTTCAACCCTCAATTAGTATCTATTTACTTACATTTACGCATTAAATCAATCGATTATAACATGAAAATTGGATTAAAATGTATGGCGCTTCTATTAATGTTTTCATTTCTCACATGCGAAGAAGACAGCTTTCCTTATGTGCCACCAACATCAGAAGAACCCATAGAAGTTGATTTTACAGAAAACTTTGGCGGACAAATAACCACAAACTTTTTTGGGCGTGTAACTGGAGAAGACCAAACTCCTTTAGAAAATGTAACAATTACAGTTGGAAACACGACAACCACAACCGATGCTTTTGGTGTGTTTTCAATTAACAACGCACAGGTTTTTGAGAACTTTGCTTACATAACTGCTGAAAAAGATGGTTACATCAAAGGCTCGAGAGCATTGGTTCCAGATCAAAATGATACAAATCAAATAAGGATAATATTAATTGAAAAGGAAGTTGTTGAAACCATCGCATCAGGACAATCTTCTACAGTTAACCTTACAAATGGTACGTCCGTGAGCTTTGACGGAAACTTTCAAACGGCACAAGGAGGCTCATATAACGGACAGGTTAACGTGATTGTAAAACACCTCAGCCCAGATGATGAAAATATGAGTGAAATGATGCCAGGAATGCTTTATGCTCAAAATTCTAGCGGCAATGAAGTTGTATTAGAAACCTATGGTATGCTTGCCGTTGAATTAGAGACTACAAGTGGTGAGCCTTTGCAATTGGCCGAAGGAAGTCGCTCTGTAATAACAATGCCTTTAGCAGATAGCACAACCAACGCCCCAAGTACAATACCATTGTGGTATTTTGATGATAGTGCCGGTTATTGGAAAGAAGATGGTGAAGCAACCCTACAAGGAAACACTTACGTTGGTGAAGTTAGCCATTTTACGTTCTGGAATTATGACTTTCCCTATCCGCCAATAAACTTGTGTATAACCTTAAGAGATGAAAACGGAAACGCTTTGCCACATACGGCATTGGATATTTATTCCGAGTTGTTAAATGCAACAGGCACTTATGGTTTTACAAATGCCGATGGTATAGAATGTGGTCTTGTACCGGCAGATGAAGAACTGACCATAACCGTATTTACGGGCTCTTGTGAAGGTGGCGTTTTCACTACAACCATTGGGCCATTTAATTTTGATATCAATACCACTATTATTGTCGAAAGTGAAGAAAACATAACTTTTACAGGAAATTTCTTGACATGTGACGGCGCGAACGTCACTAACGGATATGTGCAACTAACTATTGGTGAGGATTCGCAAACTATTCCTGTAACTAACGGCGAGATTGAAATTGCCACCACTACTTGTGGCGCCACAAGTTATTCCTTGCAAGGTGTTGATCTTGAAAACAACGAAACCACCGAGCTACTTACAGGAGCGATTGGCGACAATACATCAGAAGTTGATCTAAGCGCATTTAGTGCCTGCACAACCATAGAGGACGCCGATGGCGATAGTATTCTTGATATTTTTGAAGATCTAAATGGTGACAATAACTTAGATAATGACGATACAGATAACGATGGTACGCCCAACTATTTAGATCCAGATGATGATGGTGACGGTATAAACACCATAGATGAAAATTATGATGGGGACAACGACCCAAGAAACGATGATACCGATGATGATGGTACGCCAAATTATTTAGACAACAACGATTTAAATCTCTTCGATGCAGAAACTGGAGGTAGCGGGTGTGAGCCAGTAACCTACAACTTTGACGCATTATTTGCAAATATCTATAATGTGGCTAATACGGAATATGTGTTTTATGAAACCGATACGGACGCTGCTGCACAAATTAACCCATTGACATTACCATATACGCTCGCCTTTGTAGATGCGGTACTAAACCCCATAATTTATGTGCGAGCCACAAGTTCTGTTACAGGGCAATCAGACATTGCAAGTCTGTTTTTATTTCTAAATTATACAGACTCTGACAATGACGGCTTAACCGATTGTGAAGAAATTACTGGTTTCGATGATCCTAATACCAATTTAACACCATCTGGCATTAGTGACCCAAATGATCCAAATGACCCAAACAACGCATCAAATAATAGTCCTACCGATGGTTTTTTACAAGCTTGTGATGGCAACAGCGACGGCATTGCTCAATTTGACTTAATCTCAATGGACCCGACTTTTTTAAATGGAAATAGTCCAAATGAATTTGAGGTGACTTACCATTTAACTGAGGCTGATGCCGCGAATGGGGCTAATCAACTTCCGTCTTTATTTGAGAATTTTACCAATCCCCAAATACTCTCAGTAAGGGTTTTTGAAAATGCAACTGGTAATGTGGATATTGCTCAATTAACACTCGAGGTAGTTAGCGGACCAACTATTCCTGCTCTTGATGACCTTGTGGAGTGCGATGGCAATGCCGATGGTTCTGCAACTTTTGATTTTACCACGACCAACGCGGCTATAATGTCGGCAAACCCAAACGACGATGTGCTAATTACCTATTTCTTAAGTGAAGCCGATGCAGAATCGGATATAAATGCTATAGCAAACCCTTTTAGTTATAATAGTGTAAACCTACAAGAAACCATATACATTCGTGTAGAAAGCGCATTTTCTAACTGTATTTCTGTTGGAAGTGTTGATATTTCTGTAGATACGGGTTGTTGATCGTTAATCAAAGTCCTTAAATACAAAAAGCCTCTTTAAAAGGGGCTTTTTTTGTTGGCTTCAATTATCAAGCTATCTTTGCGCTTTAATCAAAAACTATGTCTCAAAACGTTCGTGTGCGCTTTGCGCCAAGTCCAACCGGACCATTGCATATTGGTGGTGTTAGGACTGCATTATTCAACTATTTGTTTGCTAAAAAACATGGCGGAACCTTTGTGTTACGTATTGAAGATACAGACCAAAATCGTTATGTTGAGGGTGCGGAAAACTATATCGTTGATGCTCTTAATTGGTGCAATATTCCTTTTGACGAAGGTCCAAACGTCAACGAAAAATTTGGGCCATACCGTCAAAGTGAACGAAAGTATTTGTACAAACAATATGCGGATCAGCTTATTTCTGAAGGTAAAGCCTACTATGCTTTTGACACAGCCGAGCAATTAGATGCACACCGCAAAGACCACGAGGCTAAAGGAAAAACCTTTATCTATAATTGGCATAATCGCGAAAAAGGTCGTTTAGTGAATTCCTTAGTGCTTTCAGAAGAAGAAACCCTGGCAAAGATTGATTCTGGTGAAGCCTACGTGATTCGGTTTAAATCTCCAAAAGACGAAACTTTACATTTAAAAGACATTATCCGTGGTGATATTTCAATTGACACCAATATTATAGACGATAAAATATTATTTAAAAGCGATGGCATGCCAACCTATCATTTAGCCAATATTGTTGATGACCATTTAATGGAAATTACACATGTTATCCGTGGCGAAGAATGGTTGCCATCTTTAGCGTTACATCAATTGCTTTATGATGCTTTTGGGTGGCAGGCTCCAGAATTTGCCCATTTACCGTTGATTTTAAAACCCACAGGAAAAGGCAAGCTCAGCAAACGTGATGGTGATAAAATGGGCTTCCCTGTTTTTCCTTTAGAATGGAAAGACACGAATACAGACGCTGTTTCGCGCGGTTACAAAGAAGCTGGCTACTTTCCTGAAGCTGTGGTTAATTTCTTAGCCTTTTTAGGTTGGAATCCTGGTACCGAACAGGAGCTTTTTAGTTTAGAAGAATTGATAAAGACTTTCAATTTAAGTAAAGTCAACAAAGCAGGCGCGCGTTTTGATCCTGACAAAACAACGTGGTTCAACCACCAATACATGCAACAACAATTAGATGTAAACTTGGCGGAAGAATTTAAAGCAATTCGACCAGAACTTGCGGAAATAGACGTCAATTTCATTGCCCTAGTTGTTGGCCTAATAAAAGAACGCGCTACATTTATAAACGAATTTTGGGATTTTAGCCACTTCTTTTTTGTTGCACCAGAAGCTTATAATGAAAAGGCTCTCAAAAAAGCCATGAAAGAAGATACTGCAGAAATATTACAATCTGTAATTTCAATAATAACGGCCACAAAGGAATTTACGGTACAAAACCTTCAATCAAAACTAAAAGGTTGGATTACAGAAAAAGAGATTGGCTTTGGTAAAGTAATGATGCCTTTGCGCTTAGCTTTAGTTGGCGCATTACAAGGTCCTGATGTTTTTGAAATTATGTTTCTTATTGGTAAAAACGAAACCATTAAGCGTATAGATGCCTTAATTAACTTCAGTTAAAAAACACACATTACAGAAAGCACCAACATATTTTGATTGCCTTTAAAATCAATGCCCTGAATTTGATTATTATCATTGAGCCTGTTTAAAATATTGGTGAAACCATAAATATATTGTGCCCTAACTTTTACAAAGTCAATACCTGCAGAAAGTCCAATGGTGCCATTAACATTAAACCTTGATATATCTGAAATATTATTAGCAGTTAATACGCCTTGAGCATCTAAAAAATAAGATGACTTTGTCTCATCCTGAAGCTCAAGGTTGCTATTGTACTGCAACATTGGACCGGCATCAAGAGTCAAATTACTGCCTATAAGTTTTAAGTGGCCAATAAGCGCAATTTGAGCGATAAATAAGTTAAAATCTAAATCCTCACTGGGTTGCCCTAAAGCCTGTTGCCCAGCAACTCTCATGCTACTTTCGGATAATTGTATGTTATAGCTCAAATTGTACCACTTATTAGGGATATCTACCGTGGCAGCCATTCCCGCAAGCCATCCTATTCCGTTTGATGATTCAAAATTATCAGTTGAAATACCAAAGCTTGTAAAACCACCATAAACACCAATGCCAATGTTAATTCGTTGACGTTGCCCGTTACAAAACATAGAAAGTATCAAAAAGAAAAATAAAAGTAGGCTCTGCTTATTGTATTTCATTTGTTGTGATTAAGACATTTATTAGCTTAAGTCTTTTCTTTTCTACCTTATAAGAAAGATAGATTGAGAATAATAACTTAAATTTATGATGATTTATTTTATAATAATTAAAAACTAAAAATATGTCTTATATTTTATTTCCTATTATTTTTTTCGGCGTTCTTTTGTTGTTGTCCTGTTTCTTTATAGTGAAACAACAAACCGCTGCGGTTATTGAGCGTTTTGGACGTTTTCAAAGCATCCGGCAATCTGGTTTGCAAATGAAAATTCCTTTGGTGGATCGTATTGCGGGTAAACTTAGCCTTCGAATACAACAATTGGATGTCATTATTGAAACAAAAACCCTAGATGATGTTTTTGTGAAGTTAAAAGTTTCGGTTCAGTACGTTGTAGTAAAAGATAAGGTTTACGATGCGTTTTATAAGTTAGAATATCCACACGATCAAATCACGTCATTTGTATTTGATGTTGTACGTGCCGAAGTTCCAAAAATGAAACTTGATGACGTTTTTGTGAAGAAAGATGATATTGCCATTGCGGTAAAAAGAGATTTGCAAGAATACATGTCGGAATATGGTTACGACATAATTAAAACCTTAGTTACCGATATTGATCCTGACGCACAGGTAAAAGAAGCCATGAACAGAATTAATGCCTCTGAGCGCGAAAAAATAGCCGCACAATTTGAAGGTGATGCCGCTCGTATTTTAATAGTTGAAAAGGCAAAAGCTGAGGCAGAAAGCAAACGCTTACAAGGTCAAGGTATTGCTGATCAGCGTCGTGAGATAGCTCGTGGTTTGGAAGAATCCGTTGAAGTATTGAACAAGGTTGGCATTAACTCCCAAGAAGCTTCTGCCTTAATTGTAGTAACACAACATTATGACACGCTACAATCTATTGGTCAAGAAACCAATAGTAACTTAATATTGTTGCCTAATTCTCCGCAAGCAGGAAGTAATATGTTAAATGATATGGTGGCGAGTTTTACCGCCAGTAACCAAATTGGTGAAGCCATGAAAAATGCTAAGAAAAATACTGGCGAAGAATAAGTTTAATTCAGTTGTATGAACAACTCGGGCTTTTGAAGTTTGAAATTTCTAAAGCCCGTTTTTTTTGTTGTTGTTAAGTGCTTATTTCCAACCGCATATTATAGCGCCCATAATAGTAAGCGTTACCAACCAATAGCCCACATTTATAAGAATGTATTTAAAACCTTTTCGTTCAAATAGTGCATTGATACCTAATACTGGCAACACAAAAAACAACGCACCTAACGCGCCATGCAATGCACCATGTTTGTAGCTTCTAAATGCATTGCCGTAATCTGCCATAAACGCTTCGTAAGACGGTAATGCATTTGTGGCATCGCCACCGATCATTTGTAAAGCGCCCAATTGATGAATAACCATTCCGTTAACGGTAAAGGCCAAGAAAAAAGATAATACTAATGTGGCGCCAAAAATTAAAGCGATGTTGCCGGTTTTCATTTTCTCTTCGGTCATACCCGAGGCACGCATCCAAGCTGTGCCTAGAACTTTAGGGTTATACCAAATAGCCCCAATAAACAGAGGTACAATTGCGCTTATAGCAATTGCTAAAAAATTAAATTCCATGATATTGTGATTTTAGTTAGTAGTATAAAATTACACAATTTAACACAACTACTGCATTATTATGTTTTTAGCTAGTTTACAAAAACAAGCTTAACTTTGTAAATAGCTATTAATTACTCCTACATTTTTCATAAATCCCTCTTAACTATGAAGAACAGTTGCTTTATTGTTTACCTGCTATTATCTATATTTTTCTCAAACGCTCAAATTAATGAAACCTTTGATGGTTGCGACAGAAATCTTCTTATTGCAGGTGGTTGGGGCTTTTCGGCTTATGCCGTAAACGCCAATAATGCTATATCCGTTTGTAGTGTTAGATCTGGCAACCTTACAAACCCAAGTGCAAATGTGTTTTTTAATACACCTTCTGTTTCTGTATCAAACACCATAACTGTTGCTTTTGATCACAAGGTGACTAACCTGTCATCTAGTCCAAGTTTAGAGTTAATCGCTATTAATCAAGGCACATTGGCAGAGCAAAGTTTATTTTCCCTAACCTATACAAATACAAATACTCTGTCCGAATCGTTTAATTCAACGTTGCCAAATGGAAGCTATAAGTTTGAATTTAGAGCATCTGGAAATGGTGGTGCTAGTCGTTCGGTAGTAGACAACTTATCTATTTCAGGTGTTACCTTGAATGCTGATGGTTTTATAAAAAATTCTAAGGTATACTATTTAAAAACCACTAATAAGATCATTATAGAAACAGACCGCTACCTTGACAAGAGTGAAGTAAGAATCTATACTCTCTTGGGTCAAGAAACCCCTCTGTTGTTAACAAGGCTCAATCAAAACACCTACGCTTTTGAAACTTTCGGTCTTAAAAACGGATGTTATATCATAAAACTACGTTCAAAAGGCTATAAGGTAATTGTACATTAATAGTTTTAAAATGTCGCCTCGGCAACTAAAAGTTCGTTTTTGTCTTCCTTGGCTTTTTCAATAAATGCGTTAATAGCTTCATTGCGTTGTAAACTATTGTTTAGCAGTACTTTTAAAGCAATCATAACTGCAATCCTGGTGCCTGCTTTTTTTACTGCTGTTCCAAATAACGGTTCTAATTCTTCATAAGACACCGCCTTGGCTAATTCTTGTATTTCGGCTTTGGCCTTTTGTTGTTTCTCGTTTGGTAGGTTGGTATACTTTTTACCTAATTGCTGAATAATGCTTAAAGCAGAGCGTTTTTGCTGTGGTTTATTTTGAGACTTCTCCACTGCGCTCGAAGTGACATTTTGCTTCGGCTTTTGTTTTGCCCAACTATCTCGCAACCCAACAGTTTTATTAAATACTAATTTTTCTTTTCTTGAATCATTATCAACATTAAAATACCCTAAACGTTGAAACTGAAAACGCTCGCCTACTTCTACATTTGCCAAACTTGGCTCTAAATAACCGGTTTTTATGGTTAAAGAATTTGGATTCAGAAATTCGATGAAATCTTTATCCTTATTGCTGTCTGGTGCTTCGTGCATAAATAGCCTATCGTATTCTCTAATTTCAGCTTTTATGGCGTGTTTTATAGAAACCCAATGTAAGGTGCCTTTTACTTTTTTAGATGTGTCGGTGTCATATGTACAATGCACTTCGGTGATGTTTCCTTCATCATCTTTTACCACTGAATTTGCTTTAATGATGTACGCATTTTTCAATCGGACTTCACCACCTAATTTCAACCTAAAAAACTTTCGGCTTGCTTCTTCTTTAAAGTCTTCTTTTTCAATATAAATTTCACGTGAAAATGGGACTTCTCTATAGCCAGCCGATTCGTCTTCTTGGTTATTTTCGGCTTTTAACCATTCTTCTTTATCTTCAGGATAATTGGTAATTACCACTTTTAAAGGATTTAAAACCGCCATTACGCGGTTGGCCGTTTTGTTTAAATCTTCGCGAATGCAAAATTCTAAAAGTGAGACATCAATCACATTTTCGCGCTTAGCAACACCTACTTTTTCTATAAATTTTCGGATTGATGTTGGTGTATAACCTCGACGACGCAACCCAGAAATGGTTGGCATACGCGGATCGTCCCAACCTGAAACAACGCCATCGTTTACCAAACGTAATAATTTACGCTTGCTCATAATGGTGTAGCTCAAATTCAACCGTGCAAATTCACGTTGTTTTGGTAGTATGGGCAAGTAGTCTTTGCTGTACTCGAAAACGTGGTCTCTAAACCAGTTGTATAATTTTCGGTGCGGTTTGAACTCTAACGAGCAAAGTGAATGTGAAATCTGTTCAATGTAATCGCTTTCGCCATGCGTCCAATCGTACATTGGGTAAATGCACCAATCGTTACCCGTACGATGATGATGTGCATAAAGAATACGATACATTATAGGATCGCGCATAAGCATGTTTGGATCTTCCATATCAATTTTGGCGCGCAGTACGTGCGTACCAGCTTCAAACTCACCATTCTTCATACGTGTAAATAAATCCAAATTTTCTTCAACACTTCTGTCACGATACGGACTGTTTGTTCCTACTTGGGTTGGCGTGCCTTTTTGCTCTGCCATAGCTTCGGAAGACTGCGAATCGACATAGGCTTTTCCATCTTTTATCAAGCGTATTGCCCAATCGTATAACTTCTGAAAATAGTCAGACGAATACAACTCGTTTTCCCATTCATAACCCAACCATGCAATATCGCGTTTTATAGCATCAACATATTCTTGTTCTTCTTTTGCAGGATTAGTATCATCGAAACGAAGGTTCACTGGCGCATTGTACTTTTCTCCTAAACCAAAACTAATACCAATGGCTTTAGTGTGCCCAATGTGTAAATAGCCGTTTGGTTCTGGCGGAAAGCGAAACCTTAGCTTATCTTTTGATAAGCCGTTTGCTAAATCTTCTTCTATAATTTGCTCAATAAAATTGAGTGCTTTGTATTCTGTAGACATGATGGTAAAAGTAAGCAAGCAAAGTTAATAAAATTAGATATTAGACCGCTTTGCTTTTAGAAATAAGAACTAAGACACCTACCTTTGTATTATGGGACTAATTAAAGTTGAAAATATTCACGTTTATGCGTACCACGGTTGTTTAAAGGAAGAAACGGTGATTGGTAGCGATTACCGTGTTGACTTAGAAGTTGAAGCCGATTTACAAACCTCAGCTAAGACAGACGATTTAAGTGACACAGTTGATTATGTGTTTTTAAACAAGGTTATTAAAGAAGAAATGGCAATACCTTCAAAGCTTTTAGAAACGGTTGCCAAACGTATTATAGATCGTATCTTTAATGAGAGTAAAAAGGTTAATACTGCTGAAGTTTCTGTGAGTAAAATTAACCCACCAATTGGTGGTGATGTGGAAAAAGTGACCATAGTACTTAAAGAAACTCGAAAAACAGCGTTAAGCACTTCGTAAAACACGAAATATTTATATATTTGTCGTCCTTTATTGGCGTCTTGGCCGAGTGGCTAGGCAGAGGTCTGCAAAACCTTTTACAGCGGTTCGAATCCGCTAGACGCCTCAAGATTGTAAAACCCTTAGAATTTTTCTGAGGGTTTTTTATTGAAGTTTTCTTTTTGGATTGGGTTTACGCGATCTATCTGTTCTTTGCTTTTTTCGTATAACTCTGGAAAAAGGCCTTGTGTAAGCAATAAAATTCCAAAGCCTAAAATGACCAAGGCTACTACTTTTTTAGTTTTATAAATACGTCTTGGGGTTAACTTTGAGCGTACGCGTTTGGCTAAAGCAATTTTTACTAAATCCGTAACAAAATAAGTCACTAACATTGTGGTTATAAAAACGAGTGTGCCGTTTTTTGAAGATGTCAGCGAAGTTCCAATGACTATAAACCCAAGCCAACCCAAAAGGACGCCAATGTTTATGAAGTTTAAGAGAAACCCTTTTATAAATAATTTTCCATACCCCTTTTTTATTTCTACTGTATGATATTCCCTTACTATAGAACGAAAGGAACGTGAGGTTTTAATAAATGATATTACGCCATAAACGACTAACAATACACCGCCAAATACTAAAAAACTAGGGTCATCTTTTATCTTTTCAACCAAACGGCTGGTACTAAAAAACGCTAAGGCTATAAAAACGATATCGGCAAAGATTACACCTAAGTCAAAAATTATTGCGCTTGTAAAACCTTTGGTGGCACTGGTTTCTAACAATACAAAAAATACTGGTCCAATAGTAAAGGCCAATATTATTCCGAATGGGATTGCTGTTAGAATGTCGTCAAAAATCATTAAAGTATTTGCATTTAAGCAAAAGTAGTGAAGAAATAGGAAACAACGCAAAACAAGAAAAACGCAGAATAATGCGTTTTTCTTGAAATTATTAAATCTGATTTGCTGTGTTTTACATACGCTTAACTCGTCCGCCAAGTACGCGCTTTTCGTTTATTTCTTTTGGGTTTCCGTAGATATAAACATCGCCACCTGCTCGTACTTTTACTTCGGCATATTCTGATGCATTAATTGAAGCATCACCACCAGCATTAACGTTAATTGTTGTGGATTCGGTTTTAAAGTCTTCTGCATTTAATATTCCGCCCGTATAAATAGTAACCTCTTGTTTTTTTGATGTACCTGATAGATTGATAATTCCACCTGTAACGGCTCTTACGTTAGCGACTGATGTTTTTAGTTTCGCTGTTATTTCGCCACCTTCTTGTGCCTTTAAATCAATTTCGTATTGATCTAATTCGTCTTTTACTTCAATTTCTGCGCCTTCATTGGCATCAATAACATCGACTGATGTGTAATACAAGATAATATCAGTATCATCACCATCATAGATTTCTTCAATATCCATACGGATTTTAAGTTTTCCATTTTTATTGATGACTTCTACATCACGATGGTTTTTTCCTGTAATTTCAACTTTGTTTTGGTCAGACTTAATCATGGTGACGTTAATTAAATCGAAAACCTTTAAGGTTGAAAACTCGCCAACTTCTTTTTCTATTGGTGTTTGGGCTGATATAATTCCTCCTAAAAATAATAATGCGACTACAAGTGTTTTTTTCATTTTGAATGGTTTTAAATGATTTTCTACTTAGAGACAATTATTAGACTAAAATGTTACAGTATTATATTTTAATTTATAACTATTACCTTTTTTGTAAATAGCCACTTTAAGATGACTTGTTTTCCTGTTTGCTTTTTAACAATTATACGTCTTGGAGAAAAAATAGACGCCACAATAGCAGAAACAACTCCCAATACAATGGTATTGTTAATATTAAAATAAATTTTTAAAAGTGTATGTGTGCCCAAAAAGAGAAAAAAGAAGCAAACAATTGAAAGTAAGATGGCTTTTGTATTTGCATTCATATTACGTGGCTACTTTAACAGCAGTACCTGTTACGGAAACCATAGCATAATTGCTTGACATTAATTCAATTTCAACCTTTATACCAACAACGGCATTTGCGTTTAACTGTTTCGCATTATCCTGTAATTGTTGAAAGGCTTTTTCCTTGGTAGCATCCACACTATTTCTAATAGAACCTAAATACTTTGACATACTAAACCCCATTACTATTTTTTCTTCTGCAAGTGCTACTCCAGTAACAATACCTAGATAATCAACAATCTTAAAATTTTCAATAGAGTTGGTGGTTGTTAGAATCATATTGCTCTGTTTTTATTATAAGCTTCCCATAAACTTTGTGGATCTTGTACTTTTAAATCTACTTTTCCACATGAACCACAAATTTTTGCTCGAAGCTTTCCTTTTTCAAATTTATTTAAAATTACGCGATCTGTGGTTTTTACCAGTACAGATAAATCATTTTTTGCATTACCGTGACCAAAATCTACTATGGTCATATTATGCATTATTTTGTTAGATCCGCATGCATTACAAATATCTGAATTCATAGGATTAAATTTTATGTATTCGTAGTAACAAAATCACAAATGTTACAATATTAAAATAGCATTGAGATTAATTTTAGTAATTACTCATCTTCAGCTTTACCAACTAACCAAAAATCGAGATGTTTTTTAACCAAATCTGTATTTTTTACTTTAACAATAACTTCATCGCCGAGTTGATACATGATATGTGTATTTTTACCAACCATGGCGTATTGTTCTTGATCAAAATAATAGTTATCGTCTTTCATGTCACGAACACTAACCATACCTTCACATTTGTTAGTAATAATTTCTACATAAATACCCCAATCGGTTACGCCAGAAATTACGCCTTTAAATTCTTCATTTTCATGGTCTTGCATAAAGCGGATTTGCATGTATTTGATAGAATCGCGTTCGGCCTTTGTGGCTAGATATTCCATATTACTGGAATGTTGGCATTTTTCTTCGTATTCGTCTTCATTAACCGATTTTCCACCATCTAAATAATGTTGTAATAAACGATGTGCTATAACGTCTGGATAACGACGAATAGGTGATGTAAAATGGCTGTAATAATCAAAGGCTAATCCGTAATGCCCAATGTTATGTGTGGTATATTCAGCTTTTGCCATGGTACGAATAGCTAAAGTATCAACTAAGTTTTGTTCTTTTTTACCAACAACATCGTTTAAAAGACCATTTAATGATGAGGCAATACTATTACGATCTTTAAAGTTAAGTTTATGTCCAAAACGGCTTACCACAGTTTGTAATTGTGCTAATTTTGCTTCGTCTGGTTCATCGTGTACACGATATACAAAGGTTTTTTTTGGGTTTTGTTTTCCTATAAATTCTGATACTTTTCGGTTGGCTAACAACATAAACTCCTCAATGAGTTTATTAGCATCTTTACTGGTTTTAAAATACACACCTGTTGGATTGGCGTCATCGTCTAAATTGAATTTCACTTCAACTTTATCAAACGAAATAGCGCCACTTCTCATACGTTTGCGTCGCATTTTTTTTGCCAATCGGTCTAACACTAAAACGGCTTCGGCAATTTTGGGTTTGGTATTATAGGTTTCACCTGTTAGGGAAACGTTTTGAGGGATTTCTGTGTTGAGTTGAGACGCTTCGACTGCGCTCAGCGTGACAGTAGGATTGTTTTCAATAATAGCTTGTGCTTCTTCATAAGCAAATCTAGCATCAGAATAGGTCACTGTACGACCGAACCATTGGTCTTTGATTTCAGCATTTTTATTCATTTTAAACACTGCCGAAAACGTATATTTTTCCTCATGCGGTCGCAAAGAACAAGCACCGTTTGATAGACGTTCGGGTAGCATTGGCACCACTCGATCTACTAGATATATACTTGTGGCACGCTCATAAGCTTCATCATCTAAAACTGTGTTTGGTTTAACGTAATGCGAGACATCTGCGATATGAATTCCAATTTCGTAAAAACCATCGTCTAATACTTTAAAGGATAATGCATCGTCAAAATCTTTAGCGTCTTTTGGGTCAATGGTAAAAGTTAAGTCTTTACGCATATCACGACGCTTTGCAATTTCTTCTTTATTAATCGATACATCAAGATTATTGGCGTAGTTTTCAACTTCGTGCGGAAACTCATGTGGTAAACCATATTCCGCTAAAATGGCATTGATTTCGGTGCTGTGTTCGCCTGGTCTTCCGAGGACTTTCACCACTTTACCATAAGGTGAATCGGCTTTTTCTGGCCAATCGGCTAAAGCGACTAATACTTTATCGCCATCTTCAGCCTTTTTTATTTTATTAATAGGCACAAAAATATCTTTATACATCTTTGCACTATCTGGTACTACAAACGCGAAATTTTTTTTATCCTGAATTTGAATAGTACCAACATATTCTGTTTTTGCACGTTTTATGATATTGGTTATTTCACCTTCAATCTTACCACGATGTCGTCTTCGATATACATAAAATTCTACCTCATCGCCATCTAAAGCTTTGTTGATGTTATTGGATGCTATAAAGATATCATCTTCAAAATCATCAGAAATTACATAGCCATTTCCTTTAGATGATAAATCTAAAATACCTATGTAATACTCTGCAGTAACTATAGCTTTATATTTTCCACGGTCAACTTGTTCTATATCGTTTTTAGCAGTAAGCTTTGCCAGTGTTTTTATAATTTGATTTCGTCCGCTAGCATCGGTTACGCCAAGTATATTAGCTATTTGTTTATAGTTGAAACTTTTGTTGCGTTCTTTTTTTAATATACTTAAGATTGTATTTGAGTAATTAGAATCCTTTTGTTTTCTAGATTTCCTTTTTTTTCGTTTTGTCATTTAATTTTGTAATCATATTCATTTCCTAAAAGTGTCAGGAATTCATTCTGAGTAACTTAATAACAGGCGAAGAAATTTATTAAGTCACATGCAAAGCTAAGGTATTAAAATTTAATGGTATTAATTAGGTGTTAAATTCAAGTGAAATTCAACTTATTCACATTTACATTATAATTATCTTTTTCTTTTTAGAATTTAAAATAAAAATTGATGGTTATTATAGTCTGTTGATAATTAGGATAAGATTTTAGGACTTTAGTTTGAAAACTTATTTTTTAGAATTTATTAGCTATAAGTCAACATTTAAAATTTACTTAAATGATTGAAAATAGATTATTTAAAAACTACTGTTCACAGTTGTTAATAACGTTTATTCACGTAAATTTTTAATAAATAAATCTATTTATAGTAGTTTATAACTAACTTAATTAACGAGATAACTTTACAATAGATTTACATAACTAATCTTTGATGTTAACTGAATATTATTAATTGAAGATTTTAGATGAATAAACCTAATCAATTTTACAAAAAGAAATGAACAGTTATTAACATGTAATTAATAGAGCTGTTAACCGGGTTTATTTATTTGTAATTTTGCAGATATTAGTAAAAGATACTTCGACTGCGCTCAGTGTGACAATTAAATAATATAAAATGAATATCTCAATAGGAAACGACCACGCAGGTCCAGATTATAAACAAGCAATCGTGAAACATCTTGAATCTAAAGGTATAACCGTTAATAATTATGGAACTGATACTTTAGATAGTGTAGATTACCCAGATTTTGTGCATCCTGTGGCTAAAGACGTTAACGATAAAAAAGTAGATTTCGGAATTTTAATCTGTGGTAGTGCCAATGGTGTGGCTATGACAGCAAATAAATATCCAAACGTGCGTGCTGGTGTGTGTTGGACTAAAGAGATTACCGAATTGACACGCCAACATAACAATGCGAATATCATCTGCATTCCTGCACGTTTTACTGCAATTCCGCAAGCTATAAAAATGGTAGATACTTTTTTAGAAACTGCTTTTGAAGGTGGACGCCATCAAAATCGAGTGGATAAAATTCCCATGAGTTGTTAATTATATAGTTTATGGGGCATTCGCATAATCATCATCACCATAAACACCAATTAGGTGGGCGAAATCTCCTTATTTCCATTCTTTTAAATATAGCTATTACGGTAACTCAAGTTATTGGCGGTATTTTGTCGGGAAGCTTAGCATTATTGAGTGATGCACTTCATAATTTTAGTGATGTAGTTTCGCTGGTAATTAGTTATGTTGCTAATAGATTAGCCAATAAAAAAGCCTCTTTACAACGCACTTTTGGTTACAAACGTGCCGAAATATTGGCTGCATTTATCAATGCATCAACCTTAATGATTGTGGCTATATTTTTAATTATTGAAGCTATTGAGCGCTTTCAAAATCCACAAGCTATAGCCTCTAATTTAGTGATTTGGCTTTCTGTTATTGCTATTTTAGGAAACGGTTTTAGTGTTTTGTTACTTAGAGGAAATGCGGATGATAACATGAACATGAAAAGTGCTTACCTGCATTTATTAACCGATATGATGGCAAGTGTGGCCGTTTTAGTTGGCGGTTTGTTAATGAAGTACTACCAAATTTATTGGATTGATAGTGCATTAACTTTAGCTATAGCTATTTACCTAATTATTATGGGATGGAATTTACTCAAGAATTCCACAAAAGTACTGTTGTTATTTACACCAAAAGAACTTCCTATTGCCACTATTGTAAAAGATATTGAAGCATTAGATTTAGTGAAAAATGTGCATCACGTTCATGTTTGGCAATTAAATGAAGATGAAGTTCATTTAGAAGCCCATATTGATTTTACAGAAGATATTGCTTTATCGCAATTTGATGTAATACTCAATAAAATTGAAGAATTAGTTCTGGAAAAATACCATATTAACCATATCAATATTCAACCCGAATTTAGAAAGCATGATAGTAAATCAATCATTGTTCAAGATTAATTTGAAAGACAGATGTTGGATATAAAAATCAAATTATTTAAAGAATTAGATATACACAAGTTGTACGATGTATTGCAATTACGAAGCGAAGTGTTTGTTGTAGAGCAAGATTGTGTGTACCAAGATATTGATTATAAAGACCAAAAGGCGCTCCATGTTTTAGGATATAAAAATGAAAAGTTAATAGCTTATACTAGATGTTTTAAACCTGGCGATTATTTTGATGAAGCCAGTATTGGTAGAGTAGTGGTTGCTAAAAATGAGCGTCAGCATAAGTATGGCTATGATATTATGCAAGCTTCAATTCGTGCTATAGAAAAAGAATTTAAAACACATACAATTGAAATATCGGCACAAACCTATTTAAGTTCGTTTTATGGCAATCTAGGTTTTGAAGCCTTTGGAGACGACTACCTTGAAGATGGCATTCCGCATATTAGAATGCGAAAAACATAAGTTTTTAAAGTATACAGGCAATCTATTCAATTTTCGTGATCACGATTTCAACACGCCGATCGTATTTTTGAGGTCCACCAAGCGGAAATTTTCGTTGCATCCCTAAATAGGTCATCCGTTTTTGGTTAATACCTTTATTCGTAAGGTAGTCAAAAACATATTTTGCTCTAGCTTGAGATAAGTTGCGTTTTTTTGTTTTTCCGTCAATAGCATCATTATCACCATCTGTGCAGCACACATGGCCTTCAATCCTAAAATGAACATCACTGCGCTTTTTTAATGTGGATGCAATTTTGTTTAATGCAGGTTTAGATTCCCTGACTAAAATACTATAGCCACGTTCAAAAAACAGGTTTTTTAGTAAAATACGGTCGCCAACTTCAAGATCGTCATCTAAAAAATGCGCAATAGTTCTGTACTTAAACTTGGATTTTTTTGGCTTAGGTTTTGGCTTTACACTTATTTCTACCTTCCGGTTTAAACCCCTAATTTTTGCAATATCAAAATCTTCAATAATGGTAAGCAACAATTCGCCTTTACCATCGGTATTGGTGATTAATGATTCGTCAAATTCATTCTGAGAAAATGCATTTTTAATGGCATCAGCTCTGTTTTGAGATAACTTTAAATTATAAGCATGACTTCCTCTATCGTCACAAAAACCGTAAATGGATATTTTTTCGATTTCTATGGAATCAATACGATTTAAAAATTCTATTAATCTAAAGTTTTCCGTTTCAGGAATAGTGTATTTATCCGTATCAAAATAGACGACGTGTGTAATTTTATTTTGGGAGAAAACAACGTTGGAAACTAAACAGAATAAAAAAATTAAACGCCACATAATTAGGGTTGGAATACCATAAACTATTGATATTCAATAATTAAAACCCGTTGTGCATTTTGGTGAAAATTCGTCATTTCGAGTGGTTTTTCACGAAATTGAAGTGAAAAATTGTATCGAGAAATAGAATTTTTACAACAAAAACCCTGTTCTCGATACTTTTTCTTATGGAAAAAACTCGAACCGACGGTTATTTTTTATGCTATTTCATCAAAATGCACAACGGATAGTTAAAATATAATTATAAAGATATAGAAAATCGTTTTAGTTTAAGATGCTCTTATATTTTGAAGGATTTTCTAAAATTTCAACAGCCTTTATAATTTCAGGATTGTTCAATACAATATATTCATAAAGCCCTTCGGCATAGAAGTAGCGCTTAACAATCTCGTTAGTTAACAAAGTTTTTAACCTGTCTTTATTATTATCAATAGAATTGCTTTTATAACTATTTAAAGCAGTAATTAGTTCGTTATATTCTACTTTTACGGCATTATCAATATCTTCATCTTTTGCCACGGAAATAGCATTGTTAAATGCTTTTTCAGTTTCGGTTTCAAAATTAAATCCATTAGTGTTTAAATAGCTTTTAAAAGCATTAAAGTTAGCTTCGGATAACTTGAAAGTTTCAATATTATCAATTGAATTTTTATAATAAAAATCCGTTGCGAAATCAAAAATCAAGTTTTGGCTTTCAATAGCTTTTGTAATTGGGGATGATGCTGATGTAGGTACCTCAACATCTGGCTGAATGCCGCCACCATCGTAAACCTTACGGCCATTTTTGGTTCGGAATTCCTGATAATCCTTTTTAGCTGTTCTGGTAGCGTTTCCATCTTCATCTCGGTTCCAGTAATCTAAAGCTTGGATACAACGACCCGAAGGTGTGTAGTACCTCGAAATAGTGATTTTCATTTGTGTTCCGTAAGTTAAAGGCTTAGGTCTTTGTACGAGACCTTTTCCAAAACTGCGTGCACCAATGACCACAGCACGATCTAAGTCTTGCAAAGCACCAGATACAATTTCACTAGCCGAAGCAGACTTACTGTCTATTAAAACAGCAATAGGGATTTCAGTGTCAATAGGATCTCGTTTGGTAATATAGGTTTTGTTATATTTTTTAACTTTTGACTTAGTAGAAACCACCAATTGATCTTTCGGTACAAAAAGATTAACAATATTCACGGCTTCATTTAAAAGACCTCCAGGATTACCACGCAAGTCTAAAATTATATTTTTAGCTCCCAAGTTTTTTAAGGAATTCAATGCTCTTGCGGTTTCAGAGGATGCCTTCTTATTGAATTTTCTCAACACAATATAGCCAGTATTGTCATTTACCATGGAATAGTGAGGAACGGCATTTATTTCAAGAGATTCACGCGTTACGGTTACTTTATTTGTTTTTCCTTGTCGGTTATAGGTTAACTCAACCGTGGTACCAGCAGCACCTTGAAGCAAGTTACCAGCATCTTGTTTAAAACCTGAAATATTAACACCATCAATAGCCAGTATTTCGTCACCCGCTTTAAGCCCAGCTTTATCGGCTGCATAATCTTTATACGGTTCAACAATAACCAGTTTATCTTTTAAGGTAAGCACCTTAGCGCCAATACCTGTATAATCGCCCGCATTGTTGATTCTAGAAGTTTGTACATCTTGTTCGTTGTAAAAGCGCGTGTATGGGTCTAAATCGTCCAACATGCTTTTAATGGCGGTGTCCATTAAATCTGCAGGTGTTGTTTCATCTACATAGTTAATGTTAAGCTCTTTAAAAAGCGTAGTGAATATTTCAATCTGCTTTGCAATTTCAAAAAACCTAGAATTAAACGCTGTTGTGGTTAAAAACAGGACTACAGCTATAACAGGGATGGTTATTTTTTTATTCATAACATGTTTCATAAATCTCAATTTTAGGCTTTTTTCTTTTTAAAGAAACGGCGTTTTATAAAAACAAACACAGCTGTAAATATGAGTATTAAAGGCCAAATGTGCAATAAACTTAAGAAAAAAGTCGACAATCCGTTAAAGCCAGATTTTACTGCTTTCCACATTTTTGAGCCATAGCTTTGTGTAACACGCGATTCGGCAGTGGTTTTGTAAAAATTAATGGTTAATGTGCTCAAAGAGACTTTGTTTTCAAGATATTTTAAGCGCCCTTGTTTGGCTTCTATTTCTTCTCTTATTGTTGACAACTCACGCTCAATTTCTAAAATCTCTTTAACGTTCTTTGCCTTTGATAGCAATTCTAAATAACGTTTTTCAAGTGTTTGTTTTGCTTTTAAGCGCGCACTTAAATCTATAAACTCTTCAGTGACGTCTCTTGAATTAATACGTTTGGTATCAAAAAAAGGCACGTCTTTGCTAATGTCATCAATAGCGTTTTGAAAGTTCTCTGAAGGCAAGCGTACAACAATTTGTCTGGATACACGCTGATAGCCTTTACTTTCGTTATCGTCTTGAATGTACCCGTTATACTTTGAAATAATAGTAGCAAGTGATGTGTAACTTTGGTCCATATCTTCTGTTTCATAACTGAGATATGACTCTTTTATCAATTTCTGGGCTGTGCTTTTTTCAGTAACTATTGGCGCTTCAAGTTCAACAGCGGCTTGCACATCATCACTATACTCAAATGCATTTAAAGTGCTACTGCTTTCGGAATTAGAACATGCCAATGGAATGGCTAAAAGAAGTAAATAAATAAATTTCATAACTAAATTGTTTTGCTTAGATAAGCACATCAATCAAAAAGTGTCCCAAAGTAAGTTATTGGCCTGATTTTTTAACAAACCGCTCCAACAAAGCAGTCATGGTTTTAAATAGGTCATTATATTCAGGAACCTCTTTACCAATGTACAAAAACATAAACGCGTATGGTGTTTCGTTAGTGTTAAAGTATTTGGGTATGTTTAAACGATACGCTTCCCGAAGCAATCTTTTTATGCGGTTTCTTGTCACGGCTTTTTTGTGCAAACGTTTGCTTACGGATACGCTGGCTTTAAGGGTTACACCATCTTCATGCGCAATAGGCAAATAAATTAACCTAAGCGGAAAAACCGTAATAGCTTTTCCGTCTGAAAACAAAAGCTCTATGGTCTTTTTACTTTTAAGTTTATCTTTTTTACCGTAAGTGTAGTTCATAGCACCATTTTGTGTATTGGTTTTTACAGTGGCATAAACCAACCGCATGACAAAAATCATAATAAAGCTAACGAATATAACATAACTTACACTATTCTAATCAAATTAAAAGCATCATGGGACAGCTTAACGTTAAACATCTTGAGAGATCAAAAGAAAAGGCGCGTTACACGTCCTATTTAATAAAGGACTTAAAAGCTTTGGATACCATGCTAAAGCAAGGCCTTATTGAAAAAGCACCTATAAGAATTGGTGCAGAACAGGAGTTTTGTATTGTTACGGATGATTATTTTCCCAATAAAAACTGTATCGATATTTTAGAAACCATAAATGATTCACATTTCACGACCGAAATTGGACGTTATGATCTTGAAATTAATTCGGACCCACTTTTACTTAAGGGGAATTGTTTTTCTCAATTACACAATCAATTACAGGATTTATTGAAAAAGGCCGAAGATTGTGCCAAAGCGCATAACACTAAAATCCTGCTTACAGGTATTTTGCCAACTTTACGGCATAAGCACATTTCAGAAAAATATATGACGCCCAAACCGCGCTATCACGTTTTAAACCAAGCCTTAAAAGCAACTAGGAGTCAACATTTTAATATACACATAAAAGGTGTAGATGAACTAAGCCTTTTTCATAACAGCGTAATGCTAGAGGCTTGTAACACAAGCTTTCAGACCCATTTACAAATCAATCCAGACGAGTTTGTGGAAAAATACAATTGGGCACAGGCCATATCTGGTCCGGCTTTGGCTATTATGGCCAATTCCCCAATGCTGTTTGGTAGAGAACTATGGGCAGAAACACGCATTGCCGTATTTACCCAAAGCATTGACACCAGAGCAAACTCATTGGTTTTTGATGAAAAACAATCAAGAGTCAGTTTTGGGGAGAATTGGGAAACAGGATCCGTAACCGATATTTTTAGAGACCATGTTTCAAGGTTCAGGAGTTTGCTTACAGGAGATGTGCACGAAGACAGTCTTGAGCTTTTAAATAAAGGCGAAATACCAAAGCTAAAAGCATTGCAACTACATAACGGAACCGTTTATAAATGGAACCGGGTTTGTTACGGTGTTGGTGGCGGAAAACCACATTTAAGAATAGAGTGTCGCTACATTCCTGCGGGACCAACGCTTAAAGATGAAATTGCAAATATGGTATTTTGGGTTGGTTTAATGCTTGGGCAACCAGAACAGTACAAAGGCATGCCAACAAAAATGGATTTCAAGGATGTTAAGGGTAACTTTTTTAAAGCTGCGCGAAATGGTATCGAAACCGAATTTGTTTGGATGGGAAAACACATTTCTGCAAAGGCGTTATTGCTCAAAGAATTATTGCCCATTGCCAGAAAAGGCCTTGAAACTGCTGATATTTCAAAAAAAGAGATCGACAATTATTTAGCAGTAATTGAAAACAGGTTGTATTCCCATAGCGGATCGCAATGGCTGGTTAAAAGCTATAGAGCCTTACAAAAAAACAAAAGCCGTTTTGAAGCGCGGCAAACACTCACTGCTTTAATGCATAAGCACCAATTAACAGATTTCACTGTAGACCAATGGGAGATTGCTCACCCAGAAAACACATTGAATTTTGATTACAAGCCGATTGTAAAGCATAAAATGAAAACGAAACTCTTTGTTGTCGATGAAAACGACAGCCTCGAGTTGGTAAATTACATTATGAAATGGAAAAAAATTCACCACGTTCCTGTAGTAAACCAAAAACGAGAATTAACGGGTTTACTCTCTTGGACCGATCTTATAAAATTAGGGAATGACAACCTTGATAAATGTGTCAAAGACGTAATGGAAATAAATTTGGTAACCATAAGCCAAGAAAAGTCTTTGGCAAAGGCAAAAAAATTGATGCAACAACATAAAATAAATTGTTTACCCGTAGTAAGAAAAGGAAAACTTTTAGGTATATTAACCACTACCGATTTTAAGGCGTAAAGCCAATGATAACAACAGAAAAGGAAACTAAGACAGCCAAACAAACAAGGCTTATTTTTCACGTCAAAGGAAACAAACCCGGACCAACAATTGTTTTTTTTGCAGGAATACACGGCAATGAAACCGCGGGTGTAAAAGGATTAAAAAACTGTATGCACAAGTTTAATTCAGAGAATGTCAATGGGAACATTTATGGGATTTATGGAAACTCAGAGGCTTTAAAGCTGAATAAGCGGTTTATTGACACAGACCTGAATAGGATTTGGACAACCGATAGATTAAAATCGCTTGGCACAAAAGAAGACCTAAGCGTTGAAGAAGCACAACAAAAAGAGCTTTACCGGTTGTTGTTGTCTATTTTAGAAAATAATAACAGCCCAATTTATTTTATCGATTTTCATACCACATCTAGCAAAACACTTCCTTTTATTACAATAAACGATGCGCTGATAAACCGTAAGTTTTCTAAATGTTTTCCTGTGCCAATAGTATTAGGAATTGAGGAATATCTTGAAGGTCCACTACTGAGTTACCTAAACAAACTTGGCTACGTGTCTTTGGGTTTTGAGGCTGGTCAACATGAAGCTATTGAAGCCGTTTCCAATTGCGAATCATTTATTTATTTGACCGTTTATCACACAGGTTCAGTTATTTTGGACACACAAGAACTTCAACGCCACCATGAGCTATTGGCAAAGGCAGCAACCAACAATTCTGATGTTTATGAGGTTGTATATAAGCACCATATAAAATCAGGCGAAGATTTTAAAATGATGCCAGGGTTTGAAAGTTTTCAGCATATTACAAAAGGTATTCATTTAGCCAATTCTGACGGATTACCCATATATTCCGATTACAATAATCAACTGTTTATGCCACTTTATCAAAAAAGAGGAAATGATGGCTTTTTTATTATTAGAAAAATTGCACCTTTCTTTTTGTGGCTCTCAGGGTTTTTAAGAAAAATTAAGGCAGATAATGTATTGATTCTACTACCAGGAATAACTTGGCACAATAAAACAGAAGGTGTTTTAAAAGCAAACCTAAAGGTGGCTCGCTTTATGGCAAAATCAATATTTCATTTGTTGGGTTATCGCAACAAGCAAAAGGACAAGAGCCATTTATTGCTATACAATAGAGAGCGCGTTGCTAAAAACAATTTCTACAAAAAAGCACTTTGGAATAAATAATAGCCCACAGAAACAATTGTTCTAAATTTCCTTGCTGTTGTTTGATCTATCCACATCTGCCATAAACCCTTTGGGTTCAACGGTAACAGACTTAACGGGTTTTGATGTATTAAATGTATATGTTGGATATGCCCAAGCCCAGTCGTTAATAATGGTTGCTTCTGTTGGTTTTTCACCACGCATCATTTGTAACGGAATGTAAAAATCTTCACTTGTCCCATCAGTATAAGTAACACTTAGGTCTATTGGCATGGGCATTAATCCAATTCTTTCTAATGTTACAGTGTTATTTTTTATAGACTTTACAGCATAATCAATGGTGTTTGTTGTTTGAGCAAAGTCAATTAGGTACCAATCCAATTCCAAATCTGTAATTTTTTCCGCAGCTCTAATAATGTCCATTGGTTTAGGATGCTTAAACGCGAAGTCTTGAAAATACTTTTTTATTGTTTTCTTTAAGTTGTCTTCACCAATAATATAACCTAGTTGTGAGAGGAATACGGTGCCTTTGCTATATGCAGAAATGCCATAGGTTCCGTTTAGGATATAACGGTCAGCATGCGTGGTTAAAGGTTGCTCAAGACCAGAGTTGGCTAAATTTATATACCGAGAATATGCACTGCTATGTGGATTTGGCTTCGAGATATTTTTAACGGCGTTTGATGCTAAAGTAGAAATATAGCTTGTAAAGCCTTCGTCCATCCACTCGTGTTTAGATTCGTTTGAAGCCAACAAAAATTGAAACCATGTATGTGCCAATTCATGAGATGTTACGCCCAATAAGCTGTTATAAGTTCTTTGCCCTGTTATTAATGTGCACATGGCATATTCCATACCACCATCACCACCTTGAATAACCGAATATTGTTTGTAAGGGTATACACCAACATTGTCTGAAAAATAGCGCATTAGCTCCGCAGTGTCTGCTTGAAGCTTTTTCCAGTTTTTTAAATTTTCTTCTGGTAAGTCTTTTTTATAATAAAAATTCAAGGTTGGTCCGTCAGGCATTTCATAAATATCATGCACAAAATCAGGATCGGCAGCCCAAGTAAAATCATGAACATTTGGCGCCACAAAACGTATGGTTTTAGTGTTGCCGTTTACCTTTGGCTCTTCTTGCTTGTAGCCCGTTCCACCAACAACATAATTTTTGTCAATGGTTAAGCTGACTTCAAAATTACCCCAAACACCATGAAATTCACGTGCAATGTAAGGATCTGCATGCCAGCCTTCATCATCGTATTCTGCAAGTTTTGGATACCATTGGCACATAGACAGCGCTACACCTTCTTTGTTATTACGACCAGAGCGACGAATTTGCGCAGGCACTTGAGCATCAAAATCCATTTCAAAAGTTACTCTTTGCCCAGGTTTTAAGGGAGAATTTAAATCAACTTCTAAAACAGTACCAACAGTTTTATGAACAACTTCAGCGCCATCTTGGGTTAAGGATTTTACTTTAATATATCCTATTTCGTTAGGTTTTAGCTTGCTAATTCTGTCTTCAATTTTAGAACTTGGGTCTGCAATAGTCCTAGAGCGCACGTCCATTTCGCTTCCCGGTTGAAACGCATTAAAGAACAGATGGTAGTATACTCTATTTAAGACGTCTGGAGAATTGTTGGTGTAAATAAGCTTTTGTTTTCCTTTGTATTGAAACTTCTCCACGTCCATATTTATGTCCATTATGTAATCTACGTGCTGTTGCCAGTAACCATTTTTATTTTTCGTATTGGTTAAAGAGGGTTTCACAGAATCTGAAGACTGATCAATGTCTTTACTGCTTCCACAAGAAAGAAGCAAAATTGAAACCAAAAATGAACAAACAAGATTTTTCATATTAAACAAGAAACTTTAATTATAAGAAGGTTAAAAGAAACACCACATGAACATCATATATAAGCCTAAGTTGTTATCGCAGGCTTATTATATATAGAGTATTGAAATTGAAAATTATTACATTTTTGAAGCCATGATTAAAGCGTTGTACGCATTGGCAATTCTTCCAGACTTTGAAAGCGCAGAAAAATCCCTAACATCACCAGCATCTCCTCCAACAACAACTTTGGTGTTTAACTTTAATCCAGAATCTAAAACAACTTGCTTAACTTGAGCGGCTGTTAGTTTAGGGTAGTAAGAACGCACAAGAGCTACAACACCCGCAACTGCTGGTGCCGCCATTGACGTACCGCCTTTTGTATCGTATTCATTTTCTGGTGTTGTGGAATACACACGGGCACCTGGGGCGAAAATATCAACATTTTGGTCTCCATAATTTGAGAAACCAGCGACCATGTTGCTACCGTATTTCGGCGCTAGCGCACCAACAGAAATGTAGTTGTCCGCCACTTCTTGACCATTTATGTTGTCGGCAGGAAAGTTTGGTTCAACGTCAATATCTTTACTGTCGTTACCAGCAGCGTGTACAATAACCACATCATTATCTGCGGCGTATTTAATTGCGTCTCTTACCCAGTTACTTTGTGGCGAAAACGACTTACCAAAACTTCCATTGATCACTTTTGCACCATTATCAACCGCATAACGTATGGCTAGGGCCACATCTTTATCATATTCGTCGCCGTTTGGCACTGCTCTAATAGACATAATTTCCACATTGTTTGCCACACCGTTTGCGCCTTTACCGTTGTTACGCTCTGCCGCAATGATTCCAGCAACGTGGGTTCCGTGGCTCTCAGATTTTTTAACTGGCTTAACATTACCGTCACCGTAACCAGGGCTATCATTAAAATCATTTGGGTTATCGCCTGTTTTACGCCCTCTGAAATCTTTATTGAGGTTATAGTTTAATCTTTCGTTTATACTTTCAAGCGCCTCGGTCAATTCCTTTTTTGCATCAGTCATAGATTCAATGCCGTTGTTATATATAAATTGTGCAAACTGAATGGCTCCTAACACTTTTTCGTCTTTGGAATCTATTGCGTTGACATCATCTTTAGTATAATCTGACTTACCAAGATGGTCGGCCAAAATTTTATCATTACTAAGCAGTTGCTGGTAAATTTGATCATATTGAGTCTTACGCCCTAGCCATTTTTGAGTCTCTTCTTCATACAATTTTTCTGCTTCTGCATAACGCGGATCATTTTTGTCACCAGAGGCTAATAGACGTACGAATTCCAATTGCTCATCGTAAGCCGTACCTAAAAAATTCCATCCGTGTATATCGTCAATGTATCCATTACCATCATCGTCTTTTCCATTGTTAGGCACTTCTTTTTTGTTAGTCCAAAGCACATCATCAAGATCTTCGTGGTCAATATCTATGCCTGAGTCTATAACTGCCACAATCACCTTTTTGCCCTTTTTGCCTTTGATAATTTCAGCGTAAGCCCGGTCAACTCCCATTCCTGGTATGGTGTCCTTTTCTAAATCTAAATGGCCCCAATTTTCTTTTTCCGCCTTCGTTAGCTCAGAAACTTTTAAGGGAGAAGAGTCAATGTTTTCAATCGGAGTTGAAATCAAAGGTGCGCCACCACAACTTACAAGAATGGATGCGATTATGGAAAGCTGTAAAACTGTTTTTTTTGTGATTATCATGTTTTAAAAATTAATTTTAGTTAAAAATATCTTCACAGGTAAAGACTTCGTTAAGCCTCACCCCTTTTTCTGTTTTTTTTACGGTAATTATCTGATTATGTGCATCATGCTCCAAAAATAAATAATAGCCTTTCTCAGCCGCCATGTTTAGAAAAAGTTCTTTTTCATCCAGTGTTAAAAGTGGCCGAGTGTCATATCCCATAACAAATGGAATCGGCAAGTGCCCTGCGGTAGGTAATAGGTCTGCCATAAAGCAAATTGTTTTTTCTTTATAGGATATCATCGGTACCATTTGTTTATCAGTGTGTCCATCAGCAAAAAAGATATCAAAACCCAACTTTGAGTTGTTCAATATTTTTCCATCTGGAACAGCAGTAAATTTTAATTGCCCACTTTCCTCCATGGGTAATATATTTTCCTTCAAAAACGAGGCGCGTTCTCTTCTGTTGGGTTGTGTTGCCCATTCCCAATGATGCTCATTACTCCAGAAGTTAGCGTTTTTGAATGCGGGCTCGTATCCGGTTCTGTCTTTGTTCCATTGTACACTACCTCCACAATGGTCAAAGTGTAAGTGCGTCATAAACACATCGGTTATGTCTTCTTTGGTAAAACCAAGTTTATTTAGTGATGCGTCCAAAGAATGATTTCCCCATTTGTAATAATAGCCAAAGAATTTTTCGCTCTGCTTATCGCCCATGCCAGTATCGATTAAAATAAGCCTGTTGCCGTCTTCAATTAAAAGACATCTTGCAGCTATATCTATCATATTGTTTTCATCTGCTGGATTGGTACGTAGCCATAATGATTTTGGCACTACACCAAACATGGCGCCACCATCTAACTTAAAATTACCAGCTTCTATTGGGTAGAGTTTCATAATTTTCGCAAAATAATAAATCTACATCTTATGACTAAGGGCGTTTAGATTTTATTAGGACTTTATTTTATAAAACCCAAGCTGTTTTCTTTTGAACTATTTCTTAATGATTTTTGGGGTATATTTATGTTTTGTTTTAAACGAAATTCTCATATAATGATAGAATTAGCCGGTATTATAATATTAGGAATCTTAGCACAATGGTTTGCGTGGAAATTTAAAATCCCAGCTATTCTACCGCTGATATTAATAGGTCTTCTTGTTGGGCCAATTGCTGCAGAATATCTTAGCGAAGACCGCACAAAATGGATTGAGCCAATTTGGAATGGCCAAAAAGGTCTTTTTCCTGGCGAAAGCTTGTACTACTTTGTATCCTTGGCAATAAGTATTATTTTATTTGAAGGCGGTTTAACGCTAAAGCGAAAAGAAATAAAAAATGTTGGACCTGTTATCACAAAGCTTATAACAGTAGGTTCGGCAATTACCTTTTTTGGTGCGGGTATTGCGGCACACTATGTTTTTAATTTAAGCTGGGAAATATCATTTTTGTTTTCCGCTTTGATTATCGTTACTGGACCAACAGTTATTACCCCTATTTTGAGAAACATTCCGCTCAAAAAAGACCTGTCGGCAGTACTAAAATGGGAAGGGATTTTAATTGATCCTATTGGCGCTTTAGTTGCTGTTCTTGTTTTTGAATTTATTAGTGTGGAAGGCGATAGCGGTTTCACCAAAACCGCTTTTATGGAATTTGGGAAAATCATACTCTTTGGAACTACCTTTGGCTTTACGTTTGCGCACGGATTGGCGTTTGCCATCAACAAAAAACTAATACCACACTATCTTTTAAATGTTGTTTCCCTGTCGGTTGTTCTTTTAGTATTTGTTGAGTCGGAAATTTTTGCCCATGAGTCAGGTTTACTGGCGGTTGTGGTAATGGGAATGGTATTAGGTAACGGTAAGCTTGAAAATATAAAAGAACTCCTTTACTTTAAGGAATCGCTCAGTGTATTATTGATTTCCATACTGTTCATTTTGCTTGCGGCCAACATCAATATTGATGATATGCGATTACTCTATAATTGGAAAACAGCGGTATTGTTTTTAATTGTTGTTTTGCTGATTAGGCCATTGGCCGTTTTTACCAGCACCCATAAATCATCATTAAAAATTAATGAACGGCTTTTTGTAAGCTGGGTTGGGCCAAGAGGTATTGTTGCCGCTGGTATAGCTTCTTTATTTGGGAGTAAGCTTATGAAACAAGGTGTTGCTGGTGCAGAGTACATTACACCTTTGGTTTTTATGATTGTTTTGGGTACTGTGCTTTTAAATGCTACAACCGCTCGTTTTTTTGCTAAAATTGTAGGTGTTTTTCTCAAGAAATCAGAAGGTATTTTAATTGTTGGCGCGTCAAAAGTGTCCCAGGTTATTGCACAATATTTGGAAGAAAACGGACGTCACGTGGTTCTTATAGACAGCAATCAAGCCAATATAGAAAATGCGAAACGTTTAGGCTTGGAAGCTATTGAAACCAACATTTATTCCAACTCATTAACAGACAACATTGAACTCAATGATGTAGGTTATTTAATGGCGCTTACCGCAAGTCGAGACATTAATAGATATGCCATAGCCAAGTTTGGAAA
The DNA here is from genome assembly GCA_964434705.1 of uncultured Flavobacteriaceae bacterium. Classification (GTDB taxonomy): domain Bacteria; phylum Bacteroidota; class Bacteroidia; order Flavobacteriales; family Flavobacteriaceae; genus Winogradskyella. The sequence continues at coordinate 47,728 of CAYSVY010000008.1, forward strand.
ACAATTTGGCGAAAACGGTTCTTTTAGACTTATAAGTTCTGATGAGTTGAATAAAAATATAGCAACACCCGGAGACGTCTTGTTTTCACCATTTGCAGATTTTGATACTTTAATGTCTGTTAGCAGGGCATATCCCACAATAAATGAAATTGAAATAAAAGATCAAGAGCATTTTAAGGAAACCCTAAGCTTAATGAACTCTGATGAAAACGTTATTCCGTTGTTTTATAAAGATAAAAAGGATGAATTCAAAATTGTCTCAAATGACATTGAGAATTTAGAAACACTGGGGAAAAATACGGTGCTTGCTTATTTCGGAAAACCCCTTATAGAAAAAGAAACTCAATAAAAAACCCTCATTTTAGAGGGCTTTTATTAATCTTCTTCTTCGGGTTGAATTTCAAAATCTTCCATAAATTTTGTAGTATAATTACCAGCCAAATAATCAGGATGCTCCATTAACTGCCTGTGGAACGGAATCGTGGTTTTAATGCCTTCAATTACAAATTCATCAAGTGCACGCTTCATTTTGTTTATTGCCTCTTCACGTGTTTGCGCCGTTGTTATTAATTTGGCAATCATGGAGTCATAATTTGGCGGAATGCTATAACCTGCATATACATGTGTGTCTAGTCTTACGCCGTGTCCGCCAGGAGCATGAAGTGTTGTAATTTTTCCTGGTGAAGGCCTAAAATCATTATACGGGTCTTCAGCATTAATTCTGCACTCAATTGAATGTAGGTTTGGCGTATAGTGTTTTCCTGAAATAGGAATACCAGCCGCAACTTTTATTTGCTCTCTTATAAGATCAAAATCAATCACCTGTTCAGTAATTGGGTGCTCTACTTGAATACGGGTATTCATTTCCATGAAGTAAAAATTTCTGTGTTTGTCAACAAGAAACTCTACAGTTCCCGCACCTTCATACTTTATAAATTCAGCTGCTTTTACAGCGGCTTCTCCCATTTTTTTACGTAGTGCATTTGTCATAAATGGAGAAGGCACTTCTTCAGTAAGTTTTTGATGCCTTCTTTGTACCGAACAATCGCGTTCTGATAAATGGCAAGCCTTTCCGTTTGAGTCTCCTACAATTTGAATTTCAATATGCCTAGGTTCTTCAATAAGCTTTTCCATGTACATATCGTCATTGCCGAAAGCAGCTTTAGACTCTTGCCTTGCAGAATCCCAGGCAGCTCTTAGGTCCTCTGGTTTCCATACGGCGCGCATTCCTTTTCCACCACCACCTGCGGTAGCTTTCAACATTACAGGGTATCCTGTTTCTTTAGCAATTTTTTGGCAAGCCTCAAAGTCTTCAATTATACCATCACTTCCAGGAACGCAAGGTACACCTGCTGCTTTCATGGTGGCTTTCGCGGTGGCTTTGTCCCCCATTTTAGCAATCATTTCCTCTGAAGCCCCAATGAATTTAATACCGTGTTCTTCACATATTTTAGAGAATTTTGCGTTCTCTGAAAGAAAACCATAACCAGGATGTATAGCGTCTGCGTTTGTAATCTCAGCAGCGGCTATGACATTTGACATTTTTAAGTAGGACTCACTACTGGGAGCCGGACCTATGCAAACGGCTTCATCTGCAAATTTCACATGTAGACTATCTGCATCTGCAGTGGAGTAAACAGCCACGCTTTTTATGCCCATTTCTTTACAGGTTCTTATAACGCGCAACGCTATTTCACCTCTATTGGCAATTAATATTTTTTTAAACATAACTTTTGCTTTAAAAATTCAACTTCCAAGCACCAAATACCAATAATTAGATTTTGGCCCCAAAATATTGGGAGTAGATTGGAATTTTAAATTGTTATGACGGATCAACTAAAAATAAAGGCTGATCAAACTCTACAGGAGTAGCATCGTCTACAAGCACCTTGACAATTTTACCCGTAATTTCTGCTTCGATTTCGTTAAAAAGCTTCATGGCTTCAATAACACACAACACATCACCTTCTTTAATACTTGTGCCAACTTCAACAAAGACTGGTTTGTCAGGAGATGGCTTACGGTAAAAAGTTCCAATAATTGGCGATTTTATGGTAACGTATTTTGAGTCGTCATTTGCAGGAGCCGCAACAGGAACGGGTTCAGCAGCTACAGGAGCAGCAACTGGGGCTGGTGCCTGAGGTTGCGCAACGGGCGCGCTTGCCATTGGCACTTGTTGGACTATGGTTGTTTCTGAGTCAGAACCTGTTTTAATCGTGATTTTAACATCGTCCATTTCTAACTTTACTTCGCTTGCGCCAGATTTGGCAACAAACTTTATCAAGTTTTGAATTTCCTTTAAATCCATAATTTTAAGGTTATAATTAGTTAGTTTTATTAAGCGTTATAGGCCCATTTGAAATAAATTGAGCCCCAAGTAAATCCACCTCCAAAGGCTGCAAAGACAAGGTTGTCCCCTTTTTTCAGTTTCGTTTCATAATCATTGAGCAAAAGCGGCAGTGTTGCGGAAGTAGTATTCCCATATTTTTCAATATTCATCATTACCTTATCTTCTTCAAGGTTTATTCTGTTCGCTGTAGCATCAATAATACGCTTGTTAGCTTGGTGAGCTACAAGCCATGCAATATCATTATTTGTGAGGTTGTTGCGTTTAAGGATTTTTTCAGCAACATCGGCCATATTAAATACGGCGTTTTTAAATACTGTTTTTCCGTCTTGAAATACGTAGTGTGAGCCTTCCTCAAAGGTTTCTGCGGTGATTGGGTAGGAAGATCCGCCGTATTGTGCCCGAAGAAATTCTCTGCCTTCGCCATTGCTCCTTAACAATTCGTCTTGCAAACCAAGCCCTTCTTCATTCGGTTCAAAAAGCACGGCACCGGCACCATCACCAAAAATAATACAGGTTGCCCTGTCTTTATAATTGATAAATGAAGAATTTTTGTCGGCGCCAATCAACAGTATTTTTTTATAGCGTCCGGACTCAATATACGCAGAAGCTGTTGACATACCGAACAAAAAGCTGGAACACGCCGCTTCTAAATCATAAGAAAAGGCATTTGTAGCACCAATTTGGGTTGCAGTGTAGGCAGCGGTTGAAGCTGCTTTCATATCGGGTGTTGCGGTTGCAACAATAACCAAATCTATTTCTTTCGGGTCTAAATTTTTCTTTTCTATGAGGTTTTGAGCCGCTTTGATAGCAAGGAAGGAACTGCCTTTTCCCTCATCTTTAAGTATGCGTCGCTCTTTAATACCTGTTCTTGTGGTAATCCATTCGTCATTTGTGTCAACCATAGTTTCTAAAACCTGGTTGGATAAAACGAAATCTGGCACGTAGCCACCGACAGCTGTAATTGCCGCTGTGATTTTACTCATTCTTAGCGTTTGATTTATATAAAGACACAGAATTGACCAATCCAGAGGTTTTTAGAATTAATCAATTTTTAGTGTTTTTAAGCAAATAATTATGCAAATTAAGTGGTTTTTGATTGATTTTGGGCATAAAACAAAAAAAAACGCTCAAATACGAGCGTTTTATTGTATGCGTGCATAATACTTTTTTTATGCTTCTATTTCTTCTTCACTAGAGTTATCTATAAGAACCTGACCTCTGTAATAAAGTTTACCTTCGTGCCAATGCGCTCTGTGGTAAAGGTGTGGCTCACCAGTAGTTGGGCAAGTGGCAATCTGAGGAACTGAAGCCTTATAATGCGTTCTTCTTTTATCTCTTCGGGTTCTTGATATTTTACGTTTTGGATGTGCCATTATTAATGTTATTTATCCGTTAATAGTTTCTTTAATTTATCCCAACGAGGATCTGTTTCCTCATTATTATTCGTTTTATTATCCAAATTCGGACTCAGCTCTTTTAATTTATCGATTATTTCAGACTCTAAAGTACCGTCTTCAATACCTGGGTGTATCTTTTTTGCCGGAACGGCCAGCACAATTATTTCATATATATATTGTGCGATGTTGATTTTGTATTCCCCATGAGGAATAATCAGGATCTCTTCATTATCGTCATTAAATTCTTGACCGAATTTTACAACCAGATTAAAGGTGTCTTCAATATATTGATCGTAAGGCTCGTTACTAAGGTCACAATTGACGTTAACACTACCTTTTACTTTGAAAGACAACTCAAGAAATCTTGGCTTTTTTTCAAAATTTAAATCAACTTTTACCGAAGCATCATTAAAATCATTAAAATCGAAATTTAAAAAGAACGTATTATCTATTAGATAATCAAAATGATGTTTTCCGTCTTTAAGGCCTACAAATTGAATTGTATAGGCGTTCAATGTATTCATTATCACACATTTTGAGCGTGCAAATATAATACTTTTTTCTATACCTTATTAGAGATATGAACAATTTTTGTTGATATCTAACGTGAGGCTTTCCTTAAAGGGTTTTGAGAGTATTTTAAATAATCTTCCCGTTTTTTGAAAATCTCGATTGCAGCTACTATAGCTTGTTTAAAAGAGCCTTCGTTGGCCGTACCTTTACCTGCAATCTCATAAGCCGTTCCATGGTCTGGAGAAGTCCTGACTTTGTCGAGACCCGCGGTATAATTTACACCTTCGCCAAAAGTTATGGTTTTAAACGGTATTAAACCTTGGTCGTGGTATGATGCGATTATGGCATCAAAGTTTTTATAGTTTCCTGTGCCAAAAAAACTATCAGCCGCATATGGGCCATAAGCAAAGACGCCTTTTTCTCTGAGCTGTTCGAGAGTTGGTCGCAAAACCTCGTCATCTTCTTTGCCAATAACACCATTGTCACCTGCGTGTGGGTTAATGGCTAAAACAGCAATTCTAGGTTTGCTTACTGCAAAGTCTTGTTTAAGCGAATCAACAACTGTGTTTATTTTTTCTTCAATTAACTCTTTTGTGATATGGTTAGGAACATCTTTAACAGGAACATGATCTGTTAATAGGCCAACACGAAGGTTGTCTGAGATCATAAACATTAAGCTATTGCCCTTTAATTCTTTGTTCAGGTAATCTGTGTGCCCAGGAAATGAAAATGAATCTGACTGAATGTTGTGTTTGTTGATGGGCGCAGTAACTAAAACATCAATAGAGTTGGATTTTAAAGCGCTGACGCTTGCCTGAAGTGATTTTATGGCGTATTCACCAATTTTAGGATCTTCTTTCCCAAAGTCTATGGCTACATTTTCTTTCCATACATTAACGATGTTAACTTTTTTTGAGACCGCTTTATCTGCCGAAGGAATTTCTTTTAATGCAACATTGCTTTTAAAGTGTTTCTTAAAGAAATTCATCACTTTAAACGAGGCAAATATAATAGGCGTGCATAGCTCAAGCGAACGTAGGTCTTCAAAACATTTTAAGATAATTTCTGGACCAATACCATTGAGGTCACCAATGGAAATGCCAACCTTTATATTTTCAATATTTTTACTCATGTACACTGATTTTGTGCTTAACTTTGAATTTGTAAAATTAACCATTTAAAATCTAATTTATGTTTACGGGTATTATTGAAGATTTAGGGACAATAACAAAATTGGATAAAGACAAAGACAACCTTCATATAACGGTTAAGAGCAACATTGCTTCTGAATTAAGAATAGACCAAAGTGTTGCGCACAATGGCATTTGCTTAACGGTTGTTGGTTTGGACGATGGCGAATACACCATTACAGCAATTAAGGAAACACTAGATAAAACAAACCTTGGCAATAAAGAGGTTGGTGATATGCTTAACTTAGAGCGCGCTGTGAAACTAGGTGACAGATTAGACGGACATATTGTTCAAGGTCATGTAGACCAAACGGCAAAATGCACTTCGGTAAAAGAGCAAAACGGCAGTTGGTTTTTTACTTTTGAATACGACAAAAACCTAAATAATGTTACCATTGAAAAAGGCTCTATTACTGTAAACGGCGTTAGTTTAACGGTTGTAAATTCTGAAATTAATACATTTTCTGTTGCTATTATTCCCTACACGTATCAGCACACTACATTTAAGTATATAAAAGAAGGGACAATTGTCAATTTGGAATTTGACGTTATTGGTAAATACGTTAAGCGTTTAAATGAATTAAGACACTGATTTTTTCTTCTTTGAGATGAAGAAAATCCCCAAGGCCAAACCAGCTACAAAAAGAACATAAACGTAAGTATCAATAGGAAACCCTACAGGCGGTGGTGGACCACCACTGCAAAGTGGCGAAGGACAGCAAGTTCCGGCGGCACAACACGGGTTAATACCTGAGCACTGAAATAAAAAAAACAGGCTATTTATGATTGAGGCAAAAGTCATCTTTAATATTGATAACGCAAATGTATAAAAAAAAGTATCTCAGCAAAATTAAATTCACTAAAAAACATCTTTAAAGCGCAATAATAACCGATAAAAAGCAAAAAAAAGATATTAAATTACTTTTTTGTAGGTTTTTACTTTCTTTTTGTTTTTCTTGATTTTGATTTATAAGTAAAGTATTAAAACTTTAAAATTTTAAGCCATAAAAAAAGCCTTACGTTAACGTAAAGCTTTTAGTTTGTGGTCCCACCTAGAATACCTTTAATTACAGTGATAAATAGTATTATGCAGTAATATGGAGTTTTTAGACTACTAATATATTGTTAGAACAGTGTTATGTAGTATAATAGGTGTATAAAGGTTTGAGCATTAATTGTAAGTTCAGACATAAATACCTACTTAAAAGAAAGCACTAGTCTCTTTATGGATTTTGTCGAGTTCACTATTGGGAAGACCACTTATCAATTTTCGAAAATATTAGTTGACATACTCATCCTTCAATTAACTCAGGTGTATCAATTCAGTTAATATGTGTATGAATTGTACTAATCCATTTAGAGCTATCGTAGTATCATTGTAGTCTACGTGAAAAAAGTACAATGTTAAAAATTACCAATAAAGCAACAGAGTTTGTTTCTAACCTTTATAAAAACAAAGGTTCGGTAAAGCTCATATATCATAATTATCACCGTGTATTATCTCTATTGAAAAGGGCGGATGCACTTTTCGAAAAAGAAAATTTGAGCACCACTGAAATGCTTATTATTCAATATGCATTGTTGTTTAGTGAAACAGGCTATTGTTTAGACTACTCAAATCCATTTGAAGAAAGCATTGGCGTACTCAAAGATTTCTTTAAGATTGAAGACGTTGATATGTCTTCGCAACAGCAAATCATAGATTGTATCAAAGCTATTGACAATCATTCCCCAAATAATAAAGTTGAAGAAATTGTATTAGATATTTTTTATTCGGATTATGGTACCAAGAAATTCGACAAGCAAGGCTCAATTCTTAAAAAGGAAATGGATTCGTTTTCTGAGACTAAGAGGTCTGATGATGAATGGTTAGATTATAAAATTAACCTTTTGACAAAGCATCGTTTTTATTCCGATTTAGCAATTAGTGAATGGCAAGGGCGAAAACAGAAGAATGTCGCCAAACTCTTGGACGAAAAGAACAAGAAAGCTAAATTGGCACACAAAGAAAAGACAAAAGCATACTACAAGCAAAAATATAAAGACGAAAGTCCAGAAAGAGGTATCCAAACCCTTTATCGTGTGGCCTTAAGAAATCATATAAAATTAAGTGATATCGCAGATACAAAAGCTAATATTTTGTTATCCGTCAATGCTATAATTATATCGTTGGTGTTGGCAAATCTTATTTCCAAATTAGATAATCCTTCAAACAGATATTTGATATTGCCAACGATTGTCTTTGTGACCTTTTCAATTATATCCATGGTCATGTCCATCAAGGCAACTCAGCCTAGTGTGACGCGTGGTGAGTTTACAGAAAAGGACTTAAAACAGAAAAATGTTAATCTGGCATTTTTTGGTAACTTTCATAAAATTGAACTGAATAGATACAAGGAGGCATTCACCAATTTAATAAAAAATCGAAATGATGTTTATGATACCCTAACCACAGATTTATATTTTTTAGGTTCTGTGTTAGACTCTAAATATCGCCTTCTAAGATATACCTATTTAGTTTTCATGATTGGTATTATCATTTCGGTTATCACGTTTGCTTTAGCATTTATTTATAGAGATTCTATAACCCTATAATCGATTGGATTAATCATAATTTCATACCCACTAATGTGTTGATATAGGTCTATCTAATTTTACGAAAACTAAAAATATTTATTCTATGTCAATACTTACCATTATACTCAACATTCTATTACCGCCTTTAGCAGTAGCACTAAAACATGGTATCAGCGGAACATTATTAATCAATATTTTATTGACCATGTTGGCGTGGTTGCCAGGTGTTATACATGCATTTATAGTTAATAAATAATATTTGAAGGCATGACCATCAAGAAAATTGCATATAGCATCATTTTATTGTGTTGTGCCTTGTTTGTATTGGTATTCGTTAAGTTGATGACTGATGAAGTAAAACCGAAAAGACTCCAGTCGAATCCTGTTTTTCAAAATATTGGCAATAAAGACTCCATAGAACTATCTGCCAGTACTTCCTATCAAGCTGATGCTTTGCAAGCATTTTTACAAGGCAATAACTATCGCCAAAGTTGGGCTGTAAAGGTCAAGGTTCCTATTTTATATTTAGATACGCTTTATGGTGGTGTAAGTATCGTTAAAGAAGGTGGTGGCATGCAAACTAAATCGCTAAGGTTGAAAGCTAAAAACGGATTGATTTTGACCTTAAGAAGTATTATTAAAAACCCAGAGCCTTTAGTCCCTAATTACTTGAAAAGTTTAAATCTTGAAAATATTGTAATGGATGGCATATCTGGTCAACACCCATACGCATCGGTAGTAGTTTCAAAACTTGCCGATGCTATCAACATCATGCATACACATCCTAAATTGGTATTTCTACCCAATCAATTAGGTTTAAATAATGGGTATTCATCTTATGCTAATCAACTCTACTGGTTGGAGTTTGAAAACAAAGGGAATTATAATTGGACAATTTTCAAAGATGTTATCAAAATCGTTGATACCGAAGATTTACAAGAGCTGAAGCAAGACCTAAAAGACAGTTTACAAATTGATAAAAAACTATTAATAAGATCACGTTTGTTCGACTTGGTTATTGGCGACTGGGACAGGCATGCCAAACAATGGGGTTGGATTGTACAGAAAGAAAGTAATACATACAAAGCTATACCGTTACCAACCGATAGGGATAATGCATTTTTTGACGTAGAAGGTATCATCAATAATTTAATAACCGACAAATCTATTACACCTCATCTACAAAATTTTGAAAATGACATTGAATATATCGAAGGTCAAGTGTATGATTTTGATGTTTACTTTCTTCAAAATAAAGGTTTAGAAGATTTTATAGCAGAAGCTGAATACATACAACATCACCTAACAAATGACGCCATTGAGAATGCATTTGAAGTTTGGAACACAGAACTTTACAATTTGAATGCTAGAGAACTCATTAGAAAAATTAAATCGCGCCGAGATCATCTCAAACTTACAGCAACAAAATTTTATAACGCACTTAAAAACCGACCATTATTGGATAAACCGCTAAAGGGTTCTGATGCATCCGATACAGTAGGAACTCATATCCAATGTTTTGAATGCTAAAAAAAATTATGACCAAACAAACCAAAGATTATTACAAACGCTTCACAAATTCGGCATTAATTTTAACGTTGATTGTATTACTCGTTCTACTCATCTTAAAAGGGTTTAAGGTGTTGTTGCTTATACTTGGAGGTGTATTGTTCGCCACTTACTTTTTAGGATTAACCAAGTATATCAATACTAAAACAGGGCTTAATAAAAAACTGGCACTATTACTCACGATGATTATAACTTTTGTGTTCACGGGATTTGTAATGTATAAAATCACACCTAACATATCAAAACAAGTTGTAGAGCTAAGGGAAACACTGCCCAAGGCTATTGACAAAACAAATGAGACCATTGCTCAAAGCGAAAGCTTAAACTTCTTAGTCCAACCGATTCGTAAAAGTATTGAGATAGGTCAAAAAGACGAAGGTGGTTATATCAAATCTTTTTTTAGTTCGGTTTTTGGTGTTTTGGGCGACTTATATATCATTGTCTTCCTTGGTTTTTTCTTTATTGCTGGTGCAGATAGCTACGTCAACGGCATAGTAAAACTATTTCCTAATCATCGAAGAAAACGTACAAAAGAAATACTAGAACATACTGGCTATACATTGAGAAATTGGCTTATAGGTAAATTAATGTCCATGGTTATTGTTGGAAGCCTCGTCACTATCGGGTTGTATATACTTGGTGTACCGCAAGCTTTAACATTAGGTGTATTTACCGCCATACTGGCATTTATTCCTAATATTGGACCATTGATATCGTTAATCCCAGCACTATTAATTTCATTTAGTATTAGTAATGAATTAGCGGTATCTACACTAATAGTATATCTGCTTATTCAAGCTGTTGAGAGCAATCTTATAACACCTATGATACACAAAGAAATGATTGCCATGCCTATGGCCATGGTATTAATAGCCCAAGTGTTACTTGGCATATTTACAGGATATTTAGGATTGATAATGGCCGTTCCTTTTGTAGCTATAGTAATGGTAATCGTTAAAAAAGCGTATATTGAAGATGTTTTAGGCGATACTACTTTTAAAGACGAATAACATGGTAATGACCTCTAAGATTTATGATGAGAACGCGGGTAGTATCCTTGAGTCTTTAGCTAAAACTTTAGGCGTTGATATTGAAGAGCAACTTAATGAATGTGTACTGAAAATACCAGAACATTATGGCGGTGGCGAGGTGCGTTTATTTAGCTTCTCACATGGTATTTCTACAATTTCCATCTCTATTGAATTGAATAGAACATTAGAGCTTATTTATAATGACGGTGCTGTGCATCCGCTAAAAATGATTTTAGTAAAAAAAGGGCATATACAGCACGCGTTTGATAAAGGTGACAAAATTGAAACGATTAACGAATTTGAAAGCCTCATTATAGCTAGCACACCAGAGAAAACACATACCTTTAAAATTCCTCGCAATCAAAAAATAGCGTTTTTAAGTATTCAAATCAATCGAAAGAAATTCGAGCCAAAGATTGAAGATTTCATACCTTACATGCACAAAGATTTATCTCGAATTTTTAGGGATTTGAATGGTATACGAGAGTTTCATTATAAGAATTTTTACAAACCAGAATCGCTTAAATTAGTTGAAGCCATACTAGCACAAGAAAAGGCTGACGTTATTGAGTCTGTAAAACTAGAAGGCCTTACCTATCAATTAATTACGCTACAATTAAGGAATTATTTGGTCAATCTAAAATCACCAAACCCTGTGGGAAGCCTAGCTACAAAGACGCGAAAAAAACTATCGGTAGCTGTTGGACTAATTGAAAATGATATCGCCAATTTTGACTCAGTAAAGGCATTAGCCAAGCAGTTAGATATCAACGAAAAAACACTACAATCTGCTTTTAAACAATTCTATAATTGTACAGTTAATACATACGTTCGCAATTTTAGGGCGCACCAGGCACGTATGTATGTAGAGACTACAGATTTATCCGTTTCTGAAATCGCTTATAAGCTAGGATTAAATTCACCTAGTCATCTATCAAAATTATTCAAATTATACTTTGGTCGTTCACCATCTGAGCATAGAAACCAAACAAAGAGTGTTAACAATTCCTAAAAATGGTGCTTTTGCGCTTAAACAAAACGTTTTTAAGCACGTGTTCCTCCTTTTTAACTAAATCCTTTGGTCAATCAAATCATTGCTTTGTATTACAAAACAAAAAGAGCAATGACAGAGATCATAATAGACCATATAAACACCAATTTTTTAATAAAACGGTTACGAGAATTATTCAATCCTTATATCATCTCAGAAGGAAACGAAACCGTTTTAAATTTTAAAAACGGTGTTGGTGAAGGTACATTTACTATTATAACATTAGATGATGACAAGTTGAATATTCACTTTAAAGGTAAGTTTAGTTCTGATACCGATATAAAGTTCTACAATTCAAAACAATCAGCTATCAATTTTTTCTACTTACAAAAAGGCGACATTGTTATTAGTCACAATAGTGAAGCCAACTCTGTTTCCGAAAATGGCATACAGCAATTGATTTATAGTTCAGATAGTAATGATGTTGAGACTATAACTTGGCCAGCTGACACTACGGTTGAATTCAATTTTTTAAAACTATTTGACTTTTCATATCAAAATTTTGAAAGTGAAGTCTTGGACACTGATCTATTATTAAATAGTGAAAATGGAACAACTTATATTAAGTCTGGTAAATCCGAATATGTAGATTCGGATAAACCGCTAATTCATTCCAATAATGTTGCGAAAAGCCGTAAAGAAGATTTTGAAAAAAATATTCGTGAGCTTTTTGAAATACAGAAGAAAGAAATTTCTAAACATCTATAGCGTCAAAGTCCATAGCATCTGAGTTAATCATTTCATACATACTTTTTATTTTTGTTTACAAAGTATAATATGAAAAAGAAAAATGAAGATGAATGAATTTAAGCCCTTATTGGTTGAACAATTACTCGATGCCTACTGTATTGAAAAGGAAAGTAAACGCATCTTACCCAAACTAAAAGAAGCGTCCAACAACCAGAAATTACAAGAAACTCTTGAAGCGCAGTTGGTAACAACCACGTCGAATTTAGAACATATTGAAACTGCTAGCAAGCGTATAGAAATAGATGTGACCAAGCGTGAGTGTGACAGTTTAAAAGCCATTGTAAATAAGGCGGAAAGCTATATCGAAAACGGCCCAGTAAATGATGCTGGTATCCTAGGTCAGATGGAACGTATCAACAGCTATAAAACAGCTATCTACAATTCCGCAGTACGCTATGCTAAAGAACTTGACTATACAACTTTAAGTAGCGAACTTCAAAATCTCACAAACCACACTTATAATATGATGGATCGTTTAGGAAGGCTTAACGATGACCAAGCAGATGAACGTGCCATTAATAGTATGTAGTCAATTAACACTTAATTACACCGAGCCTATAAGACGCGATAGTTGTTTTGTAGGCTTTTCTATTTTAAAGAGCTGGAAAGTATTTACAAGCTTTTTAACTAAGGAAAATTTGCCCAACTGATTTTTTATAATGACACAAAGAAGTAAAATTTAATTGAAAAGAAATCCATGACGCTTTACCTCAAGCATAATCTATTTTAAGAAAGTATTTATTTGAGTATCAACGAAGCGGTTTATAAAAATGGAAAGCCTTTGAACACTAAAGAAGATGGTTCAAAGGCTTTCTCTCTAACCTAACTAACTAATCTATATATATCATGCTGAAACAGCTAACTTATTTTGAGCTTTGTATTGGCTTGGGGAACAGTTGTACTTTGCTTTGAAAATTTTTGAAAAGTAACTTCTGCTAGAAAAACCAAGGGTATATAATATTTGAGAAATATTCATATCCGTAGTTTTAATCAACTCTTCAGATTTCGTTACACGCACATCTCTAATGTAATCATTCACAGTTCTTCCGTGCATTAGTTTGAAACCTTCTTGCAATTTTGAAGGCGTTAAACCTATCTTATGGGACAGTTCAGTGACTGTTAAATTAGTCTCTGGGAAATTATTGATAAAATCAGAAAGTTCTTTAACATCTTGCATTTCCTTATGTGTCAAAGAGCCCGTGTTATGATTTAATTTGTAAATGTCTTTTTTATGTTGTTCTATTTCTAAAGCAAGAATAACGTGTACCAAACCTTCTATAAGTAATGTTTTTACAACACCTTCTTGTTTAATGGCTTGTAATTGCTTCACCCGTTCTGCAATTTTTAAGTTTGGTGAACTTACAAATGCGATATCTTCTGTAGCATTTGAGATAAAACGTTCTTTTAATTGAGTATTGATTTTATAAGTACGTTCATCACCAAATTTTGTATTCACACTAATAATACATGCTGAGATTTTCTCGTCTTTTTTAAAGTGTAATGTATTTTGTGTTTGCGTTATGTTAGATAATATACCTGTCTCAAAAACATTTAGAGTAGTTCTTTCTAATTTACCATTAAAACTATGTTCCAACTGTCCTTCAGAACAGTACGCAAAATTTACCAAACATTGTCTTGGGGTTTCAAAAGTGATTTTTATATCTTCAGTAAATGTAGCATTGAATTGAATAAACGAAATACCACCTTTTAGTTGCATACCATTGATAGAACCATACCCTAATTCAGAATCTATATTTAAGGTCATTTCCTTTACACCGTGTGCTATAGTTCCTCCAATTGTTTCTTTTAGTACTTGTATGGATTGATTTAGATTTGTCCCTGTAATTTGTATCGTTTTCATGATGCTCACTTTTTTAGGTTAATTTGATGATACAAAGTTGCAACAGGACGTCACGTTTTATGTTATACAATTTTTGGATTGTGTTGCATAATTTTATGAAAAGGTTCCTAAACCCAATTTAAACGGGTACTTATGAAGCTTACTTCAGCTTTTTTGGAATGGCGCGAAGTCTACCACTTGGTAAGTAAACAGTAAATACCGAACCTTTGTTGGGTAGGCTGGTAGCATAAATAAAACCATGGTGTTTTTGCACAATCTTATAACAAATGGCCAATCCTAAGCCTGTACCCGCATATTCACTTTTAGTGTGCAAACGCTTGAAGAGTTCAAAAATCTTTTCGCTATCTTCTTGATTAAAACCAATACCATTATCCTTTACTTTAATCATATAATAATACGCATGTGTTTTAATAAAATCGTGGGGAATCTGTTTACCATGAACCTTTGTGCTTTCTACACTTATTTTGCTTATGTCGTCCTTAGTGCGATATTTTATAGCATTGCCTATTAAATTAGTAAAGAGTTGCTCCATCAAAAACGGAATAGCGTTTAAAGTAGGAAGCGGTTGGACATCAATGGTAATATCTAAATGCGAAATAGATTCCGAAAATGTATCTAAAACATTATCGAAAATTGTTGTAAGATTCACTGTTTCAAAATCATAATCTTTATTGTCAATTCTTGAAAATGCTAAAAGATTATTAATGAGTTTTCGCATTCGGCCTGAGGCGTCTTCTATCTTTTTGAAATATTTTGCCGAACGCTCGCTTAGTTTTTGTCGTTCTAAATCATCGATCCGAGAAATAAACATTTGTATTTTCCGCAAAGGCTCTTGCAGATCGTGGCTAGCAATACGGTTAAAGGCATCAAGTTCTTCATTACGACGAACAAGTTCAATATTTTTGTCTTTGAGCTGGTTTTCGTATGCAATTCTTTTGGTCACGTCTTGTATGATACCCACCATAATTTGCTTACCATCTCGCTCAGTTAACTCACCTTTTGTATAGATATATTTTATTTCCTCATTTTTAGTAACGATGCGGAATACAAACTCTATAGGTTCATTGTTTTCATAAGCAGAATTGACTGCAGTATCATATATTTCATGATCACTAGGATGCGCAAATTCTCGAAACTTTTTAGCTGACATTGGGAATTCTTGAGGTCTATAACCTAGAATTCTATATACATTGTCCGACATTGTTGTTTCATCCTCACGCATGTACCAAATATAACTTCCTAGCATTGCCGTTTCTTCAGCTTCTTGAAACAGCCTATTTTTAATAAAGAGCTCTTTGTACATTTTTTCGAGTTCTTCTTGTTTTGTATACAACTTTGTAAGTTCTGTAACCATGACCTGTAAACCTTGTTTTACAGGAATGTAGCGTGCGTTAAAAATTCTAGTTTCACCTTCAATGGGGATTTCTAGAATTTTCTCAAAATAGGTTTGAGTCTCATAGGCATTGACCAATTGATGAAATAATCCGGATTCTTTTAAAAACGGATAGGTTTTGCTTACCAGACTGCCAATTAGTTTGTCATAAGGTATATCAGTTAAAGACAAATTGGCTTTACTGGCATAGGTAATCTTAAAATCCCTAAGTTCATTTGCACTGTTATATACAGGTTCATAGAAATTTGCTATGTCATTAGTATTACGCAGGATAGCATCCAAAATATTCGATTTTTCATTGACTTCTTTCCGTGTTTCAAATATCTTGTAGAGCGAGATAAGTAAAATAATAAGTCCTATAATAGTAGAAGTAATAAATAACTTGGGAAATAAGGAATTGTCTTCCGAAAATTTTTCGGCATTAACATATGCTAATTCATCATGTTGTTTTATCAACCGCACTTTTAATTGCTTAACTTTATCGGTTAATTGGTTTATTTGCTTAGCGTTTTCAGACTTAGAACTCAGAGCGTTAGTAATGGCATCATATACTGTCTTGTGGTTATCGACAAAATCCTTGTGATTAATGTTTGAGTGTGCTAATTGATAAATGATGGCTTTATTTTCATCTTTTATGGAATCTAAATATCTAATTGTAAGTTGGTTTTCGTTTGCTTTTTGCTCAATTAAATCCAGATGCAGTACCAATGTATTAAAAAAGCGCGCCTGTTTTAAATGTGATACTACTTGATTACCAGAAGATTGCAACTGTAATATCTGTACAACAACAACACCAAAGAGTAACAGCAACACAATTACAGATAGTACTAATGATGTTTTATAACCGTTGTATGTGGCTTGTTTTTTATCCAAGGTTAAATTTATAAGCGTAATAGAAATGTATTTCGGTTAAGACCAGAAGTGTGGTATTGCCAGTTGGTCTTTAAAACCTTGGCCACTACTTTTTTTAATGCCGAAAAGTTTGAAGGTTTATTGATGTAAATGTTGGCACCCTTTACAAAGGTATCTTCGATATCTTTTTCTGATGATGATGTAGAATAAATAGCGACAATGATATCCTTTAATTTCTCTGTGGCTTTAATTTCTTCCAGACATTCTACACCGTTTTTAATCGGCATATTTAAATCTAGAAACAATAAATCCGGAAGTTTTGCATCCTCTTTGTGTAGGTAGGTCATTAGCTCCTTACCGTCTTTAAACATAGTGAGCGAGGTTTCCACTGCGATATCTTCTATGGCTTCTTCAAAAAATAAACGATCGTCTTCGTCGTCATCTGTCAAAAATACATTGAGCATGGTATTTGTTTTAGGTTAGGATTTTTGTTGACGTTTTTTGATAATCGTTTGAAAAGCCGATGGCGTTAGCCCCGTTGTTTTCTTAAACTGGCGCGATAAATGCGCCACACTACTGTAATTAAGTTGGTAGGCAATTTCGGTAAGCGTTGCATTGGTATGTACCAACAAGTCTTTGGCTCGATCTATCTTACTTAAAATGACATAATTTTCAATTGAGGTATACGTAGTTTCAGAAAATAGATTAGATAAATAACTGTAAGAATAGTTGAGTCGATCAGATAAATAATCAGACAGATTGTATTTTCTAATAGCTTCGGAAGCAATCATGTCTTCTATTTCAGATTTAATCTTATCCACAATAATAATATTTTGGTCGCTAGTAAGCGTAATACCATAAGATTCTAGCTTAATCTGTAACTCATTGATTAACTCTTGAGATTGTTTTTCTTTAAATTTAATTTCGTTTGTTCCAACTAAAGTATAGTCAACCTCTAAAACATTTAGCTGTTCTTGTAAAAACGCTTTGAAGGTTTTGGTTGGATGATATGTTAAATACAGTTTCAAAAGGCGATTCTATATAAGTCAAATTTAAGCATTAAAGCGTTCAAACTTATAATTTTGTTTAACTACTATTGCAAATAGATTATATTATTTCAATTTACAGGTATTCAAAAAAACCAAATATTGACGCAAAAGCAAAAGACAAAAACGCTCGCAATAATAGGCTGTGGCCCAAGAGGACTCAACGCATTAGAAAACGTTCTGATAGAATACACAAAAGGCAAATATAACTTTGATTTAAACGTCTTAGTGTTTGAGCGTACAGGCTTATTTGGTTGTGGACAGGTATATGCACCCATGCAAACTGAGCATAATTGGATGAATCTAAGCGAACGAAGTTTAGTAATAGAAGAGCGTGAACCTATAGCGTTAAGAGATGTTACCATTCCTGTTTTTCCATCTTATCATGACTGGAATAACTGTGACTTTTCGGATGAAAGCAAGCCGGATATTTATCCCGTACGAGCTGAAGTGGGAAGATATCTGCAAGCTCGTTTCAATAGTATAGCCATAGCTCTAGAAAATTCGAATCTTTTAACCACATTTTCTGTACGTATTGAAAAACTTGAATACAATGGCTATGATTTTAAGTTGTTTGATGAAGATGACAATACCTATGTTGCAGATGATATAATTATTACCGTCGGGCATCAACCCACTCAACTTTCAGAGCAAATTAGCAACTGGCAAAACAAAGCGTCAAAATTTGATGACCTCACCTTAATTGAGCGTGCCTATCCGCTAAGAGATCTCAACAAGGAAATTCGGTTAAATAATTACACTACTATTGCTATTCGTGGTTTTGGCTTGGCTATGATTGATATCGCTCGAGCTATTGCAGGTTTTACAGATAGTCAATTTGAAATTATTGATAGTAAAACGCTAGAGATGCGGTTTTTACCAAGCTCAACTTTCCCCAAACGCCTCATCCCTTTTTCTTTAGATGGCTTACCTATGCACCCTAAACCTATAAACAAGAAGGTGGATAATTGGTTTATGCCTAAAGAAGAACGACTTGAGCATCTTAGCAAGTGTCTTTTAGATACACTTAAACATCCAGAGCGCATAACAAGTTTGTATTTTTTGAAATCAGAAATGGCTAATGTTATTGTTGAGCAATTTAGTAAACTGAAAAATAAAGCTATAGGTCATACGCATACCCATAACGAATTAAGAGCCATGGTTATTCGCTATTTTGAAGATAAGAAAATAGATAGTTACTTAATTGTGTCCAAAGAACTTGCTTTAGAACAACAATTAGAGGGCTATTGTAAAATGGCTAGTGGTACGGGAAAGATATCGCTTGATTATTGCATAGGTCAGGTATGGCGTCACTGTCATCCTACCTTATACAAGTGTTTATCCTTTACAGGAATGTGTTCAGAGATGATTTCAGAACTTATACAATTAGACGAAAAATTAAAACGGCTCACCTTTGGACCACCTTTAGAAAGTATGCAACAATTATTAGCAATGGTACGTGCCAAAAAATTAACAATAAAAGTTATTGAAGACCCAGACATAGTGGTGACAGACAAAGGCTGGAGTCTTGAAGAGGGAAATGTAGACTTTCTAGCCTCAGTAATGATTAATTCTGTATTGGATGGCACATCCGTAGAGAAGGTAGAAACATCATTGATAAAGCACTTATTACAATATGGCTATGTTAAACCAATTCATTCAAAGTATGGAGTATTAACCTACGCTAATGGTATTGTTAAGCCTAAGTCTGAAAAGCTTGAACTACCTTTGGCGCTTCTTGGACGGTTGGCGCAAGGCACGCTACTTGGCGTAGATGCTATTTTAGAGTGTTTTGGTATTAGATCCAAAAATTGGGCTAAAGGCACTATTGCACGCTTAGATAAATAGATAAAGTGCGATTATAAATAATATCACTTTAAAGCAATCATTGTATTACCAAGTCACAAATTAACATCTTCTATAATTAAATCTTCGATAGTATCTGACTCCGAACTATGTAAAACGGATACATCACCTGTACTTTCAAATACCACAGCTTGAACTTCTTCCAGTTCATGTACATTAGATTCTCTTAATTTAGCCATCAAAGTACTTTTGTCAACGTTACATTTTTTCAAATTCTGATACAAAATTTTTCCGTCCTTCATTAAAAATTTTGGTTTGTTGGTAAATAATTTTTTAAACCAATGAACTCTTCGCACTAAAAAAGAAAAGAGCATTTGAAAGCCAATAATGAAAAAAAGAGCCGTTAAGCCCTTTAATATACTCTGATTTTCATTTATGATTATTGTTGCCAATATAGACCCTACTGCGATTGTAGAAGCAAAGTCTAAGCTAGACATTTTGACAAATGTTCTCAGCCCAAAAATTCTGGTAATGAATAACATCGCAATTAAAATACCTGCCACAGATATTAGTATAGTGAAAATTGTTTCTAAGACCATATGCAAATAATGTGCTAAGACAATCTATCTACTTCACTTTCTAATTTTAAGACCTTATCGCCATCTTCTTGTTCAATAAGTAAAGCCTTATTATTAGCTTCGCCATGTCTGGTAATTTCTTCACCCTTCAGGGTCTTGGTTATAGATTTTGTGTAGGTTTCTACAACTTTTCCTTCCGCTGTACCATTGCCCCATGTCCATTTCACTTTTGTGCCTTCACGTATCATTTTAAAATGCTTTTTTTGCTAACTTGTATAATCCTAATTTCCCAACTGTTTTAAGTAAGGTCTGCATCCATGTCGACAAGGATAAGTCATCTTTTAATTCCTGCTTAACCAACTTTAACTCTTCAATGGATATATCCCTACGTAATTTGAGCAATTCTAAATCATTGGCTATTTGTTCTGTATTTTCGTAAACTCTCATAATTTATTTAAAGATTGCTGTTGATAAAATTTTTATGATTTTATTTTCTATCCAGCTTCTCAGACCAAAAACAGCTACAGCCAAGACAATGAATAGTGATGCCGTAATTAGGTAACCTATAATCATGTTGCTATAATAATTTCCGATACTATTTGCTAAAGCTACAGCGAGAAGTATCATAGCAATAAGACCTAGTGCACCTATCATAGTAAACTTCACTAAAAGTGAAAGTGAAGAGGAAAGCATTTGAAATAGCTTAAGCTCATAGTACTTTTCGGTATTACGAATAAACTCTTCACTTTTACTAATAGCTGTATCAGTAGTATGATCTAATGAATCTAAAATGGCCATTATTTAGAAGTTTCTAATGATCCGTTTACAGATGCTTTGGCTTGGTATTTTCTATTTTTCTCTTTCAATATTTTTAAGCGTCGCTCCAATGAGGTAATTACATCGTCTGCTTTGTATGACGCGTCTGTCATTATTGCATCTAACTGATTATCTAAAGTTGCTTTTTTCGTGGCTAAACTATCTGCAACTGTGTTTCTAAGATTTTCAGCCCCAGTAGTTGCCTTATTCTTTAGTTTTTCTGCTTCCGTTAAAATGGTGTCTTTTGCACTTACTGCGCCATCCGCAATACGCTTACGAGTTACACTACCCTTATCTGGCGCAAATAGCATACCTATTCCTACACCTACAGCAGTTCCAAGTAAAACACCTAATACATTATTATTTCCATTATTCATAGTTCTATATTTTGTAATTAATATTTGATTTCATTGCTAAAATACATTCATAATTATGTAACCATTGACTAAAAGAAATTTATACTTGACTCGATAGCTATGACTTTGATAATAAAGCTATTATAATTGTCTAAAATATCAATATCAAACTACTACTATAAAGTAAAAAGGCTTGACAATCCAAGCCTTTTTATTTAATTAAGTGGACAGTTTACCATCCATTGAATATCAAACTGATCGGTACAACGACCAAAAAGTGCATTCCATTCACGTTCTCTAAATTCATGATGAATGATACCGTTATTTGATAATGCGTTAAATATTTCTTTTGCTTTGTCTTTATCATGCACCTCAACACTCATATGAATGTTATTTCCTTTTGTTAAAGGCGTATCTGGTGAAGCATCATACGCCATGATGTTTACACCATTACCTTTAAGTTCAGCATGTTCAAGATTGTTTCTATAATGCTCTGGAATATCTTTATTTGAATCTTTATAGGTTTGCTTATTTTCTATGTTAGCATCAAAAATCTTTGCGTAGTAATTTAATGCGTCTTCGCAATTACCTTTAAAGGCTAAATATGCTTGTGTTTTCATTATTTACTAAAGTTTTAAAGTGAATAAATATTTTTAAAATGAAAAGGGCACGTTGTATTTGTGCCCTTTATCAAACCAACCAAAAAACAAATTATAGAACTTCTTCTAAATAATCTGCTTTATTATAACTATTAGCAATAGTGTTTCGTTGAGCTCTTAAAATATGCTCGGTTGTTGGAGGCAATTGGTTGTCTTCCAATACGTCGTCATAATCATTTAATGCTGCTTTTTCGCCATTGCGGACTTCCTCTAACATGGATTCTTCATTATCAGAAGAAAACATTGCCTTTGTATCCATCCAAGTTCTATGAATAGACCCTTTAATGCTTCCGTCATCTTCATTGATTTCGCAACCATTATCTAACAATTCTTTACGTAACTCTGTTTTAAATGTGTTGCGCTCTTCTGCTTTTTCATTAAAAAATTGCTTCAAAGAACTAGACTCCACATTTTCTGCAGCTTTTCTAAATCCTTGTTCGGCGTCGTATGATTTTTCTAATAAACTATTTAATTTACTTTCAGTGTTTTCTGAAAAAATTCCCATAATATATCTGAATTTTAATTGCAGTAAAAAATGATGCTTACTGCATTGCATCTTAATTTTACTACAAATTTAAAATAGTGAAATAGTATATGTTAACGATATTCAAATGCAGTTTAACTCTATTCTGAAAAGTCGCTGAATACGGAAGGAGTTAATGCTAAATGTTATACAGCTAAGTAGATTATGTTTTAAATTTTACTTTAGAGGAAAATTCAAAATTATGGATATTAAAAAGAAAAAACCACAGGGAACTGAAAACGGAAAACAAAAAGAAAATATGAAGGGCAACGCCTGGCGAAATAATAATGAGTCTGAAATTGAACAAAATCCAAATTCGTCATCTGACAAGTTTGAAAAATAATACTTCAAACACTAATTGGGTCATGGAAAACTGGTTTATCTAACCAGTTTTTTTTATGCTTTGTTTTCTTCTTTTTCTTGCTTGTCTTTAACAAAAATACTATCGTTTCCAAAGCCAATAGAAGAAATAAGATTCGTGATGGTCTTATATAACATCATCACCACAACCATTAAGGATGCACCCAATAGGCTGGTAACACCTATTGTCGTGTAGTAAATAGTAGTATACCACTGCCTAGGTACATTATCACCTTCAGTAATCGGTAAATTAAAAATAATAAAA
This sequence comes from uncultured Flavobacteriaceae bacterium, assembly GCA_964434705.1. Taxonomy (GTDB): domain Bacteria; phylum Bacteroidota; class Bacteroidia; order Flavobacteriales; family Flavobacteriaceae; genus Winogradskyella. The sequence goes on from CAYSVY010000008.1 coordinate 70,671, forward strand.
CTTACAATGGCCGATATTAATACAATGACATCTAATTTTGCTACAACTTTAATATGCTTGTAGTGTTCGTCACAAAGCTCGTCATTCAATTCCGTTCCTAGCCCCAATACTGTTAGCAATAAAGCTAAGATGGTTGCTGATGCTAAAATTATAGTGTTGGATAACATATTTATACCTGAGATAGACTTTTTAAACAATTCCTTAGCTTCATAACCGCTTAAATCGCCTATAGCATATGCGCCTAACGATAAAATACATAAAGCTATGATTCCGGCTAGAATAAGACGTTTAATGTATTTATTGAGTTTCATGTTAATCATTGTAAATGTTTTACGGTTATAGGTATACTCTCTTGAGAACCATATAATTTTATTTCTGTGATATCGGCAGGCATATTTAGGCCATTGTCAATAATTACAGTCTTTACACGATCAATCAATTCGCTTTTTATATCTAAGGCGCCACGGCGATAGTCCATAGTTTTTGTCCAGAAAAAAACTCTAAGATTTACAGTACTGGTGCCTAAAGAATCTACTGCAACAAAACTGGAGTAGTTTTCAGTGTTAATCACATCTGGAGTATTCACAACAGTTTCATATATGAGTTGTTTAGCAAAATTAATGTCATCATCATAATCAATACCCACCATAAAGTCAAGTCGGTAATACCCATCTTCTGTATAGTTGTAAACGGCTTTTTTAATAATATCACTATTTGGTATATAAACGTCGCGTCCATCAAAAGTCTTTAATTTGGTATAACGGAATTCCATCCCTTTTACTCGTCCAAAAATATCGTCAACCATGATGGTGTCATTAAGGTTAAACGGACGTTTAAAAGATAAAATAACCCCGGAAATAAAATTTTCACCAATGTCACGGAAAGCAAAACCAATAACAATTGCAGAAGCACCAGCGGCAGCCAATAATCCTGCGGCTATATCCCTAAGCCCAGCAATACGTAGAGCAAACATAATCACCAACAGAACAATACCTAGTTTAATTGATTTTGTCAAAAAGTTGGTAAGCAATGGATCACTTGAACGTTTTGATACTGCTTTTTTGAACAAGCGTCCGAGAAACCTTGATACCAGATATCCAATAGCTAGTATGATTATAGCTATAATGTATTTTGGGACTTGTATTAAAAAGCTATTGACATATTGAATTAATATGTCTTTAATATCTACTATGGTATTATTAAAATCCAACTTTAAACAAGTACTTTTTTAACAGTAGCATCATTAATTAATTCTAATTGCTTAGCAACTCTTATTTTTAAATCTCTTGTAGCGTTGTACATCTCTACAAATGACGTATCTAATTCGTATGGGTTTAATGACAATACATTTTGGATGCTTGCCAATTTATAGTTAATTAGTCTGTTCAATGACGTATAAAAAACAGCACTTTTAATTTTGTCGGTTGAGACCTGATCATTAATATTATTTACATTTTTTAATATTAAAGTTACCATAGCATCATCCTGTATTTTCGGTTTTAATTGCATCATATGCAATGTTAGAATCAGTTTATTGACATCGTTTGCATTTAGAGCTGAAAATAATTTCAGAATATATGTGCCAGAAGTATCCAAATATTCGGCATCTATTGTGTTAAATGATTTTTGTATCAATTCACTTAAACCATAGAGCTTTAATAATTCTTTTTGAAAAATTGAATGATGTGTCATGAAAATTAAAGTAATTAATAGGTTTTCATTTGTGCTTCACGGCGTTCTAATTGATTTTTTAAATCTCTTATTGTCTCGTTAACTGCTTCTACAAAATCAGATTCATCTGAAGAAGCATACAACCGTGGTCCAGGAGCACTGAGTCTAATACCACAATGGTGCTTTGCTCCAACATCTTTATTGTCTTTTTTCAAGAACACATCAGCTCGAATAACAAAGTCATATCTGTTTTTTATTGTGGCAAGTTTTTCTTCTATGTGATTTTCCAAACGCTCACTAGCACTGATGTTTACGTATTCGTAAATGATTTCTATATTTTTCATGTGTATTTCGATTTTCGTCTAAAATAAAACAAGAGATATTACTGTCTTAGCTCGTTTAGTAAAAGCATTAACGCAAAGCCAACAAATGTATTAGAGTTAATAGTTAGCGCATTTGAATTAAAATCTGAGTGACCTTAATTATAATTTTACGAAAAAAGATTATGGGCATATTAGCTAGAGACAATAAGCAGATGATTTACATCTATTCTGAAGATTCTTCCCTAGGCAAACGTATTCTACCTTATGTAGAGTGCATGAGCAAAAGAGTCAGGGTTATTAATTTGAATAAAGAATCCATTTCAGATACAATATGGGTAGAAATTTCCTCATTGCTTAATACTAATTTTGAAGACCTATTTAATATAGAAAAAGGCAAAGTTGCACTTGATACATCACGATTTTGTGCTGGTGACTGGCTAAAACTTATAAATGTAAATCCATCAATTTTATTTACGCCCATTATTATAAATGGGAATAAGGCAAAAATGGTAACAAAGCGTTCTGATATATTTCAATTTTACAACCCTACGGGCGGTAGTTTTGATAAAGCACCTTCTGCAATAAAGTATGCTGACCATAATCCAAGCCCCATAATTAATGGTTCTATATAATGCTTGCACTCGGCACAAATGTTAGTTGGAAAGCAGAAGGACACGTATCTAGTGGTAAGATTGTAGATTGTTACGTATTTACGACTGAAAAATACCAAAGTAAGTACAGCAGTGCCTTATTGATAAAATGTGTCGACGGCACTTATGTATTGAAATTAGAAAAAGAATTAAAACAAACAAATGACGATGAAACAGGGAAAAGAAAATTTTGAATTTATAAAAGAAAGTGAAAATACGAAGAAGAGAAACTACATTTTCAAAAATGATAAACTCACAACAGGCACATTTTACTTTATTGCTGTTGTACTAGTAATACTAATCGTTGCAGTCGCAATGACCTTTTAACTACCAAGTTAAATCCAAATCACCAAAGATTTACACACAATTATGAAATCCAAAAGCATACTCATACTTATTTATTTTATTTCAGGTTATAGCTTCTCGCAAATGGAAAGCAAAGTGAATACTTTCGGACTACGAGTTGGTTATAATGATGGTATTACTGGTGAGCTCAACTATCAACGCTTCTTAAATGAATCAAAAAGTCTAAGACTAGAAGCTAGTTTTGGGTTTAGAGATGTGAGCCGTGAACCCGAATATATCAAAGCAGTCTCGACATTGCAATACGTTTTACCACTTAACCGGGAGTACAATTTCTATTTTGGTGCTGGTGCTGGTTTCGGAAATTATGAAACGCAAGTACAGAATAATAACGAGTTTATTACAAGTGGCATTCTTGGTATTGGATGGTCTAACGATATTTTACCTATTTCATTCTCATTGGATGTAAGACCAGAGTATAGACCAAATTCAGTATTCAGAGATAATGTTTACTTTGATGTAGGTTTATCGGCTAGATTTAAGTTCTAATAGTGTTAATGCTAAAACTTGTAAATTATCTAATGCTTTTCACTCAAATATTTCCAATACCGTTTCGGCACATGTTGCACGTGAAGTTTCATATTTTTGCGAGAAGCTATATTGGTATGTTTAAAATAATCTTTCCATAAGATTTGGTATTCTAGCTCTTCTTCTTTGAACATATTAGGTGAAGTTTCCAAATGATTAAAATTGGCTTTCCATTCTAATTGAACAAAATTACTAGTTTTTAAATCGTAACTTATTCCATACTTACGCTTTACATCGTAAATTATCCACTTTTGGTCTTTGTAACGTGCCTTAAAGTGTTTCAGAATTAAAGGCAATACATTAAAATCGGGCGCAATAGTAGCAAAATAGTAGTCATCTTTTGTCAACCGAAAACGCACAAAGGCTTCCATACGATGCTTTTCCCGACCTACTGATTTTGTGATTTTTGATAATTTCGATACAGCAGAATGTGCATAATCGGTCTCAATAGGCACAGAACTTTCAAAGGCATGCCTAATATATTGTAACATCGTATTTTCGACACCGACCAATTCGCTCAAAAAACTATAATACAAGTGATGTCTTCCCTTAACAGACAGTCTTTTGCGCAACCCTTTCCAAACTCTGTTTGCCTTAACTTTATCAGTCACGACTTGTGTGCGTATTCCAAACAAATAATCTTGTGCACTTTCTTCTTTTTGAATGCTAACGTTATCTAATTTTTCTTCAAAAACTGTAAAAACACAAGATAAAAAACCATCAAACGACCCATCATAAACGATATTGGTATTCATTAGCTGAAGAGATTAAGTTGTGTGCTGAGCGTTTTTCGATATTTACTGGTTGAATTCTGCAAAATAATTCCTTTAAGATGTTCAGGACTATAATCCTTGTGGTCATAGGTGTTCGAATTGCAGACAATAAAGTATTTAGCTCGGTTAAGTGCACAACCTAATGTTTTAAGGTGTTCCCAATTAAGTTGCCGATGTTGACGTGCCTTTATGATTTTATGTACGGAACGCATGCCTAAACCAGGCACACGTGCCAACATGTGTTTGGATGCCTTGTTAATATCAACAGGAAAATGTTGCATATTCCGTAAAGCCCATGACAGTTTTGGGTCAATATCGAGGTCTAAATGGGTGTGTGTTTCATTCAAGATTTCATTAACTTCAAAGCCATAAAATCGCATCAACCAATCCGTTTGGTAGAGTCTATTTTCGCGAAGCATAGGCACCTCGGTGCCGATACTAGGTAATCTATTATCATAGCTTATCGGCACATAACCAGAATAGTATACGCGTTTCAGATTAAATTTTTTGTAAAAGAAATTAGATGCCGTCATAATCTGATAATCATTCTCATTACTAGCCCCAATTATCATTTGCGTGCTTTGCCCAGCTGGCGCATATTTGGGTGTGCTTTTTAAAATTTTCTTTTCAGACTTATACTGTAGGATTTCATTTTTCACCTTGTTCATAGGTTTGATGAAATCCTCACGCTTTTTATCGGGAGCCAAACGCTTAAGACCTTCACGCGTCGGGATTTCAATATTTACGCTGAGCCTGTCGGCATATAGTCCAGCTTCACGCATCAACTCATCGGATGCACCAGGAATAGATTTTAAATGAATATAACCGTTGAAGTTTTCTTCTAAACGCAATTTTTTAGCGACAGCAACTAGGCGTTCCATCGTAAAATCTGGGTTTTTAAAAATCCCTGAACTCAAGAACAAACCTTCAATGTAATTTCTACGGTAAAAATTGATGGTCAATTTCACGACTTCGTCTACCTTGAAAGCCGCACGTTTAATATCATTGCTCTTTCGAGTAACGCAATAGGCACAATCAAAAATGCAATGATTGGTCAATAAAATCTTTAGTAAGGATACGCATCTTCCATCTTCGGTATAGCTGTGGCAAATGCCCATTCCGCTTGAATTACCAAGACCGTTAGCTGTGTTTTTTCGCTGACTTCCGCTAGAAGAACACGACACGTCGTATTTGGCCGCATCGGCAAGTATCTTTAATTTTTCTTTTATTCGTTCAAAGGACATAATTTGGGTAGATATTGAGACAAATAGTCATGTAAGTTACGATTAAAACAGCCCGGAAATCGTGCTTACTAAAGGCAGTTTTCAACAAATTTTAGCGCATTAGCGTCACGATTATGCGTTAAAGGGTTAAAGCTGATTGTTTTCAAAAGTTATATTAAAAAATAAAATGATGAGCTTATGAAAAAGAGAATCTCAATGGGATGTGCCATAATAATTTCAGCATTCAGTTTTTCTCAAAACTTGAAAGAACTGATAACAATTGATGATGATTTAGAAGAGGTTTCTGCGTTGGAGCGTATAGCGCAATCTGACCATTTTTGGGTGATTGAGGATGCTGGGAATGACAGTAAGCTCTACGCTTTAGATAGTCATGGGAAAATAAAGCGTGAGATTGAAATCACCAATGCTGAAAATGATGATTGGGAAGACCTGACGTCCGATGCAGAAGGCAACTTATACATTGGCGATTTTGGCAATAATTCTGAGGAGCGAAAAACCTTTAATATTTATAAAGTCAACTATCAAGATTTAACATCTGAAGAAGTTACGGCCAAACGTATAACCTTCCGACTACCAGCAGACACTGATTCTCGTGACTTTGAAGCCTTTTTTATTTGGCAAAATCACTTTTACATTTTTAGTAAAGAAAAGAAAAAGCCAATAGTAATTTCCGTACCAAATAAAATGGGAACACACACCGCAAAAATTGTTTCAAAGCTAGATATAAAAGGAAAAGATAACGAAATCACCTCTGCTGATATTAGTCCTGGAGGGCAAACTATTGCACTACTTAACCATGAAAAAGTATGGTTACTACATAATTTTCAACCTAATGATTTTTCACGAGTTGAAATGACTACTGTGGATTTTGACCACGAATCCCAAAAGGAAGGCCTATACTTTGAGTCGTCTGACTTTATATACATTTCTGATGAACGAGACGGTAATGATGGCGGACGTATTTATAAATTAACACTTGCAGATTAGTTATATGGACTTGTCAAGTGGCATTCATTCAAATTGAACAAATAAGTGATACCTTAAAATTTGCGATTCGACAAAAGATTCAATCTTTAAGACAAACCTAAAAGCCCCACTGTTTCTATTTTTACAAAGAATTCTAAAAACAAAAATCATGAAAAAAATAGCATTATGTATTACTAGCATATGTTTATTAATAGGTTTCAGTTTACAAGCGCAAGATGAAAAAGCTGAAGAATTGATGACAGATGCTTTAAACGCAAAACAAACTCTAATTGAAAAAAATTCTGACGTTGAGGATTTATTTAATGAATCTATGGCCTATGTCATTTTCCCTAATGTTGGTAAAGGTGCATTTATCATAGGCGGTGCTTCTGGAAAGGGAATTCTTTATGAAAACGGAAGTGCAGAAGGTATGGCAAGTCTTAAGAAAATAAATGTGGGCTTGCAAGCAGGTGGAAAAGCCATTATAGAGGTCATTTTCTTTGAAAATGAAAAAGCGCTGAATGATTTTAAAGATGGTAATTTTCAATTTGATGCCGATGTATCTGCAGTAGTCGTAGAATCAGGTGCTGCGCTAAATGTCCCATTCAAAAACGGTATCGCTGTTATCGCCATGCCAAAAGCTGGATTGATGGCAGGTATATCTGTAGGCGGACAAAAATTTGACTATGAATCTTTTGGTGATACCAGACAATAAAGTGTTCTGACTCAAGTAAAACTAAAAAGACGCACCAACATGCGTCTTTTTTTATGTTTCATCTTCATTGTAAAAATACGATATAGCCCTTACACTAAACAACCCATGAATAAGAACACTGAATAATATAGTGTAAGATACAATCCCAAAAAGTACCTCATAACCTTCAAAAGCACCATTTAATAAGGCAAAGCTTAAGTAGAAAACAGATCCAATACCTTTGATGCCAAAAAAGGATATGGCCAATCGCTTTTTCCAAGAATATGTGGTTTTAAGCATAGCCAAATAGCCAGTTAGCGGTCTAATCAAAAGTACAAACACTAGGCTAAACAAGATGCCTTTCCAATCGGTATAACTTAATATTCCCGAAACTACAGCACCACCAAAAAACACAATCCATAATAAGGATGTGAGTTTTTCGGTATTCTCTACAAAATTTAATAACGCGCTTGAAGGTTTGGTGTGCGCCTGACGGTCAAAATACTGTAAACCAACACCTGTTGCAAAAACAGCTAAGAAACCGTAAGTCGATGCCAATTCAGCTAGCCCGTAACTTACAAATGTTAATGCTAAAGCCAAAAATCCGTTGGTTATACGTTGTTGTTGTTTTTTTCTATGACTGGATAGTAAATAACTTACAGCTAAACCCAAAACAGCACCAATTAAAACACCAACCACAATTTTGTAAAGGAAATAATAACTAATGATATTGGTAAAATCTAAATCACTAAACCCAGCACTTTCCGACCATAATATGGCAACATAGACAAACGGAAATGCCAATCCGTCGTTAATGCCAGCTTCGCCAGTCAAAGCGAACCGAAGTCCAGTGTCTTTCTTGTCTTGATTTTTTTGATGATTTTCCAACTGTAATTCTGAAGCCAAAACTGGGTCGGTTGGTGCTAAAACCGAAGCCAATAATAGGCTTACAGCACCATTGAGATTCAAAATATAATGGGCAATCAAAAACACAGCCACCATGGATAGCGTCATAGTAATACCAACCAGTCGAAAAGGAGTGCGCCAGTGCTTCCAATCGTAACGGGTTCCTACTTTTAAGCCAGCAACCATTAGACTGATAATTACAATAATTTCAGTGATAATCTTAGCCGATTTAAAATTCCAAAGTGGATCTGGCCACGGTAAAGGTGCATTGAAAAGATACAAAACTGCACCCAAGAACAGCATAGGAATAACATGGCTAATTTTTAACTTTTCAGCATAAATTGGAATGAATGCCATCATCGCAACAACTAAACCTAAACTTAAAAGCAATGCAAAATAATCCATATCTATTCAATTTAAACTGCCAAGTCATCTTCGACAATATGGCTTTCGTCATCTACTTTTCGTTCCAAAAGTGCAAAACCAAAAGTTAATACACCAACACGACCAATAAACATTAATATAATGACCATCACTTTTCCAAAAACACTAAGGTCACCTGTAATGCCAGTACTTAATCCAACCGTTCCCAAGGCCGATGCCACTTCAAAAAGAATTCTTTGAAACTCAAACGACTCACTAAAGGTGAGCAAAAACGTAAATAAGAAAATGATGCTCGTATATAATATGAAGGTAGAGGTTGCTACATATAGTCGTTCAAAAGGAATGGTTCTGTTTAAAAATGAAATACGTTTTTGACCAAATAATCTGCTTTTCAAAACAGACAACATTGCCGTAAGTGTGGTGATTTTCATACCACCAGCAGTTCCAGATGGCGAAGCACCAATGTACATTAAAAAGGTCACTAATAGTAAAATAGGAAGACTTAAGCCACCTGTTGAGATGGTATTGAAACCAACCGTAGTCATTGCAGTCATAGCTTGAAAAAAGGATTCAGCCAAGCGTGCATTAGAATCCTGTAAGCTAGGTTCTGCAAAATACACCAAAACAGTCCCTAGCGACAGGAGTATGATAAAACCATATACCACAATTTTTGTTGTGAAAGATAGTTGTTTTGATTTTCGGCTTAATCTATACCACAAATCAGTTATTACAATAAAGCCAAGCGAACCTGCTATGGCAAGCATCGAAATTATGATATTGATAAAGGTATTGTCGCTGTAGCCCATAAAGCTATCATTAAACAACCCAAATCCCGCCGTACAAAACGCCGAAACGCTATGAAATATTGAAAACCAAACTGCTTGAAGTGTTTCCATACCCGATTGTTTAAAAGCAATATAGAAACAAATGGCACCAAGTGTTTCCATAATAATGGTGAACACAATGACACTTTTTATAAAATCCTTGATTTTTATGGTTCTGGGCAATGTAAATTCTGCTCCAATAACTTTACTATGCCAATGTGTGATACGTTGTGTCGTAAACAACAAATAATAGGTGGTCAAGGTCATGTAACCAATACCACCTATTTGAAACAATGTCATAATAATAAACTGACCGAAAATATTATAAGAATCAAAAACGCTAACAGTTACCAATCCCGTTGTAGATACTGCTGAAGTGGATATAAATAAACTATCGAGCCAAGCCACATCCGTCTTGTGAAATAACGGTATCGCCAGTAGACCAAAACCCACAAGAATATAAAGGAAAAATCCCCAAACTAAATTCATCTGTGGTGATTTGCTCACTTGGAATTTTTTATACCACAGCAGAAACTTTTCGATACTATTTTTACGCTTGCCCATATTTTAACTATTAGTTATTAGTGCTTCTCTATAAATTAAAACTAAATCCAAACGAAAATCGTAAACCATCAACACTATTAAAGAGGTTAAACGTTCCAGAAATAGATTCTGCAGAAGACACCCAAAATCCACCACCATAGGATTGATGCCAGGTGTTTGAATCTTCACTAGTTACCCAAACTCGACCTATATCATAGCCACCAAACACACCAAATTGCAGTGGTAGGGTTTTAGTCTTAAGTGTATTGAAAGTATAGCGCAAATCAGCGTTACCAACGAACGAATTTTGTCCTGTAAAGCGTTGTAATCGAAATCCTCGTAGTCCTGTTTGTCCACCAATATTTGCAGATTGGTAAAACACGATGTCATTACCAAAGCGTAATTGGTTGCGTAAATCGGTTTTTAACACCAGTTTTCTATTGGTGCTGATGCTGTTGTAAAATCCTAAATGTGAGTTGATATATCCGAAAGTTTGCTCGGTGTTATCAATTTCAGTTTTTGCACCTAATTCCGTATGAAAGTACATGCCTCGTGTAGGGTTGATTTTACTATCGTAACTTTGATAGGTAAACACACCTTCAAGACCAGTGAAAAAGCGTCGATCATAAAAGTCTGTGTTAGTCGCTGGCACTAAATCTGTGATAAACCTGTTGTCGGTATCATCAATTTTAATACCTTCAAAAACAGCCCTCAATCCAAAATCACTACCAAAAGGTGCTTTTTTGAGGATGCCCACTTTCAATCTATAAATACTGGTGCGCACACGATTGTAGTCGAAATCTAAGTCATCATCATTATTTATAGTTTCATTTCCAAAACCAAAGAAATTTTGTGCAAAATTGTTTGAGGTATACAATCCCTCAACATGCAAATTCCATTGTTGTACAACATTGTATTCACCCTTATAACGCAGATCAAACCCTTGTGTAGCAAAATAATAACCGAACTTAAAATTGTGTCTGGCAGTAAACGGATTGCGCTCAAAACCATAATTAGTCTTGGTCACACCTATGCCAGTTAAAATACCATCGTCTGGGTTAAAGCCCAATACTGGTGTAAAAATACCAGATGTGGAATTATATTTTTTATAGTCAAACGTGTTGAAATTATAAAAATTGGTCAGTTTTACGTCGGCACCATTCTTCTCAACAATCGTATTGGGTTTGGTTTTGTGGTCGTAAATTTTGATGCGCTTACCATTTTTAATGGTATAACTATCGTTATTTTGACCGCCAATTAACCTAATTCTTATTGGTCTTTTTGCTTTTCCCGATACATTGAACTGGTCATCATCATCCAAACCGTAAATCCATAATTCTTTTGTTAATTCTTGATTGAAGGTTTTATCTACCAGTACATCGGCACGCTTACCGTCTTTATTTCGCGTAATGATAACTTGTGTTTCCTTATTGGGTTTGCGAATAATGTCTATAAAGTCGTCTTTATCCGTACCGGTTAAAATCACCAGTTTTGAGATAAAATTATAATAGCGTTCAGCAATCTTATCTAAGTTTTGCTTTCGGTTTTTAAAGTGGCCTATTATTTCTTTCAGAGTTTCATCTTGAACTTCTTCTGGCAATTCGTCAAACGCTTCTTGGACAATCTGTTCCGTAATATTCTCTTGAATAAATTTGGCTTCGGCTATCCAATCCTTGGCAGTGGCTTGCTGAATGAGAATACGGTCTAATTTTATACCTGCATTGTTCATCCATTCAATGTCATCTTCATCAACATCGTCGTCATAGACTTGTAGTTGATTAGACGGACTCGAAATAAGGCGCATAAAATCGAGCAGACCACCATCAAAATTTGAAAATACCTGGTCACGGTCTCTTGGAATCGGTTTGTACAATTTATCGCCATTGAGTTGGTCAAATTGTGCCCAACGCCATTGGTCTTGGTGACGGTCCCAATCGCCCAATAGCATATCAAATAATCTCGCCCTTATAAAAGCACGTTCATCAATTTTGTATTTTTCATCCTTTCGGATTTTTTCAATGATGTCGTGTGTGCTTTCGATATCGTCAGGATAGTTAAAGGTACTGCCTTCATAACTGTCTTCTGGACGTTCTTCAATCATGTAGAGTTCGTCACCGTATTCTTTATTGTATTCGCCCAAATGTTTGTGTTTTGGGATGTAATACAATTTTGGATTGGTATGTAAAACATCAATGGCTTCAGATAGTTTTGGTACCGCTAAAAAGGCGTACGGATGTGCCGAGGTATAAAAATCAAGAATAAGACCTTCTACTTGTGTACGTTCAAAATCATCTTCAATATATTTGTCTTTGAACACGACGGTTTGAAGGTATTGTGTAGCACTTTTTCGTAAGGCACGCATATTGAGTTCTTTTCCATCTTTGGTCTTTAAACGTAGTGAGCGTGTTTGGTGACCGCCACCTTTTCGTACTATTTCCAAGCCACCGTAAAGCGTGTCTAGAGTAGCCACTTCAGCATCGATATCTTTACTGTATAATTTGCGATAGTGGTCGCCCCAAAGCGTCTTAAAGAATCCTGTACGTTCGGTCTCTTCATCTGTATAAACGGATGTTTTTACAGAGGTCGGAAAGCTGTCTTCCAAGTGTGAGAAATCATATTTCTCTTTAGGCGGAAAGACTTCTTTTTGATACAGTAAAATGGGTTGCTCATTTTCATAACCAAAAAACTGTACCCAAGAACTGCCGTCTTCATAAACAATATATTCTGCAAATCCTTGCTTACCGTAAGAAAACAAACCGTTATTATTCAGAGATGCGTCTGATCGTTTTGACGCTGACCCAGAAACAATCTGCGTCACAAATTCATCTTCAATATATTGAAGTGAATGTTCATGCCCAGATACTACAATAAGGTTATCGCTATAATCCACTAACAAAGTTTCCAACCGACTCATAAGTTCATTGTAACGCTCATTGTACCTGTCTTGAATAGAAACACCACCTTGAGAGCGAATTTGAGTAATCAAAGATGCCAACACTGGTATAGGTGTTTTGTGTTGAAATGGATACAAATGCTTTGATGCACTAAAAAATCCACCGTGCGATCCGTTGGTGTACATCGGGTGATGTATGGCAAAAATGATATGTTTGTTTTGTGCTTTTTTAAGTGCGCTTTCGACTTCCATAAAAAAGCGGTCTCTAGTTTTTATTTCACACTCGTCATTGATAGTTGGGTGTTTGTTCCAGTTTTCTAGGTACCATTGTGAATCAACAATGATGATTTCAATAGCATCACCAATTTCAACAGTCTCTAATGGACAACCGTCTTCTGGCAAAAAGGTATTCTTACCTAAGGCATCTTCAATATATTTTTCTTGATTTTTCAAACCTTTAACGCCATTGGTGTACCAATCGTGGTTACCTGGGATAAAAATGGTACGGCCTTTAAAACCTTCAACCGCATCGATTTGATAGTCTAGTGACAACTCGGCTTTTTTACGATTCTCATCACCTTTATCGGGCAATCCTGATGGATATATATTATCACCTAAATAGATAACCACATCATTTTCGGTGTTTTTATTTTTAACATGGGTTTTAAAAACTTTTAAACCTTCAGCAACTTTACCATCATAAGTTTTACCAGCATCACCAACCAAATAAAATGTATGTGCAATGGGTTTGCTTGGCAGTGCTGTTGGCACGTAAGTTTCTGCTCTATATTGTGGTTTACTGGTAGCACAAGAATAGAAGAGCAAACCTATTATTAGATATGTGATGTATTTATTTAGTTTCATAAGATGGATATTTTGGTTGATAGGTGTCTATTAATGCTTTTAGAGCCTTCTCATTGGGTTGCAATTCACTTTCAGAAGCTTTATCAGTATTTTCTGCTATTTCAAAGTAAGGTGCTATTATATCATTTTCATAGGATGTGATAATATGTGGATGCACGTAATATTTACGAGATACAGCTCTAGTATTGTTTAAAGCTTCGGCTGAGGTATCAATGGCTTTGATTATAGCTTTATCTTTTTTTGGTTTGGCATTTGCAGATAGTTCTTTTAACGTTTCAAACGCAATAAGCGAGGCTGACCATGTCCTAAAATCCTTGGCGGAATACATATCACCACAAGTTTGGTGAATATACTCATTTATCATGGTGCTATTAATACTATGCTTTTTACCACCTTCATCAAAATATTGAAATAGTTCCCAACCTGGAATTTCTTCGCACTTATTAATCAATTTTAATAATTTTTTGTTTCTAATAGTCACTGAATGCTTCTTGCCCCGCTTTCCTGTAAATTCTAATTTAAACCTGTTTTTAAACAAATGCAGATGGCGCGTTCTTAAGGTAGAAAGTCCATAGGTTTTATTTCGCTTTTCGTAGTAAGAATTCCCGATACGGATGTGAGATTCTTCCAACAGTCTAATGACTATGGCAAGAACTTTAGTCTTATTGAATTTTTGTTGGCCAATATCTTTTAAAACACGTGCTCTCAATACTGGCAAAGCTTCTGCAAAACCAGACATCTTATAAAATTTGGTTTGATTTTTAATTGAAGACCATATCGGGTTGTATACGTATTGTTTTCGTTTTTTATCATCATATCCAATGGCTAATACATGTGCATTATCCAGATAAGCAATCTTAACATTAGACCAAGCTGGTGGAATTTTAAGGGCTTCTATTCGAGATAAGGTGGTGCTGTCTTTCAGTAATCTATTATCTAAAAAATATAAAAAGGTATTAGATGTTTTTTTCCTTGAGATTCTCAAAATATCAGGTGTGGTGTAGACCAAATCAAAAGCAGAAATCACCTTGTTTGGTTCAGATGCAATTTTATGTAGTAGCGTGTTACTCAAACTTGATGTTAATCTAAAAAAGAAGGATGAATAAAATCCATCCTTCTTGCGTTCATCATTACTCTGATTGAATTAGTCTTCTACAAATTCAATTACTTTTAATTTTCTTTCTTTTTCGTCATAGTATTCAATCACGAAATTGTTATTATCATCAAAATAACCAACACCATCAAAATCTGATGCCGTGATGATATAATACGGTGATGCCAGAGATTTACTAGCATTACCGCTAGCTTCTTCTCTGTTTTTACTATCTATACTACTTATGGAAAAACCATCATCAGAGGACTTAAAAGAATATTTTCTGCCATTTTTCTGATAATACTTTACAGTATTGATTTTTTCATAGAAAGGATCATTATCATTATCTATATAAAAAGTCTTGGTAACTTTTGTTGCGGGAAATACCCTGTCTTGATTTAATTTGCCCTTATCCGCAGGATCAAATTTTACAGGTTGCTCTTTAATTGTTATAGTTTTAACGCTTCTTTCAATTATTTTTCCATCTATAGTATCTTTTACTACGTCTACTTTTGTTGTCTTTACCAAATCTACATTTTGCGCTCCAATCACACCAAATGCAAAACATGATATCATAAAAATTACTTTTTTCATCATTAAATATTTTAATTCTACTTCAGTTTCATTGCAAATATATATTGACACGTTAATGCTTACTTGCTCAATGCATTTAGAGCTTAACTCAATAACTGTTTACGTTTTAGAGTCAATATAAAATTGTTTTGAGAGATTATTTACTGCCTTAAATATTAGATTGATAGGATGTTTACCTTTTTAGTATTAGTATATATAGTTGTTACTCTATGGGCAATTTTGAGCATATTTATGTATGGCAACCGACCCGCAAGATCTATAGCATGGCTATTTGTAGTTACAGTTATTCCCATTTTTGGAGTGATATTCTATATTCTATTTGGCAT
This sequence comes from uncultured Flavobacteriaceae bacterium, assembly GCA_964434705.1. GTDB lineage: Bacteria > Bacteroidota > Bacteroidia > Flavobacteriales > Flavobacteriaceae > Winogradskyella. Next base: position 86,310 of record CAYSVY010000008.1, read on the forward strand.
CAACAGAAAACGCTTTAAGTTTTTTACACTAAATAACCTTTCAAAACGAAGGCTCTATGATATTAACAATAAGAACAAAATCATAAGTGATTTTGAACATGTATTTGATGGGCATAAATTTGAGAAGCTAGGTAAACTAATGTTTAAAAGCTCCGGTTTTCCTGCTACTGATGGGAATGCTGTAGAAGTGATAGATTGTGGTGAGAAAACTTTTGAGCATATATTCAAAGCTATTGAAAATGCGAAAGCATTCATTCATTTACAATATTATATAATAGACAACGGAAAAATTGTAGACAAACTTAGCAAACTACTTATTCAAAAATTAGATGAAGGTGTTGAGGTTAGAATTATATATGATGCCATTGGAAGTTACCATCTAAATAAAGATACGATAAAAGAGCTGAAAAAAAATGGTGCTAAAATCCATCCTATCTTACCCATAAAGTTCAACACTATTTTATCTACAATAAACTACAGAAATCATAGAAAACTTGCTATAATTGATGGGCAAATAGCTTTTACGGGAGGTGTTAATATTACTGATAAATATATAAGCTCAAAGTATTCGGAACTTGGTCAATGGTATGATCTACACCTGAAAATAGTTGGCCCAGCGGTAGATCATTTGCACCGTATATTTATTAAGGATTTTTACTTTGCTGGTGACGAATCACTGTTAGAAACTTCAAAATTTCTACCAGAGCATACTAATGAAAGTGATTGCTTAACTCAAGTTGTATCTGGTGGTCCGGACAAGGATTATTCATGCATACTACATCAGTATGTAATGATGATTCATAGTGCCACTTCATCAATTTACATCCAAAACCCATACTTTATACCTAATAAAATTCTTCTTGAAGCCCTTAAGATGGCATCATTAAGAGGTATTGAGGTATATGTTATGGTGCCCGAAAAGAATGATAGTAAAATTGCCAAATACAGTATGTACTCCAACTTTGAGGAATTATTAAAGGCAAAAGTGAAAGTCTGTATCGTCAAAGATCGCTTTTTTCATAGTAAGCTGATGATAGTCGATAAGGCCATTGCTTCCATCGGATCAGGTAATTTTGATTACAGGAGCTTTGAACACAACTATGAGCTTAACATTCTTATCTATGATGAGAAGATAGCGAACCAACTCGCAAAAGACTACGAAAATCAATGCAAGTCTTCCATTCACTTGAATTATGAGTCGTATAAAAAACGATCATTAAAAGAAAAGTTACTGCAAGGCATGGCCAAAATTTTTGGTCCACTCCTGTAGAGTATTTGTTTAAGTTAATCTTCAAACGTATTGAGCAAGTAGAGCCGAACTATACTTGATAGTTTTGTATCAGACATTCAGAATTAAAGAATGTATTTAATAATAACCAAAAATAGATATTATGAAAAAAATAATGATTTCAGCTTTAGCAGTAACTCTCTTATTAGCAACGAGCTGTAAAATAGACCAAACAAAAGAAACAGAATTACCAGACGTAGATGTTAATGTTGAAGAAGGACAATTGCCAGCGTTTGATGTGGATTGGGCGGATATCGACGTAGGTACAACAACGGAAACTATTAAAATACCAAAAGTTGTTATTGTCATGGAAGAGGAAGAAGTGGAAATCCCATACTTAGACGTTGATATGCCAGATGAATATGGCGACAAAGCTAAAAGAACTATTATGGTTGAAGCAGAAGTTGATGGATATGAACACGAAATCGAAATTGAAAAAGTGTATGCTAGTGGTAACAATTTAATTGTAGTTTCTGAATTAGAAAGAGGAAGCACTTCAATTGACGACAAAAAAATGAGAGTATCTGACCGTATCAACATTAATGCACCAGATCTTAATGTAAAACACTATATCGTAGGTGAAAAACCAAATAGAGTCTTTAACGATGCCTATACTTACATCTCTAACGAAAAAGACTTAGAAGACAGAGTAAAAGACTTTAAAGTCATCTATTCGGATTAAAAATATACAATTCAATACCGGCCTTAGCTTTTAGCTAGGGCTTTTTTACTTAATTAAAATATAACATTATGACCATTTTTGAAGCCTTACGCAAAGACCACGATAAACAAAGAGAATTATTAGCGGTAATTGTTAACACCTCAGGCGAGACACGTACAAGAAGACGGGCATTTCTATCTCTAAAACAAGAATTAAAAATTCACGAAGATGCCGAGGAGCGTTTTTTTTACAAGCCTTTAATCTCAATAGATAAAACACAAGACCATGCCAGACACGGCATAGCTGAACACCATGAAATCGATGAGATTATAGAGACAATGGAAGAGACCGATATGGATTCGCCAGCTTGGTTAAAATATGCCAAAAACCTTAAGGAAAAAGTAGAACATCATTTAGAGGATGAAGAACATACATTTTTCCAACTTGCAGGAAAAGTATTGTCCGAAAATCAGAAGACCGATTTAGGCAAAAAGCATTCATCTTATATAAAAGAACATAGACAACATGAACTCGAAAAAACCGATACCGCTTAATAGCGAATTGGCATTAAAAATTGAAACTTTAAACGAAGCCCTTAACGATGCCGTTAAGCGCTTTTCAACGTTAATCAGAATTGCAAAATCTGAGAAGCTCATGCAATTCTATGCCAAAAAACTTGAAGAAAGACGAACATTAAAGGATCAACTACAGTTTTTTATAGAAGATTTTCAACTAAAAAAAACTAAGAAGGGTACCGTTACAGGTGCTTTTTCAAGGTTGCATGCCAACATTAAGGCCATTTTCGATGATGATGAAGACGAAGTGTCTTTAACCAAGGCCATGTACCATGAAGAGTCATTGCTTTTCGAGTACGAAACAATTTTAAAAAAGCCAGAAATATTACCAGAAAAATTGTTTGGCCTTCTTAAAAACCATAAAAGCACAATAGAAAAAGATGTAAAAAAAATTAAACATCTCAATGATATAAACTAAAAATATAAATGAAATGGAAATAAATGCAGTAGAAACAATAGTAACCAAACTAAAATCTTGGTTAGATGGTCTAATCAGTAACTTACCAAACATAGCAATAGCTATACTTGTTTTGTTAGCATCATACGGCGCATCAAGATTTGTGTATAGTATAAGTTTTAAAATGGCCCAAAAACGAATACGACAAAAGTCAATTGCTAGATTAGTTGCACGAAGTTTAGCGGTAGTATCAGTATTGCTTGGTTTATTCTTAGCTCTAAGCGCATTAAATTTGGGCGAGGCTTTAACTGGACTACTTACCGGTGCAGGAATATCTGGTTTAGTGATTGGTCTAGCTTTGCAAGGCACATTATCCAACACCATTTCAGGGATTGTACTTGCCTTTAGGAAAAATGTAAAAATTGGCGATTGGGTAGAAACTAAAGGCTATGCTGGTGAGGTCATAGACATCAATCTAAACTATTTTGTACTGCGCGAAGCCGATAATAATACGGTAGTTATACCAAATAAAACAGTATTAGAAAATCCTTTTAAAAATTATTCGTTGACTAAAAAAATGCGCGTTGTTTTTGAATGTGGCGTAGCCTATGATTCTGATTTGGATAAAGTTGAAGAGGTCACAAAGCAAACCATTAGAAAGTTTTTCAACCAAGAGAAATTAGATAAAGAAGTTGAGTTCTACTACACCGAATTCGGTGGAAGTTCTATTAACTTTTTATGCCGATTTTGGATTGAAGGTGAAAATGGATTAGCCAAACTAAGAAGTAAAAGCAAAGCTATTAAAGAAATAAAACGCGTATTTGATAGCGAAGGCTTTAACATCCCATTCCCCATACGCACAATTCAATTTGATAACAAGTTAAGTCTCGACGGCAATTACGTTCAAATGGAAGAGTCTATGGCAAATTAAGTTAATGCAATAGAGTTAAGTATTAAAGGTTTTAAATCAACTAAAACCCTTAATATATATGACATTTACAATGTAAAAAGTTTACAGAATTAGTATTAATTAAAAATAAAAAATTATGTTACGCTGGACAATCACATTTGTTATATTAGCAATTATCGCAGCTGTACTAGGCTTTGGAGGAATCGCAGGAGCAGCTGCAGGAATCGCAAAAATTCTATTCTTTGTATTCCTAGTATTATTTGTTATTTCTTTAATTAGAAAAGGCACATCGAAAGTTTAAAGCATTTTGAATTTAGTTTTAGATTATAGACCATCGTATCATACGATGGTTTTTTTATAAGAGCGGATCATGTATGGCTAAACTTCGAATTAAACAAATAAATATCAAAAAGGAAAACTATCTACTAGTTAAACTATAAAAATTACCTTTTGTTTTAGCATATAATTGAGCTCGAAAAGACTACCTGATTGTATTGTGCTAAAAACAAGTAGTTTGAAATGATTTCAGGTGGTTTGGTGTAGCCTCTCGACACAAAATCATAATCAAAAATCGAAGAAGAAGTAGTTTGAGCATATGTTCGAGCATTTAAAGGAAAAAACCCTTATAAACGCAATGCTTATAAGGGTCATTTGTGGTCCCACCTGGGCTCGAACCAGGGACTTTCTGATTATGAGTCAGATACTCTAACCAACTGAGTTATAGGACCTATTTCCTGATTTACAAGGAAATGTGTGCAATATTACTATATATTTTATAACCCTACAAGAAAAAATAGTCCAATTTAGTCTGTGCGGTCTTGGCATAATTCCACCAAAACACCGTTACTGGATTTAGGGTGTAAAAAGGCTATAATCTTATTGTCTGCACCAGTTTTTGGTGTTTCATGAATCATCCTAAAGCCTATGGATTTTAAGCGCTCAATTTCAGAGTTGATATCATCAACAGCAAATGCAATATGATGAATGCCTTCGCCTTTTTTTTCGATAAACTTTGCTATTGGACTGTCTTCATTTGTGGCTTGTAATAATTCAATTTTATTGGGACCAACTTTAAAAAATGACGTTTTTACGCCTTCGCTTTCAACAGATTCAACCTTGTAATGTGGCTCATCAAACAACAAATCAAATAACTGGTTGGAGGCTTCAATATCCTTTACGGCAATTCCAATATGTTCTATTTTTCTCATATACTCTAAATTTTATTCAAAATAAAACTATTCTCTATACCTAAAGTATGATTTTTGTTAGATTACGCAATTAAAAGCAGCAATATCTCTATTTTTGCGGTATGGAAAGCAATAGGCAAAAAAAAATAGCAGGAATTCTTCAAGAGGACTTAGCAGATGTTTTACAGCGCGCCGCATCTGACGGTGGCTTACGCGGTATTATTATTTCTGTAACCAAGGTTAGTGTAACTGTTGATCTTTCTATTGCCAAAGTATATCTAAGCTTTTTCCCCAATAAAGAAGCTTCCAGTTTGTTAGAAGGCATTCGTTCTAATAAGACGCTTATTAGGCATGAATTGGCAAAACGCACCAGAAATCAGCTAAGGCGAATGCCAAATCTTGAATTTTTTATTGACGACTCTTTAGAATATATTGACAACATTGAACGTTCGTTAAAAGGTGAAGACAATCCTATTGAAAATGAAGATTTATTGGGGAAACGGAAAAAATCCTAACAGTATAGTTCTTTTATAATTTAGTTCTATATTCATGCATTAATGAATATTTCTCTCTACATCGCCAAGCGGTATCTTTTTTCAAAAAGCAGTAACAATGCCATTAATATTATGAGTGGTATTGCATCGGTTGGAGTTATTGTAGCATCTGCAGCATTACTTATTGTACTTTCTGTTTTTCAAGGTCTTAGGGAGTTTACTTTAGAGTTTTCAAATTTTACTGATCCAGATTTAAAATTGATACCGTCATCGGGTAAATCTTTTTTGCTAACTGAAAACGATGTTGAAGCAATTAGTAAAATACATGCTATTTCATCTTACTCAAAAACAATAGAGGAACGCGTGGTGATTAAGGTTGAAGATAAAGAGCAAATAGCCACACTTAAAGGCGTCGATTCGGTTTATAATAGCGTAACACAGATTGAAACCATGATTAATAGGGGCAAATGGTTGACACAAGGAAGCAATGAATTGGTTTCCGGTATGGGTATATCCAACACATTATCCTTTGGTACGTTTAACGTATTAAAACCCTTAACCATTTACGTCCCAAAGCCTGGAAAGGGACAAATAAGTTCTGTTAGAAGTCTTTTCAATTCGAAACTCGCCATGAATGTTGGTCTTTTTAGCGTAAATGAAAATTTAGACAACGAATATATATTTTCAGACTTAACTTTTGCGAGAGAATTATTGGGTTATGAACCCCAACAAATATCTACTTTGGAGTTTAGACTGGTAAATGGCGCTGATGAAAAAGAGGTTAGGGAAACTTTAGAAAAAGAATTTCCGGATAAGTTAATTTTAAACAGGGCACAATTGAACGATGCGCTTTATAAAATGTTGAATACCGAAAATTTAGCAGTTTATTTGATTTTTACCTTGGTCATTATCATTGCGCTGTTTAATGTAATTGGCGCTATTATTATGATGATATTAGATAAAAAGAAGTCGTTGAGCACACTTTTTAATCTTGGTACAGACACAAAAGCAATAAAAGCTATATTTTTTTACCAAGGTAGCCTCATGACAATACTTAGCACATTAATTGGTATTGTAATAGCGGTTTTGGTGGTGTGGTCTCAATTAGCGTTTGGATGGTTTAAGCTCACCCCAAACTTTGCGTATCCTATAGCTTTAAACCCTTTGAATATTTTAGTGGTTATGGTAACCATATTTACTTTGGGCATTGTGGCTTCAAAAATTGCTTCACAGCGCATTACGAAGCTTTTATTAACCGCTTAGGTTATACAAACTGATAATCTGAAAACTTTTCAAGTACTTCGTCAAAGGCAGCAAACACACCTTGGCTATGGTCACTGGTAACCATTTTCATGCGGTATTCTTTAAAGTTGGGTATACCTTTAAAGTAATTGGTGTAGTGTCTTCTGGTTTCAAAAACCCCTAATTTTTCGCCTTTCCAATCAATAGCCATTTGCAAATGGCGTCTTGCTGCGTCAACGCGTTCCTGTAAGGAAATTGGCGCTAAATGTGTTCCGGTTTTAAAATAGTGCTTTACTTGTTTAAAAAACCAAGGATTTCCGATAGATGCTCTACCAATCATTGCGCCATCTAGACCATATTTGTCACGCATTTCAACAGCTTTCTCTGGCGTATTTACGTCACCGTTCCCAAAAACAGGAATATGCATCCTTGGATTGTTTTTTACGGCAGCAATAGGTTTCCAATCTGCATCACCTTTATACATCTGTGCGCGTGTACGCCCGTGAATAGCTATGGATTTTATCCCAACATCTTGCAAGCGCTCAGCTACTTCAACAATTTTAATGGAGTCGTGATCCCAGCCCAAACGCGTTTTAACGGTTACTGGTAAATTGGTGCGCTTTACCATTTCGGCAGTAAGCTTTTCCATTAAGCATACATCTTTAAGTATACCTGCGCCAGCGCCTTTGCTCACCACTTTTTTTACTGGGCAACCAAAATTGATGTCTATAATATCTGGATTGGATTTCTCAACAATATCTATGGTTTGCAACATACTGTCCATATTGGCACCAAAAATCTGGATACCAACAGGGCGTTCTTTTTCATAAATGTCAAGCTTCATAACGCTCTTTGCCGCGTTTCGGATTAAGCCTTCGCTAGATACAAACTCAGTATACACCACATCGGCACCTTGTTCCTTGCACAATGCACGGAAAGGCGGATCACTTACATCTTCCATCGGCGCCAACAGCAACGGAAATTCGCCCAATTCTATGTCTCCTATTTTGACCAAGTGTTGAAATTTGACGCAAAATTACATCTTTTTGAGTAATAGCTGTATATTCCGGATGCTTAAACCCATTTACTCGCTTTGATTACAATTCCTTTTGAATTAGAAATTTTTGGATATAACTTAAATATCCATTTGGTGTTAGAGTATTTAGCATTCTTTCTGGGTTTTAGATATTACATCACTCTAAGAAGAAATACTGATGATCATATATCGTCTTCTAATCGATTGTCTATTATTCTTGGTGCAATATTGGGCGCACTTATAGGTTCACGACTGGTCGGTGTTTTAGAAAACCCTTTGATTGAATTTTCACAAAAAAACCTCATTGAGCTATTAAACACTAAAACCATTATGGGAGGCTTGTTTGGTGGACTACTAGGTGTAGAGCTTGCCAAAAAAATAATAGGTGAAAAAAAGTCCTCAGGCGATTTGTTTGTGTTACCCATTATTTTTGGGATTTTTATTGGGCGCATTGGTTGTTTTTTGTCTGGTATTAAAGAATTCACCTATGGAAAAGTAACCAAATCTGTTTTTGGAATGGATTTGGGCGATGGTTTAATGCGCCACCCAACATCACTTTATGAGCTGGTATTTTTGGTTGTTCTCTTTTTCGGGCTTAAGTGGATAAAGAAAAACATTGAGCTTAAAAACGGTGAACTCTTTAAGCTTTTTATGTTGCTCTATTTTGGGTTTCGATTTTTTATTGAATTTTTAAAACCAAACGTATTTTACCTATTTGGCCTTAGCACTATTCAGCTTTTATGTGTAATTTGTTGGTTGTATTATTCAAAATTCATTATTCAGAAAACAATCAATGCCAGTTAGAAAATATACTTACTATGATTTTACACTTAGCTTGTGTCCGGAATGCCTTCGTAGGATTGATGCAAAAATAGTTTTTGAAAATGAAAATGTTTATATGCTGAAGCGCTGCCCAGAACACGGAAACTCTAAGGTGCTTATTGCAGATGATATTGCATATTATAAAAATATAAGAAACTACAACAAGCCAAGTGAAACACCGCATACCTTTAACACAAAAACCCATTATGGTTGCCCTTATGATTGTGGCTTGTGCCCAGATCATGAACAGCACAGTTGCCTTACGGTTGTTGAGGTTACAGATCGTTGTAATCTTACTTGCCCAACCTGCTATGCGGGCTCGTCACCAACATACGGCAGGCACAGAACTTTGGAAGAAGTTAAAGCAATGTTGGACGTTATTGTAAAAAACGAAAAAGAACCCGATGTGGTGCAAATTTCTGGTGGCGAACTAACAATACATCCACAGTTTTGGGATATTTTAGATTATGCAAAATCCTTGCCCATTAGGCATTTAATGCTGAATACCAACGGCATAAAAATTGCCAAGGATTCTGAGTTTGCTAAGCGCTTGAAAAGCTATGCGCCAGATTTTGAAATCTATCTTCAGTTTGATTCGTTTGAAAATAGTGTTTTGCAAGAATTGCGAGGTGCAGATTTAAACGACATAAGAAAACAGGCTATTGAAAATTTAAACGCCTTAAACCTATCGACCACCTTGGTTGTAACTCTTCAAAAAGGGTTGAATGATAATGAAATTGGAAAAATAATTGCGTATGCGCTAAAACAAAAATGTGTTCGTGGTGTTACATTTCAGCCTACACAAATTGCGGGACGCTTGGAGAATTTTAACCCAGAAACGGATAGAATGACACTAACAGAAGTCCGCAAAAAAATCTTAGAACAAACACAGATTTTCAATCCAGATGACTTATTGCCCGTGCCATGCAATCCAGATGCATTGGTCATGGGTTATGCGCTAAAATTAGACGGCGAGGTTTTTCCATTAACCCGTTACATCAACCCTAACGATTTATTAGACAATAGTAAAAACACGATTATATATGAGCAAGATCATCAGTTGCACGGTAAAATGACTGAGCTGTTTAGCACCGGAAATTCTGTTGAAGTTGCAGAGGAAAACTTAAAATCCATTATGTGCTGTTTACCCAATATAGATGCGCCAAATTTGGGTTACGATAATTTGTTTAGAATCATAATTATGCAGTTTGTAGATGCTTATAATTTTGATGTACGCTCCATTAAAAAATCGTGCGTGCATATTGTAAATAAAGACAATAAAATAATTCCATTTGAAACCATGAATTTATTTTACAGGGACGAGAAAATAAAACGATTGGAAGAACTTAGAAGCGAAATAACATGAATTTAATTTTAGAAGTTGGAAACTTAGACGGTCTAGTCATTATCTTAATTGCTATAATGTTTGGGCCAGCAATTGTATTGGCCATTATTGGTTTTGGACTTTATAAAAATCACCGTAAGGCATCTAAGGTGTTTTTTATACTCGCTGGGTTATATTTACTGATTAGCCTTGGCATCTGTGGCACATTGATTATGAGTTAACAGTACCCATACCCCATAACTCCCAAGAGCCAATTCGGCAAAAGTTCCGAACAAGTATCCAAAACTAGGATTGCCATCAATAAAGAGACTAATTAAACGCCCAAAACCTAAACCCAACATAAACACCATGTTTGTTATCAGTGCAGTTCGGAGCAGATGCTTTTTAAAAAGACCTATTATCCAAAGTATTGAAAACCCAAGATAAAGCCCCATAACAGCTTTATGGAAGTTTTGTTCGTCTAGAGTCTCTGGAAATAACTCAAATTGAAAACTCGGATAAAACCCATATAAAATGGCGACGGTAACAACAATTACTATCGAAATAATAAGATGAACCTTGGTAATAATATCCGTTTTGGTAATTGGCATTACCTTTAAAACTGAACTGTTTTCTCAAGTGTTTCTTCGCCACGTTTAATGGTTATTGGTGCTTTGTCTCCTTTTTCAAATACCGAAAGCGCACGCATATAGCTCATCATATCGGTTACGGTACTGTCACCTAATTTTACAACCACATCTCCTTTTTTGATACCAGCATTAAAAGCAGGTGTGTCTTCTCTGGTTCCATCAATACGCATACCTTCGCCATCAAATAAATAATCTGGCACAACACCTAGCCCAACCTTAAAACGGGGCGTTTCTTCACTTTCGTTTTTAGTTTTCCGGAAAGCCAATTCGCCATTATCATCCAAATCTGAAATAATGTCGAATATATAGTCAGATATTAAAGCCATGCCTTCATAGTTCAACTTATCTGCATCGTCACTAGGTTTGTGGTAATCTTCATGTTGCCCCGTAAAAAAATGCAACACCGGAATATCAATTAAGTAAAAAGAGGTATGGTCGCTAGGACCAACGCCACTTTCATTTTCAATAATTTTGAACTTTTCATTATGTGCTTTTATGGTTTGTTTAAACAGAGGCGATGTGCCCGTGCCGTAAACAGCCAAGGTGTTGTCGTTTTTTAAACGGCCTACCATATCCATATTGATCATATAATTGATCGACTTCGCATCTATGGTTGGGTTTTTTGAGAAATAATTAGAACCCAAAAGTCCCATTTCTTCTCCAGAAAACGCTAAAAATAAATAGTTGTTTTTATCCTTGATTTCTGCTTGTTCATTTTTAACCATAAGCCGACTTGCAAGATTAAGCATTACGGCAACGCCACTGGCATTATCATCAGCGCCATTATGAACGGCTTTGTCTTTTTCGCGGTACAACGAACCTTCGCCACCGTAGCCCAAATGGTCATAATGTGCACCAACAACTATGGTTTGCTCAGCGCCATTATCAATAAATCCAAGTACGTTTCTGCCCGTTATTGTACCGTCGGTATTGGTTGTAAATTCTACTTCTTTGTGCGGATCTGTTTTTGGTTTGAACGAAAAAGCCTGTAGGTAACCTTCAGTTCCTTTGGGTTTAAGCCCAATTTCCTTATAACGCTTTACAAGATAATCTGCCGCTAACTTTTCGCCTTTTGTTCCGGTTTGTCTTCCTTCAAGTTTATCATCTGCTAAATAGGTTACGTCTTCTTTGATTTTGCTTTCGGCAACTTTTGGTTCTTGTTTACACGAAAAAACACATAAAAGCGCTAGTAATGCGACAAAATTTCTCATAGTATTATGTTATTTTTGTGCAAAATTAGGCAATAATTGCCATTTATTACAATTGTTTATTATGAATAGAATTCTTGTTTTACTTATAGTTTTCGCTACGTTTTCGTCTTGTAAAAATGAAAACAAAACACCTACTGAAATGTCTAAAGATGAGGTGAACGAGACGGTTAAGTCCAACCCGTTAATATATCCTGAAGAAATACATTTTAAATCATTAAGGCAAGTAACTTTTGGTGGCGATAACGCCGAAGCCTATTGGAGCTTTGACGATAAGCAATTGGTGTTTCAATCCAATAACGCTAAATGGAATGTGGGCTGTGATCAAATGTTTTTAATGAACGCTACGGATACATTTACAGACAGCATTGCACCGCCAATGCTATCTACAGGAAAAGGGCGCACAACCTGCTCTTACTTTTTGCCGGATAATAAGCATATTATTTATGCATCAACACATTTGGGTGGCGAGGCTTGCCCAGAAACGCCACTACGGAAGAACGGTAAATACATTTGGCCAATTTATGACACCTACGATATTTTTGTGGCTGATTTAGAAGGCAATATTGTAAAACAATTGACTAACGAAGTGGGTTATGATGCCGAGCCCACGGTTTCGCCAAAAGGTGATAAAATTGTATTTACGTCAACTCGGAGTGGTGACTTGGAATTGTACACCATGAATTTAGACGGCACCGATGTGAAGCAGATTACCAATGAATTGGGTTATGATGGCGGCGCTTTCTTTTCGCCAGATGGCACAAAATTGATTTTCCGCTCATCGCGCCCTAAAACAGAACAAGAGATTAAGGAATACAAGGAGTTATTGGCAGAAGGTTTGGTAGAGCCGACAGAAATGGAGCTATACATTTGTAATGCAGACGGTAGCGATTTACGTCAGCTAACTGATTTAGGGAATGCCAATTGGAGTCCGTTTTTTCATCCTAGTGGTGAGAAGGTGCTTTTTTCTTCAAATTTTGAAGCTGAACGTGGTTTTCCATTTAATTTATATATGATTGATATTGATGGTAAAAACTTGAAGCGTATTACCCATGGTGAAACTTTTGATGCCTTTCCGGTTTTCTCCAATAATGGAAAATATTTAGCCTTTTCAAGCAATAGAAATAATGGCGGTACTAGAGACACCAACCTTTTTATTGCTGAGTGGCAAGATTAGTTGAGGTCTTTAATTCTTGAGCGCTGTTCCTCGTCCGTAGAGCGCTCGTTGGTGTTTAGTTTTGTATTACCGAACCTATACCTAAAGCCCAAACGGACAAACCTGTTGTCAATATCATTGAAAGCTCTATAGGACTGGTTGAGGTAGCTCAAGGATTGCTCGTAGTCTTGATAGTTAAAAATATCTTGTATAGACAGGGAAACCAAACCTTTGTTTTTTAGCACTTTTTTGCTTACGCTAAGTTCAGACACCAAGCGGTCTTCAACAATATTTAGTGCTTGAAGATTTTTACCAACCCATGTCAAAGTAAGGTTGAGGTTTAAGCTATTGTCTTCTAAAAACGTAAAGTCATTTGATAAAATGCTGTAGTTGGACCATTGATCTAAAGCAACGTTCTCTGTTCCAAAGTTTGTTTCTTCAGAGAGATTGTAAAAAGATGTCACAAAATAGAGGTTCCACTTTTCCGTGGGATAATAGTCAAATGCAAAGTCGAATCCAAAATCAACGGTTTTATTTAAGTTTATAGGCGTAAAAGCAATAATATTGGTGTTATTATCTTGCCTCGGAATTTCTTGAATGGCACCATCATAGTTAATGTAATAGGCTTCAATTGTAAAATAGTCTAAAAAACTTGTGCCCAACACAAAGTGATCTTTAAACGTTGGTTGTAATTCTGGGTTGCCCAACACAACGGCGTTTTCATTTATAAAAAAAGTAAAAGGGTTTAGGCTGTTATAGTTTGGCCTTGTGATACTACGCTTATAATTGCCATAGAGGCTAAAATTATCTGAAATGTTGTGTGCTATGCTGGCATTTGGAAACCAACTAAAATAATCTTGATCATTACTTTGGTTTAGAGTAGGCGAGAAGCCTTTTACTAAAGTATTTTCCACACGAAGTCCCAATACAATATCCCATTTATCCCAAGATTTGCTATAGTTTGCATAACCAGCAATAACGGTTTCATCATATTCAAAGGCATTGCTATTGGCGGTATTTATGACCTCATTGCCGTTTATGATGTCCAATCTGGTAATATCGCTATCGGTTTTTACATTAGATAGTTTTACGCCACTATCAAAACTTGAAGTTTCATTTATAGGAATACTGTAATCTACATTTCCAGTAAGTATTTCTGTATTCTGATTGGCAAGCGTGTTGAATTCAGACTGGTTGGTAAAGGTGTTGTTGCTATCAAAAAAACGGCTGATAACATTTTGATCTCTATCATAATTGTAAGCGGTGAAATGCCCATTTACATTTAGAGTGCTTCCATTTTCAAAAGTGGTTCTTAGTCCAATATCGGTACCAACATTGTACTTTTCATCTCGAGACAAATTATTGGCAGTAAACCTTGATGAAAAATTAGCATTGGCATCCAATATATTAGTGTTGTTTGCAATCTTGTATTTAAAATAAGGCATTAATAGCGCCGTAGATGTTAAGCTCAATGTAGTTTTATCACTAATAAAATAATCAAAGTTAAGATTGACGTTATGGGTTTCTGACCAAGTATTTCTATCAACATCAGAATTCCATATTTGATCCAAATTATTGGAACTGTCAAAATAATTTATGGTTTCATCTTGTACGCGGTCTATTTTTTGGCCCGTGTAGCTGTAATTAAGGTTGAGGTTTACTTTGTTGTTTTTAAAGTAATGACTGGTAGAAGCATTATATCTCGGAAAAACACCTTGTGTATAGTTATTGGCAATACTGCCTCTGTAGCCCGTAACCAAATTTTTGGACATTATTATGTTTATAACCGATCCGCTATCCGCATCATAACTTGCTGGCGGATTAGTAATGACCTCGACGGACTTAATGCTGTTTGCTGGTGCGCTATCAAGAAGCTGTAACAGCTCTTCAGAAGTCAATTGCACACGTCTGTTATTTATAAAAACTGTTGCAGGGTCACTTTTTATATTAATACTGCCTTCGGTTACAATAATGCCAGGTGTACTTTTAAGGAGTTGTAAAGTTGTGCCTTCAATAAGCGCGGTATTTTCTACATTAAACAGTAGACGATCTGGTTTTCTAGTTACGGTAGGTTTGCGTGCTGTTATTGTAACTTCGTCAAGGGATTCGGAATCTTCGGTTAAAGTAATGGTATCTAGACTTAAATCTCCATTGACTGTAATGGTTTTAGAGTGTGTTTTGTAGCCGATAAAACTAACCTTAACAATATAATTGCCAGAAGAGACAGACTTTAGTTGAAAGCTGCCATTATCATCAGTGCTAGTGCCTTTTAAAAAACCACCATCAGTACTTTGCAGAATAATGTTGGCAAATGATATGGGTTGTTGTTCGTTGTCCAAAACAGCACCTGTGACAGTAAATTCTTGAGCATAAAAAACCGAAAAGCAGAGGAAAAATGATATGTGTAAAATGTGTTTCAGGTGTAGGTTTGTTTGAGGTTGTTTTTGCAATATAGGAATACTTTTTATTTTCAAGCTGTGGTTTTCCAGTACTTTCGTCCTACTAATTAAGAAATACTATACCGTAAAGGCCTTTAAAACCACTATATTTGCAATCAAAATTGCACAAGAAAGAACACATGAAGCATATTCGTAATTTTTGCATAATTGCCCATATCGATCACGGTAAAAGTACTTTGGCTGACAGGCTCTTAGATTATACAGGTTCGGTTACTGATCGTGAAAAGCAAGATCAGCTATTGGATAATATGGATTTGGAGCGCGAACGTGGCATTACCATAAAGTCGCACGCTATTCAAATGGAATACAACTATAAGGGAGAAGAATATATCCTAAACCTTATTGACACACCTGGCCATGTAGATTTTTCATATGAAGTTTCCCGTTCCATCGCGGCATGCGAGGGCGCGTTGTTAATTGTTGATGCGGCGCAGAGTATTCAGGCACAAACGATTTCAAATTTGTATTTAGCGTTAGAGAATGATTTGGAAATCATTCCAGTGCTCAATAAAATTGACTTACCAAGCGCAAATCCTGAAGAAGTTACCGATGATATTGTTGATTTGTTAGGCTGTGACCCTGAAGAGGTTATACCAGCAAGTGGAAAAACAGGTCTTGGCGTAGAGGATATCCTAGAAGCGATAATTGAACGTATTCCAGCACCAGAAGGCAATCCTAATTCACCATTGCAGGCGCTGATTTTTGA
Source organism: uncultured Flavobacteriaceae bacterium (assembly GCA_964434705.1). Taxonomy (GTDB): domain Bacteria; phylum Bacteroidota; class Bacteroidia; order Flavobacteriales; family Flavobacteriaceae; genus Winogradskyella. The sequence goes on from CAYSVY010000008.1 coordinate 102,425, forward strand.
CTCGGTTTACAATCCTTTCCGTGGTGTTGAAACCTATTTTAGGGTAATCGATGGCTCAATCCGCAAAGGACAGAATATCAAATTTATTGCTACAGGCAAAAGTTATTTTGCCGATGAGGTAGGTACGTTAAAATTAAATCAAGTTAAAAAGAACGAGATAAAAGCTGGAGATGTTGGCTATTTAATAACGGGAATTAAAGACGCCAGGGAAGTAAAAGTAGGCGATACAATTACTGATGCAAAAATTCCAACAACCAATGCTATTGAAGGTTTTGAAGATGTAAAACCCATGGTATTTGCTGGTATTTATCCAGTTGATACTGAAGATTATGAAGAATTGAGAGCATCAATGGAAAAGTTGCAACTTAACGATGCATCTTTGGTTTTTCAGCCTGAAAGTTCCGCAGCTTTAGGTTTTGGGTTTAGATGTGGTTTCTTGGGCATGTTGCATTTGGAGATTATTCAAGAGCGTTTGGAACGCGAGTTTGATATGACCGTTATTACAACGGTACCAAATGTAAGCTATCACGCCTTTACCAATAAAAATCCAGACGACATTATTATTGTAAATAATCCGTCAGATTTACCTGAACCTTCTACACTAAATAGGGTAGAAGAACCATACATAAAAGCAAGCATTATTACAAAGTCTGATTTTGTTGGTCCAGTAATGAGTTTGTGTATTGAAAAGCGCGGGCAAATTACCAATCAAACCTATTTAACCACAGAACGTGTTGAATTAAATTTCGATATGCCTTTGGCAGAAATTGTTTTTGATTTTTACGATAGATTAAAAACCGTATCCAAGGGTTATGCCTCTTTTGACTATTCACCAATAGGCATGCGTGCTTCTAAATTGGTACGTGTAGATATTTTATTGAATGCACAAACTGTCGATGCGCTTTCTGCATTAGTGCATGCTGATAATGCTTATACTATTGGAAAGAAAATGACCGAAAAACTAAAAGAGTTGATACCACGACAACAGTTTGATATTCCGGTACAAGCGGCCATTGGCGCTAAAATTATTGCGCGTGAAACCATTAAAGCACTTCGTAAAGATGTGACCGCAAAATGTTATGGTGGTGATATTTCACGTAAACGAAAGCTGTTAGAAAAGCAGAAAAAAGGTAAAAAACGCATGCGTCAAGTTGGAAATGTGGAAATTCCACAACAAGCATTTATGGCGGTATTAAAGTTGAATGACTAAAATGAAACATCGTGTTTTAGGAGCTATTATTCTTTTGGTGTCATTTGGAATATTTTATTTCAAACCATTCGATTTTGAAGGTTTACCCTTTATTCTCGGACTTGTATCGGCATTTGGAATAGGTTTTCTTTTTGGAGTCTTTCAAAAGAAATAACCCATTATTTTTACCTAACACCAAACACCTTGAATTTATCCTACTGGGAAATAAAAACATGGCTTAACAATGTAGACTTTACAGTCATTGGTAGTGGTATCGTAGGTTTAAATTGTGCACTCACATTACGTCAAAACTATCCCAATGCTAAAATTATTGTTCTTGAAAAAGGGATGTTACCTCAAGGTGCAAGTACAAAAAATGCAGGTTTTGCTTGTTTTGGTAGTTTAAGCGAGATTATTGACGACTTAAATCACCATTCTGAAGAGGAAGTTTTAGACTTGGTTTCAAAGCGTATCGAAGGTTTAAACTTACTTCGTGAAACCGTTGGCGATAAACAAATCGATTACAAACCTTATGGCGGTTATGAGCTATTTTTAAATAATGATGCTGAACTCTATGAAATTTGTCAAGAAAATCTAGACAACGTAAACAGTTTGCTCAGACCAATTTTTAAAAGCGATGTGTTTTCATTCAGACCTAATCAATTTGGGTTTGACCACATAATTGAGTACTTAAGTTTTAACCAGTTTGAAAGTCAAATTGATACAGGCAAAATGATGGATGCGCTTCTCAAAAAAGCCTATTCAACAGGAATAAAAATTCTAAATAATTGCCACGTAAACGCTATTGATGATAATAACGGGCAAGTGCATGTTGAGACAGAGAATTTCGAATTTAAAACAAACAATGTACTTGTAGCAACCAATGGTTTTGCATCACAATTAATAAATGACAACGTAAAGCCAGCTCGTGCTCAGGTACTAATTACAAAACCAATCAAAAATCTTCATATAAAAGGCACCTTTCATTTGGATAAAGGTTATTATTATTTTAGGAATATTGATAACAGAATTCTTTTTGGTGGTGGACGAAACCTTGATTTTAAAGGCGAAGAAACAGATCAATTTGGAGAGACACAATTGATTCAAAATAAACTCGAGGAGATTTTAAAAACCACGATAATTCCAAATACAGAATTTGAAATAGAGCATCGTTGGTCTGGAATAATGGGAGTTGGTAAACAGAAAAAACCAATAGTTAAACAATTGAGCAATAATGTGTATTGCGGTGTGCGTCTTGGCGGAATGGGCGTTGCCATTGGTAGTTTGGTTGGTGTGGAATTAGCAGAATTAATTACGACGTAATAATAAACCAAAAGGATTCGTGTCATGCTGAGCGCAGTCGAAGCATCTTAATAATGATCACAAAACAACACCTATATACGAAATGTCAAGACGTCTTAAACAGTCGCTTGGCGGTTTTGCAACAAAAAATCTCAGATATTCAGAATGATTTACAATCCGAAACCAAAAGTACTGCAGGCGATAAACATGAAACGGGTCGCGCCATGTTGCAACTAGAACGCGAAAAAGCAGGTCAACAGCTTTCAGACATTCAAAAACAATTCGAATTATTGCGTAAAATTAATCCAGAAACTAAAAAAGATATCGTTGCGTTGGGTTCTGTTGTATACACATCGCAAGCCAATTATTTTATCGCTGTTAGCATAGGTGAATTAAAGCTGAAAGAACAATCCTATTATGCCATTTCACCTGCAACACCAATAGCCAAATTATTAATGGGTAAGGTAACCGGTGATAACATTGTTTTTCGGAATCATAAAATAACTATCACGCAAATCATATAAAAAATCCGACATTACTTTACTGGCGTTAAAAACTGTTGTAACTTCACAACTAAAAAGAATTGCTGTGTTACGCTTAATTGTAGTTAGTCTTGTTTTTGTGTTTTCAAATTTTGGCTTTAACCAGAACACATCGAGTATAGATTTTACCATTAGAAATCTAGGCTTAAATGTTGATGGTCATTTCAACACCTTCATCATTAAAACTGAGTTCGATGCAGATAATCTGTTAACTAAAGTTTCTGGTAAAATTGAGGTTGCATCTATTGAAACTGGGATTGATAGCAGAGATGAACACTTGCTTAAAGACGACTATTTCCACGAGAATAAATTCAAACACATCACCCTTAAAAGCACGTCAATTAAAAAGATAAGCAGTACAGAATACCTTGTCACAGCCAAACTTACCATAAAAGGAAAGACTAAACGAGTTTCAATACCTGTAAAGGTTGAAATGACAAATTCTGACAAAACCAAGATTACATCCTATTTTGAAATAAACAGACGTGATTTTGATGTTGGTGGTGGTAGTTTTGTAATGAGTAAAACGGTGAAAATTAAAGTTACCCATTATCATAAATCTTAATGCAAAACCCATACTTTGATGTTATTATAATTGGTGGTGGATTAGCGGGTTTATGCTCAGCAATTCACTTATCAGAACATGACTTTAAGGTGTTGCTCATTGAAAAAAACAGCTATCCAAAGCACAAGGTGTGTGGCGAATATATTTCAAATGAAGTTTTACCATACTTAAATTATTTGGGCTTTAATCCATTTGATTTTGGCGCAAAACGTATTTCAAAATTCGAATTAACCACACACAACAATAAAAAGATTAAAGCCAATTTACCACTTGGAGGTTTTGGGATGAGTCGCTACGAAATGGATTTTCAGCTGTATCAATTAGCCTTAAAACAAGGGGTTTTGGTAGAGAAAGACACCGTTGTGGACGTTGTATTTGAAAATGATGAATTTCAAGTCAAAACAAAATCAAACCATACGTTCACTTCAAAAATAACTATTGGCGCTTTCGGGAAACGTTCAAATTTAGATGTAAAATTGAATCGTGATTTTATTAAAAAGAAGTCGCCATATCTCGGTGTAAAAATTCATGCTTCGGGAAATTTCCCAGAGGATAAAGTGGCACTTCATAATTTTAAAGGTGGTTATTGTGGCGTTTCAAAAGTTGAAAACAACAATATCAACCTATGTTATATTACAAATTATGAAGCCTTCAAAACATACAAGGATATAGAGACGTTTCAAGATGAGGTCATTTTTAAGAATTCAGCCTTAGAACGGATATTTAAAACCTCCAAACCAGAGTTTGAAAAACCATTGACTATAAGTCAGATTTCCTTTGAAACTAAAAATCCAGTAGAAAATCACATGCTAATGTGTGGCGATTCTGCAGGCATGATTCATCCTTTATGTGGCAACGGCATGGGCATGGCCATACGTAGTGCTAAATTAGCTTCAGATGTAATAATTGATTTTTTGAATCATAAAATTTCAACACGTCAAAAATTGGAAGTCGCCTATACAAAATCATGGGAAAAAACATTTGGACTTAGACTTAAGGCAGGACACGGTATCGCTTATTTATTTAGGCAAGATTGGTTAGCGCCAAAATTACTTGTACTTTTAAAAGCATTTCCGTTTCTAGTACCTCAAATTATAAAAATGACGCACGGTAAACCAATCAAAATGCAATGAGTTTATTTATTGATACTACATACCGAAGTGACGCCACAGAGATAATGGACGACTTTACCATGAAAGGTGAGTTGCTACGCGACACATTAGATAAATTGGGAAAAATCAACAAATGGTTAGGCGGAAATAGTGTAACCATCAACGGTGTTGCAAAACTGTTAAAAGGCCATCCTAAAGAAAAAGTCGTTACCATAATAGACCTTGGTTGTGGCCATGGTGATATGTTGCGATTACTGGCAGATTATGGAAGAAAACATAACTATAATTTTAAACTCATTGGAATTGATGCCAACAAAGACGCGATTGATTATGCTACAGAATTATCTGATGATTATAGTGAATTAAGCTTTCAACATCTCGATATTTTTTCTGAAGAGTTTAAAAATTTAGAATTTGATATTGCTCTATCCACGCTCTTTTTACATCATTTTAAAAGTGATGCTATTAAACGGTTATTAAGGCAATTAATTTCAAAAGCTAGTATTGGTGTTGTAGTAAACGATTTACACCGAAGCCAGATAGCTTATGGGTTATTCAAGCTTTTAGGTTTGGTCATTTCAAACGACATGATTGTGCAAGATGGGCTAACATCAATTTTAAGATCCTTTAGGCATAAGGAGTTGGAAGAATTTTCAAAACAATTAAACCTTAAATCTCAAATCCAATGGAAATGGGCGTTTCGATTCCAATGGTTAATAAGAACTTAAATGGCTGTAAAAATTACATCAGTTGCAAAGCAACTACCACAATATACTCGAGAAACTGAAGATATTTTGCCTTATGTGGAGCTTTGGTTAGAAGGGCAAGAAGAGCGTTTTAAACGTAAAGTTTTAAAAATCTTTGAGAATGCGGCAGTTGATAAACGTTATTCCATCATGGATGCTGAAGAGGTATTCTTAAAAACATCTTTTGAGGAGAAAAACGATATTTATATGCGAGAATGTGTAAAGTTGGCTGAACAAAGCTTGATCAAAGCTTTAGATAAAGCAAACTTAGAACCTACAGATATTGACTATATAATTACCGTGTCTTGTACTGGGATCATGATACCATCTTTAGATGCCTTTCTAATAAATAGTCTAAAGATGAAACAAGATATTGTGCGTCTGCCAGTTACTGAAATGGGTTGTGCCGCAGGTGTTTCAGGAATTCTATACGCCAAGAATTTTTTAAAGGCAAATCCTAATAAACGTGTCGCAGTTATTGCTGTAGAATCTCCAACAGCAACATTTCAATTAGAGGACTACTCGATGGTAAATATTGTTAGCGCTGCAATTTTTGGAGATGGATGTGCAAGCGTGATTTTGTCGTCTTATGAAGACGAAAAAGGACCAGAAATTTTAGATGAGGCCATGTATCATTTTTTCGATGCAGAACATATGATGGGATTTAAATTGCGGAATTCAGGTCTTCAAATGGTATTGGACCAATCGGTACCACAAACTATTGCAGATCATTTTCCAAATATTATTCATCCCTTTTTAGAACAGAATCATTTAACAATAGAAGACATTGATCATTTGGTATTTCATCCAGGAGGTAAAAAAATTGTACAGACTGTTGAAGATTTATTTGGAGATCTAGGGAAGAATATTGACGATACTAAAGAGGTGCTACGACTTTATGGTAATATGAGTAGCGCCACTGTTCTTTATGTTTTAGAACGGTTTATGGATAGAAATTTACCAAAAGGTGATAAAGGATTAATGCTAAGCTTTGGCCCTGGATTTTCGGCACAGCGCATTTTATTAGAATGGTGATAACGTGAGAGGTTAATTGTCCCCTTGAGGGGACTTTAGGGGTGTTAGATTGAATTTGTGAATACAAAACAATAATCACCAGGCGAAGTATCGAAGCATCTCATTATTTTATAAAACATGACTAAAGAATTTGAACATAAAAACTATTGGGCTTTAATACTGGGTGGCAGTAGTGGCTTGGGTTTAGCTACGGCAAAAAAGTTGGCCAAACACGGCATGAATATTTGCATTGTTCATCGAAACCCAAGACTACAAGAGGAAACCATTTCAAAAGAATTTGAAGTTATAAAACAAGAAGATGTTCAATTTAAAGCGTTCAATACAGATGCTCTTAAACACGAAAAACGCCAAACGGTAATAGCAGAGTTGAAAACGTTGTTTGGAGACACTCATAAAATCAGAACTTTAGTTCATAGTGTTGCAAAAGGCAATTTAAAACCTATGATTTCGGATAATTCTGCCGAATTAAAGCACGACGATTTCGCGCTAACTGTAAGTGCTATGGGCATAAGTCTTTACGATTGGACCAAAGCCATTTTTGGAGCCAAGCTCTTTGCCAACGATGCACGTATTATTAGTTTCACAAGCGAAGGGAATTCCAAAGCTTGGCAAAACTATGCGGCAGTTTCTGCGGCAAAAGTTACACTTGAGGCTATAACCCGAAACATTGCACTCGAGTTTGCACCTTATGGCATTAAAGCCAATTGCATACAAGCTGGTGTTACAGACACGTCTTCGTTACGGATGATTCCCGGAAGTGAAAACATTATTAAGCACAGTTTAAAACGCAACCCAAATAAACGATTAACCACACCAGAAGATGTGGCTAATGCGGTGTATTTACTATGTAAGGACGAAGCGTCTTGGATAACAGGAACTATAATTCCTGTTGATGGCGGAGAACATCTGTCTTAATAAAAATTATGTCAATCGTCACTTCGAGTGATTTTTGAGGCACGAAAAAATAGTATCGAGAAGAAAACAACTTTTAGACCTAACAGGTCTTCAAACAAATGAAAAAAGAACAAATCATAACATTATTACCCTACGAAAAACCATTTTTGTTCGTTGATGGAATTAATACTATCTCGGAAAACAGTATAACAGGTCATTATATCTTTAAGCAAAGTGAATCCTTTTACAAAGGCCACTTCAAAGGCAATCCCATTACACCAGGTGTTATTTTGACGGAATGTATGGCACAGATTGGCTTAGTGTGTTTAGGAATTTATTTATTAAAAGATGAATTGAATAACACTAAACAACCACAAATTGCCTTAACGTCTCATCAAATGGATTTTTATTTACCAGTATTACCTGGTGAAAAAGTGATTGTACAATCTGAGAAAGAGGTTTTCCGGTTCAATAAATTGAAATGTAATGTGAAAATGCTAAATGAAAAAGACGAACTTGTGGCAAGAGGAAAAATTTCAGGCATGTTGAAAATATGAACAAACGTGTTGTCATAACAGGTCTTGGCATTGTTGCGCCAAATGGAATTACTATTCCCGAATTTACTGATGCGCTAAAAAATGGAACCTCGGGCATACAGTTCTTTCAAGAGCTAAAAGACCTGAATTTCTCATGTCAAATAGGAGGCATTCCTTCAATTTCAGAGGAATTGAAACGACAGTATTTTACCGATTTACAACTACGAGGCTTTAATAGTTCTGGAATTTTATACGGATGCATTTCGGGAATTGATGCGTGGAAAGATGCTGGCTTCGATGTAGACGATAACTCGGAACTCGATTACGACACGGGTCTTATTTTTGGAACAGGCACATCAGGTGTTGAAAAATTTAGGGAAGCGATTTATAAGCTTGACGCTGGCGATGTTCGCAGACTCGGAAGCACTGTTGTATTACAAACCATGGCAAGTGGCGTCAGTGCCTATTTAAGTGGTATGCTAGGATTGGGCAATCAAGTTACCACAAATTCTTCGGCATGCTCTACTGGTACTGAAGCTATACTTATGGGTTATGATCGCATTAAAAACGGAAAAGCCAAACGTATGCTTGTGGGTAGTTGTAGTGATCACGGCCCATACGTTTGGGGCGGATTTGATGCTATGCGAGTGATGACTTATAAACACAATGACAGTCCAGAAAAAGGCTCACGGCCAATGAGTGCATCTGCTTCTGGGTTTGTGCCAGGAAGTGGTGCTGGCGCATTGGTATTGGAGTCATTAGATAGTGCACTTGAGCGTGGTGCAACTATTTATGCTGAGGTTTTAGGCGGTGAGGTGAATTCTGGTGGTCAACGCCAAGGTGGCACATTAACGGCACCAAATCCTGAAGCGGTTCAGCGTTGCATAAAAGAGGCATTAAAGCACTCAGGAATATCTGCAAAAGATATTGATGTGATCAATGGCCATTTGACCGCAACTTCAAAGGATGCTTTAGAAATTGAAAATTGGACAAAAGCCTTAAATCGAAATGGGAACGATTTTCCCTATATCAATTCCACAAAATCACTTGTGGGACACTGTTTGGCCGGCGCTGGAGCTATTGAGTCAGTAGCGAGCGTCATTCAACTTAAAGACCAATTTATAGCGCCAAATTTAAATTGTGAAGACTTACATCCTGAAATAGACGCTTTAATCGCTTCAGAAAAAATTCCCCAGAGAAAAATAAACTTAAATTTTAACACGATAGCAAAAGCCAGTTTCGGTTTTGGTGATGTTAATGCTTGTGTGGTTTTCAGACGATATCGACAATAATAAATTTCGTCACATCGAGTGTTTTTCTTAAGGATGAAGAAAAATGTATCGAGATGTCATTTTTCGATCGGTTCTCGATACAATTTTCAATTTATAGCATTGAAAATCACTCGAACTGACGAAGGTTATATTTTATTTAAACGATATATAGCTTAACTTTACAATTCAAAAATAAATTAATAAGAAATTGTCATGCTGAGCGCAGTCGAAGCATCTTTCTTTAAAAAACAGACTCCTGTTTTCCCAGGAATAATGCCATGAACAAAGACGAATTAATTACCAAATTAAAAACCATAATAGCACCTTATATTCAAGATGAGGATGCTTTCAAAACCCTTTCCGAAGACACAGATTTTGTAAAAGATCTAAAAATCAACTCTGCTAATTTGGTAGATATTATTTTGGATATTGAGGACGAATTTGATATTCGCCTAGAAAATGAAGACATGGAAAAAATGCTCGATGTAAAATCTGCCATGGCGATTGTGACTTCTAAATTAAATGGTTAATGGTTGGTAACGACATTGTTGATCTTAATGAAGCCCAGAAAACTTCTAATTGGGAACGTCCGAGATTCTTAGAAAAGTTATTTTCTGAGCTAGAACAGCATTACATAAAAATATCTGATAATCCATTTGTAATGGTTTGGCGCTTATGGAGTATGAAAGAAGCGTCCTATAAATTGTATACCCAACTCAATCCAAGTCGATTTTACAACCCAAAAGGGTTTCAATGTAGTATTGAAGACCATAAAGGTGTGGTTACCTTTGACCGTTTTAAGAGTTATGTTGAAACTAAAATCACATCAAATTATATCATTTCTGAAGCGCGAAGCAAACCTCAACAACTAACGTCAACCATTGTAGAACTTAACAGAACCGACCATAAGGCGCAAAGCTTAAAACTAAAATCAGAATTGTTAGCTCAATTTGGAAAGGAATATCGTCTTATAAAGACTCAATTTGAAGTTCCTGTTCTAATTTCAGGAACGGATATGTTCAATATAAGCTTAACACATCATGGTAATTATGGCGCTTACGCCATAGCATAACTATGGAAAGATTAAAAACCGTCATAGCATTTATCATCAAATTCAGAATAGCTATCATTGCCATTCTTGCTGTGGTTATGGGGTTTTCGGGCTATCAAACGCTCAACAGATTAAGTGTAGACAATTCTTTGGGTATTTGGTTTTTAGAAGATGATCCAAGTTACAGAGCATATATCGATTACCAAGAACAATTTGGCTCCGACGAGATTTTTGTTGGAATGATTCCTGTAGAAGACTTTCCTGACGGCAAGGCAGGTGCACTAGATTCCAAAAATATAGAGCAACTGAAAGCCTTACATCAGGCCATTGATTCGCTTTGGTACGTCAAAACGTCGTTTAGTTTAGCAACAGCGCAATATCCGATTTATGCGAACAAAAAAATAAACTTTCAGGAACTATACAACCCTAAACGCAGTGAAAAAGGGCAAAAAAATCTACTAGAAAAATTACCAAACATAACCAACCAATTAGTTACTGAAGATTATAAAAACCTATTCTTTTATATTCAGCTTAATCCAACACCAACCATTGAAGAAAAACGCGATATTATTGCTGGTCAGATTCGGGAAGTTATAGAAAACCATTACGAAGATTATTATTTAACAGGTGCTCCAGTGCTTAATGAAGCCTATAGTAAAGGCATTTATAAAGAAAGTTTGGTGTTTGGTATTCTTACCGTTTTGGTCATTACCATAATGCTCTTGTTTTTGTTACCAAGTAAGCGTTATCTCATTGTGGCATTGCTGTGTGTTGCCGTACCGATTTCTATTTTATTCGGAATTATTACCTCTTTCGGCTTTGCATTGAATATGATTTCGATGTTGATTCCAACCATACTTATGGTGTATTCTGTGAGTGATGCTGTGCATATCATTAATATATATCATAAGGAAGGTTTATCACAACACCAACTGTCTAAAATTCATCTTTTAACAATCGCTGTTAGGAAGAGTTTGATACCCTGTTTTTATACCACATTAACAACATTTGTCGGCTATTTTGCATTGTATTTGTCGCCCTTGCCAGCCTTCAAAAACATGGGCGTTTTTACCTGCATTGGATTATTACTCGCCTTTGTGTTGGTTTACGTAATCACGATTATAGGTTTTAGTTTTATGACGGTAGATTTTGAAAAGGCAAAACCCGTTTTATCACTTAAGCGCTATTCCCAAACAAAAACAATCTATTGGCTAAATGCTGTAACAAGCCATCATAAAACAGCTATTATCACGGGATTTAGTCTAGTCTTAGTATTTGGTTTGTATTCCATTTTTAGTGTGAAAATAGATACCAATTCTCTAGACTTGTTAGCTGAAGGAAAAGCAAAAGACGATTTACGTTTGGTTGAAGGAAAATTAGGCAGTAGCTCGCGATTGCAAATAAATATTACGGCACTTAACGAAACCATGCTCACCAAAGACGCTTTAAAACGTCTTGAAAGTTTACAAAAACAGCTTAATAATAATTCGTTGTTGGCTTCACCAGTTTCTGTAATTAATGTGAAGCAATTTTTGGAAAAACGATCGCCAATTTTGTTTCAATCTAATGTCTCTAGAAACACAATTACCGAAACCATGAATTCGGTAAATGAAAACGGTGATGAATTTTTCAAATTGTTTTCTGAAGATTTTAAAACTGCAGGCATTACACTTGGCGTCAAAGAATTAAAAACCTCTGAGCTGGAACAAATTCTATCGGATATTAAAGTCGCTTTTGAAGACACCTTTGATTCTGATAGTTACAGTTTGAAGATTAATGGTTTTTCTGTGGTGTTTTCCCAGCTTAATGATTTTATATTAGAAACACAATTCAAATCATTTTTTGTAGCCTTTTTTGTAGCCTTTCTGTGCCTTTGGTATTTTATTAAAAGCTTAAAAACTACCATATTAGTTTTAATCCCAAACATATTACCGCTTGCTGTTTTAGCTATTTTTATGAGTTTTTTAGCTATTCCATTAGATGTATCAACCGCTATGATTACACCCATAATGTTGGGTATTGCCATGGATGATACCATTCATCTAGTACACAAATACCGAAGATCTAAACGTGTTCAAGGCACACCTACAGAACGAATGAATAACGCCATGCATTACACAGGAAGTGCTTTATTCTCTACCACAATTGCTCTGGTTGCTGGCTTTTTAATTATTGCCTCTAGTGCTGTTCCATCTGTGCGAGACTTTGGAATATTATGCGCGGTCACCGTTGCTATAGCCTTGATTACTGATATTTTTTATTTGCCAGCTTTGTTGAAGCGGTTTGATAAGTAACAAAAAACCACAGGATTTAAAACCTGTCAGGTCTGCTCTATGGGTTCTACCACATAACCTGAAAATAAACTTCAGTATTTGGTGCAAGTTCTGAATGATGTTCAATAAAAACAGATCTTGAATTGTATTCTGCCTCAATCAACCAATTTTCCCCATTAAAATAGGACTTCTTTACAATAGCTTTGTATTCAGAATGGTCAACAATCTGAAGTTGATGTACATAGTAAATTTGACCCTCAATTTCAGAAAATTCACCAAAAAAAGAGGCAACCAAAGGCAACTTCGGATTTTTGTAAATACGTTGAGGTGTATCTTTCAATAGTATGTTTTTGTTGTGCAATACTAACATTTCATCTGCAAAACCCAACACATCATTTTTATCATGAGTTGCGACGATACAACTGATGTTTTTTTCTCTTACATAATTAAAAATACTACGACGTAGCGACTGTTTTTTAAAATTATCGATATGGCTAAAGGGTTCATCAAGCAATAGAATTTCAGGCTCTTTTGCTAAGGCTCGTGCTAAAGCCACGCGCTGTTTTTGTCCGCCACTGAGATTTTTGACTTTAGTATTTGCAAAAGCTTCGAGCTCTACAATTTTTAAAAGTTCGTTGGTGCGTTTTTCTTTTTCTTCTGGGTAAAAACGAGATAAATGCTGGCCAATATTTTCTGCAACGGAAGTAAACGGCATTAAGTCAAACTCTTGAGTGACAAACTTCATAAAATCATAACCCACAACAAGGTTAAATGCAGGACCAAGAATTTGTTTATTGTTCCACCAAACTTCGCCCTGGTCTAAATCATATTCGCCATAAATCAGTTTGAGCAAGGTGCTTTTTCCAGATCCACTTTCACCGATAACAGCAAGCGTTTTACCTTTGTCAACCTCAAAAGAAATAGCTTCTAAAACAGCAGTTTTGTTATAACCAAAGCGAATATTCTTTACTTGAAGCATGTTGCAAAAATACAAAGACCTGCACCGTTGTAAAACCGTGCAGGTCAATATAAATTAGGTTTTGAATACCACTAATCTTTTATCTTGTCTTTTGAAGCGTTTGGCAATTTATCAAAGCCCATATTAAATAATGTAAACCCATAGATATCAGCATATTGCTCAATGGTTTTACTTACCGGTGTACCAGCACCGTGACCCGCATCTGTTTCAATACGGATAAGCGTTGGGTTTTTGCCCGTTTGTTTATCTTGAAGTTCCGCCGCAAACTTAAAGCTGTGCGCTGGCACAACACGGTCATCATGATCTCCAGTGGTGACCATAGTTGCAGGATATGCAACACCTGGCTTTACATTGTGAACAGGCGAGTAGCCTTTAAGATACTCAAACATTTCTTTGCTCTCTTCGGCAGTTCCATAGTCGTAAGCCCAACCAGCACCAGCTGTAAACGTGTGATAGCGCAACATATCCAAAACACCAACCGCAGGTAATGCTACTTTCATTAAATCTGGACGTTGCGTCATAGTTGCACCAACTAATAAGCCACCGTTAGAACCACCTCTTACCGCCAGGTAGTCCGATGAGGTATATTTATTGTCGATTAAATATTCAGCTGCCGCTATAAAGTCATCAAATACATTTTGTTTCTGCATTTTGGTACCGGCTACATGCCACTTTTTACCATATTCTCCACCACCACGCAAATTGGGAACAGCGTAAACGCCACCTTGTTCCATCCAAACAGCGTTGGTAATGCTGAACGATGGATTTAAACTTACATTGAAACCACCATAACCATAAAGAATAGTTGGGTTTTTCCCATTAAGTTCAATCCCTTTTTTATGGGTAATAATCATAGGGACTTTTGTGCCGTCTTTTGAAGTGTAAAACACTTGCTTGCTTTTGTAGTTGTCACTATTGAACTCAATACCTGGTTTCCAGTGCAATTTAGATTCTCCTGTGTCAACATTATAGGTGTAAATACTTGTTGGCGTGTTGTAATTGGTAAATGAATAGTAATCTATTTTTTCGTCTTTTTTACCACCAAAACCACCAGCGTTTCCAACGCCAGGAAGTTTGATTTCCCTAACTAAATTACCTTCAAAATCATACTGCAATACTTTTGATACGGCATCAACCATATATTCTGCAAAAAAGTAACCACCACCAGTAGATGGACTTAACACATGCTTAGCTTCAGGAATAAAATCTTTCCAATTGTCAGGTGTTGGGTTTGATGCATTAACTGTAACTATTTTTTGGTTTGGTGCATTTAAATTAGTCACCAAATAAAGCTTTTCACCTTGATTGTCAATAACATAAGTATCAGAATCTGTATGATCTAAAACAGTTACTAGTTTACTGTTTGGACTTTCTAAATCTTTTATAAATAGTTTATTTCCAGAGGTGGAAACTGCGGCAGATATGACTAAAAAGCGATAATCTTCCGTCAGGTAGCCACTAACATAGCGGTGCTTTTCATCAGGAACGCCACCGAATACTAATTTATCGTCTTTTTGTGATGTGCCCAGCTTGTGGTAATAGAGTTTGTGTTGGTCGGTTTTTGCGGACAACTCACTGCCTTTAGGTTTGTCATAGCTAGAATAATAAAACCCTTCATTTTTGTACCACGAAATACCACTAAATTTTACGTCTACCAAAGTATCTTCCACTATAGCTTTGGTCTCAGTATCCATCACTAGTATTTTGCGCCAATCGCTACCGCCTTCAGAAATGGAATAGGCTAAGGTTTTACCATCTTCTGAGAAACTGGTACCACCTAATGATATAGTACCATCTTCTTTAAATGTATTTGGGTCTAAAAACACCTCGGCAGTGCTTTGGTCTTCACCAGTTTTATAGCGGTAAATGACATATTGATTTTGTAATCCATTGTTTTTATAGAAATAAGTGTAATCTCCTTCCTTGAAGGGCGAGCCTAGCTTTTCGTAGTTCCAGAGTTTTGTTAGGCGTTCTTTTAAGTCTTCACGGTATGGGATGTTCTCTAGGTAGCCAAAAGTAACTTCGTTTTGTACTTTTACCCAATCTTCAGTCTCTTTACTTCTGTCGTCTTCAAGCCAACGGTATGGGTCTTTAACATCCGTTCCAAAATAGGTGTCAACAGTATCCACTTTTTTGGTTTCTGGATATTGATCAATAACGACCAGTTCTTTTGAAGGGCTTTCTTCTTTACACGACATAATTAATACTAGAATAAAAAGTGCTGTGATTGATTGTTTCATTGGTTTGGATTTTAAAAAATAAAGGTAAAAAAAAAGCGTCTTTAGACCATTACAAAGACACTTTTTAAGTTTTTTTTAAGGTTGCAAAACTTCTTTTAGCGCAATTAAACCAAGTTGTTTTTTACCAAATACTCCGCAATTTGAACCGTATTGGTTGCGGCACCTTTACGTAAGTTATCGCTTACAACCCAAAGATTTAGTGTATTTGGTTGTGACGTATCTCGGCGAATACGGCCTACAAAAACATCATCCTTACCATAGGCATACATTGGCATTGGATAGGTATTGGTTTCCAGATTATCCTGAACAGTAACACCTTCGCTTGAATTTAATAAATCTCGAACCTTATTTAATTCAAAATCGTTTTCAAATTCTACGTTAACTGCTTCGCTATGGCCACCAGCGGTTGGGATACGCACAGCAGTTGCCGTAACGGCTATAGTTTTGTCGTCTAATATTTTTTGGGTTTCACGGACCAACTTCATTTCTTCCTTAGTGTACCCGTTTTCTTCAAACACATCGCAATGAGGAATGGCATTTTTGACAATAGGATGCGGATAGGCCATATCGCCTTTTATGCCCGCAATTTCATTTTCAAGCTGTTCGACCGCCTTTACACCAGTTCCCGAAACCGATTGATATGTGGACACTACAATACGCTTTATTCTGTATTCTTTATGCAATGGTGCTAATGCCATTACCATTTGTATAGTAGAACAATTTGGGTTGGCAATAATTTTATCATTTTTAGTGAGTTGATGGGCATTGATTTCTGGAACCACCAATTTTTTAGATAAATCCATACGCCAAGCTGAAGAGTTGTCAATAACAGTTGTTCCTACTTCGGCAAATTTTGGCGCCCATTCTAAAGATGTGCTTCCTCCTGCGGAAAATAAAGCGATATCTGGTTTTCTTCTTATAGCATCAGGAATGCTTATGACTTCAAGTTCGTTGCCCCTAAAAGGTATTTTTTTTCCAACAGAACGTTCTGAGGCCACAACCAACAACTCGTCAACAGGAAAGTTCCGCTCTTCCAAAACATTTAGCATTACATTACCCACTAAACCCGTGGCGCCTACAACAGCTATTTTCATATTAAAAACAATTATTTAACGGAAAGCAAAAGTAAGGTATTCCAATTTTTTATGTATTTAAAATGAAAGAATATCACAAAAAAGACCCCGATTGTTATAAATCGGGGTTTGGTTATAAATATGTAGTGTAGCGGCTCGCTAACGTCTATTTTTTCAATAAGTCTCTTATTTCGGATAGCAACTCTTCTTGAGTTGGTCCTGCTGGTTCTTCTGGAGCTGGTTCTTCGTCTTTTTTATTCATTCTATTCACACCTTTTACAACCAAGAACATCACAAATGCTACAATAACGAAATCTAAGACGTTTGTCATGAAATCACCATAAAGCACGGCAACTTCTCCCACTTTTTCTCCAGCATCATTTAATGCACCTTCTTTCACTATCCATTTTAAATCTTTAAAGTTTGTATCAAACAACAACCCAATTAACGGTGACACAATGCCTCCTGTAAAAGAGGTAACAACTTGTTTAAAAGCGGCACCCATAACAAAGCCTACGGCGATGTCAACCAGATTGCCTTTCATGGCAAATTCTTTAAATTCTTTAAGCATAATTATCAGTTTTAGTTAGTTATAATATCTCAAAAATAATGAAATAGTGTTTATTTTAAAATCTTCCGTTTAACACGTTGTGAAATAGCCGTAAGGATTTCATAAGAAATAGTCCCTGCGTGTTCTGCAAATTCTGACGCTTTGTGGGCGTGGTTAAAAATAATGACTTCGTCCCCTTCTTTACAGTTAAAACCAGTAATATTCACCATAATCATATCCATACAAACATTTCCAATAATTGGTGCTTTTTTTCCATTTATAAACACATAACCTTTTTCATTACCGAACTGCCTACTGATTCCGTCAGCATGACCTATTGGAATTGTTGCGGTAACTTCATAGCCTTCTGATTTGTAGGCTCTATTGTAACCTACGGTTTCGCCTGGTTTAATGTTATGGATTTGGGATATTACGGATTTTAAGTTGGCTACGGGTTGTAATTTTTTGTCTTCTATGGCAGAGTTTCCAAAGCCATAGAGGCCAATGCCGCATCTTACCATATCTAAATGCGCATGTTGGTAGTTAATAACTCCCGAAGTATTACAGATGTGCAACCAAGGTTTGATTTTTGTTTTGGTTTCAAATTCATTGGCAATTTCTAAAAACGTATTAATTTGATTTTCCGTGAATGCCTTTTCATTTTCATCTTCACTAGCTGCCAAATGTGAAAATAATGACTTCGGTAGTATTGCTTTGGTAGATTTTAGTTTTTCAACTATAAAATCCACATCTGATTTCCAGAACCCTAAACGATTAAGTCCTGTATTAAATTTAATATGAACAGGATAATCGGTTTGATTTTGATGTTCTGCAACTTCAATAAAAGCGCGAAGTACCTTGGCGTTATAAAGGCTTGGCTCCAAACAACGCTCAATTATTACCTTAAAATTTACGGGTTGTGGGTGTAACACCAATATTGGAGTTGTGATGCCCGCGTCTCTTAGCGCAACACCTTCTGAGGCGTACGCTACGGCAAAATAATCTACCTTTAAAAACTCTAAATGCTTTGCAATTTCAATAGTATCGCTTCCATATGCAAACGCTTTTACTACTGCTAAAAACTTAGTGTTTGATTGTAATTTAGATTTTAAATAGTTGAAGTTGTGTGTAAGCGCACCTAAGTCAATTTCCAATACGGTTTGGTCAGTTTTAGCCATCCAACTTGTTTTTGTTAGACTTTACTTCTTGTGCATCTTTCACTTTCATATGTCTCAACTTATCGCGCAACATAGTTTTGTAAAAGGCGGCACGGCTTAGAGGCTCGTATTCGTCAACCTCACCAAGTAACACTAAGTCGTCACCCTTAGCTTTTCGGTAACTGTACTGCGCAAGGTTACCTGTTTTTGTGCATACCGCATGGACTTTGGTTACGTACTCTGCAGTGGCCATAAGATAGGGCATTGGCCCAAAAGGGTTTCCTTTGAAATCCATATCCAACCCAGCAACAATAACACGAATGCCTTTATTGGCAAGGTCGTTGCAAACACGAACAATTTCGTCGTCAAAAAACTGTGCTTCGTCAATACCCACAACATCACAACCATCTGCCAGAATAGGAATATTGGCAGCAGCTGGCACTGGAGTAGAACGAATTTCATTTGCGTCATGGGATACTACTTTTTCTTCGTCGTATCGCATATCAACAGAAGGCTTGAATATTTCAACCTTCTGCCTTGCAAATTGTGCACGCTTTAACCTGCGGATCAGTTCTTCGGTTTTACCAGAAAACATGGAGCCACAGATGACTTCAATCCACCCAAATTGTTCTTTATGATTTACGGTATTTTCGAGAAACATTTTGTAATTTTAGCACTAAATAGCAAGTAATTTTCGTTTCTATAAAGGTGGCGCAAATTTATTAAAATAAAAAGCAATAGAATGAAAAAGAAATTAGAATCAGAATTGATTAGCATTGCCCATAGGATTCTAAAGTTAACTGGTAAGGAAGACGTAAATAGGATGCATGAAGAGGTGGCGCAACTTTACGAAAAATTGACCGTCTTAAAATTTGCCCAAGAAAATTTTGAAGATAATATTCCAACCATTGGCAATGACTCTTCCTTTTTTGAAATGCTAGACACTGCTTTTAACAATAAGGTGAGCGATAATATTGAAGTTGAAAATAAGGTCTACATAAATCTTGATGAGCGTGAGGATGATGGCATTATGGAGCCTGTTATGAACAAGATAAAAGACATGGTGGCCTTTATGCCTGAGGACGAAGCCAATGAAGAAACCACAATATCAAAGTCTCCAAATGGCGAACATGCTAAAACTATAGAGTTTGAAACCATTACACAAGATTTTGCAGAAATTCCAGAATTTGAACCCATAGAAGAAGCGCAAAAACGCGAGGCTAAAAACGAAAAAAAATCGTTGAACGATAAGTTGAAAACTGGTGGCCTACAAATAGGTCTGAATGATAAAATAGCGTTTATAAAGCATCTTTTTGATGGCAAAAACGAAGATTATGACCGTGTGATTTCTCAGATCAATACAACCTCTACTTTACAAGAAGCGGAAGACTTTATTTTTCAATTGGTAAAACCTGATTATAACAATTGGGAAGGCAAAGAGGAATTTGAAGAACGTTTTATGGAAATCATTACCGCAAAATTTGGGTGAGAATCAGTAATTAATATAAACATAACCTGATTGTGGCTTGCTGATAGAATCAATTTCAAGGATATAATAATACGTGCCCACAGGTAAAACAGTGTTTGTGTGAAATAAACCTGTATTGGCAACTCCACTCCAATTATTTAAGTAACCACTAGCTTGATATACAAGTGAACCCAACCGGTTAAATATTTTTAAATTATTATCTGGGTAGTTTTCAATACATGGAATAACTAAATAATCATTATCACCGTCGTTATTTGGAGATATTCCTTGAGGTACTTGTAAACAGTTTGATATTTCTACTTCGGCTGTATCGCTGTTGTTCATCTCGTTCCTGTCAAGCTCATTAAGGTTTTCTAAAACGGCAATATTTTCCAACTCATCTGAAGACACAACTCTTGCTTCTATGGTTAATATTTCTGTTTCTGAGCTTTGAATAACCTCTAAATTCCAAGATAATGAACTTTCATCAAAGCTTCCGTTAGTTACTTGTGCAGAGACAAATTCATAACCATTTGGTAATCTATCTGTAATTTCAACAGCGGTAGCTGTAGTTGTTCCTAAATTTGTTGCAGAAATAGTAAATGTCACGGTTTCGCCAATATTGATTTCAGTTGGGAAAACCTCTTTTAGAATTTGAATGTCAACATCGCTAGGGTCTTCAATAATGGTTAAAGTAGCGTTAACCTGAGAAGCATCAATATTATTAAGTTCTGACATATTGCAGGTGTTGTTTATAAAATCGCTAATAGTATTTCCTGTTACCCAAACCGCAAATGATACTGAGGCCGTTCCATCAGGAATACTGAGGTTTGAAACTCCAACAAAAGTGTCTCCTATATTACCTATAAAAACTCCACTGCTACCATTACTGTTTTGCCAAAAAGGGTCGCTGGCAAGTACTATACCTAATGGTAAATTGTCTAGAAAAGTAATATTTTCCTGTAATGGATTATTTGAAAGGTTATTGATTTCAAACACCAACAAACTTTCTTGACCAAAAATGATTTGTTGAGGATCGAAGACTTTGGTTAACCTAGGCGCTATAATCTGAGCGTTGTTAATTGAAATATTTGTGTCTGGTGTTAATTCTTGGTTATTGCCAGAATTACCCATTGCTTCTGCAGTATTGTTAAAAGCACCTCCAAAGCTAGGTGCAATTACAGGAATCCTTATCTGAACTGTTGAACCCGCACTCATGTTTGGTATTGTACCAGTAATTTCATTTGTGCTTACATTAAAGTTGTCAATACAACTAGCTGTTCCACTTGTAACAACGCAGGTTGGTGCGCCTATAGTTTCAAAAACAGGATTTAATGAATTTTCAAAATTGATGTTAACAGCTTCGGAACTTGTAATACTATTACTGATATCTATTACCCAATCAAAAGTTTGATTTACACCTATTTGAGCAAACTCTGGATAAGTCTGTACTACGAGATCAATACAGGGTACAAAATCCGTTGATGCAAAGCTTCTATTGTTAGTGGCTTGGGTATCAATAATGCCATTTGCAAAGTTAACTTCCACTCCGTTTACTGATGATACCACATCTATATTACATTGAGGAAACCACTCAACAACTACTTGAAAAACAACACCACTATTTGATGGCAGCTCCCAATTATCTTCAGGAAGTATCTGCCAAAAAATATCTTCTTCAGCAACATCAGGTTCACCATCCAATAAAACGCCAATGTTAGTATGTTGAATGTCAAAACAAGAAGCACTACCAGACGTGGATACGCATGAAACTTCCCTTAATATACCGTCAACAAATTGGTTTTCTCCTGAAGGCATAAAATCTCTGAGAGCAATTACACCATCAAAGTCGCTGTCGTTAAAAACCGATATCTCATAGGTCACTTCTCCCCAAGGGCTTGGATTGTTTATTGGGCTAATCTGTGTTTTGGTAACTCTGAGATCTGCTTAAGGACAAGGTTGTGCATTGGGTAAAATCAACAAATCAAAATCAAAATTATTTTCGATTATGGGATCCAATATTGAAGAATCCAAAATGTTTATAGCGCTACGTAAAGTAGCCTGGATCCCAGTTGATCCAGTAGTGCAACTGGGTTCTAAAAACTCAACTTCACTAATAACTGTGATTGTTGTGTTTGCTGGTAGCGTAAAGTCATTACTTCTCCAAAGTTGCCCTAGAGGTTCTAATTCAAAATCATCACAGCTTACATCACCAGTAGTACCTGTACAATTAACACTGATAACGTTCCATAAAGGTTGTGGTGCGGACAAGTTCTGCATAAAAAACCGAACTGGAGCATCAATGGTGCCGTTGTTGCATACTACGGTTTCGAAAGTTATAGGTTGGTTATAGCTAATTATGCCTCCGGGAGTTGGACTTATTTGTTGGGTTTCAATACAAACATCAACTAGTGGACACAACTCAGCCTCTAACAAAAGTGTTGTAACTTCGTTTGAGTTGTTTTGCGAACTATCGTCTTGATCTACATCCATAAAAATGACACTGTTTACAGATAATGGCTGTGCTTCCAAACCACAATTTGGATCAAGGTATCTGTATCGGACTTCAAAGGTTAATGAACCGTTAGCAGTAAATACATGAGGCGAATCATAATTAAAAATAGTACCACCACCAGAAATCGTTTGTATTTCGGAATTTATCTCTGAAGTATCAACACAGTTCGTACCGTTAGTAGCTGAAATACATGAAATAGATTCTAATCTAACAACAGGAGAACCGAAATCTGGATTTGATGCTAGACTTAAATCGCCCCGGAAACTTTCAATCGGATAACTAATTAAGCTATTGTTAGTTATTGTAAATCTATAAATCACCACACTATTCCATGAGGCTATTGGATTGTTAGGAGCAGGATCTATTTGACTATGAACCACCGTGAAGTCAATAGGAACTTCAACAACGTCAATAGAAATAAGAGATGTATTGTTTGAAGTGTTGTTATCAGTGGTTTCAACAGGTGGATTTATAGTAGCAGAACTGGCAATGCCACCTATATTAGTGGGAGCATTTACCACTATGAGAAATTCGATACTTGAAGCATTTGGCATATTAGCAATGGTTCCGGTAATTTCATTTAGTGGACTAATATCAAATTCGGTTACTGTTGTTGCACCACCAAATATATTTTGCGAAGCAATAGAGCTTATAACAATATCTTCATCTAATTGTATGGTGAAAAAACTATCGGAAACCTCGTTACCTGCATTTATAACGGTAACAACATAATGAAACTCCTCAAAAATATGAACCTGTGAAACTGGACTGTTGTTAGTGTCTCTAGCTTCAATAAGCACAGATAAGTCTGTGGTCTGCGCCACAAGCAGATTCGCAAATAAGGAAAATAAAAGCAATAGATGTCTAGACAAAAAGATTGGTTTTATTACTAAGATACTTGTTTCTTAAAAACGTTGCGTAACCTTAAATGAAAAGATTGTAAATTTGAATCTAGCTACTATTTCTTGATATGAAACTTTACCTCGTTCCAACCCCAATAGGGAATCTTAAAGACATTACCTTTAGAGCAGTCGAAGTACTTAAAGAGGTAGATTTAATTTTAGCTGAAGACACACGAACCTCAGGAAAATTACTCAAGCATTTTGATATTATCACACCAATGCAAAGTCACCATATGCATAACGAACATAAGACACTAAATGGCTTGATCGATATGTTGAAATCCAGAGGAACCATAGCCCTAATTAGCGATGCTGGAACCCCAGCAATTTCAGACCCAGGTTTTTTACTAGTGCGTGCTTGTGTTGAACATGGTATTGAAGTTGACTGTTTGCCAGGAGCAACAGCATTTGTACCTGCGTTGGTTAATAGCGGATTGCCAAATGATAAGTTTGTTTTTGAGGGGTTTTTACCTGTAAAAAAAGGGCGCCAAACCCGTTTAAAGTTGCTCGCCGAAGAAACCCGAACCATGGTGTTTTACGAAAGCCCGCATAAATTGGTGAAAACACTTGGTCATTTTTGCGAGTATTTTGGTGAAGAGCGATTGGTATCCGTTTCAAGGGAACTGACCAAATTATACGAAGAAACTATTAGAGGAACTGCCAAAGAGGTTTTAGACCATTATACCAAAAAACCACCAAAAGGCGAGATAGTAATTGTTGTTGATGGATTAAGCCGGTGAAACAAATTTCGCTAATTATTACTAAGTGATTCGTGAGAATTAGTGGAATTCGTGTCTAACCTAACTAAAGTAAATTTCTATAAAATCCAAGTGAACGAACTACTTCACAATATTAGCCAATGCACCATGTGCAAACACCATTTACTATTAGGTCCACGACCAGTTGTTACGGCAAATCCAAACTCAAAAATCGTCATCATAGGTCAAGCACCCGGAACAAAAGTGCATGCATCAGGTATTCCATGGGATGATCAAAGTGGCAAGAAGCTAAGACAATGGTTGAATGTGACTGATGAACAGTTTTACGACACCAAGAATTTTGCGATTATCCCAATGGGCTTTTGTTATCCAGGAAAAGGAAAAACCGGCGATTTGCCACCACGGCCAGAATGCGCTCCGCAATGGCACGAAGCTTTATTAGAGAAAATGCCAAATGTTGAATTGGTGATTCTTATTGGCGCTTATGCTCAGAAGTATTATTTAAAAGATAAAGCTAAACGGACATTGACCGAAACAGTAGGAGATTACAAGAACTATTTACCAAAGTACTTTCCTATACCGCATCCATCGCCAACTAATCGTTTTTGGCGCGCTAAAAATCCTTGGTTTGAGGAATTGGTTGTCCCTGAACTAAGGAAGAAAATTGATAGGGTTTTGTAAAAATCTTAGCTTTTTTTACCCAAGATCATTTTCATCATTTTAAATAATTATATTTCTTAAATAGTTTTTACTACTGATGTACCAATAGATTAAAACCCTTTAAAATAGGCTTGGTAACGCATGGCTTCCTGTATATTATCTTTAACATTCAGTTTTTTAATGATGTTACCTTTTTCGTCTAATTCAACAATAAAAGCATCGTCACCATTCATATCCATTTCTAGGGCTATTTTAAAACTGCCATCTTCGTTATAAAACTTAAAACGCTCAAAACTATCGTAATTAGTTGTTATCCGTTCAGAAATCACTCTACCATTTTTAATCAACTGTTTGTAAATTTTACCGTCTCTCGTAAACAATTGGGCATTAATGTTTCCTATGTCATCATACCAGACGGTTTCGTAAATTTCCCCATCCTTTATTTTGGACTCCGACTTTACCTTCCCGTTTTCGTAATAAGTAAACGCTTTATCAACTAGAACATCATTTTTATAAACCCTCTTTTTAAAAAGTGCTCCCTCAAGGGTATAGGTTAATTCTTCACCGTGACGCTTTCCATTAGAATATTTAGCGTTCGAAAGCATATTTCCGTTAGGGTGATAGATAATATAATCACCGTTTAACAATCCTTTTTTAAGCTCAAATTCTTCCCATTTATTTAAGGTGTTGCCCACAACATAGTAACCACCCATAAATTCTTTTTCACCATTGCGCCTGTAATATATTAAGCCATTGTAGTTACTGGTGTTGTGGGAATCTCTTTCAATAAAGGTAAACGAATCGTCTTTATTGCTATCGCTCGCTTTTTTAGAATCACAAGAATGAAAACTGCCAAATACAAACAAAAAAGTAAATGAAAGATTTAAATATTTCCGAAACATAATCACGGGTTTTATTTAATACTTTGAACCATCATGTTTCCCAACTTCAAATCCATGTTTACCTAGGTATTGGTTGCCACTTTCTATAGCGCCTTCTTCCATGGTGGTGCCCATACTGTCATTCCAACGGTTGAGGTATCCAAACAATGAAATAACACCAAGCATTTCTACAATTTCGCCTTCATCCCAATGCGCGTACAATCGTGCTTTTATATCTGCATCAACAGCATTTGGTACTTGGCTGGCAGCCAAACTAAAATCTAAAGCAGCGCGTTCAGCTTCGGAGAAAGCAGGATGTGTTCTGTACTCCCAAATATTATCCAGCTGTTCTTGTTCGGCGCCATAACGTTCCGCTGCACGTATAGCATGCGCTTGACAATACCTACAGCCAGTAGAATTACTGCTTACCCAAGCAATCATTCGTTTTAAGGCAGACGTTACTCGGCCTTCATTCGCCATTACGGCTTTATTCAGATTGATAAATGCTTTAGAGATTGCTGGTCGTCGTTGCATTGTAAGCACAGAATTGGGACAAAACCCGAGTGTTTCATTAAAGAATTCAGCTAATTTTTTGGTTTCTAAATCGTGCTCTGGAGATAATGGAGTTACTAATGCCATAGTTATATTTTTAGTGGTATTTTTGATTGTACAAGATAAGTGAACTAAAAAGCAATCGAAAACAAATGGCAGATAAAATAACAACACATTGGAAAGGCGGTTTAACTTTTGAGTCAGACAACCCAAGTGGTAAAACTGTGGTGATGGACACTAATATTGAAGAGCAAAACGAGCGTTACGGACTGTCTCCAAAAGCCATGATGTTGTCGTCCTTAGCGGGTTGCTCTGCCTTAGATGTGATTTCTATTTTAGAGAAAATGAACGAAGAGATTGACGATTTTAAAATTGAAGTTTCTGGAGAATTAACAGACGAGCATCCAAAATATTACCACACCGTTGATTTGGAATACCATTTTTATGGTGCTGATCTAAACCAAAAAAAATGTCAACGCGCTGTTGACCTTTCCGTAGAAAAATATTGTGGCGTCATGGAAATGTTTCGAAAATTTGCCAAGGTGAATACACAGACGTTTTTTCATATTGCCACCAAAAGACACATGTAAAATTAAGGGCAAAATAAGATTATGCGCTGGAGCCTAAAACCTAAACCAGACCCAACTAAAGTAAATTCATTAAAAGAAGCACTTCAGGTTGATGAAATCGTCGCGAGCCTTTTGGTTCAACGAGGTATCGAAACCTACAATGAAGCCAAATCCTTTTTTAGACCGAGCTTAGACGATTTGCATGACCCATTTCTTATGAAAGATATGGATAAAGCGGTGCATCGAATAGAGCAAGCGTTAAAGAAAAAAGAGAATATATTGGTATATGGCGATTATGATGTTGATGGCACCACATCAGTAGCTTTAATGGCGTCCTATTTAAAAGCACGTACAGATTTGGTTGCCACCTATATACCAGATAGATATAACGAAGGCTACGGCATATCATATAAAGGCATTGATTTTGCAGATGACAATGATTTTTCTTTGATTATTGCTTTAGATTGTGGTATTAAAGCCGTTGAAAAAATTGAATACGCAAAGCAAAAAAATATAGATTTTATTATTTGCGATCATCACAGACCAGATGAAATAATTCCTGAAGCTGTTGCTGTTTTAGACCCAAAACGTTCAGATTGCAATTATCCTTTTAAGGAACTGTGTGGTTGTGGTGTTGGCTTTAAACTAATTTCTGCGTTAGAGCAACAACGAGGTCATTCGGTTGCGGACTTAATTCCTTATTTAGATTTAGTAGCCACAGCTATTGGTGCTGATATTGTTCCTGTTGTAGGTGAAAATAGAGCATTGGCCTTTTTAGGATTACAAGTTATCAATACCAATCCAAGACCAGGAATAAAAGCACTGATTGCTGAGGTAAAAAAAGATGAGCTTACTATAACCGATGTTGTCTTCATTATTGCACCAAGAATAAATGCAGCAGGTAGAATGAAACATGGAAATCATGCTGTCACACTATTGACAGAAACCGATTTTAACCTTGCTGCTTCTTACGCTGTTGATATCAATCGGTTTAATTTAGACAGACGCCAAACAGATAAAAGGATTAACGAAGAAGCCTTATTGCAAATAGAAAAAAATAAAGAAACAGAAAGGTTTACAACCGTTGTTTATGACGAGAACTGGCATAAAGGCGTCATCGGCATTGTGGCATCAAGACTCACCGAAACTTACTATAGGCCAACCTTAGTGTTCACAAAAAGTGGCGATAAACTGGCCGCATCAGCACGATCCGTTAAAGGCTTTGACGTATATAATGCTTTGGAAGCCTGCTCAGAACACATAGAGCAGTTTGGTGGCCATAAATATGCCGCTGGATTAACTTTAAAACCCGAAAATTACGAGCAGTTTAAAGCAAAGTTTGAAGACGTTGTTAAAAATACGATTGACCCAAAACTACTAACGCCAGAATTGACTATAGATAAAGCGCTTAGTTTAGAGGTGATTAATCCTAAATTATTACGGATTATAAGTCAATTTGCACCTTTTGGCCCAGGAAACATGACACCTGTTTTTATGACCCAAAATGTTGTGGATACGGGTTGGGGCAAATGTGTTGGCGAGGATAATAAACATTTAAAATTAAACATTACGCAAAGAACGTTTAATAGAGAAGCTTCAGGTGAAGCAGTGTCTAGTATTGGGTTTGGATTAGGAGATAAAATAGAACTGATAAAAAAAAAACAGTCTTTTGATATTGCATATTCCATTGATGAAAACTACTGGAATGGAAAGGTGAGCTTACAATTAAAGTTAAAAGATATTAAGCAGTAAATATTGTGCAAAAAACCGACCCATATTTAGCCTTACGCTTTAAGGAATTCAATATCTTTTTGTTAGTACGCTTTGCCTTGGTATTTGGTTGGTCTATGCAGTTTGTAGTAATTGAATGGCAAGTGTATGCATTAACCAATAATGAGCTAAGTTTAGCAATGATTGGGTTGTGCGAGTTTATCCCTGCATTTTTAATGGCACCGTTTGCTGGCCATATTGTTGATAGAAAAGAGAAACGAAACCTGTTTGCCATTTGTATTGCTTTATTTTCTTTAATAAGTTTTGGATTATACTGGTTAACTTCAGGGTATGTTGAATCTAATTGGTCAACTGAAAGTATTCTCATTTCAATTTATGTTTTAATATTTTTTGGTGGCATTTTGCGCGCCTTTTTTGGCCCAACTATTTTTTCCTTAATTGCGCTTATAGTTCCTAAGCATGCTTATCCAAACGCAGCGACGTGGAGCAGTAGCACATGGAAAGGTGCTGCCGTTACGGGTGCTTTAATGGGAGGTTTTTTAATTGCATGGATTGGTGTGCATTTAACTTTGGGAATTATTTTTTTACTGGTCATGTTTGCGCTTTTATTTGTTTTTCGCATCGGTATTAAACCTATTCTAAATAAAAACACAGGCGAAACCGTAAAGGAAAGTTTAAAAGCAGGACTCACCTTTGTATTCAGCAATAAAGTGATTTTGGGCGCCTTAACTTTAGATATGGTGGCCGTTCTTTTTGGCGGTGCGGTAGCTATTTTTGTGGTCTTTGCCGAGGAAGTCCTTAAAGTTGGCCCAAAAGGTTTTGGAATTTTAAACGCTTCTTTATCCTTAGGAAGTATACTGACAATGCTTGCAACAACCTATATCCCAATTACAAAAAACACAGGTAAGAAATTGTTAATGGCTGTTTTTGGTTTTGGGCTGAGCATGATTGTTTTTGGCGCCTCAAAATTGTTTTGGCTAAGTGTCGTTGCTATATTTATTGCAGGTGTTTTTGATGGTATTTCTATGGTAGTGCGCCAAACCATATTACAACTTAAAACGCCAGATAATATGCGAGGTCGTGTTGGTGCTGTAAACTCCATGTTTGTAGGATCGTCTAATGAGCTTGGTGCTGTAGAAAGCGGCATTGCGGCTAAACTATTTGGAGCGCCATTGGCTGTTATCCTTGGTGGTACTGCAACATTAATAACGGTGTTTGTTATGGGTATTAAAAACAAACCCTTACGGGAATTGGATTTACGAGAAGATGTGATTATTGAAGACAAAATAGAATGACGATGTTATAATCGTCATTCCCAGTGTTAAGCTTTTAAAGCATTTCTCCTCTGGCAGGATAGCCAGAACTAATGATATAATCCACTGCTTTTACAAAAGACGCCAAGTAAGGTCTTCCCCATGGATTGCTATTCATAGAAGAATAGTATACATCATTATTCTTATCAATCAAAAACAGCCCAGGTTCCGAAAAAATATCTGGTTCGCCAGGCTTAACAGCTTCACTAATGTACAAACCCCATTCTTTAGCAGTATCTAACGGAACACTATAACCAATGTTTAACGCCTTTAATTCCCAATCTTTTCGAGATAAGCGCGCGCGTTTTTCACTGTCCATACTAATGGCAACAACATTAACACCTTTGGCTTCAAAATCGGGCAATAATGCCTCTAATTGTTGCAGATACTTTTTGCACAAAGGGCAATGTAACCCACGATAAAATACGATTAAAGTGAAATATTCTGGTTGGCTTTCAGTTAGGTTCCATTGCTTACCACTTAACAAAGGAATACTTAATTCTGGTGCTATATGTTTTGGTGTTGGTCTTGTCATGTTTTAGGCGTTTAAAATGTTAGTTTTTATATGGCTTTCAAATCGTTTAAAATCATTTTCAACATCAGGATTTTTCAAAACATCATAAGCAAAAAAAGTGGGTAATGCTTTCAGTCCAAACCATTTGAAATTAAGGTGCATTGGAAGTAGCAAATCATCTTCAGAAATACCATCAAAGAACGCTTCGTTTGGGTTGTTAAAGGCATTTTTTGGCGCATTTGCTGTTACGGATATCATGTAGTTGCCCGTCAGTTTTCCTGCTAAACCATAATTGACATCTGGGTTTTCGCGAGAACGTCCATCGCCATCAGAGAGTTTACCCATCATGCCAACCGTAAAAATATCATCAATATATTTTTTGAAGGACCAGCTTACGCCCATCCAATTTAATGGGGTTTGAAAGAACACTAAATCGGCCCATTTAAATTTTTCAATTTCGGTATTGACATTATAATCATCTTCCATTGTTGTTTTACGAACTTCCATACCGTTTTCTTGAAAATATTGTGTTGCTTTTTTTACAAGTGTGGCATTCAATTCGCCTTTAGAAAAATCATATTTCTGATGGCCATTTATGATAAAAACATGTTTCATGTATAAATTTTATTTAAATTTGTTTCACAAAGAAACTAATAATAGTTTATAATAGAAACTATTGACAGGCTAAGATTGTAATTAGTGGTAACCATTTAGTAACCTATGTCAAGAAAATTTATCGATAATCCAAATTCATGTACGCTCGTTCATACCATGAATATTATAGGTAATAAATGGAAACCCATACTAATTTACCTTTTGTCAAGCGGTTCACTTAGGTTCGGAAAATTGTATGCTTTAACACCTACGATTTCAAAAAAGGTATTGACCACACAATTAAAAGAATTGGAAAGCGACGGCATTATTTTGAGAACTGCTTATGCTGAAATTCCGCCACGTGTTGAGTATTCATTAACGGATAAAGGAAAATTGTTATTGCCTATACTGGGCCAACTAAGTCATTGGGCTAAAACATCTTACCCCGAAATTGATTTTGAGGATTGTAAAATTGTTGAAGGTTGAGGTTTTGAGCCTAATTAGGTTTAAAAGTTTTCAACTGAAAATTATCTCCATCAAACTCACCATAGGTAAAATACTGAATCCAATCGCCAAGGTTGATGTATTTTGAAGTGTCGTTAAGTTGAATTTCTAACGGTAAATGGCGGTGACCAAACACAAAATAGTCGCGATGTTTCTCTTTAAGTTTCTTGCGACTGTAAATGGCCAACCATTCGTTTTCTTCACCAAGGAAAGTAGCGTCATCATCACCCGAAATCAATTTGTTTTTAACAGAGAAATACTGAGCTATACGCATGCCAATATCTGGATGTTCCCAACGAAACAGCCAATTAAAAAAAGGACTTTTAAACACTTTTTTCATGCGTTTATAGCCTTTGTCGCCAGGACCTAAACCGTCACCATGACCAATAAAAAAGTCTTTATCTCCAAGTTTAAACTCATGAGGTTTGTGAAAAACCGGAATGCCTAATTCTTCTTCAAAATAGCCATTCATCCATAAATCGTGATTACCTACAAAATAATAAATTGGGATTCCTGAATCGGCTATTTCAGCTAACTTTCCTAGAGTTCTGGTAAATCCTTTTGGGATTACGGTTTTATATTCGAACCAAAAATCAAACAAATCGCCCAACAGAAAAATAGCGCATGCGTCTTTTTTAACCTCATCCAACCATGCCACAAACTTTTTTTCGCGAGGTCGCGAAGCTTCCATAGTTGGTGCTCCTAAATGATTGTCTGAGGCAAAATAGATTTTTTTGCCTTTTGGGATTTCAATATTGAATTTTATAGACATTTACAAGAGACCTTTCGACTGCGCTCAAGGTGACATATTATTTTAGTTAGTTATCTGAGGCGTACCATTCGGCAAAACTGGTTGCGGTTTCTCTAAGTTTTAGCGAATGCAGTTTTATATGTTCTGGTAAACGGGCTTTTATTTTATTGGCAAAATCACCTATCATCATTTCCGTTGTGGGCTGATATGCTACTAAAATGACGTTGTGCCCGTGTGATTTTAAATCATTTGCCATTTCAAGATGCGGTGTGTTTTTATTAAAAATCATGCTATGGTCAAACTTATCGACTATTTCTTCCTTTACTATTTTTTTCAGATCGCCAAAGTCTATCACCATACCACATTTTACATTTTCTGTATCTGAAATTGGGGTTCCAATTACGGTAACGTCAAGGTGATAACTGTGGCCATGTAGATTTTTACACTTGCCGTCGTAGCCATGTAGCGCGTGTCCGGCTTCAAAAGAAAACTGTTTTGTTATGCGTATTTTATTCATCAGCGTCTTCTGTTTCTGTTATAAAAATATACGATAATTAGTATTATGGCTAGGACTAAGAAAAGTCTATTCATCGGTATGTATTCGTTTTTTATTGTATCTGTAAATAAGGTATGCAATAATTACTAAGATGACAAAGGGCAATAAATTTCCAATAAAAACTCCGATAGCGTAATCGTTATCAGGAGCATCTTTTAGTTTTTGATCAATATCTACCTCTTGTAATATGTTTAGTAAGGGTTGCACGTATTATCTTGATATCGTTTTGTTTGGCTTCAAAATTAAGGGTTTTGGACTAAAGGCATCACTATTTCACGAAATTTTACAATGAGCGGCATACCTCGAGCTATAATCCACAAGGTAAAGGCTATAAATACACCGTGAAGTTTAAGGTTGTAATAATTCGTAATGAAAATTACGGGTACAAAAACCAAAAGTGTTGAGAATAACAGCACATTTCTGAGATATTTCATTTTGCCCATACCTTTAAAAACCCCATCAAAAATAAAAGCCAATGCACATAAGGGTTGCATGGCTAAAACCATCCAAAATACTGAATAAAATATAGCAAGTACATCTTCTTCTTGAGTAAAAATTCTTCCTATAGGATAATAGAAAACAAAACCAACAACCGCCATAATTACTCCAGCTACAATGCCATATAGTATTAGTTTTCGACTCAAAACTATTAGACTTTTGAATGATTTTGCCCCTAATAACTTACCAGATAAAATATTACCAGCGCTGGCATAACCGTCAATTAAAAACGCACCTAAAAACCAGATATTAATAGCTATGGTATATGCGGCAATATATGTTGGTCCGTAGGATGTAGCGAAGCTTGTTGCGAAATACAACGCCACGTTTAAGGCAAGTGTTCTCACAAAAAGGTTCAAAATCATTAAAACGAATCGTTTTATTTCTGGATTAAAAGGCAACCTTATCAGTAAAGGTATTTGGGTTTTCTTCAGAATAAAATAAACAGATAAACACGCCATAAATAGTTGCGCAATAACACTAGCGTAGGCTGCGCCTTTAATGTGCATGGCAGGAATAATATCTGCTATGCCATAAACCAAAATGACATCTAAAACAACATTGGCCATAGCACCACTAATAGCAATTATCATAGGGTAGTAGGTGTTTTGCAACCCACGAAACGTTCCAAAAACCGCAATAGTAAAAAGTGTGAATGGAAACCCGAACACTCTAATTCTGTAATACTCCACACTATAATCCAATATAAGATTTGAAGCATTGTACAGCTTAAAAATTTGATTGGCAAAAGGATACGTACAAGCAATAATTATGATGCTTAGTGAGGTAATTATAAACATGGCTTGCGCCGGTAAGTTTTTTATAGAATCTACATTACCAGCGCCCAAGTATTGCGATACAATTGAGGAAATTGCACTCCTAGTTTGGCCTAATACCCAAATGAGCATTGATAAAAATGCCCCTACAATACCAACCGCTGCTAAGGATTCTGTTGCGTTGTATTCCATATTTCCAATTATGGCAGAATCTGTAATGGACAATAAAGGTTCTGATATACCGGAAATTAGCGCTGGAATGGCTAATTTATTTATACGTTTTAAAGTAATATCTGTACTCAAAGCACCAATTCATAACAATGAAAAGGATATTCACTTTGTTTTGGAAAGTAAATATCTTCTAATCTTTTATAACCGCGAAGTTTGTAAAACTTTTGGTTTCTTTTATTCTGGGAAAACGTATCTAATCTTATGGAAGCATAGTTGTTTTCAATAGCGTGTTTTTCTGCAAAATCCATTAATTTTTGAGCAAAACCTTTGCCTTGATAGTCTGGATGTACTGCCAATCTATGGATATAAATATTTCTTTCAGAGCTTGTTAGCCATTTTATGGGCTTATACTCTTCATCCATTATGGTAGAAATAACAATGGTGCCGACAATTTTAATATCTATCTCAAGGACATATAGCTGACTGTTTTCAATATCATTAATAAATACATTTTTATTGGGGTAATGCTCATTCCACTGAAATATACCTTTAGAAATCATGTGTTGGGCACAATCCCTTGTGAGTTCCATAATGGTATTAATGTCTTTATGTTGTCCTTTTCTAATCATTTAGAATATGTACTTTTGCAGTAAATCATTGAAATGAAAAATATTCTTGTACCGGTTGGGTCTTCTAAAAATGCAAAATGCCATTTACAATACGCTGTTGATTTTGCCAGAGCATTTGGCGCTAAGCTTTATGTGGTTCAAATATATAATGTTTACACCAAAGCCGGAACGCTTATAAAAGTAGACCATATTCTGGAGCGTGAATCTAAAGCGTTTTTAGATGAACATGTTGCGACTGTTGACACCAAAAACGTTGAGGTAGTTACTAAAGTATACAAAGGCAAGTTGGTAGATATGATTGAGTTTGCATGTAAAAGTTTGGATATAGATCTGATTCTTTTAGAGCCACGTACTAACTCTATTGAAGATCAAGTGTATTTGGGTAAAACCTCGGGAAAAATTATCAAGCGCACCCAAATTCCTGCTTTAATTGTACCAGAATGTCTAGAATATAAGCCTATTGTGAAGATTTTAATGGCTGTGAAATCTGCAAGAATCAGAAAGGAGAATGTACTCCGACCGCTAATTGATATTAAAAATCAGTTTAAGGCCATAGTAAATATTTTGCTGGTCAAGACACCTTACCATGTTGAAGGTGATTTTGATTTAAATGATGAATTAGAAGGATTGATAACGAATATGACAATGTCTGAAAGCCCAACAACATTTCAAGCGGTTTTAGAGCATTACAAGAACCATAGCCCAGATTTATTATGTGTTGTACGTAGAAACCGCGGTTTCTTTTCAAAATTGTGGGAAGACGATGTTATTCTCAAAAAAGATTTCCACAGTTCTAACATTCCTGTTTTGGTTTTAAGCGGATTAAAGTAGTTTTGTTATTTTAGCAAAGTTTTGGGGATGTAGCTCAGTTGGCTAGAGCGCTTGACTGGCAGTCAAGAGGTCGGCGGTTCGAGTCCGCTCTTCTCCACAGAAAGCTTCAATTTTTGGATTGGAGCTTTTTTTATTTCAGAAACCTAATTATTGTTTCTATAACTTGGGCAAACGCGACTGGAATTTCATCTTTCTGCCACGGATGCCTAACATTAAAAACATGGTCGGCATTCTCTATGATTTCAAATTTTGCCTCTGGATTCCATTTGTGTAATTTGTGACCTTCGTTAATACTTACCGAAGAATCTGCATTGCCATGAATAATCAATTGTGGGACTGCAATCTTTTTTGTCGCATTCTGAATATTCAAGTGACTTTCATTGGCTTTAAAGTCTTCGTAAAACTGATAGTAATGTGGCATTTGCTGTTTTGTTCTTCCGTTAACCACGTATTTTACACCATCTTTTTTCCAAGTTTCCAAATCTCCTGTTGTAGAAGTACGTTTACCAAAATCGCAGACACTAGCAAGTGTAATCAGCTTTTTTATTCTTTGGTCTTCAGTCGTTTTTAGAATAGCGATTCCACCGCCACGACTGTGACCGATGAGATATATTTTGGACGTATCTATAATTGGGTTATTTTGAAACTTGCTTCCTACCCAATCCAAAACATCATTTAAATCGTCTAATTCTTTGGTGTAATTATTATTTCCAAAAGCTTCTAAATCAGGAAAATCAATCGGGTTTTCAACAGTTCCGCCATTATGCGAAAAATTAAACTTCAAAAAACAAAAACCAGCCTGGGCAATAGTTCTGGCCATTGTATTCCATGCACCCCAATCTTTAAAACCTTTGTAGCCATGGCAGAAAATGACAAAAGGTTGGTTATTTTTATCTGAATTTAAAAACCAATCTATAACAATGGGCTTATTCTCATTTCGCTTTAAAACATAATTTTTTTGAATATGCATTAGTCGAGTATTTTTTCAATAAAGGCGATTTCAGGATTACAGATTTCTTGGATAAGTCTTTTTAATTGTACTTCAAAAGCATTTAAAATGGGTTCAGTTACAGCAGTTTGTTTTTGTCCTCTTGAGGATTCTTTTTTGGCAAACTTTAAAAATCCTTTTTGAAGATTCTTAAACGAAATAATACCAGCTTCAACTGGTAACTCGATTTTGTTTTGACGATACATCATATAGGTATAGCACAGCACTTGAAACGCTTTGCTAAATTTGTCGTAATCTGCAGTCAAAGTATCCCAGTCTATTATCTCTAAATTGCTCTGTTCTACTTTACCGGACTTGTAATCTATAATCCTAACGGTGCCGTTAAACTGATCTATCCGGTCTACTTTTCCGGTAAGTTTTATTGGATAAGTTATTTCAGGAATATCCAAATCAACGGTGTTTTCTATCTCAATACCTAATATTTTGATTTCGTTACCCTGTTTTATAGTCTCAATTTCTTGATTTATGAAGTTAGAAATATAGCGTTTAGCTATTTCTAGTATTATGAGGTTTTTTCCTTTAGTAATGTCCCCTTTTAGGTATAGCTTCTTAAAATGTGCTGCAATGGTTTTAGTAATAAGCGGTTTAAGTGTTTCTAGCTTTTCCACATCAAGCACATTACCTACTAAGGGTTTGTAGAAATCTTCTAGTGTGTTGTGTATTACAGAGCCAAGGGTATTTGAGGCTATGGTCTCTTCAACCAGATCGAATTCTTTTACACCAAGTATTTTTTCGTAATAAAAATCTAAAGGGTTACGAATGTAATTTGTAAGTGATGATGGCGAAAAGCCATTGAGCGCGAGTTCTTTTAATCGTTTTATAACGGCATCCGTTTTTGGTAAATTGATTTGCTCCTTTGTCTCAATAATAACATTAGGAGTAGCAATGGTGTGGTTTATTTTGTGGATGCCTTCAACCTCAAGCTGTTTTATAAAGCGGCTTTTTTCACCTCCATTTAACACATCGGTTTCAGTATTGTATATGATATAGACCTCTTTTGCCCGATAGAGCAGTCTATAAAAATGATACGTGTAAATTGCATCTTTTTCTTTGAAGGTAGGTAAACCGTTTTCTACTTTGACATCATATGGGATAAAAGAACTATTGGTTTTGCCTGCAGGCAGAACACCTTCATTTACACTGGTAATAATAACGGTATCAAAATCAAGAACACGAGACTCCAACATTCCCATTATTTGTAAACCATCTAAAGGGTTTCCAAAAAAATCTAATGATTCTGAACTGCTAAGCTCTTTAAAAATAGGGGTTAGTGTTTGTATATCTTTTATATAATCATAGGTTTCGTTTAAGTCTAACAGCATAGAGAATATGGTGTTGAACTTATATAAATGCTCAAGTGTTGATTTATCATCTTCTTTTGTGACTGCTTTTTTAATGGTATTAATAAGTTGTAAACTTTGCTCAATTGCATTTACGGCAGAACCATCCCACTTAAAAAGACAATCCATTACTTTCTTATCTTTATTAGATGTTAAGCTTTTAATATCATTAAGGCTTAAAAACACATAGTTATTAGAATAAATAGCGTTTACAACATTTTGTCTAGAAGCTATAATTCCCTCTAATACTGGATGTGTCAAAATAGTTACAATACTTTCGTAATTCAACTTTCTGTTTTTATTTCGATGAAGTTGAAAAAGCTCGATAAAAAGACTGAAAAGTGGCGTATTTGTTAATGGGTTACCCATGGTGATATTTACATCTCCAATGTCTACTGGAAGCGCATTTAAAATGGGGTTTAATAAATCTTCATTTGCTAATACTATTGCGGTTTTGCTAAGCTCTGGGTTTTTAAGCGAGAGCTGTTTTATTAAATGGCCCACATATTTACTTTCACCAATGGATTTTGGACATCCTACGACTTGAATATTCTTTGGTTGGCTATATTCGGTTGTAGCCCTATAAAAAGAATTGCCTTTATAATAGAGCCAATCGTGCTTGTGTTTATTTATAAAATATGCTGCGCTGTGATGCTTATTTGTAAGATGTGCTTCGTCTATGTCCCAATAAATTATAGCTTTATCAGAATGTAATAATTCTTGTATTATTCGTTCTTCAGCTGTATTTAGGGCGTTGAAACCTATAAAAATGTGTTTTTTTGAGGTATTTTGGATATACGGCTCAAGATGCTCAATCGCTTCCCTGTATATCAAGCCTTGATAGCCCAATCCTTTATTAATTAAATCATCAGATAATTGATTGTAATACAAATTAAGATTGCTCCATAGTTTCAGATAGTTTTCAATTAACTCAGTTTTATTATCTCCTACGGACCAATGCTTAACCTCTTGTATGGCGTTTAAATAGTTAAAAAGTTTGTCTGCATCAATCAGATATCGGTCAATTTCATTAAAGTCTTGAATTACTGGCTGTGCCCATTTTGAAAAAGAATCAAACGATTCAGATGGTTCATTGAGGTTAACTTTTCTATATGCCTCATAAAACAAAAATAGTGTCTCAATAGAATTTATTTTTTTTAGTTGGGAAAGCTTTGCAACAAACTCTTCTATACTTAAAATTGAGGGTGCAAAAGTTGTCTCAGAGATATAGTTTGGAAGGCTGTTCTTTAAAAACGCACCAGCGCGTTTGCTAGGTAATACAAAGACAGTTTTTGAAAAACTAATGTTTTTCACCTTTAAATCTTGAAGTACTTGTTCAATAAATGTAAGCATATATAAAAATAAAAAACGCTCCGGTTTCCCGAAGCGTCTTTTAATTATTTATTTGAATGTGAAAAACTTAGTTTTTAAGTTTAATTTCAACTCTTCTGTTTTCAGCTCTACCTGCTCTTGTTTTATTTGAAGCAATAGGTTTATCTTCTCCATAACCTACAGAAGTGAATCCATTAGGTAACTTACCAGCTAAGTATTCCTTAACAGCATTAGCTCTTCTCTCAGAAAGATTTTGGTTTAAAGAATTGCTTCCACTACTATCAGTATGACCTTCAATTACAAAATTATCTTCTGGATATTCTTTGAGAAGCAATACTATTGCATCTAAAGTTTCGTAAGTAGCGTTTGTAAATGAATCTTTACCAGAGTTAAAGTATACTGTTTTAGCTAGATCATCTAATCTTTTCTTAGCTTCTGGATCTTTAGCTAAAGTTTTTTCTGGACAGCCATTATTTGCAACTGTTCCAGCTTCATTAGGACACTTGTCATCTTTGTCTAATACACCATCATTATCTGAGTCTGGCCATGGGCAACCATTATTCGCAGCTGGTCCAGCTTCATTAGGGCAATTATCATCACCATCAGCAACACCGTCACCATCAGCGTCTGGACAACCCATTAGGGATTTTAAACCAGCAACTTGAGGACACTTATCATCTTTGTCAACAACGCCATCACCGTCAGAATCTGGGCAACCATTAAATTCTGCTAAACCAGCAACTTGAGGACAATCATCTTTAGAATCTTCTATACCATCGTTATCAGAATCTGGACAACCATTAAATGCCTCTAAACCAAATTCTTCTGGACAAGCATCATCATTGTCATATATACCATCACCGTCAGTATCAGTTCCACCATACTTAAAGGTAACACCAACTGCATGTTGAAAGTGAGTTAGTAGGTAATCTTCGAAAGAATGCTTATAAGATGTTTGAGCATCAATAGCAAATTTATCAGACACCCAGTATCTTAAACCTAAAGTTCCATTTAAAGTTCCAGCTCCAATACCATCAACCCATGTGTAACCACCACCAACTCCTAAGAAAGGATCAATTGATTTAGAGTTAATCATGTCCATAAAACTGTAACTGATTGTACCATCAAAAGCATAATAATTTAAGTCGTCAACCTCATTAACAGTTTCATTACCTGTCATTGGATCACGATTTGTACCTATTTTTTCAATTCTATTTAAAGATCCAGCAATTGTGAAGCTAAAATTGTCATCAAGATATCTTGATACAGCAAGCCTTGAAACAAATGGCAAAATGTTGTAGTGGTCGTTAAGATTGGCAAATTCATCTAAGAATTTCCCTTGTGGTCTTGCTTCACCAACTGGATAAAAATCCACGGCATTGATACCAAGACTAAAAGCCCAAGGGTCGTTTTTATCCTGAGCATTAGCACCACTGAAGCAAACGAGCAACATGGCAACAAATAATAATCTGCTAAGATTTTTCATATTCGAAATAATTTAATTTTAAGTGTTAATTGTTAGCAAATGTAAGTTGTTAAATATTATTAACAAAGACAAATATATAAAAATATTGAAATAATGCCCTAAAATAAAGACATTCTAAATCATTTATATAATTTCAAGGCTAGAGCCAACTTTAATAAACGCCTTAATGGCTTTATCTAGTTGTTCTTTATTATGTGCGGCAGATAATTGAACACGTATTCTTGCTTTTTCTTTTGGGACAACAGGAAAAAAGAAACCAATCACATAAATACCTTCTTCTAATAGCATATTTGCCATTGTTTGTGATAGTTTTGCGTCATATAACATAACAGGTACAATAGCAGAATCTCCATCAATAATGTCAAAACCAGCTTCCTTTAGACCTTTTTTGAAGTATTCAGTGTTCCATTCTAGTTTATCCCTTAAAGTGGTGTTGTTGGCAAGGAGATCAAAAACCTTGATTGATGCCCCAACTATAGCCGGCGCCAATGAATTAGAAAACAAATAAGGTCTTGAGCGTTGCCTGAGGATTTCAATAATTTCTTTTTTAGCTGTTGTATAGCCACCCATAGCACCTCCAAGAGCCTTACCTAGTGTTCCAGTAATAATATCTATTCTACCTAGCACACCCTTAGCTTCTAAAGTTCCAATACCGGTTTGCCCTATGAATCCAGTGGCGTGGCATTCATCTATCATTACCATTGCATCGTATTTGTCTGCTAAATCACATATTTTATCTAGTGGCGCTACTAAGCCATCCATAGAAAACACACCGTCGGTTACAATAATCTTATGTCTAGCACCATTACTATTGGCTTCTATAAGTTGTGTTTCAAGATCAGACATGTCATTATTCTTATATCTGTATCTAGCCGCTTTACACAAGCGGACGCCATCAATAATTGACGCATGATTTAATGAGTCTGATATAATGGCATCTTCTTTCCCCAGTAATGGTTCAAAAACACCACCATTGGCATCAAAAGCGGCAGCATATAATATGGTGTCTTCTGTACCATAAAAATCAGCTATTTTTTTTTCTAATTCTTTATGGATGTCTTGTGTACCACATATAAACCGAACGGACGACATTCCAAAGCCGTGCGTATCCAAAGTGTCTTTTGCGGCTTGGATAACCTCTGGGTGAGAAGATAACCCCAAATAGTTGTTGGCACAAAAGTTCAGTACTTTTTCCCCAGTAGACAATTCAATTTCAGGACCTTGGGCCGAAGTGATAATGCGTTCAGTTTTAAAAAGTCCAGCGTCTTTGATACTTTCTATTTCGTTTGAAAGATGTTCTTTTATAGTTCCGTACATAGCTTTTTTGTTAGGGTTTGTAAAAGTAATAATTATACTTCCAATATTTCAATCCTGTCATTAATATATACTAATAGTTTTTTGTCTATACTGAAGCCCATTGCATCCACAGCATCAGCATATTCAGTAATTTGTTCTTTATGGTTTTGTTGGCTTAAACCTGTTTTATAATCAATTACAGTTGCGTTTTTGTGCTTAACCACAATCCTATCGGGTCTTAAATATTTCCCATCGGTGGTCAGGATGTCGGTTTCATTATAAATCGTATAATCTTGAGAGAAATATGATTTTAGTTTTTTATGTTTTACAATAAATAAAACAGTTTCTTTTAAGCTATTTAATTCAATCTCGTTTAATTCTTCACTGGCTTTTACTTGTTGCATGGCATAATCAACATCTTCTGTAGTTTTTATATGAGCCATTGCCACATGTATAAGATTACCCTTTTCTAACGCAAGTGCTTGAGGCGTATCCCACAAAACACCGGATTTTGAAACTGTTTTTATACCTTTAAGATCTTTTGGAGTGGTTGTAAATTGTAAATGTTCAGAGCAGTTATTATTCCTTTGGGGTTGTTGTTTTAATTTGCCAAAGGAATATTCTGTTTTATCATCTGCCCAAAGCTGACTGTTTTGCAAGTAGTTTATAAACATACCGGCAAAAGTTTTTGGGTTAGGTTGGTCTTTAATCATATCCTTTTTGGAAATGATATAGAGTTGATCAACGGCTCTGGTCAATACTACATATAGCAAATTGATATTATCCAGCTCTAATTGAGACTGATGTTGCAGAAACAGTTCTTTGCCAATATTACTGTAATGTTTTAAATCTCTATTGTAGTTTATGAGAAGATTTCCAAAGCCCAAATAGTCATCTGGGTTTACGGGAAACCAGGTTTTTGGCTGTAATTCTCTATAAATATCAAGATGAGCAAAAGAAAAAATTACTACAGGAAACTCAAGCCCTTTAGATTTGTGTATGGTCATTATCCTTACGGCATCCATATTTTCTGGAAGCGTAATGCTAATTTTATCTTGATTTAATTCGAAATAATTTATAAAACCTCTTAGGTCAGAACCGTGCTTTTTGCTGTATTCAAAAACAAGATCAACATAAAAAATTAAAAATGCACTAGCTTCATTACTAAACTTGAAAACATAAATAAGATACTCAACCATGTCAACCAAAGGCATTAAATTCAGTTTTTTTTTGTTCAGCTTGTAGCCAAGACTTTTTAGTTGTTGAAGAAACTCATCTAAATTGGGTTTAAGATGGCTTTGGTAAAATGAATGTTTGTCAAAAACCTTTTCTTTTTCTACTAAAAAGGACAATATTTCCAGCTTTAAATTATCATTATTTGGCTCTAAAAGCAACCTCAGAAATGCATTCAGAAACTTAACTTCTTTTGAATTTTTTAAAAGCAATGTCTCCGATGAGGTTATTTTAATGTCGTTCTGTATCAAGAATTCAGCAATTTCAACGCCTTCTTTTCTTTTTCTGGTAATAATGCAGATATCCGATAGTGAAAAACCATGTTCAATACAGAGCGTAATTTTTTTTAAAACTTCGTTACAATAGTCTTGTTGTAATTCAGTTTTATCAGCTTCTAAAAACGATAATGAAACGTATCCTGTTTTTTCGGAAGAAACAATTTGGCCAGAATCCTTGTAGATATCTCCATGTTCTTGATTGCTAAAATAGGTTTCGCCTAAAAATTTAAAAAAAGAATTGTTGAACTCAACTATGGTTTTGGAGCTTCTGTAATTTTTACCAAGATTTTCAATCTGCGCTTTGACTTGAAAAGGGTTGCCCTTTTGATTGTACAAGGCAATAAATTGTTCTGGGTCGCCACCGCGCCATCTGTAAATAGCTTGCTTGGCATCTCCAACAAGCATGGCAGAGCCACCACTGGAAAGTACATTGTCTATAAGTGGTACAAGATTTTCCCATTGCATCCTTGAGGTATCCTGAAATTCATCTATAAAATAATGCTGAAACTTTTCTCCCAAGCGCTCATAGATAAATGGTGTTGGTTGGTCTTTTATTTCTTTGCTGATTATAGTGTTGAATTCACTAATGAGAATTTTGTTCTGTTCGGTTTTAATGAGTTCAACTTCTTTTTGAATGGCACTCAATACTGATAAAGGCGTAATATGATTATAGGCAGATTTTAAAAATCTAATTTCATAAACCAGCTTCTTTGTCGTTTGGTAAGCGTCAGATAGCTGGGGTTGAATATCTTCAATAACAGATGCCAGATGTTGTTCAACACGTTTGGGGTAAAGTGTGCCTCCTTCAATTAATTGGTTTTGCCAAGCACTCTCAAAAGACAGGTTGAGTTGTCCCTCGTATAGCTTTAAGAAATGATTTGGCAATGATTTTCTGTTAAAGTCTTCAAACTCCAAACCTGCCTGTTCAATGAGATCTAAGGTTTCTTTTGCTATTTGGGTTATTGA
Source organism: uncultured Flavobacteriaceae bacterium (assembly GCA_964434705.1). Classification (GTDB taxonomy): domain Bacteria; phylum Bacteroidota; class Bacteroidia; order Flavobacteriales; family Flavobacteriaceae; genus Winogradskyella. Next base: position 147,014 of record CAYSVY010000008.1, read on the forward strand.
GGCGTTGCACTTCTTTATTTTAAGCGAAAGGTAATTTTTTAGTTTTTTAAAATCGTGTAAGGGTTTGTCCTTTAGATTTTCAATATGAACCCGGTCGTTCTCATTTAATAGCAACTGTGCTATTTTATTTAAATCATAGCCAATGTCCCAGCTTTTATCTTCATCGGTTTTTTCTAGAGCAAAATCAATTAATATTTCAGTTAGTGCCTCGTCATTTCCTGCTTTGTCAATTAAGGCGTTAACAGCCTCGTTTAGTATTTGTTCTTGGTCGAGCTCAACTTCAAAATTAACGGGCAATTTCAAGTCTGGAGCAAAAGTTCTAATTACTCTGTGTGTAAAGCCATCAATAGTAGAAACATCAAATGCACCGTAATTATGTAGTATGGTTTCTAAAACTACAATGGCCCGCTTTGCTATGGTTGATTTAGTTTGGCCAATTTCAACACTAATTTCATCAAGCATAGGATGTGCTTGGGATTTCCTTTCAATATATTGTGCAAATAGTTGAAGCATGTTTATAATACGCTCTTTCATTTCTCCAACGGCTTTGTTGGTAAAGGTAACCGCAAGAATATGCTTAAACCTTTGGCTATCATTGGTGCTGAGCAGTATTCTTAAATAAGATTTTGCTAGGGTATAGGTTTTACCGCTTCCTGCAGAGGCATTATATATTTTGAAGCTCGATTCTTCCAAAAGATAATTTTTATACCAAAATAGGGAATCTTAATATTTTATTTAGATTTTCTTTAAGGCAATAGCTTAATTTTGTTAAAACTTTAAAATTAACTCTTAAACATGATTACTATGGCTTTTGAATTACCAAAACTAGGCTACGCATACGATGCTTTAGAGCCACATATTGATGCAAGAACAATGGAGATACACCATTCAAAGCATCATAATGGATATACAACGAAATTGAATGCTGCCATTGAAGGCACAGAACTTGAGGGCAAATCTATAGAAGATATTTTGACAAATTTAGACATGAGCAACAGTGCAGTAAGAAATAATGGTGGTGGTTTTTATAATCACTCATTGTTTTGGGACGTGCTGAACCCAGAAGATAGAGGATACCTGTCAGGAGAATTAAAAGATGCAATTGAGGCAGCTTACGGGTCTAAAGAAGCTTTTGTTGAAGCTTTTAGTAAAGCGGCAGCAACGCAATTTGGTTCAGGTTGGGCATGGTTGTGCGTTCATAAAGGTGGAAAAGTTGAAGTATGCTCTACGCCTAATCAAGATAATCCATTAATGCCAGGCGTATCTTGTGGTGGTACACCAATTTTAGGATTAGATGTTTGGGAACACGCCTATTACTTAAACTACCAGAACAGAAGGCCAGACTATATTGAAGCTTTCTTTAAAGTGATAAACTGGAACGAAGTTGAAAGACGTTATGCTGAAGCAAAATAAATTTGCTGTAAAGTAATAGATATTGAAGTCCAAGCCGAAAGGCTTGGATTTTTTTGTTCATTAAAAATGAAAAAGGCGAGTAAAGAATACTCACCTTTTTGCCCCAAATCTACCATAAACTTAACCTACTTATGTTATGGTAATCTCAAAGATAAATTAATTAGTGTCTGGAAATAAAATAATTTGGATAAAACGCCTAAATATCAGTCCAAACGGCGTTTTTAATATTTATTTAAGTCTTTTTTAGACGAAGTGATTAAAATCTAGAGTTTTAAACCTAAACAGATTTTAAAAACTTAAAGCATCATTGGCTTAGTAGGCGCGCTCTTTGTTACCTTCATAAAAGTTGATAAAGGCTTTGTTTACAACTCTGTTACCTCCAACGGTCGGATAGTTGCCCGTAAAATACCAATCTCCAAGATTTTTTGGGCAAGCTTTATGCAGGTTGCTCACGGACTGAAATATAATTTTAACATCTGCATTTACATCTTCGTCACTCAATAGTTCAGAAATTTTGTTTGAGATTTCCTCATCAGTAAATCCATTATAAATTTCTTTCACAAAGTTTTTAACCTCTTTGTCCTCAAGTTCAGTTTGTGCCTTGCACTTATGATAAACCTCTTCAACAAGATCGTAATTATTAGTGTCTTTCAAAAGAGCTAAAGCTGCCCTAAATGCAACAAGGCCTTCTAAGTTTGCCATGTCAATGCCATAACAATCCGGATACCGTATTTGTGGTGCCGAGGAGACTACTATGATTTTTTTTGGGTTTAACCTATCCATCATTTTAATGATACTTTTCTTTAAGGTGGTGCCTCTTACGATACTATCATCAATAATAACAAGGTTATCGGTTGGTTTTATAACACCATAAGTTACATCATATACGTGGGCAACTAAATCGTCTCTGCTACTATCTTCGGTGATAAAGGTTCTTAATTTTACATCTTTAATTGCAATCTTTTCTATTCTTGGTCGTTCAGATAAAATTTCGGTGACTCTTTCTGCGGAAATGTCTCTTCTGCCACTTAAAATAGCTTCTGTTTTCTTTTGGTTGAGGTGTTCTTCAACGGTATCTATCATTCCAAAAAAAGAAGTTTCGGCAGTATTTGGTATGAATGAAAACACCGTATTTTTTGTGTCGTTATCTATGGCTTCAAGCACTTTTGGCATCAATAACCTACCTAATTCTTTGCGTTCTTGATAAATTTCGGCATCGCTTCCTCTTGAAAAATAGATACGCTCAAAGGAGCATGCTTTTCGTTCAAGTGGCTCAAGAATTTGCTCGATCGAGGTATCTCCAGATTTCTTTGTGATAATCGCGTGGCCAGGTTCAAGTTCCTTAACATCATCAAAAGCTACATCGAAAACGGTTTGTATAACGGGACGTTCCGAGGCTACAACTACGACTTCATCGTCTTTATAATAGTAAGCAGGTCTAATTCCAGCCGGATCTCTTAATACAAACGAGTCACCATGACCCAAAAGACCGGCCATAGCATAGCCACCATCCCAGTTTCTTGCCGCTTTTCTTAGGATTTTGCCGATTTTAAGTCGTTCGGCAATTAATGGAGAACACTCCGCTTTAGAATAGCCTTCTTTTTTAAGGTTTTTGTAAATTTTTGAAACAGCATCGTCCAAAAAATGACCAATTTTTTCCATTACGGTAATGGTGTCTGCTTTTTCTTTAGGGTGTTGTCCAATTTCTAAAAGGTTATTGAAGAGTTCAGAAACATTGGTCATATTAAAATTACCTGCGACAATAAGGTTGCGGTGCATCCAATTGTTTTGCCTTAAAAATGGGTGTACGCTTTCAACGCTGTTTTTTCCAAAAGTACCATACCTCACATGCCCAAGTAATAGTTCACCGATGTAAGGAATATGTTTTTTTTGAGCTTGAACATCATTTTGATATTCGGGGTTTTCAGCAATCTCTTTATTGATACGCTCGTTTATCTGTCCAAAAATATCTTGTATGGGCTGCTGGGCTATAGAACGCACACGGCTAATATAGCGTTCACCTGGTTGAGTGTCTAATTTAATACTTGCAAAGCCAGCACCGTCTTGCCCACGATTGTGCTGTTTTTCCATCATGAGATACATTTTATTTACACCATAGAATGCACTGCCATATTTTTCCTTGTAATATTCTAATGGCTTTAAGAGCCTGATTAGTGCAATGCCACACTCGTGTTTTAAAAAGTCGCTCATTTTGGACTGAGGTTAATTGTGTTTTCAAATACTAAAAAACGCGCTCAAAAAATTTGGCGCGCTTGTGGTTATGTCAATTCAATTTCAAATTGTGTTAATTGCTGAAATTGTTTTAATCGTTTTTTTATTTCGTCAGTGGTTAGGCTCTGCATACGCTCAGTGCCAAACTTTTCAACACAGAAGGACGCTAATGTTGAACCATAAATGACAGCTTTTTTCATACTTTCAAAAGAAAAATCACCTGTTTTTGCCAAATATCCTGCAAAACCACCTGCAAATGTATCGCCAGCACCTGTCGGGTCAAATACCTCTTCTAAAGGTAAAGCGGGAGCATAAAAAACGTTATCATCATGAAACAGTAAAGCGCCATGCTCTCCTTTTTTAATTACCACGTATTTTGGTCCCATAGCGTGAATTTTACGGGCAGCTACTACTAATGAATATTCTCCGGTTAGTTGGCGCGCCTCTTCATCATTTATGGTAATAACATCAATTTGTTTTATGACCTCATGCAATTCTTCTAGTGCACAATCCATCCAAAAGTTCATGGTGTCTAAAATAGTTAATTTGGGTTTTTTTTCCATTTGGTTGAGCACGCTTATTTGAACGGATGGATGTAAATTCCCCAACATCACCACTTCAGAATCTTTGTAATCCAAAGGAACAACCGGATTAAAATGCTCTAAAACATTGAGTTCGGTTACCAAAGTGTCACGAGAGTTCATATCGTTATGGTATCTGCCACTCCAAAAAAAGGTTTTGCCATCCTTTACAACCTCAATGCCAGAAGTGTCTATATTTTTATTGGACATTAAGTCAAGATAGTCTTGCGGAAAGTCGCCTCCAACGATGGAAACTACAGCGGCATTTATATTAAAATTTGAAGCAGCCAAACCAATAAAAGTGCCTGCGCCACCAAGAATTTTGTCGGTTTTACCAAAAGGCGTCTCTATAGCATCAAAGGCTACGGTACCAACAATAACTAACTTGCTCATTAAATATTCTTTGTTATTAAAGGTGCAAATTTACATAAAATATATTCTATGTAAAACAGTGTAATGTGATGCTTTTAGCATATTATTTTCTACCAAAATCAGCAGGAATTTCGCCCCAAGCTTTGGTTTCCCATTTCACTATTTTTGTGGAGTAAGAGTTCTGTTTCAGCCATATAACTGCTCTATCTACCAACTCAAAAACAGGTTTGTTTTTATCATTGCGTTGCAGTTTGGAATTACAGGCTTTTTTTCGAACCCAGCTCATTGCCGTTCGAGAATCTGTGTAAATAAGGTGATTACTGTTGTGTTTTTTCAGAAAAGCAAGCCCGTGAACAATAGCTAAAAATTCGCCAATGTTATTAGTAGCTTCTTCAAATGGGCCTTGGATAAAGAGCTGTTTTTTGGATTTTGTATCTACGCCACGGTACTCCATTTTTCCTGGGTTGCCACTTGAGGCAGCATCAACGCATATGGATTTGGGGTTTGGTTGTCCTATTTTTTTAAGTTGCTCATCTGAAAGTGCGCTTTTAAACTTTTTGGATTTTCCAATATAGTCTTTTGAACCTTCTTTGTAAGCTTTTTTGGCAGCTTCAAAAGTTGGAAACGATTTGTATTGCGCACCCTTGAAGTCCTTTATTTGAGCTTTACAGTCGTCCCAAGATTCAAAAACACCTGTATTGTGCCCTTTCCAAACCGTATAATATTTCTTTTTCTTTGACATGTTTTGTCATCCTGAGCTTGTTTCAGGTTTTTTTTATTTATAAACTTCTCAATACATCCCGAACCGAGTTCGGGAAACTGGAAGTGACGTCAGTTTGAGTTGAACGGAGCGAAGCATCGAGAACTACTTTTTTGATAAAACCCTTTCAACTACCTTGGGAAAATGTTCCATTTCCAATTCATGTATCTTACTGGCCACATCTTCGGCGGTATCCGTATTTAAAACCTTACATTTTACTTGAAAAATGATAGCACCTTCGTCATAATTTTCATTGACATAATGAATTGTTATGCCAGTTTCGGTTTCTTTATTTGACACTACAGCTTCATGCACATGCATGCCGTACATACCTTTGCCACCATATTTTGGTAATAATGCAGGATGAATGTTTATGACTTTGTTTTCAAATTCTTTTAAAATAAACTCAGGAAATTTCCATAGAAAACCTGCAAGTATTATTAAATCTGGCCTCGAAGCCTTTAAAATATTAAGCACGTCTTCAGAACCTGTATACGCTTTTCTGTTAAACGATAAAGCGCTGATATTTAGTTTTTTACAGCGTTCTAAAACTTTGGCACGCGGATTGTTGGTCAACACCTGAACAACAGACGCAGTATCGCTGTTTTGAAAAAACTTTATTAAATTTTCAGCATTACTTCCACTACCGGACGCAAAAATTACTATACGTTTCATATACGGGCTATCAAAGTTCTGTTATTCCTAAGCAAAAAAAAGAATAATAATTTACAATTAGGGGCAAAATAAAAATACACTATTGATTTTTGCCATCGAAGCTCACATTTTAAGGGTAAAAATGTTTTTTAAAATAAAGTTTTTTATTTTTGCGGTCTAATTAAAACTTAAAATTAAAAGATTATGTCAGACATTGCATCAAGAGTAAA
>CAYSVY010000009.1:0-134182 GCA_964434705.1 uncultured Flavobacteriaceae bacterium
ATTACAAGATATTATTGCTATCCTTGGTATGGAAGAATTATCTGAAGAAGATAAATTAGCTGTATCCAGAGCAAGACGTGTACAACGTTTCTTATCACAGCCATTCCACGTAGCCGAACAATTTACAGGAATACCAGGTGTTTTGGTTGACATAAAAGAAACTATCAAAGGATTTAACATGATTATGGATGGTGAATTAGATCACTTACCTGAGGCGGCATTTAACCTTAAAGGGTCTATTGAAGAAGCTATTGAGGCTGGTGAGAAAATGTTAGCAGAAGCTTAAAATCAATTGACAATTGTCAATTAATAATTATCAATTGAAAAAACTATGTATTTAGAAATAGTATCACCTGAAGCAACCTTATTTAGTGGAGAAGTAGATTCTGTGGCAGTTCCTGGAATTAATGGAGAATTTGAAATGTTGAAAGATCACGCACCGATTGTTTCTATCTTGAAAGAAGGTCATGTCAAAGTTGCTGGAAATAATATTCAACTTGAAGAAGAGGTTGAAGATAAATTCACCAAGTCTGATAAAGGTGTTTGGTTAGCTATTAACTCAGGTACAATTGAAATGAAAGACAATAAACTGATTGTATTGGCGGACTAATAAAGACCATTATTAATATAAATAAAACGCGAAGCTTTACTGCTTCGCGTTTTATTTTTTTAGTATAATTTCTTAATGACATTGGTAACTATGCCCCAAATCACAAAATCGTTATGCTCTGTTATTTTTATAATAGGGTAATCTGGATTTTCGGACTGTAACCAAACTTCATTGTCTTGAACACGTAGACGCTTTACGGTAAACTCGCCATCTAAAAAACAAACCGCTATTTTGTTGTTCTCTGGCTCAAGGCTACGGTCAATAACCAATAAATCGTTGTCGTCTAAACCTGCGCCAATCATGGATTGTCCACTTACGCGCGCATAGAATGTAGCTTCTTTATTTTTTACAAGCTCATCATCTAAGGACAGACGTTGTTCTTTAAAATCGTCTGCGGGTGATGGGAAACCTGCTGAAATTCCTGTATCAATAAAACTAGTGCCAGAACCTTCGGTATATTCTGGGATAAAAAATGTGAGATTATTAGATTTATGTGCTATCATAGTTTTGATTTGCGTTAGGGATTACTCGCGAAATTTACATTTTATTAAATAGGGCCTCGTGAATGCTTCGCATTTGAAGTACATCCTTTAATTTGATGGCTTTTGTGCCAAAGTTATAAAATTAAAGATATAGCGGAAAGCCCGACCCGTTTCCTAAAAGGTTAGGTGCCAAACTTGTTTTGGTGTCTAAACTTTTTTGGTATTTAGGGTAACGCCCTAATTGGTTTATTTTACCACAATAATATCGTTGATGTTTGTGGTGTATCTGGGAGACAAACGTTCTTGGCGCATTTTCCAGGTGCGCTTTAAGTCTTGATTGCCGAGCTTTACTTTATGGTCTTTGTATTTTTTGTTGAGGTGGTCTATAGCAGACATTAGTGACTTGTGCTTTGGATTTTCTTTAGAGAACAGATTGAGTTGGTAGTTGTCCGTTGGTACCAAACCCATAACTATAACACCTGCTTTTTTGTACTGAATTCCTTTTTTATATATCTGATCTACGGACTTTACGGCTTGTTGGCTAATAAGTAATGAGGAATCTGTTGGGTACGGAAAGCTTACCATTTTGTTAACGCGGTGTTGCTCGGCATTTTTTTTGTGACTATCGCTTCGTAACATTACCATAACCATGTGGCAACTTGAGCGTTGTTGGCGCATTTTTTCGGCACAGATTGTGGCAAAGGTTGATATGCGCTCTTTAATGTAGTTGATATCATTATAGGTATAATCAAAGCTTCTGGTAGTAGTTATGGCTTTTTTTCGTGTGGGTTCATCCAATTCTATTTTTGAAATGCCTTGTAAGTCTTTCTGAAGTTTCCATACGGTGATGGAGAGTGTTCTGCGTACCCATTCAGAGTCAAGTTGTGTAAAGTCATACGCTGTTTTACACCCTTTGGCCTTTAGCTGTTTTTGTAGCCCATGGCCAATGCCCCAAACGCTATCTATTTTGGTCCATTTAAGGGCTTTTATACGGCTTTCGTCCGAGTCAATAACATAACTGCCTTTGGTTTTCTTTGGGAACTTCCGTGCTATTTTGTTAGCTACTTTACTTAGTGCCTTTGTTGGCGCAATACCTACGCATGTTGGTATGCCTGTCCATTTTAGGATACGTTGCCTAATGTTTAAACCGTAATCATTGAGGTTGTAATTTTGAAAGCCTTCAAATTTTAAAAAAGCTTCGTCAATGCTGTATACTTCAACTTCTGGTGTAAATTGTTTTAAGATATTCATTACACGGGTACTCATATCGCCGTATAACGGGTAGTTTGACGATAGTACAGAAATATTATTTGTCTTACAGAAACCTTCCCATTTAAAAATGGGTGCGCCAAATGGTAATTGTAGTGCTTTAGCTTCATCGCTCATGGAAATAACACAACCATCGTTATTGCTCAAAATAGCAACAGGTTTCTGCTCCAAATTTGGATTGAAAACTCTTTCGCAAGAGGTGTAAAAGTTATTACAATCTACTAAAGCGTACATAGTTGTAAAGATAAAAGACGTTATAAAATTAACAGCAAAAATTTTATCGCTTTAACGTAAAATGTGAGCTAAATACTTTAGGGTTACCATCGGCATCTAAATAATTTACTGTAAACCAATAGTCACTTGTTGGCATTAGGTTGCCATTATACACGCCATTCCAGCCTATACCTCTTGGGGAAATTGTAGCCAGCAACTTACCATATCTATCGAAAATAGATATGGTGGCATTGGGCTGATCTCTCAGACAGTTAATGTTCCAAACTGGGTTGCTCGCATCACCATTAGGTGTAAAAAATTTTGGATAATCTATAACACGAAATGTTAAAACACCAACATTGCTACAAGTATTAGTTTGCCTAACTCGTAATGTATATTCATCACAACCTCTAAGATTTGAAAATACATTTTCAGTGGTCCAAGCACCATTGCCTAATTGATACTCGTACATGCCGTCACCGCCAGTAACGGATGCAACAACCGTTTGATTATTGCTAAACGGTTCTGAGACAAGTTGTACCGAAAGCTGTAATTCATTGACTGGTAAAACTTCAATAGTTACATCTATTGACGATGCACATTGGTTTGGATTTGGAGTAAATGTATATGTCGTTGTTTCTGTGTTATTTAAAGGTTCTGACCATGTGCCTGTAATACCTTCAACAGAACTATTAGGAAGTACTATGTCCGTATCTCCACTGCAGATAGGATTTTGTAAATTAAATGTTGGTGTTACTGGCTGAAGTATCTGAATATCTACAGTCGTCTGTATTTGGCATCCTTGGCCTTGATCTGGAGTAAATACATATTGCTGTGGTTGCTGATTATTTATTGTAGGCGGAGACCAAGATCCTGTAATTCCCTCAGTTGAAATCATTGGTAAAGGTGCGACTATATCGCCTTCGCAAATAATTGTATTTATATTAAACGTTGGAGCATCTGGTGGCGTACCTGAAACTTCCCATAAGCAAGCGGTATTATTAAATGTCGTGCTTTCCCAACAGGCTACAGTTGGAGCTAAAGGTTGTGTACCAAAGATATCCCAACTGCATGTTGTCGTATTAAATATTGGGTTTTCCCAGCATTCCAGTCCTGTAGGTTGTGTGGGCTGTGTGCCTGAAACATCCCATGAACAAGTAGCGGTATTAAACATAGCTGTTTCCCAACAGGCTAATATTGGTTGTGTTGGCTGTGTTCCAACTACATCCCAACTGCAAGTTGTCGTATTAAATATTAGATTTTCCCAGCATTCCAATCCTGTAGGTTGCGCGGGCTGTGTGCCTGAAACATCCCATGAACAAATGGCATTGTTAAATATTGCCGTTTGCCAACATTCCGTTATCGGTGCCATGGGTTGTGTGCCAATTATATCCCAAGTACAAGTCGTGTTATTAAAGACACTGCTTTGCCAGCATTCCAAGCCTGTAGGTTGTGTGGGCTGTGTGCCTGTAACATCCCATGAACAAGTGGCATTGTTAAATATTGCCGTTTGCCAACATTCCGTTATCGGTGCCATGGGTTGTGTGCCAATTATATCCCAAGTACAAGTCGTGTTATTAAAGACACTGCTTTGCCAGCATTCCAAGCCTGTAGGTTGTGTGGGCTGTGTGCCTGTAACTTCCCACAAACATGTAGTATCATTAAAAGTTGCCGTTTCCCAGCATTCAAGCGTTGGTTGCGGGTCTACTTCCAAAACTGTTACTGTAAAGCTCTCAGTGGTTGGGTCTCCACAAATATCAACTATATTTACTGTAAAAGTTGTTGTACCTAGTGGTGGTGAGAGCATTACAGCTGCGTTGCCTGGAAAATCTACAAATTGAGGTGGCGACCATGAGTAAGTTAAGCCACTAGGTATTTCAGCGTCTACAAAAATCGGTGTATTATTCTCGCAAACGATTTGGTCGTCTATTTGTAAATTATCCACAAATGATATACTATTAAAACAGACCTCATGTATATTTGAAAGTCCTCCTGTTGACCCCACAAAACCAAAAAAGACCGAATCATCTCCAAAAAAAACGGTGTTTTTTACATCTTGGTTTAGGCTCAATCTTAACTCACAATCAAAATAAACATTAAGTCTGGTCTGTGCCGCAATCCATTCTATTTTTATTTCATGCGTATTACCATCTTCAATATTTATTGAGTTAGAACTAGCTTGTACTGGACCCGCTAAATTAGAAATAGAATTATGGAAAGGATTGCCACCTCTAACAATAGCCACATGGTCAAAAAAGGGGTCGTCTAATAAACCCTCATTTGGAGTGTTGTTTTGATAGGTGTCAAATTCTATGATCAATGATGCATTTGCTGATAGATCTGAGGCTGAGCCTATACCTTGGTAGCCCATGCCACCTCCTGCGTTTCCTAATTGAGGTGTTGAATTATCTTTAAAAACCAGAGCCATACCATCTGCACCATTTCCGTCCTTTGATCCAAAATTATTTTGATATATAATGGTGAAATCCTCATCAAAATCAATAGGGTTGTCGTACCATACGCCTCCTACCTGATTAAGTAAATCTTGAGTAATAGTAAAACAATTATTGCCTTGATCAATAGCGTTTCCAATAACTGTCGCATTTAATTGCGCATAGCTTTTTGAGAAAGAAATAATAAATACTATTAAAATTAAATATCTTTTCTTTTTCACTCATTTTAATTTGAGTTTATGAAGATATTAAACTAAAAATGGCTGTACAATTAATTAAGACTTTGTTAGTTTTTTAGGGGTTTTAATATTCTTTAATCTGTAACATATTCCAAAATATCACTCGGTTGGCAATCTAAAGCCTCGCAAATAGCTTCTAAAGTTGAAAATCGAATAGCCTTTGCCTTACCTGTTTTAAGGATGGATAAATTAGCAGTGGTGATACCAATTATATCTGCTAATTCATAACTTTTCATGCCACGCTCAGCTAAAACCTTATCTAAGTTTATAATAATTGGCATGGCTATATTGTTAAATCGTTTTCTTCCTTTATGGTCTTAGTGTCTCTCAGAATTGTACCCATTAGCATCAAAAATAAACCTACGGCAATTATCAATAAATACACTAATGATTTTTCAGTTAAACCCACTATAAATTTGAATCTAAAAAATAGATTGCCTATCCAATCAATACACCAAGAGGATAGTGTTGCTATTACCATAACTCTGCCAGCAAAAAACAACGATTGTATAAGCTCTTCATTATAAAAATCGTTATTAAGCAAGAGCTTTGTCACCTTTCTCCATTTTAAAAGTGAAACAATAAAAACAACATAAACTCCAATTTTTAAAATGGTAAAAAAGTAATACTTCGTCTCCGTCTTAAAATTGGTAGCCACTTCTTCTGTGTAGATCATATTTTGTTCGACTCCAAAAAGAATGGTTACAAAGAAGAAAATACCTAATCCAACACCAACTAGAAGCAGAAAGATGATGCAGTTTAATATCCAATACAATGTTTTAGCAGAACTCATATTTAAACAGTTAAATCGTTTTCTTCTTTTGCATGCTTTGCAACTTTAAATACTTCGCTTAAAACCATAAAAAACAAGCCAAGGCAAACTAAGATAAGGTGTGGTGTTAAACCTAGACTTACTTTAAATTGACCATTGAATACAAGTCTGGTTACAACAGTGATGATTGTACCACTTAACCCAACTAAAATGAGTAAATATCCCATTTTATTAAAATTCTGGATCACATCAATATGAAATGGTTTTACTTTTTGAAAATAACGCAGTGTTCTTCGGAATATAAATAGGCAATAAATAGATATCAATACAATAACTATATAGACCAAACTGACGATTTGTTTCAACCATTGTGGTTGGGCGTCATCTGTTGTATTTGCATTAAAAACAACATCAAACATATCAGTGTCAATAAAAATATAGACGGAAAAAAACAGGAGTAATCCAATCATTGGTATACAGGTTACAATCCAGATAAAATCAACCAAACTTTTTAGTATAATCAATTTTTGCATTTTTGAAAAAATTATTGTTTTACGATAACAAATATATAAAAATTATTGATAAACAATAATTTTTTTGTGTTCATAGTTGTATATTTGATATAATGCAAAAAGTAGAGTTTACAATAAAAAGCCAGCAGAGTCCGTTTTTTCATAGACTTATTGTTGCTGTTATTTTAACATTGTATGTTGGTTTATGGTTCTATTTTCTTAATCGAAATCAGGACAAACTGAATACTGTTTTTTTGTTATTAGTTTTAGGAGCTGTGCTTCTCCAAAATTTTGTAATTCCTATTCTTTTAGATAGGCTAGTTTATATAGATTTTACTAATAAAAGTATCAAATATGTAACGGAAATAGGACGATTTAGATTTCCAAGAAAATGGAAAACACTAGAAAGTGTTGACTACATTTCTGTTTTTAAAACGTCAAATGGCTATGAGGTAAACCTATGGTTTAATAAAATCAAAAAGCTAAATCTATTTGTTTCAGGCAGTTACGATACTGTATTGAAAAGGGCTCTGTTTTTTGCGGATAAATTTAACATTGATTTGCTTGATGCTAGAGAAAGAGGATACCACAAGTGGATAAATAAAGATATTCTTAGAAAGAATGGAAAAATTGAACACTTTTAGAATTAAAAATAATTCTATATTGCGCCAATAATTTTCAACACATGACCTCCAAAAAATTACAGTGTTTTATTATTTCTGTATTGTGCTTCAGCATAAATAGTTTTTCCCAAGATTTCCCACAACAAGATTTAGATTCGGTAACGGTAACATCAACTCAACGTATAGATTTACCTTTTAAAAAGAACTCACGCACCATAAATATTATTACAAAAGCAGATATCAAAAAGAGCGCTGCAGTAAATGTTGCAGATTTACTCCAGCAGGTTGCAGGTGTAGATATAAGGCGTCGTGGTACTGGCGGTAGCCAAGCAGATTTACATATTAGAGGTGGCGGTTTTGACCAAACGCTTTTACTCATAAACGGTATTAAAATGGACGATGCACAAACGGGGCATCACACTATGAACGCTGCTTTGCCAATTGAGGTTATTGAACGTATTGAGATAGTAAAAGGTCCTGCCGCTAGGGTCTTTGGCCAAAACGCGTTTACAGGTGCTATTAATATTGTTACAAAAAAGAACTTGGAAAGTACCGTTTCTGCAAACTTAGAATTTGGGTCGTTTGGCCAGTTAAATGGAAATGTCACCGCAGGTATAGAACAAAAAAATGCTTCGCACATTGTGCATGTTGGTAGGGTAACGTCTGAAGGTTACCGTTTCAATTCAGATTACGATAATGCCAATTACTTTTTTCAAAGTGTATTTAACAAAAACAAGCAACCCATTGAGTTTATAGGAACATTCTTTGAAAGAAAGTTTGGGGCACAAAATTTCTATACACCACCGCCACCAATTCGTGATTTTACCGAATACGAAGAAACCCAAAACAGCTTAATAGCGTTTACAACTACATTTAAAAAAGAAAAACTTAAAATTTCGCCACGCGTGTATTGGAGACGTAACCAAGATATGTTTTTGCTACGCCGCGAAGACCCAAGCTTTTTCAGAAACTTCCACGTTACAAATAAGATTGGCGTAGAGGCCAATGCGTCTTATGCGTCCGAACTGGGAATTACCGGTTTTGGGGTAGATGTTTCGCAATACTACATACGCAGTAATAATTTGGGGAATCGCAATCGGTTTTTAGCCACAGCGTTTTTAGAACATCGTTTTAAATTTGCTAATGATAAACTGGATGTTACACCTGGTGTAGCCATGACTTATTTTTCGGATTTTGATTTCAACGCATTTCCGGGATTGGATATTGGCTACGAAATTTCACCTAGTTTCAGAGCGTATGGAAACATAGGTTTTACATATCGTGTGCCAACCTATACAGATTTGTACTATAACGATTCCGTTACTGAAGGTAATCCAAATTTAGAACCTGAAGAAGCCTTCTCTCAAGAGCTTGGTATTAAGTATTTTTCCTCAAACTTTAGAGCTTCGTTAGCTATATTTAATAGGGATGCTGAAAATTTAATCGATTTTGTAAGTCCAGATATTCAAACATCTGTATTTACGGCAACCAATATTGCTGAAGTAAATACTCAAGGTTTAGAATTTGACGCATCTTACAACTTTAAAATAAATGACTTTACTCAAACATTAGCTTTTGGATATGCCTATTTAGATGATGATATTAAAGTTGAAGATTCTGAACTGTCGCGCTACTCATTAAATACATTAAGGCATCAGTACACCACACGTTTAAGTACACAATTGTTTAAAAACGTAAGTCAAAATATAGTATACAAATATGCCGAACGTACTACAGGGCAAACCTATAATGTTTGGGACGTTTCATTGGTAATTGCACTTAAAAATGCTGAATTTACCATAACAGCAAGTAATATTTTTGATGCTGAATATATTGAAACGGGCTTTGTGCCAATGCCACCAAGCAATGTTCTGTTTGGGTTGAGGTATACATTCAACTAATTTTCAATTGTATTACATAAAAAGGAAAACGTTCCGTTAACCTTTAACTTTTGATATTTTCAATTCAAACTGTAACAAAACGTTAACTTCAGCTACATATAGCTTGAAAGTCTAAAGTAATGATGCAAATTAAGACATCATTGCAGATTAACCATCGATTCTTCTCAAGGCTTCAATCTTGAAAATTTAAAACTTTACACATTCAGTAACACACTCTGGATGCAACTAATTGACGGTTAAATTCACTTTCAGAATTACAATGAAAGAATACAAAGTCGTTGTATCTTTAATGTTGAATTTTAAAAATATACAGCATGATGGATTGGTTTTCAAATTTAGAAGCTTTGCCTAAAATATACTGGTCGGTTGCACTAGTTGGCTCTCTGGTTTTCCTTGTGGTTATGGCTATGGCCTTTTTGGGAGGCGACGCAGATGATATTGGCGATTTAGATGCTGATATGGATGCCGACATTGGTGCTGGGTTTCAGTTTATCAGTTTTAAAAACTTGGTCGGTTTCTTTACCATTTTTGGCTGGTCGGGAATTGCATGTCTCGATGCTGGTTTAGGTACGGTTCTGACCGTTATCATATCCGTGGTTTGTGGTTTGCTAATGATGCTTGTTATGGCCACACTATTTTATTTTATTTACAAATTGAGCGATAGCGGTACTTTGGACTATAAAAATGCCATTGATGCCGTTGGCGAAGTTTATCTTACTATTGGTGCAGACCGCTCAAAAATAGGTAAAGTCAGTGTTACCATTCAAGGAACGATGCGCGAAATGGATGCCATGACCGATGCTTTTACCGATTTGAAATCAGGTACTGTTATAAAGGTCGTGGATGTTACACCAAACGGAATCCTAATCGTTGCCCAAAACAAAAAACCAATTGAACCTTTACAAATAGAAACAACAGAAACAAAACAACTTAACGCATAACACTTAAATTTTTACGCCCATGAAAACATTGTCTTTAATATTAGCCCAAGGAATTTTAGAAGGTATCGGGTCTACAATGACCATACTTTTTGTAGCACTTTTTGTGATATTGACCCTTTTTATTCTAATTAAGCGTTACAAGCGCTGTCCATCAGACCGCATATTGGTTGTTTACGGTAAAGTTGGCGGTGGCAAATCTGCCAAATGTATTCATGGTGGCGCAGCATTTATTATGCCGGTTATTCAAGATTATGAATATTTGGATTTAACGCCAATTTCCATTGAGGTTAATCTGGTAAATGCACTATCAAAGCAGAACATCCGTGTCAACGTACCATCGCGTTTTACTATTGGTGTATCCACAGAGCCAGGTGTAATGCAAAATGCGGCCGAGCGTTTGTTGGGACTTGGTTTGCAAGACATTCAAGAACTCGCTAAGGAAATTATTTTTGGGCAGTTGCGTTTGGTTGTGGCATCCATGGATATTGAGGAAATCAATTCCGATAGGGACAAATTTTTGACCAACATTTCGCAATCTGTGGAATCCGAATTGAAAAAAGTAGGTTTAAAACTTATCAATGTAAATATCACAGATATTGTTGATGAATCTGGTTACATTGAAGCACTTGGTAAAGAAGCTGCTGCACATGCCATCAATGCTGCGCGTAAGTCGGTAGCTGAGAAAAACAGAGATGGTTCTATTGGTGAAGCTAATGCAGTTCAAGATGAAAAAACACAAGTTGCCGCTGCAAATGCCAAAGCTGTTGAAGGTGAAAACGCTGCTAAAATTTCCGTAGCCAATTCTGACTCCCTGCGTCGTCAGCGCGAAGCAGAAGCTGAGCGCGTAGCTATCGCTTCAGAAAAAGTACAAGCGGCAAAAGCCTTGGAAGAATCTTATGCGGCTGAACAACAAGCCGAAGCAGCAAGGGCTGAACGTGAACGTTCATCGCAAATGGCAGATGTTATAGTACCTACTGAAATTGCCAAAAAGAAAGCAGAGATTGATGCCGAAGCCGAAGCAGAGCGCATTAGACGTCGCGCAAAAGGTGAAGCAGATGCCATCTTATTTAAAGCACAAGCCGAAGCAAAAGGGCTTTATGAAGTACTGACCAAGCAAGCAGCTGGTTTAGATGAAATTGTAAAAGCAGCCGGAAATAATTCAAAAGATGCCGTATTGTTACTAATAGCCGATAAATTGCCAGAATTGGTAAAAACCCAAGCTGAAGCTATTAAAAACATTAAGATTGATAAAGTAACCGTTTGGGAAAATGGTGGCAGTAAAGATGGTAAATCGTCAACCTCAAACTTTATCTCTGGTATGTACAAAGCCGTACCGCCATTGCAGGAAATGTTCAATATGGCGGGCATGGATTTACCTGAGTATTTAAAAGGCAAGGATAAAAAGAACATTGAAGCAGATGACGCTGAGATAGAATCTTAAGCTAGGCCATTGCTAAACTTTAGACCTCACAGGTTTTAATACTTGTGAGGTCTTTTATATGGAAACAATTAATTAAATTTCGTAACGTTTTAGTAACTTTGAAGTTTAAATTATTTCTGCGTTGAAATTAAATCTGAAACAGATACCTCGAGTAGAAACTATTACCAAAGAGGAATTCATAAAAAACTATTTCAAACCACAAAAACCTGTGGTAATTGAACGTTTTGTTGAAGATTGGCCTGCCTATTCCAAATGGAGTTTAGCTTACATGAAAGATATAGCAGGCGATAAAACCGTACCACTCTATGATGATAGACCAGTAGATTACAAAGACGGTTTTAATGAAGCGCACGCCACAATGAAAATGAGCGATTATGTAGATTTGCTAAAGCGTGAACCCACAAAATATAGAATTTTTCTTTGGAATATTTTAAAAGAAGTTCCCGAACTTCAAAAGGATTTCAGTTATCCCGATTTTGGACTACGACTTATGAAAGGCTTGCCTATGCTCTTTTTTGGAGGTACGGATTCCTACACTTTCATGCATTACGATATTGATTTGGCCAATATATTTCACTTTCATTTTGAAGGTAAAAAACAATGCATCTTGTTTGATCAAAAACAAAATGACCACTTGTATAAAATTCCACATTCATTAATCACAAGGGAAGATATTGATTTTGCAAACCCGGATTTTGAAAAATGGCCAGCACTCAAACATGCAAAAGGTTGGGTTTGTGATCTTAACCACGGCGAAGTATTGTATATGCCAGAAGGTTATTGGCATTACATGCGTTACATAACACCCGGATTTTCAATGAGTTTGCGTGCCATTGCCCGTAACCCTAAAAATTTAGGCAAGGCCATTTACAATGTATTTGTTATGCGTAGTTTTGATAATATTATGCGTCGTCTTAAAGGACAGAAATGGATAGATTGGAAAAATGAGCAAGCCATTATCCGCACAAATAAAGTACATGGCATCAGTTAGTCAACTCATTTGTTTTTTGGTATACCAAATGCGATTCCCAACCACGATACAATAAATAATCTGCAAGTTTCTTTTTGCGCTTATAAACATTGGTTTCTTTTATTTGCGATAGGCGTTTTTTGGCTAAAGCGTCCAAAGTGTTTAAGTAGTCGTCTTCTTCAATTTGAGACAAAGCTTCATTTATATTATATTTAGAAATTTCACGTTGCTTCAGCTCATTTATCAATCTTTTTTTGCCCCATTTTTTAATCCTGAATTTACCACTGACAAAAGCATAGGCAAAGCGTTGTTCATTTAAATAGTTCTGATCAATCAAATGAACAATAATTTTGTCTATAACTTCAGGGATCATTCGCATATTTTTAAGTTTATTCCTAACATCTTTATGGCAACGTTCTTGATAAGCACAATAATTTTCTAAAATTTTCTGCGCTTCATCGAAAGAATAGGTTTTTTGGGAGTTCATTGAGCAAAAATAGCATCTAATTTCTTTATTTTGTAATGATTACATTTTTAAGAGCTAAATGATGAAGAGAAATTGCCCCATTATTATTTTATTGTTATTAGTCTGTATTTCAATATCTAATGCTCAAGTACTAACTTTTGAGTTTAATGGAAATAATGGTACAGCAGATCCAGTAGCATCAAATTTCAATGATTTTGCATTAACGGCTTCTGCAATATCAAGAGGAGCTGGCCTAATAGCTGTAGCAAATAATAATAGTTTCAATTCGTCAAACTGGAGTACCGTTAGTATTGCTGATGCAGTTGCTAATGATAATTATGTAGAATTTACTGTTACACCAAATGCAGGTTTTCAATTTGATGTAAATACAATTACATTTCAAGTTAGACGGAACAATAATGGATTTACATCTATAGCTTTAAGAAGTTCACTTGACGGATTTACTACTGACATTGATGCGGTTGTGCCAATTACAGCCAATTACCAAGTGGTAACGTTTAATGTTAATCAATTAAATAATACAGGATCAGTAACTTACAGGTTATATGGTACGGCAAATACTGCTGATGGTCAAGGACGTTTTGAAAACGGAGGAGCAAATAATGATATTGTTGTTGATGGTTCTATTAATACAAGTCCAGCAGTTAGTTGTAATATTTCAGATGATTTTGAATCTCCAACATTAGGTGCTGAATGGACCGATATTGGTGGTAATGCAACAACAGATCCTAACTTAACAATAGTTTCAAATAGTGTAACGGCACTTGATTACGTATATCAAGATGTCTCTTCAGTCTACAATACAACATTAAGCGCGTTAGCAAATACGATCACTTGGAATTTTAACATGAGGCAAAGTAGAGGTAACCCAAATGGATTTAATTCAGGCCAGGACGGCGTTGCTTTTGTCCTTGGAGCTACAGAGTCAGATTTAACAGTTGCTGATGGATATGCGGTAGTATTGGGTGAAAATGGGGGAACCGATAATGTTAGACTGGTCAGCTTTACTGATGGTATTGATGCTAATGCTAATCTCACCGATATAATTACTGGTTCAGATGACTATGGAAATGAGTATTCGAGTATTAGAGTAACTTATGAACCAGCTACGGATAATTGGGAGCTTTTTGTTAGAAATGATGGAGTTGTATTCAGTAGCCCTTTGTCGTTAGATGCATCACATTCTCAAGGTAATTTGGTGAATACAACTTATGTAGATGTACCGCTTAACTTTATAGCCAATGTGTTCAATCACAGCAATAATGCGAATAGGACGGCATTTTTTGACAATATTTGTATAGCTACTGATTTAACTTGTAGTTCAACAGTTACTTGGAACGGAACAGGCTGGTCGCCTTCCGCACCCAATAATTCCACTACGGCGGTTATCAATGGTAATTATAATACAAGTTCAAGTGGCAGTTTTGTTGCATGTAGTTTGGAGGTAAATGCTAATCTGGTTATTGGTAATGGTGATTTTATAGAAATTATTAATGATGTTACCGTGAACAACGGATCTATTTCAACAGAGACAAGAGGCAGTTTTGTGCAACGTGGCAGTGGAGCGTTAGCAGGCAGTTTTGTGTTGTCTGGAACAGGTGCCTCAGAAGTTATTAAAACCACTGCCGATCTTGCCAATTGGTACAGCTACACATATTGGTCATCTCCTGTGGTAGGTGAAACAACCGACAGTGCTTTATCAGACGCTGATGTTGATAGGCGTTTTTGGTTTAATGCAGGCAACTTCTTAGATACTAATGGAGATGGTATTGATGATAATGCAGATGCTTGGACTCGAGAAACAGGTTCATATCCTATGACACCTGGTCAAGGCTTTGCGGCTACGCACAATGAAATAGGGTACCTAGGTGTTAGAGGTTACGACTATACTTTTGAGGGCTCTTATAATACTGGAGATATTACTTATGGCGTAATACATGATGTTGCAAACCCCATTGAACATTGGAATTTAATAGGAAATCCATATCCTTCAGCGATAAATGTGGATTTATTTTTTTCAGCAAATACTGGTGTAGTTGAGGAAGCTTTGTATATGTGGTCTCAAGTCAGTCCTCTAGATGGAAGCAATCCAGGAAACGAAGTGTTGAATTTTAGCCAAAATGATTATATAACCATCAATTCTGTTGGTGAGGCAGGTAACGGAACTACTGGCGCACCAAGTAGACAAGTGCCATCTGGTCAAGCATTTTTTATTCCTTCTTTAGCTACTACTAACGTTACGTTTACAAATAGTATGAGAGTGAGTGGAAATAACGCTAATGATGAATTTTACAGAGCAGCCAATAATTCAACTAGCAACAGTGAAAAATTATGGCTCAATTTAGGTTCTGATATTGGCGTTTACAGTCAAGTATGTGTAGCTTATACAAATAAGGCAACAGATGGTTATGATGGAAATAATATTGATACGCCAAGAAACTTTGCAGGTAATGCAGGGTATTTATTTACGTTAATTGATGGCCAATCCACTACGCCATTTGTTATTCAAGGGAAATCTCCTCAAGCTTTAAATACCGACGAAAGCATTAAAGTAGGTTTTGCAACTTACATTTCCACTATTGAAACCTATCAAATTTCATTACCTCAAATTCAAGGTGCATTTTTAAATAATAATCCTATTTATTTACGGGATAATGACCTTGGAATAGTACATAACCTTAAAGCTGAACCTTATGAGTTTACATCTAGCCAAGGTTTTTACGATAATAGGTTTGAATTAGTTTTCTCAAATAGTGTATTATCTGTTGATGATAATTTTATTGAAAGCCAAGATTTAACAATTTTTGAAGCAGAAAACGGACTGGTGAATTTTTCTCTTTCTAATTCTAGTCTCTATATTGATACTTTAGCGCTCTTTGATCTGCAAGGGAGATTGGTCTATGATTTAAATGTTGACGCTTCATCAAAGTCTTTTGATTTGTCAAAGTTAAAATCTTCAGTATTTATCGCAAAAGCAACATTATCCAACGGAACGGTTATTACCAAAAAATCGATAAAAAGGTAATTGGTTTAAAGGCTATACCTAGCTGAAATAATGAAATTTCTTCCGGCTGCAGCTATACCGGATGAATAAGGTCTGTAACGCTGATCGGTTATGTTTTCTATCGCTGCCGTAACTTGTATATTTTTAGTAATATCATATTGGCCTCTTAGATTTAGAGTGTACCACGAAGGCGAATACGGATTGCCATTTTCATCTTTGGCATAAATAAAATCCTTGCTAATTTCCGAAGGTGCCAATTTGTTAAAAGACAATTCACTATTATAAACACTAAATATATCTAGGGTTAAGGCATTGTGTTTCCAAATTAAATGTGTTCGGCCAAAATCTGGCGCAACATGTCTAACTGGCACTTCAATACCATTGGCATCTTCTGTGCCACCTATAATATTGTATTGAGATCGTAACTTCAACTTTGGAAGCACTTGTACTTCGGCACCAATTTCAAAACCGTAAATAAATTCTTTTGATGCATTTTGAATGGCTTGCACGTTGCTAGGTTCTCCATCATAAACAATTGTTTCATCCCCATTAAGGGTAAAGTCACGACGAATGAGTGCATTATCCAAAAAGGTGTAATACGTCGCCATATCTAACCTTACGTTACCTCCAAAGTTTAACTTCAACCCCAGCTCTCCACCATAAGCATATTCTGGTTCAAGATTGTTGTTGGGCACAACTACAGACCCAGGCTCTGAGTCAAACACTTTACCAATGTCGTCAATATTAGGAGCTCTAAAAGCTGTTGATAAATTAAAATTCCATTCTAGTATTTTGTTGGGAATCCACCTTATACCAGCAGTTCCAGTAAATGCGCCAGAGTTGATTTCAGACGTATTAAAAGGAAGGTTTAAAAAAGCGTTGTTTGCATCAAAATTTGCCTCAGAAATAACTTGGTTATAGCGCAATCCAGTTTGCAGTACAAATTTATTGCTTGGTCTGTATTTTATGCTTGTGTATGCCGCTAAAGACTGCCATACTGAGCCGTCAGGATAACGCGTTAAAGATGAGTTTGTATTGCCATTTAAAATATTTGTTTCAGATGCCTCTGAACTTACATAGTTGTACAAATACTCAACACCGTAAAAAAGACTGGATTTAGAGCTGAGCTGTTTTTCTAAATCTAAATTAAAAGAAACAACATCTATGGCCTCGGACCGCGTTCTTCTTATTTCGGACTGAAAGTTTCGGTCTATTCTACTTTCCTTAAAATTTTGATAAGCCAATGTGGATAGGATTTTATCATAAAAACTAGAGCTACTGCTTAATTTGGTTACTTTTAGATTTCCCATAAACCATTTCTGTGGCCCGTAGTTCCATTCTGCTGAACGAAGCCCATCGCCACTTGGACGCAATAACCTATCGTACCTGGCATAATCTGAGGTTATGGAATAATGTAGGCCTAAATCAAAACTAAGGTTGTCATAGGGTTCAAAACGAGCTTTTTGCATAAGGTTTAACTGATTGTAACCCGTTGGAATTTGCACTAATGGATCAGGGTTACTAACAAGGTTGTCGATACCATTTTCAGTACTAACGTATTGGTGCCTTAGATAGTCATCTGGCCCGTGACGCCCCATTTTTAAATCATCAAAATCAGTGTAGCTCACACTGGTTAGAAATCCCCATTTTTTGAGACCAAAGTTTAAATCAAAATGTCCGGTTTTTTCATTATTTGAAGAAGAAAATCTTGTGTTAAAATTACCTTGTACATAAGGTTCTTCTTTATAAGATAATTGTGGTTTTTTGGTATAAAAACTCATTACGCCACCAATAGCATCGCTTCCGTAAACTACCGAACCAGAACCCAAAGTCACTTCAACATTTTGTACCGAAAAAGGATCGATAGCAATAACATTTTGGACATTACCGCCTCTAAATACGGCATTATTCATGCGGATACCGTCAACTGTAATAAGCAACCGGTTTGTTGAAAAACCTCTTATAATAGGGCTTCCGCCACCAAGTTGGCTTTTTTGTATAAACACATTACCTGTATTTAAAAGAGCATCGGCACTAGTTTGAGGCGTGGCAATTGATATGGCTTTAGCATCTAAACTGATTATTGATTGTGGGACATCGCTTCTATCTTGTTCAAATTTAGATGCAGATATAACAATTTGATTAAGGTCTTCAATTTTAAGGGTCATAAAAACAGTAGATGACGACGCTAGTATATCTGTTTTTTTAAGACTAATTTTCTGGTAAAGTATATTTTGAAAATAGATGGTTTCATTGGCATCAAAAACACTAATATCTGCCTTTCCGTCTTTATCTGTAGTTACGGATTTATTCTTTTTTAAATTATAAAGTACTACTCCTGGAATCGGATAATTTGTCAATTTTTCCTTTACGCCTATAGTTTGTGCGTTCAATAAAGCACCTAGTTGAAGTATACATACAGCGATGATATATTTAGCTTTAGCTCTCAATGAAAGGGAATTAACCGAATATTTGACTTAGCACCTTAAGTGATTTTGGTTTTTTGAAACCTTCCAAATGTAATTCAAAATAATTCAAAAGCATATTCAAAAAATTTTGTCTGTTTTCTGCAGAAATTTTGATAGTAGACAAAGCATCAAAATTTATGCCCATAAATTGTTTTAGCAGTGTTAAATTTTTTCCAGATATAGATTTTCCGCCTTCATCCTTAGCGCTAAAAGTGCCTATTTCTAATTGAAAAAAGTAAGCATCGTGATTTGGTGTTTCAGGTTGAAAACCCAAATAACGGGTAAGTTTTAATAAAAAAAGCAAATGGAAATTTGCAAAATTTTCAATAGTGTCGAGATATTGAAATGAGGTTTCTAAAAAATTGAATAATTCTTTATTTTCTTCTTCTTCCTTTAAGGATATGTGTAATACCTCGGACAAGAATAGTGTTATTGCACTTTTATAGATGTTTTGATGTAAAGTTCTATATAAGAAATAGGTTTTATACTCTTTAAGAAACTGTAATGATCTGTTGGGCTTATAATCTTCAACAACGTTTAATTGGGTTAAAGGTTGAAAATATACACTTTTAGAGGTGTTTGATTTGCTGCTTTTTAAAGCACCTTTGATAAGGTAGCTGACCGCGCCACGGTGCTTGGTGTAACAATTAACAATAAGGTCGTTGTCCTTGTATTTTAGCTTGTGGAGTACTATTATTTTCGACGTAATAAGCATTGCACTATCTCACGATGAGCAATTTTATTACTTTGCTTTCAAATGAATCCAAGTCAGATATGATTATTAAGTAAACACCAGATGCAACAATATTGTTTGCTAGGTTTTTGCCGTTCCAAATACCGGTACCACCTTCAATAGCAAAATTGTAGTTTAAATTTGAATTTCTGCTATTGACTCTTGATTGTGCTTCTGCTACTAGGTTACCTGCTATATCGGTTATTTTAACATTTACATTATCTGTTAAGCCAGCAATTTTAATGCCCTTATTTATGTCATTTAGGTCATTTGAGCCTAAAATATCATATTCTGGACGTACAGGATTAGGGTAGGCATAAGCCTCTGAAAGTTCCTCGGCTGGAGCAGAACCACCTGCTTTAAAAGATAAAAGACCTTTTGGTGTAGCAAAATAAACAGTGCCGTTGCTTTGGTCAATAGAAATATCATTAATGGCATTTGTGGGTAATGGGGAATTGTCCTTTGTGAAATGGTAAATGGTTCTTTGTCCGTCTGGTGTAAAATAAAAAACTCCAGAATCAAAAGTGCCAATCCATTTATTATTAGCACCATCTACTTCAATATCTGTAATCAATTGGTTCTCCAACAATTCGCGCGCAAGTCCATCTTCAATAAAAATAATGGGTTCTACCACGGGGTTGTCATCTTCAAAAAAGTTACTTGGATTAAACAAAACACGAAGACCGTCACGCGTTCCTATCCAAAGCGTTCCATTATTATCAACGGCTACAGTTCTGATGTCAGCATTTGCAAGTGGGAAACCACTTTCAACAGTAAATATGCGCTTTATAGGTGGGTTTTGATTTTCATTATAGCCTACTAAACCGTTAAAGGCACAACCTATCCACTTTGTGCCATCAGTACCAATGGTCATGTCATGGTAACCCAGATCAGAAAATGGATCTTCAAATATTGCATCAAAGCTAAAAGATTGCCAATTTCCTGTGGCAGGGTTGTATGATCTTAAGGCGTTGCCAACTTTACTAGAAATACTCCATAAGTTACCTTCATCGTCAAATTCTATTGTTCCTGTTCTTATTCCAAAAGAGTTTGGATTTCCAGGATTAATCAAAGATTCTAATGGGCTATTGGTGTTGTCAAACCTCATAACAGGTTCAAAATTCTCAAATTCCAGTAAACCGATATAGAACGAACTGATAAAGGTTTGGCTTGGATTAAAAGGGTTGATTTGAATGGAGTTTAGCTCTGGAGTGTCTAATAAGTTTTCATAAGAGATGTTGTTCCATGTTTCCTGATCCAATATGCTTATACCTCTTCTGGTTAATGGTGAAGGATTTAAAAATTGGTCATACTCACCAAAAGTAACCCAAAGACCATCCCTAAATGCCTGAAGTCTAAAAGGGCTATTAAAAAGCGGACCTTCAGGTCTTATTTCCTGAAACAAGTCTATGTTATTTTCTATAGTTTGAAGGATGCCAAAATCTTCGTTACCTATGTAAATATCGTTTCCAAAGGCAGTGGCACTTGTGAATCTAGTTTGAAATTCCTCAGTATCCTCGATTTCAAGCAATAGTTCTGCGTCAATATTAAACACAAAAACCCCATCTCTGTTTGTATAATACATTTTGTCTCCAACAACTTCAGAATCTGTTGGTGTACGGGCAAAGGTGTATCTAGGCTCTGGGAAATCATTAATTACCTCGCGTAGGCTATTAAAAAAGAGAACATAAAGTCTATCGTTAACAATTTCAACAGAATTGAATGAGCCTGGTCTTATGCGATCCCATTGTGTGGAATCTATGAGGTTGGGATTATCAAATGAGGCTTTTCTTAGACCATTACCATTGGGACAAGCGGCATATATAAAGCCGTTAAATACAGCGGTTTGTGCAACTGGTATCTGAGTGTTGTTTTCACCTATGAAATATGTATCCCCAAATTCTAGCCGATCAATATCATACACGGAGATTCCAAAATTTGTTGATATGTATACAAAGCCGTTAAATTCATAAAAATCGTTGATTTCCTTAATTGTTGGGTCTATACTTTCTTTTTCAATAATGTCAACTACAGAGAGTATGCTTTGGTCGGATTCAAAATAAATTTCTATTAGCCCGTTTTCATAACCAATTAGCAAGAGTTGCCCGCTAAAACTATATTCAATAGTAGATATGGATTCTCCTGAGAGGCCTTCAATTGTTGTTATAGTTTCAATTTCACGTGTATTGACATCATAGCTAAAAATAGAGTTTTCGGTAGCAGCATATAGCTTGGTATCGCTTCTGGTAACATCAACTACATCGAAATAGGAATAGTAGCCCGTCCAAAGTTGTGAGAATTCTTGACTCTCAAGATTTAACGTGAAGGTCAATAGGCTTATGGCAATTAAGGTAATTCTCCAGTTCATTACTGTAATTTTTTCAAAGATATTAATACAACGCTAAAAATGAAGTTATCATATAGAAAATAAAAAAGCCTCTATTTATTAATAAAGGCTATTAATTATAAGCTTAGAATAACTTTATACTACGCCTTGTGCTAGCATTGCATCAGCCACTTTGACAAAACCAGCAATGTTTGCGCCACTGATATAGTCAATACTTCCATCTTCATTTTTGCCGTATTCCACACATGAATCGTGGATATCTCTCATAATGTCTTTAAGCCTTTCGTCAACTTCACTACGTGTCCAACTCATTCTTAGTGAGTTTTGACTCATTTCTAATCCAGATGTTGCAACACCTCCAGCATTTGAGGCTTTTCCTGGAGCAAATAATATTTTAGCTTTTTGGAATTCGTGTATTGCTTCGGGTGTTGAGGGCATATTTGCGCCTTCAGAAACACAAATACAACCATTATTGATCAGTTGCTTAGCTTCTTCTCCATTAAGTTCGTTTTGAGTGGCACAAGGCAAAGCAATATCACATTTTACAGTCCAAGGCCTTTCACCCTTGAAGTATTTTGCCTCAGGATATTTTTCAACATATTCACTGATACGACCTCGTTTTTCATTTTTAAGGTGCATCACAAATTTAAGTTTGTCCTTATCAATACCAGCTTCGTCATAAATATAACCGCCAGAGTCTGATAGCGTCAAAACAGTTGCGCCTAGCTCAATGGCTTTTTCAGCGGCAAATTGAGCAACGTTACCCGATCCGGAAATGACTACTTTTTTACCTTTAAAGGAATCATTTTTTGTGTTTAGCATATTTTCTGCAAAATATACGTTACCGTAACCTGTTGCTTCTGGCCTGATTAAAGAGCCTCCCCAAGATTGCCCCTTGCCTGTAAGAACTCCTGTAAAGGTGTTGTTTAGTTTTTTATACATGCCAAACATAAAACCAATTTCTCTTGCACCAACTCCGATATCACCTGCGGGAACATCTGTGTTGTGGCCAATATGTCTGTAAAGCTCGGTCATGAACGCATGGCAAAATCTCATTATTTCGTTGTCGGACTTTCCTTTAGGGTCAAAATCGGAACCTCCTTTTCCGCCACCCATAGGAAGCGTGGTCAAACTATTTTTGAACACTTGCTCAAAAGCTAAGAATTTAAGGATGCTTGCATTAACTGTTGGGTGGAATCTTAGTCCGCCTTTGTAAGGTCCTATTGCAGAGTTCATTTGTATTCTGTAACCTCTATTTACTTGTATTTCGCCAGAATCATCAACCCAGCAAACTCTAAATGATAACAGACGCTCTGGTTCGGCCATTCTCAATAGAATATTTTTGCCATGGTAAATGTCATGTTTTACAATATAGGGTATAACCGTTTCGGCTACTTCTTGTACAGCTTGGAGAAATTCAGGTTCATGGCCATTTCTTTCTTTGACCAAATCCATAAAAGCATCTATTTTGTCTTTCATTTTGAGATATTATTAGAAGAATGTTAAAATTGAGGTACAAATATACATTATATTCAAAAAATCAGTCTTATTTTTTTTAAATTAACAATAGTTTATTTGGTGTAATATTTAGGATCTAATTTTTTAAAATGAACAATATTTTAGCATTTCATCCGTTTTACTTGCTCTTTTATCGATATTTTATATATTTGTCAGACGAAATCAATCATTCATGACCTACTTTATCAAGTATTTGTGTTTCGGCATTTTTACTTTCCTTATTATTCAAGGTGTATCTGCGCAATTTGGTTTTTCTCATGAAGTTGGCGTTATAGCTGGACCAGTTCAGTTCAGGTCTGATTTTGGTCAACGTTTCAACGAGGAAAATAACATAGGCAATACGGGTTATGGTATTGGGTTAATACATTATATCAACTTTTCGTACAGGTCAGATTGTAACTGCTACTCAGCTGATACCTATTTTAACGATCATTTTAAATTAAGGAGTGAGGTTTCATTCAATAGAACGGAACTAAACCACTTTGGGCGTTGGGTAGATCCGTCACAAACAAGTATTGAGGCGGATAGATTGAGAGCGCACTCTGGTGCAGCACAAAATTTTGATATCGGGATGCAATTAGAGTATTTCCCGTTTAGTATAAGGTCATTTACCGCAAGCGTTGGTGGATGGGCACCATTTGTAAGTTTGGGGCTTCACTACACCATGTCTTCACCTGAACAAGAAACTACCTTTGGAGACGGAAATATCTTAAACAGAGATAATATTTACACACCCTGGATTGATGCGAGTCCGGACTATCCTATCGACACTTCACCGATTAACGCGTGGTCATTGGTGTCAAGTATTGGTGTTAGGTATAAACTATCTCCGTTGTCAGATTTAATGATAGATTTAAGATACCAGTATTATTTTAGTGATTGGATAGAAGGTCTAAATCACGAACTTTCATCCAACAAGTTCAACGATGTACTTATCTGGTTAAATTTCGGTTATATTTATTATCTAGATTAATATAGCTTCATTCCTAATCTATTTTACTGTCATTTTCCTTTACCCCAAAATGCAAAAACAATTTGGAACAGTAATTGTAAATATTCATATTGTATACTAAAATACATATAGAAAAGTTACATTTGCATTATCCAAAAGTTTATGAAAAAGTTTTTTGTTTTATTAGCTTTTATATTTGTGGCACAGGCGCCATATATCCAAAGAGAATCAGCTTTCCAAGGTGGAGAATGGTTTAAATTTAGGATTAGTTATAGTGGTTGGCTAAAAGCCGGAGAAGCTACACTTCAGATAAAAGAAAAAAATCTAAAGGGAAAACCTGTTTTCCATGTGGTTGGAAAAGGAAAAACCACAGGCTTGGTAAATGCTTTTTTTAAAGTTAGGGATAGGTATGAAAGCTTTTTTGATGTTGAAACCGGTTTGCCATATAAGTTTATTAGAAAAATTGACGAAGGTGGCCACACAAAGGATATTGAAATAGCATTTGATCATCAAACTAAAAAAGCAGAGGTTAACAATAAAAAGCATAAAACCGTTAAAACCATACCTATTGAGCCCAATGTTCAAGATATGATGTCTGCATTTTATTACTTGCGCAATAATTATGATACCGAGTCAATTAAGAAAGATGACGTAGTTATGCTCAATATGTTTTTTGATGAAGAGAATTACCCATTCAAATTAAAATTTTTAGGTCGTGAAACCATTAAAACCAATGTCAACGGAACTCGCGTTAAGGTAAAAACCTTAAAATTCAGGCCGTATGTCCTTGCAGGACGCGTATTTAAAGAGGAAGAGAGTTTAACCCTTTGGGTCAGTGCAGATGAAAACAAAATACCGCTTAAAATAAAAGCAGATTTAGCTGTTGGCTCATTAAGGGCAGACTTAGACCAATATAAAGGCCTAAAGCATTCTTTTGAAGTTCAATTTGACTAGTAGTATCTTTAATGTCAGAACACCAAAAATATAGCCACATACTTAAATCACTTGAAGAAAAGTTTGATAAAATAGATCAAGATACCGATGATCATTTACTGGGTTTGTTATACAGTAAACCTATTACGTACTGGGATTACATTAATACCGATGCACTTTTAAGCCTTCAGAACCAAAGAACAACATTGCCAGATGAAATGGTGTTTATTGCCTATCATCAAATCAATGAGCTTATTTTTAAAATGATACTTTGGGAAATATCACAGGTCGCCGAAAAAGAAGAAATAGACGTTACGTTTTTTGAGAGTAAGATAATGCGTATTTCAAGATATTTTGATATGCTCACAACCTCATTCAATATTATGAGAGAAGGTATGGAGATTGAGCAATACATGAAATTTAGATATACGTTAATGCCTGCAAGTGGTTTTCAAAGTGCGCAATACCGTTTTATCGAGTTTGCTTCAACGGAATTGATCAATCTCATAGACTACAGATTTAGAGAAAACATAAACAGAGATACACCGTTTACCCATGCCTTTGAACATTTGTACTGGCAAGCCGCAGGCAAAGATCATAAAACAGGTGAAAAATCAACTTTACTTATTAATTTTGAAAAACGTTATAAGGAAGATTTCCTGAGGTTTATGGAAAAATACAACACCCTAAATCTTTGGACAAAGTTTAAGCAATTGCCTGTTAAAGACCAGAAAGATGCCGATTTGGTAAAAGCCATGAGGCACTACGACTATACTGTTAACGTTACTTGGGTAATGGCACATTACAACACAGCGGTACATTATATTGAGAGTGGTTTGGGAGACGGAGAAGCAACTGGCGGTAGCGACTGGAAAAAATACATGCACCCTAAATACCAAAGACGTATATTTTTTCCGGATTTATGGACCGATGAAGAACTGAAAAACTGGGGAACTAACGTTTAATACTTAACAATGCATTTGAAAAAATTATTTATCCTAACATTAATTGTTTTTTTGGTGTACAATTGCAAAGGAGAGAAGGAGGAAAACCAACAAACCTTTGAACCAACTGAAGTAATAGCTTCAAACTTTGAGTTTGGGTTTAATTTAGATGACTTTATTGTAAAAAGAGACACCATTAAAAACGGCGATAGCTTTGGCGAAATCTTAGAGCGTAACAATATAGGCTATCCAGAAATTTTCAAAATTGCCCAAAAAGCCAAGGATACTTTTGATATCAGAAAACTACAAATTGGTAAACCTTATACATTGCTGTGTGCAAAAGACAGTTTGGAAACGCCAAAAAGTTTCATATACCAACCAAGCAAGGAAGAGTATGTAGTTATTGATTTTCAGGATTCTATTCAGGCTTATACGGCAAAAAAACCAGTTAAGTTTGTGCAAAAAGAAGCTTCGGGTGTCATTACGCCTGGCAGTGGTATTTCAATGGTGTTGGATAAAAAAGGGCTTAGCCAACGCTTAGCTTATAAAATGGCCGATGAAATATATGCTTGGACTATAGATTTTAACAGATTGCAACCTGGAGATAGATTTAAGGTTATTTATACCGATAAGTACATTGATGACAGCATTTACGTTGGAGTACACGAGGTAAAAGCTGCTTACTTTGAACACAATAAAGAAGCCTTTTACGCTTTTGAATTTATGACTGATTCCTTAAACGAAACCATAGATTACTTTAATGAAAATGCCAAAAACTTGCGACGTGCATTTTTAAAATCTCCAATAAAATTTGGGAGAATTTCTTCCCGCTACAACTTAAAGAGGCGTATTGCATTGTATGGCAATAGAGTAAGACCACACAAAGGCACAGACTTTGCCGCACCGGTTGGTACTGAAATAATGGCAACGGCTAATGGTACTGTGATAGAGTCTACCCGTAGAGGTGGAAATGGAAAATATGTTAAAATAAGACATAATGCTACATACGAAACACAGTACTTACACATGAAAAAGCAAAATGTTAGAGTAGGAGATTTTGTAAAACAAGGTGACGTTATTGGCTGGGTTGGTATGACAGGTAATACTAGCGGACCACATGTATGTTACCGCTTTTGGAAAAACGGCAGACAAGTAGATCCATTTAAACAGAAACTTCCCGAGGCAGAACCCATTGCGGATAGTTTAAAGCCTATTTTTTCCGATTTTATTTCACCCTTAAAGAAACAATTGGACAATATAATTTTAATGGAGGATTCAATAAATCCGGATATAGAAACAGAAGACATTACAACCATACAGTAAAATGGCATTAAAAGCAATCAATCCACTACAAACCAAAACATGGCCTAAACTAAAAGAACATTTTTCGAAATTAAAAAGTGTTCATTTAAAAGAATTATTCCGCGATAACCCAAATCGTGCTGAAGAGCTAACTATAAAATGGCAAGATTTTTATGTGGATTTTTCAAAAAACAGAGTCACAAAAGAGACCCTGAAATTGCTGGTGGAATTAGCAAATGATGTAAAGTTGGATGATGCGATTTCAAAATATTTCAACGGAGATTTCATCAATGAAACCGAGGAACGTGCTGTATTGCATACAGCTCTGCGTGCGCCAAAAGATGCCCAAGTTTTTGTTGAAGGTAACAATGTTATAGAAGGTGTTTATGCCGTTAAGGGAAAAATTGAAAAGTTTACTAATGCTATTGTCAGCGGTAATCATAAAGGTTTCACGGGTAAGCCAATAACAGATGTTGTTAATATTGGCATAGGTGGTTCAGACCTTGGCCCGGCAATGGTTGTGGACGCCCTTAAATTTTACACCAATCACTTAAACACACATTTTGTAAGTAATGTAGATGGAGACCACTATCAAGAAATAGTGAAGGACTTGAATCCAGAAACCACATTGTTTGTTATAGTGTCAAAAACTTTTACAACGCAGGAAACGCTGTCAAACGCTACCTCAATTAAGAAGTGGTTTTTACAGAGTTTACCTAACGAAGCTGTAGCGAAGCACTTTGTAGCGGTATCAACAAATATTGAAAGCGTTAAAAGCTTCGGAATAGACGAAGAAAATATCTTCCCTATGAAAGATTGGGTTGGTGGGCGTTTTTCGCTATGGAGCGCAGTCGGATTATCAATAAGCCTTGCTTTAGGCTATAAGAATTTTGAAAATTTACTAGAAGGTGCGTATCAAATGGATGAGCATTTCAAAAATGAAGATTTTAATCAAAACATTCCTGTAATTGCAGGCTTACTTACCGTTTGGTACAACAACTTCTTTAAAGCCGAAAGCGAAGCCATAATACCTTACACACAATACCTCAATCAGTTTGCGACATATTTGCAACAAGGTATTATGGAAAGTAATGGTAAAAGTGTTGATAGAGAAGGTAATAAGGTTAACTATCAAACAGGAACATTAATTTGGGGCGAGCCAGGTACAAACTCCCAACACGCATTTTTTCAGCTCATACATCAAGGTACAAAGTTAATACCTGCAGATTTTATTGGTTTTGTTGAGCCGTTAAGAGGAAACCAAGAGCATCACAACAAGTTAATGTCAAACTACTTTGCACAAACCGAAGCCTTAATGAACGGAAAAACAAAGACAGAAGTTTTAGATGAACTGAATGCTAGTAACGCAGATAAGCCTACCATTGAAAGATTACTACCCTTTAAAATTTTTGAAGGCAATAAGCCTACAACATCTATCTTAATAAGCAAGCTTACACCTGAAAGTTTAGGGAAACTAATAGCACTTTATGAGCATAAAATTTTTGTGCAAGGCGTTATATGGAATATTTTTAGTTACGACCAATTTGGTGTTGAATTAGGTAAAAAACTAGCAAAAACCATATTAAATGAAATAAATAGCCCTGAGGCTAAAACTGTACATGATAGCTCAACACAAAATATGATCCATTTTTATAAGAAATTTGCAAATCAATAGTATCAGCTTTTAACTTTTGTCAAAAAAACTACTAAGGAAATAGTAATACTGTATTAATACTGTTCATGACGTTTCTTAACATTCTCTTAATCTTTAACGTATTGTAGGACGTAATTTTGCATCGTAATTAAACCAATAGATTTAAACGATGAAAAAAATTACGCAATTTTTATTCTTGACTGTTGTGATGTTATTCGCAACAGTATCCTATGCACAAGGTGTTACAACCGGTGCCATTAATGGACAAGTTACTGATGCTAACGGTGAACCTTTACCAGGAGCAAACGTTGTTGCAATTCATACACCATCTGGAACAAAGTATGGTGTGGCAACTGATTTTGACGGTTTTTACCGTATATCTAACATGAGAACAGGTGGGCCTTACTCTGTAACCATATCTTATGTTGGTTTTCAAGATTTTGTAGACAATACTATTTACATTGGTTTGGGTGAAGCTAAAAAAATCAGTGTAAAAATGTCAGAAGATGCCAATGTGCTTGACGAAATTTTAATCGTTGGCGGTTCTGATGGTGTTTTTGATTCAGGAAAAACAGGAGCAGACACAAGGGTTTCTAGAAGACAGGTAAATACATTACCTTCTATTTCAAGAAACATTGCTGACTTTGCTAGATTAACACCACAGGCAAGAGTTACAGGAGATGACGTGATTTCTATTGCTGGCCAAAACAACAGATACAACTCTATCTTTATTGATGGTGCTGTAAACAATGATGTTTTTGGATTAGCTGGAAACGGTACAAATGGTGGTCAAACTGGAGTTAGCCCAATTTCATTAGATGCTATTGAGACCTTTCAAATCAATGTAGCTCCATTTGATGTTAAGCAGTCTGGTTTTGCAGGTGGTAGTATCAATGCAATTACAAAATCTGGTACAAATGAGTGGACAGGATCTGCATATAGTTTTTTAAGAAACGAAGATTTAGCTGGTAAAACACCTGTTGATCTTGCTGGTTCTGACGGAAGACAAAAATTGGATGAATTCTCCGCAAATATTTATGGAGCTAGAGTTGGTGGCCCAATTATTAAAGACAAACTTTTCCTTTTTGTTAACTACGAAAGAGAAGAAAGAGAAACACCACAACCTTTTGACATATCTACTTTTAGAGGTAGTGTCACAGAAACTGATATTAATGACTTGGTTAACTATCTAGGAACTTTTGGTTATGATCCTGGTTCTTTTGACAGTAATACTTCGTCATTAGATAGTGATAAATTAATTGCTAGATTAGACTGGAACATTAACGAAAACAATAATTTAACCTTTAAACATAGTTATGTTAAAGCAGTAAATTTAGATGCTCCAGGATCTAACCAAGGAAGCATTAGCTTTTCTAACAGAGCAGAGAATTTTGAGTCTATCACAAATTCTACTACTTTAGAGTTAAGCTCAAAATTCGGAAATAAATTCGCAAATAACTTGGTCTTAGGTTACACGTCTGTTAATGATGATAGAGGTATAGCAGGAAGCCCATTTCCAAGTGTGCAAATTGAAGGAGATGCTGGTACTAACATATTTTTCGGTTCTGAGCCTTTCTCAACAGCTAACTTGTTAGAGCAACGCGTTTTCACATTGACTAACAATTTCGAAATTTATTCAGGAAGACACACCATAACCATTGGTACTAATAATGAATTTTCTTCTATGAAAAACGTATTCTTCAGACAAAATTTTGGAGATTATAGATTTGATAGCCTTGATGATTTCTTAAATAACGCGGCACCAAACAGATTCCGTTACGGATATTCTCTGCAAGGTGGTTTAGGTGATAACTCTTTGGGTGCGCCAGAATTTGATTTCTTTCAAACCGCTTTTTATGTTCAGGACGAAGTTAACTTTAGCGACAATTTTACCTTAACAGCAGGTTTAAGATTTGATATTCCTTTCTGGCAAGATGGGTTGGAAAATCCTGATTTTAATGATAATGTTATTCCTTTACTTGAAGCTAATGGCAAAGACCTTCAAGGTGCAAGAGTTGGGCAAGGCGTAGATGCTAATGTTCATATTTCTCCAAGATTAGGTTTCAACTGGGATGTTAAAGGAGATAAGAAAACCCAAATTCGTGGTGGACTTGGTATATTTACATCTAGAGTACCTCTAGTGTGGCCTGGTGCAACTTATGGGAATAATGGTGTTACTACTGGTTTTGCTGAAATTAGAGGAGCTGATACGCCATTATTCAATCCAGATCCAACAAATCAGTTAACCGATATTACAACTGGGCAACCAATTCCAGGTATTGCGCAACCAGGGACTGGTGAAACAGGTGGGCAAATTGATTTATTTGCAAAGGATTTTAGATTGCCACAAGTATTTAAGACCAATATTGCTGTTGACCAAAAATTGCCATGGGGCATCACATTCTCTGCTGATTTTGTTTGGAACGACAACATCAGTGCTGTGATATATGAAAACTTAAACTTACCTAACAGTCCAGCTTTTGTAACAACAGGTGCAGGTTCAAGACCACATTGGGGAAATAGAACCATTACTGATGATTATACGGCTATTTATTTAGGATCTAACACAAGCGAAGGAAGTTCTTATAACATTAGCGGTACACTGTCTAAAAACTTTATTAGTGATAAGTTAGATGTAAGGACATCTGCAACTTACTCCTATGGTGAAGCAGACGGAATTTTAGATGGTACAAGTTCTCAAAACAGTTCTCAGTGGAGAAGGTTGGAAACTGTAAACGGATCTAACAGACCAGATTTATCTATTTCCGATTTTGCTCAAGGTCACCGTATCATTGCTAACTCTACATTTGAGTTTAAGTGGTCAGAAACCATCAAAACACGTATTGGTTTATTCTACGAAGGCGCACAAGGTGCACCATTTAGCTTTGTTTACAACGACAGTGGTGATTTGTTAGATGACACCTTTGGTGCGGAGTCTGCATTGATTTATGTGCCTGCTAACCAAGCTGAAGCACAATTGGTCGATGATATTGATAGAGATGGAAACTTAGTAGCTTCTGCTGCCGATCAATGGGAAGCATTAAATAGCTATATTGAAGGAAATGCCTATTTAAGATCAAGAAGAGGCGATTTTGCTGAGCGTAATGCTGACCGTTCTAACTGGAGCCATATTATAGATTTAAAATTCGCGCAAGAATTTGGAGTTAAGTTTGGAGAAAAAATCCATAGGTTAGAATTAACTGCAGACATATTCAATTTTACCAACTTGATAAACAAAGATTGGGGCGTTAGACCAATAACAAACTTTAATCAAGTACAATTACTTAATTTTGAAGGTTTTGCTGCTGACGGGACTACACCAACATTCACATATAATTCTGGAGCCGAAGGCACTGAGAATATTGTTGATGATAGTGGATTGGTTTCATCAAGATGGCAAATGCAAGTAGGTTTAAGATATTCTTTCTAAACCTAGCATTAACTAATAAAAAAGCGCAACCCATGGGTTGCGCTTTTTTTATTTATAATAAGTTATATAATCTTATTTCCACTCTAAACTTTCCATTACACGTTGTATATCTTTCCTAAGATAAATTGCCGCGGGCAAGATAGAGTCATAATTTGGTTTTGCGTAAAAATAAAGTGAGCCACTTAAAAAGTGGTTAATGCTATCCGTAGCATAAAATTGAGATTGCGATGCAGCATTGCCACCAACTTCATAAAACATACCGTAAACACTTTTATCAGGATTGACAAATAGGTTTTCCGCAATCTCGTTTGCTTTAAGAGTGTGTTTTTGCGTTAGGTTTTGTGCATCTCGCAAAAGATCCATTAAGTTATTTTCTTCTATGGATTTATAATTAAGGTAAAGCGTTCCCTTTAATGCCGGATACTCTACAGTAACACTATAGGATGTACCATTTTCCTTTTTTGCTATTTTTTTTATTGGACTTGCCAATTCATTTTTTTCAAATGTAAATGGAACATCTGGGTTTACGCGTTTGTATTCGGGTTTTGGATAATCTAACCTGAGGTACGCTTTTGGTTTCGGAATACTATCTGTACCACAGCTCATAATAAACAATGTAAATAAAGGTATTAGTTTTCTTTTCATTTACTTAGGTGCTGAGGTCATTAGGCTCTTTAATAGGTTTAAGCGTAAGTTTTATTTGTTTGATGCGCTTTTTTTCAATGGCTTCAGTAGTAAAAACGTAATTTTCGAATTTTATTTTACTGCCAACCCTAGGAAAACCTCCTGAAAGCTCTAATACAAAACCAGCAATGGTTTCTGCTTCGCCTTTTTTATCTTCAAAAGGGGTTGGGTCTTCAATATCAATAATTTTATAAATATCCTTTAAACTGGTCTTGCCATCAAACCTGTAATTATAGTCATCAATTTTAGTGTAATTGATATCGTCCACATCATATTCATCGCTAATATCGCCAACAATTTCTTCAATAATATCTTCCAAAGAAATAATACCCGAAGTGCCACCATATTCGTCAACTACAACGGCTAAGTGTACTTTTTTGTTTTGGAACTCTTGCATAAGATCATCTAGCTTTTTGTTTTCTGGTACAAAAAACGGATCTCTTAAAATACTAGTCCAATTGAAGTTTTTTTTATTAATATGTGGCAAAAGATCTTTGATGTAAAGAATGCCGACTATGGTATCAATATTATTTTTGTAAACAGGAATTCTAGAATAACCATTCTCAATAATTTCGGGTATTATCTCGTTGAATTTAGCTTCATGATCAAGACTAAAAATATCCATTCTGGGACGCATAACTTGTTTTGTATCTGTATTACCGAAAGATACTATGCCTTGTAAAATTTTTTGTTCTTCTTTTGTGGTATCATCATCATTGGTCAATTCTAATGCTTGTGAGAGTTGGTCAACACTAAAATTGGATTTTTGCTTTCCCAATACTTTTTGAATCTGTACTGTTAAAAAGCGTAACGGCATACTCACTGGCGAAAAAACAATATCCAAAACTTTCAAAACACCAGCAATGCCCATTGAGAATTTAATACTGTTTCGGCTTGCATAAATTTTTGGAATAATCTCGCCAAATAATAAGATTAAAAATGTAGCGACAATAACCTTTAAAAAGAAGTTGCTATCTATACTAAAAAAATAAAAGTCAATGGTATAGTTTAAATCCGAAAGTGCAATATCACCAACAGATGCAAACAGAATAACTATGGCAATATTTATAAAGTTGTTAGCAACCAGTATTGTAGCCAATAGTTTTTTGGGGCGCTCCAAAAGCTTGGATACAATGGCCATGCGTCTTGCATTTTCCTCAAGACCTTTGTCAATATCGGATTTTGAAAGTGAAAACAAAGCCACTTCTGCACCAGATATAAGTCCAGAACAAAACAATAAAATGAGCAAAACAACAGAACCGATTACGACAGAAATATCTTGGTTTATAATGGCTAAAAACAAACTACCGGGTTCTGGGTCCACTGCTTATGATTTTAGGATTTTTAAAACGGAAGGTCATCATTATCCTCAGCCAAATTACTGTTGCTATTATCTGGTGTAGCTGTTTTTGGAGTATTGGATTGAGGTTGAGCTTGCGCTTGGGGCTGTTCGTTTTTGTTGGTTAAAAAAGTAAAATCGGAACACTGAATTTCAGTAGAATAGCGCTCCATGCCTTTATCGTCAGTCCACTTTCGTGTTTTTATGCGACCTTCAATATAAACTTTATCGCCTTTACTCAGGTATTTTTCACAAATCTCGGCGGCTTTGTTCCTCACCACAACATTATGCCACTCGGTATTGGTAACACGCTCGTTGGTTTGTCTGTTGGTATACGTTTCATTTGTAGCTAGCGGAAATCTGCCCACGCAATTTTTATCATCAAAATAGT
This sequence comes from uncultured Flavobacteriaceae bacterium, assembly GCA_964434705.1. Lineage (GTDB taxonomy): Bacteria > Bacteroidota > Bacteroidia > Flavobacteriales > Flavobacteriaceae > Winogradskyella. The sequence continues at coordinate 34,613 of CAYSVY010000009.1, forward strand.
GCATCTTCACTTCATCGCCTAAGTGGCCAATAAGCATAACTTTATTTAAGGTTCCTGACATAATATGTGTTAATAATGGAAGCGCAAAACTACGCAATTAAGTATTTTCATTATTAAAAATAATAAAAAATAACTAACCTTTTTAAAGACGATAAGTTGAAAAACCAAACCCGTTAATAAAATCCCTGATCAATGCGGGCACAGGATAGTTTTCAAATGTATTTAAAGAAATACTGTTTTGACTAGGCGCTTTTATATGAACTATCCAGAATTTGGTATAAAGATGTTGGTGAGATAATTTATGAACTACATCCTTAGTGTTGAACAGCTCAATACTGTAAATGTTATCTTTTAGAAAGCCTAAATGTTCCGTGAGGTATTCTTCGTCTAAAACCTCTAAACTGTTTTTAGATTCTAAAAGCGGAAATTGATATAAATTTTGCCAAATGTCTTTTTGGGTACGTTGCTCCATTATGATGCTTTTATTCCTATCAATGCAAACCAGATAGTTGAAATAACGCTTTTTGATTTTAATTTTTTTAATCTTAATAGGAAGATTTTGAATTTGATTGGTTTGGAAAGCCACACATTTTTCTTGCAAAGGGCAAAGTATACAATAAGGGTTTTTGGGTTTGCATTGCTGTGCGCCAAATTCCATTATGGCTTGGTTAAAAGTTGCTGGTTGGTTTTTATCGATAAGCTGTGATGCCAACTGTTTAAACTGTTTAATGCCTTGGCTTGAATTTATGGGAGTTTCAATACCGAAAAACCGCGATAAAACACGGTACACGTTTCCGTCAACAACAGCCGTAGCTTCATTAAACGCAATAGAAGCAATGGCACTAGCGGTATAGTCACCAACCCCTTTAAGTTTTATGATGTTGTCATAGGTTTTAGGAAAAACACCATTAAGCTCGTTTGCTATGTATTTAGCTGTAACATGAAGGTTCCGCGCTCTGGAATAATACCCAAGGCCTTGCCAAAGTTTTAAGACCTCTTGCTCTGTTGCGTTAGCCAGTTCAAAAACAGTTGGGAATGCTTTTATAAACTTTAAATAATAGGGCAAACCCTGTTTTACTTGGGTCTGCTGTAATATTATTTCTGATAGCCAAATGTAATATGGGTTTTTTGTGCGTCTCCATGGAAGATCTCTCTTATTTGCTGAATACCAATTGATTATGTTTTTTGAAAAATCCATGTATTGCCCTTAACAGAAGCACGAAATTAAATCTTTATCCCGTTAAATTTTAATTAATTACGTGTTAAATATTGAAATTAAATTCTATATATTTGCAAGCCTTATAATTAATAGTAAAATAAAGATAAATTAATATGACAAAAGCTGATTTAGTAGCCAAAATATCTGACAAGCTAGGTATTGAGAAAGGAGATGTACAAGCTACTGTTGAATCATTCATGGACGAAGTAAAGTCATCATTAGAAAGTGGTGATAATGTATATTTAAGAGGTTTTGGAAGTTTTATAATCAAAACAAGAGCAGAGAAAACAGGTCGTAACATTTCAAAAAATACGACTATAAAAATACCTGCTCACAACATTCCAGCTTTTAAGCCTGCAAAAGTATTTTTAGAAGGCGTTAAATCTAAAGTTGAAGTCAACTAAACACAAAATATTAACCTAAAAAACAGTATTTATGCCAAGTGGTAAAAAACGAAAAAGACACAAGGTAGCTACGCACAAGCGTAAGAAGCGAAGACGCGCTAATCGTCACAAAAAAAATAAATAAGACTGGCAGAAAGTAGTTTAACACTACTTTTTCAGTTTTATAAACGTTCTTTGATATAGAATCTAAAGTTGTGAAAACAAAATAGATTTGCTGGGTTATCCCGATTTGTATCGGGACATCCTGTGTCAAAATAATTTAAATCAATCCATCTATTCGTTAATAACGAATGGATATAAATCTACATTATGAACAAGGAATTAATCGTAAGATCGAGTTCAGATATTGTTGATTTTGCCTTATTAAAAGATGGAAAATTAATTGAATTACATAAAGAGGAAGAGGACAACAACTTTGCTGTCGGCGATATTTTTATTGCCAAAATACGTAAAGTAGTTCCAGGACTAAATGCCGCATTTGTAAATGTTGGCTATGAGAAAGATGCATTTTTGCACTATCATGATTTAGGGCCGCAGTTACCTTCACTTTTAAAATTCATTAAACGTGTAAGCACAGGAAAATTAAGAGATTACTCTTTAAAAAACTTTCCTTTTGAAAAAGATTTGGATAAAAATGGCAGTATTAATAATGCTATAAAATCCAATCAATCTGTATTAGTTCAAGTTGTAAAAGAACCTATTTCAACTAAAGGACCACGCATAAGCTCAGAGCTTTCAATTGCAGGTCGTTATATTGTATTAGTACCTTTTTCTAACAGAATTTCGGTATCTCAAAAAATTGAGACCCAAGAAGAAAAAGACAGGCTTAAACGATTGGTAAAAAGTATTACCCCAAAAGGTTTTGGTGTTATAATACGAACAGTTGCCAACGGAAAAAAAGTTGCAGAACTAGACAGTGATTTGCAGAATTTGTTGAATAGATGGACAACAATGTGCAAAAAATTGTACAAAGCCAATCATCCTACTAAAGTACTGGGAGAAGTTAACAAAGCATCCTCAATTTTGAGAGACATTTTTAACGATTCATTTTCGGGTATTGTTGTTGATGATGAAGATTTGTACGGACAAGTAAAAGATTACGTGCATCAAATTGCACCAAAAAAGGAATCTATTGTAAAACATTACAAAAACGGAGTTCCTATTTTTGAAAAATTTGGAATTGAGCGTCAGATAAAAACATCTTTTGGGCGTACCGTATCCATGGCAAAAGGTGCCTATTTGGTAATAGAACATACTGAGGCACTACATGTTATTGATGTTAATAGCGGCAACAGGTCCAGTAAAGAGAAGAATCAAGAAGATACAGCTCTTGAGGTCAACCTCATTTCAGCTTCAGAAATTGCTAGGCAGTTGAGGTTGCGTGATATGGGTGGCATTATCGTTGTCGATTTTATCGATATGGGGAAGGCCGAAAACCGAAAAAAGCTGTATAACCATCTTAGAGATGAGATGAAAGACGACAAAGCAAAGCATAAAATATTACCACCAAGTAAGTTTGGTTTAGTGCAAATTACCAGACAGCGCGTTAGGCCAGAGCGTAATATTAAAACAAAAGAAGTAAATCCAAATAACATTGGCGGTGATGAAATTGAAGCACCAATTAAGGTGGTAGAACGCATTAGCCAAGACTTAAAGCGGATTTACAAAAAAGACTATAAGAAAGTGGCATTACATGCACATCCTTTTATAGCTGCCTTTCTAACCAAAGGGTATCCATCAGTTCGTTCAAAATGGTTTTTTGAACATAAAAAATGGGTAAAGATTTTGCCCAGAGATGCTTACACATATCTTGAATATCATTTTTTTGATAAAAATGGTAACAAAATCAAATAATATCTAAGATTAAAAATCCCAATTACACTGTTTTATCAGTCGTTAATTGGGATTTTTTTATAAAAAAACCTTCAGTTACACTGAAGGTTTTACTTTATTAAATTATTTGAATGAAAAAAATTAACACAATTTCTTTGTACGTGTCTTTATTTGTAAACTCTTGCGGTAAGCTTTAATGCTGATAATATCGGTACTTTTTTTGTAGTTGACCCTGATGTATTTAGCCTTTTTTGCGGTTTTCTTTTTAACAGTCTGGGTGTTTGTTTCCTTGATCAAGTTTAGCTCTTTGCTCACATTATCTTTTATGGATTTTTCTTGAGCAAAACCTAATACAGGTAGTGTAATGATGGTTAAAAAAAACAATACTTTTTTCATGGTATGTATAATGTGCTTAACTTTATCAGCAGTACAAATAAACAATACATTGTAATAAAGTTGCTAAATTTTTAGACCAAAACAGGGCAGAATTAGATAAACGGAAGCTCTATGTTGAAAACATCGATGAAATACACAAATATTGCTTCTAGCCCAGTAAAATCAACCTCCAAATATGAAACAAAAGCATACTAATCCGTATTATGAACTGTTTTTAGCACAAAAAGAAAACCAGTTTGTGATTGGAAATACCACGTATAATAAGCGAATCAAGATATTAAATACACTTCAACGAGCCATTGAAAAAACATATCGTCAATCCATAATTGAAGCCTTGTACAAAGACTTAGGCAAACCTAAAGTAGAAGCAGAAATGTCTGAGATATACCAAATTGTTGGTGATATAAAGTTTGCCAAACGGAATTTGCACCGTTGGATGGGCACAAAAAAAGTGCCATCACCATTATCAATGTTTGGCACATCGTCATACATTAAACACGAGCCCAAAGGTGTGTGTTTAATTATTTCACCATGGAACTTCCCTTTTAATTTAACCTTTAGTCCTTTGGTGTCTGCAATTGCAGCTGGTAATACAGCCATAATAAAGCCATCGGAAATGACCCCAAACTGCGCTAGTTTAATGAAAGAAATCATTGAAACCATTTTTGAGCCCAATCATGTTGTTTTGGTCAATGGCGAAGTTGAGACTTCTACTAGGCTTTTGGAACTGCCATTTAACCACATTTTTTTTACGGGTTCGCCCAACGTTGGAAAAATTGTCATGAAAGCGGCATCAAAACACTTAAGTTCGGTTACATTAGAACTTGGTGGTAAATCGCCAACAATTATTGACGAAACGGCAAATTTAAAAACTGCTGCAAAGAAAATTATGTGGGGCAAATACCTTAATTGCGGGCAAGTCTGTGTATCTCCCGATTATGTTTTGATTCATAAATCTGTTAAAGAAAAGTTTATTGAGCAATGCAAGTACTGGATAAATACGTATTTTGGTGATGAACCAGAAAAATCAGATTCCTATGGCAGAATTGTCAATAAAAAGCATTTTGATCGGCTTGTTTCACATCTGGAGAATACACCATCTAATGCAAAAATTATTCATGGTGGAGAAACAGAACCCACGGCAAAATTTATTTCGCCCACTATTGTGAGTGATTTAGAGGATAATTCGACGCTTTTAAAAGAAGAGGTTTTTGGCCCTATTTTGCCAATTGTTACTTATGATGACTTAGAAAAAGCTGTAAATTATATTAATGAAAAGGAACGTCCATTGGCACTATATATTTACAGTAATTCCAAAAGAAATATTAATAAAATAATAAACAATACACGTTCAGGTGGTACTTGTGTAAACAATAATATTGTGCATTACGCAAATCATCATTTGCCTTTTGGCGGCACAAATAATAGCGGTATTGGGAAGTCCCATGGATTTTATGGGTTTAGGGCTTTTAGTAACGAACGCGCCATTGCCAAACAATATAGTTACGGTATCGCAGAACTATTGTTTCCTCCCTACACGAGTTATAAGGAATGGATGGCAAGGTTTACGATTAAGTGGTTTTAAAACCATAACGGTTTTTGGTAAAAAGGATTTAAGGAGCTCTTATTGACTTCTAACCTGTAAATAAACATTTTTAATATTTATACTGTTTTGTTGGACCCAGCTATGCAACTTAATGTCTCTCACAGCAGTTCCGGCATTGTAGGTGCGCCATCCACTTGTAGCTACCCATTCAAAATCGTTAGAGCCTGCATTATTCGTAAATGTTAAATTATAGGTCCATGAGTTTTGATCAATTGGAAACTCATCAGTACCTGCTGTAGTTGATCTCAACATAAAATTTACATTACCTGAATTGAAACTTCTATACCTCACTACTAGTCTAATTTCAACATTTCCAGAGGCATTGTAAATGCTTGGTTCAAATCCAGCATTTGTCTGAGGAATATCATCGCCCATAGTATTGGTGACTACTCTACCGTTGTCATCATGTTGGGTATATAAAGGAATATTGGATATAGGTTTGAGTAATGATGAAACTGTGATTGTACCTGTACCTGTATCTTCTGTAACACTGATGCTATCGCCACCAGAAATAGTCACTGTATTTGCGTCTGTATTACTTTCAATTACAGCGTCATTAGCACCACCTGCAGTTACCGAAAGGGAACCTTCATTTGTGGCATCATTATCATTATTAACCGCTGGATCAACCCATGAGACATTTCCTGAACCATCTGTTTCCATTATTTGACCATTAGTTCCTCTTGAGGCTGGTAAAATATAATTATTCGTTGTTGCTGTTCCTATCGAGACATCACCCAAAAAATACCCTGCAAAATCGTTGGTACCCGTTGCTTCTCCATAAACCGCGTATTGTGTACTAGTGGAAGTATTTGCCGCAAAGACAGACTTTAAACCATAGGTTAAAAACGAACCAGATTCAAACCTTGCAATATCTACATCCATACCACCTAAAATATTTGTAGCATTTATTGCAGATTTGTTAACAAGGTTGTAGCCGCTGTTCATTGCTATATTTAGGCCGTTGCCTTGTTGGCTTGAATTTGTGATTAAAACATTTGGTTGTGTGTTGGTGCTGTTACCAATTCTAACCTCTCTTGTGCCGCCTGCATCGGTAACAATACTTAAACTATTTGTGCTAGCTGTTGTAGTTCCTATACTTAATTCGCCATCAGTTTGTACGCGCATTCTTTCTGTGCCATTGGTTGTTACAGCAATGGTGCCAGCGGTATCGCTGAAAAGACCAGTATTGGTATCATTAATCTGTATGCCAGGAGTTGCTGCAGAACTGGCATCTGTATTGATATTATTGAATAAACTTGTGCCAGCAGGATCTACATAATATGCCGTATTATCCCAATCTATCAATCTGTCACTGATATATAAATCATTATTCGTGTTGTTTGTATCGCCTATGTAGACATCACCAGATTGTCTTTCAATATTAGCACCGTTATCAATCCAGTCAGAGTCGGCGACTAATGCTGATAAATCTAATGTCTGAGTTGCAATCCCATCATCTTGTAGTGAAATTTCCAAATCCGTGCCGTTAAGGTTAAGTACATCAATTTGCTGGTCATCGGTATCCGTAAAAACATTCGGCGTTTGGAACGATATATTACCAGAGCCATCAGTGGTCATAACTTGTCCGGCGGTACCATCTGCTGCCGGCATTATATATCGGTTAGTAGTGCCATTACCAAGCTCTGTTCTTCCTATAAAATACCCTGCGTAACCAGACGTATTTTGAACATTACTGTATACACCATAATGTGTGCCACCAGAAGTAGATGAAATAGAGTTATAGGAGCCGTACTTGGCTCCAGAACCTGTTCCAGAAATGGTATTGTATGTGCCAAAAACATCACCGGTACTATTGCCTCCAATAGCGTTATAAGTACCATAGTATTGATTGCTACTATTGCTTCCTGCTGAAACAAAATTTCCATAAAAGGTCATATCGGTAGTAGCCAGATTTAAAACGTAATTACCGTAAACACTACCCAAATAATCTGCACTTCCAGGGAACGAAACATCAATAGCCCTGACACTTGAACTAGCTTGAGTACTGCCTCCAGTTAAGTTTAATGTAAGGCCACTTGGTCTTGCCCCAGTACCGGTAAAGTCAATATCATGGGTAATGTTTATCCCATCTACATTATCAATGTTTGTGGCACTGTTCCCACTTAGGTCAATGTCAACTCCATTTTGTCTGTTAGTAGCATCAATATCAACAGTATTGCCATTGTCGGCCATATTCCCAACAACATGTAAAGTGGCCAGAGGATTATTTCTATTTATCCCAACTCTATCTTCACTACCATCTACAAAAAGCATATGTGTGTCATTGCCACTTTCAACCCTAAAATCACTTTGCGTTCCATCTTCATTAAATGCAACTTCTGTTGCAGAATGCTGTATGTCCATATAATTTCGGCCTCCTGCATCGAATTGTATTCTATCCGGTGTAAATGTCATAAATGTATTGGTGTCTCCGTCGTGTACAATGTTATTGGCAGCGCTAATGTCTCCTTCAACACGTAGGCCATCATTTCCTTGAATATCAACAGCGCCATTATCAGCAGTAATTGTTCGTCCTAATCCAGCACCACCTTCATCATAGGCGGCGTCCAAAGAATTTTTGCTTCCGGAAGACAAAAACACCCAACTTGTACTTGTTTGGTTCCAATAGTAAAACCCTTTTCCAGATGCGCTAGTACCAGTATAGAAAATTAACATCCCATCTTGAGCGGTTGTTGGACTGGTTGACGGAAATGCACTTACCCTTGGAATAAGTATTCCGTCTGAGTTTGCAGGAGACGATGCATTACTAGCTTCAATATCTAAACTTGCCTGAGGTGTTGTATTATTTATACCAACTTGAGAAAAGCCAAATGCAATACAAAAAAAACAAAACGCATGTATTAGTATTTTCATAATCTAAATCTTTGAGAAAAAGGATGAAAAATTTACACGTTTTTTTTAAGAGCAAATATTATTTTGGATGAATAGTGTCAAGAAATCGATGATATGTATCATATAGCAATGCTTGTGGTTTGATTTTGAGGTTGGTAGGTAATGGTTAACAAAAAAAGCCACTCTCTACTGTGGCTTTTCTTTTTCCGATATCGTATCGGGCTCAAAACATAATTGGAATATGAACTAAAACTCAATTACAGGTTTCTTTTCTGCAGAATTGATTTGCATTGATTTAGAGAATTAATTGTCTGGACACGTAATTTCTTTACCCTTTAGCACACCATTTTCACCAGGTTGATAGCGGTAACAACGCCCATCTATACCTTTCATAATAATACCACGGTAGGGATTATTGATAAAAACATCACCATCGGTAATTTCTAGTTGAGAATGTGGTGTGGTGGTACCAATACCAACACCGCCAGTACCAGAACCTGTTTGTATACTGGTGTCGTTTTCACAAACATCGCCAATACCATTGTTGTTTGTATCATCTTGTGTGGCATTAGCCGTATCTGGGCAATTATCACAGGCATCACCAACGCCATCACCATCAGTATCTGTTTGGTTAGGATTTGAGACATCCGTACAGTTATCATTGGTGTTTATGATATCATCTTCATCATTATCAGCTTGAGATACGGCACAGCTTAATAAAATTGCAGGTATGCTTTCACAGTCTGTATTGTTTCCTGAGATATTAAGATTACCTTCAAGGTAAGCTTCACCTTCAATAAAATTACGAACTATACAGCATTCATTAAGTGCTGTATTATTTTGAATATTTAAATCGCCACCCAGAAATATTAAATCATCTAATACTGTAATATCCGTTAGTGATGTGTTATTAGATATGCTTAGAGATGCATCTAAGTTTGAAACATTAGAAATGCCATTTAAGGTGGTTAGGCTATTGTTTCCTGTGATTGAAATAACTGCGTTTGAACTACCGTTAAGATTTGAAAAATCTAATCCGGTTAAGTCATTGAGTACATCATTTTGCTCAATTAAAAAACGTCTGGCAGATATACCTGCTATACCAGAAATATCAGTTAAAGCATTGTTATTAAAAATAGATAAACCAAAAGAAAAATCAGATAAAGTCACTGTTGGTAATCCATTTAAATTTGGCAATGCATCGTTATTCTGTATTAATATACGAACCATAGTATTACCAGATGTTATTCCAGATAATGCAGAAATGTCGGTTAAAGCATTATTATTGTTAATAGTCAATTCTCCTACAATTGCTGTTATACCATTAATGCCATTTAAATTAGTCAGTTGTGAATTATCGAACAGACCAAGCCCATTAATAGACGCACTAACGCCAGTTAAACCAGATAAATCTGTAAGAGCTGTGTCTGATATAGTGATCAGATTAGTAAATGATAAACCAGGAGCACTAAAACTATTAAAATTTGGTACGTCTTGAATGTTTAAGCTTCCAGAACTCGTAGTGGATAAAATATCTCTAACTACCATTCCACCAGTTCCAATTGTAGTTAATGCAGATAATGACAAACTCACCAAGTCCACACTCGCTATTGATAATCCATCACCAATACTTGTTAAATTGGCTAAGCTAATATTTGTTATGCCAGTGTTCCCAATGGCACAACTACCACCAACTGTGGTGAGGCCTGATATGGAACTCAAATCTGATAGGGCATTTCCTGTTAATGTAAAGTCTCCTGTAACTGCGCTGATACCAGCAAGCCCACTTGCATCTGTAAGGCTCGTATTATCATAAATCTCTAGATCGTTATTAACCGTAGTTATCGTTGACACGGCCGAAAGATCTGTTAATCCAGTATTATAGACGCTCAAATTATTAGCAGAGTTTAGGCTACTTAAATTAACTGTTAATGGGTTTGTGATGTTATTGATGCTAACATTATTTAACGTTGTACTATTTGAATTTGTAGTTCCAGAAATACCTAGTGATCCTGTAATAGTTCCTAGGCTGGAAAAATCTATACTGGTAATATTTGGACCACTGATATCAATATAGGAGCCCACAGTATTTAAACTAGGGCAACTTAAACTTGTTAAACTTACACTATTAGATAAATTAAAAAAACCACCTATACTTGATAGAGAAGGAAAATCCAAAGAACTGAAGTTTGAACTAGGAATAGAGACATAAGTTCCAACGCTATTTAAATTTGGACAACTTAGGTTAATCAAATTTCCGTTGTTGAATAAATCAAAATAAGTGCCAATATCTGTCAATGAAGGTAAATCCAAGTCAGTAATAATATTACTATCAGATAAATTAAAATATTCACCCACAGTAGTTAAATTTGGACAATCTATAGTTGTTAAATTATTATTAAGTACAACCCGAAAATAAGAACCTGTAGAATTTAAAATAGGAAAATTTATACTGGTTAAATCCCTATTGTTTGAAGAGTAAAAATAGGTTCCAATATTTAGTACTAAAGGGAAATCCAAAGTACTAAGAACTGTGTTTTCAATACTTATAAAAGAGTTTACAGACGCTAAACTTGAGAGATTTAGTGTTGTCAACCCACTCGCATCAACATTTATAAATTCCAAATTTGTAAGGCTGCTTAAATCTACGGAATCAATTCGGCTTCCACTAATATTTAGTTCAGCAGGGTCGCTCGTATTGGGAAAATTTGAAGAAGTAGATATATGAATACCGTTTGGTACACTAGTTAATGTGGGCATTAAAACAGTATTAAGAATAGCATTATTACTGAAATCAACATATGTACCAACACTTGCCAAATTTGGTAAATCTAAATTAGAAATTCGAGGGTTGCCATTAATTGAGATATTTGTACTAACACTAGAAAGATTTGGAGCATCTATCGTTGTTAAACGGGTTGTATGGTTTTGAATTGAAAGACTACCACCTATTGTATTTAAATTGGGTAATGAAATTGTTCTAAGATTACCATTAGTACTAATTAAAATATTAGATGAAGTACTAGATAAATTAGTTAAATCAGCAAAAACTAAAGATGAGTTTGAATTGATAACAATACCGGAGTTGACAGTTGTTATATTCTGCAAACCGATAAGGCTAGTTGCGCGAATGTTAGTCACTTGCAATAAACCGTTGATGGTTGTTAAAAAGCTTAACCCAGAAAGATTAGTAATGCTTGAACCATTTATGATTAAATTACCATCAATAGTATTACAGGTGCCACTATAGGTAGCCACAAAGGTATCAACCTCAGCCTGACTATTAAACGTTTGGTTGGTTACACATACTTGTGCATTAGAAACGTAGGCTAAGCCTATACACAATAATAAGAGTAATTTTGCTTTCATAATCCAAATATTTTGAGCCATTGACCATGCTTTTTAAAATTGTAGAGAGAAACAAAAAAGACCAATGTGCATTGATTAGCCTTATAAAATTATATTACATCTTAAGATTGCTCACAATCTTTTTAGTGAGTACCCCTTTTTTTTTAGTGAATACCGTTAAACCTATATAAGGTCATTTAATCGATTGGTTATAAGGGACTTCTGAGATGCACTTAGAGGGATTGACGTGTTTACCAAAAAAAGCTCATGTTTTGCAACGCTCTTTACGTATTTTATATTTACAACATAAGATCGGTGACATTTTATAAACTCTTTGCCGTGTAATTGCTCTGAAATATGTTTTAACGTATGCGGCACCAAGTATGAAGTATTGGTAGTCACCACGTAGCAATAATTATCGTAAGCTTTGAGGTATAAAATATTTTTCTCATTGATACGGTGCATACGGCCTTCATGACGGACATTTAAAAAATGGCTCTGTACATCCAAATGATTGTGCCAAGCTAATTCAATATTGGTACGCAGTCCGTTTTCGGTAAAAGGTTTAACAATATAGCCAAGCGGATTGGTGTCTTTGACACGAGCAATGGTATGCGGGTCGGTTTGCGAGGATAAATACAAATAAGGCAGGTTTTGCTTTTCTAATGCCATAGCTAAATCAACACCGTCTTTATCACCAGAAAGTTGTATGTCAATAAGCGTTAAATCTGGTTTAAGCTTTTCTATATCTGTCAATGCCTTCATGAAATTATCGGCATCGCCAATAGCGTTGTATTTATGTTTTCGCAATGCTGTTTCTATTGTAGCTACGATAAGCGGTTCATCTTCAACAATATAAATATTTAGCGGTTTCAAATTGCAATTACGGTTAATCCTTAACCCTAAAATACAACAAATAAGGAAATTTAAAGCGAATTAAATTTTCTAATGGTCAATTGTGCCGTTGTTCCTTTGCCAAGTGTAGAATCATAATCTAAACTGGCATCCAATTTTTTAGACAAAGCTTTCATTAAGGTAATACCAAAAGATGAAGATTTTATATCGCCTTCAAACCCTTTACCGTTATCTTTTACTTTCAAAAGTAGAGTATTGTTTTTGGCTTCAAAACCTATCTCAATTAAACTTTTTGAGGTGACCTCATCAAAGGCATGCTTTAAGGTATTTACAATCAATTCATTTAAAATAAGTCCAATCGGCGTAACGGTTTCGATATCTAGTACAATGGCTTCAGCATTGACATTGTATGAGACAGGTTCGGCTTTAAACTGATGGCTTTCAAAAATATCGCGAACCAAATCAGTAAAATATTCTTGAGTGTTGATACCAACTAGTTCGTCTTTATTGTATAATTTCTGATGAATTAATACCATAGATCGTACACGGTTTTCAGCTTCTTTTATGGCAACCTTAGCTTCTTTGTCTATGGCGCTTTCAGATTGTAAATACAATAAACTTGATACAATTTGAAAACTATTTTTTACACGGTGATGGGTTTCTTTGAGCAATACGTTTTTTTCGTCGATGGTAGCTTCAAGCAATATTTTTTGTTTTGCCAACTGAATGTTTTTCTTTCTGTTTTTATAAAAGAAAAACCCCAATACTAATGCTAAAACAGCACCCAAAATGGCTAGGTACGAATACAGCTTACTTTCACGCTCTTTGGCTTCAAACTCTATTGCATTAAGCTCTTGGGTTTTGTTGAACTCATATTGCATTTCCTGCTGGGTCTGTTTTTTGATATTATTCTCATTAAAAATAGAATCTTTGGTTTTAGTAAGAAGCTCAAAACTAAGGAGTGCGTTTTTATAATCGCCTAAGTTATTATAAGCTTCATATAAGCATTGAGACGCGTCTTGGGTGAGTTCTAAGTTCCCGGTTTTAAGAACCAAATCTCTAGAAGCTTTACAATCCGCAACGGCATCTTCATACTGTTTTAGAGCAATAAATAAATTACCTCTTATACTTTTAGCGTTAGATAAATTGTCTTCTGGCCCATTAGCCTCATAATGCTTTACTGCACTATTTATATTTAATAATGCATCATTAAATCTACCAAGTTTTGTTTGCGCTTTAGCAATGTTCATTTTTGAACTCATTATAAAGCGTATAGGTAATTTACCTTCGATTTTACGTTTGAGACCTTCCTCAAGTAGCTCTAAGGCCTCAGCAGGTTTATTCTGGTTTAAAAGCATTTCTCCGTTATTGGACATAATAATACCAGCATTAGCAAAGGATCCAATACTTAGTGCTCCATCATAAGCTTTTTCATAATAGCTTGATGCTTTGTCAAACTCTTCCAATTGATTGTAAAAATTAGCCAGTGCATTATTTAAAACCAGATTTTCTCCCTTATATTTTCGAATTTGTATATCATCTAGTCTTAAGGTATCGATATGCTCAAGAGCTGTTTTGGCATTGAGCATATTGGCAATGGCCTGGCCAATGTTACCTCGCTTTCTGTAAACGCCACTTTTAGTCATTAAGTTGGTTGCTCTCAAAAAAGGCATTGTTTTGTCATCAACATATTTTAATGATTTATCGAGGTAGATTTCTGACGAGTCAAGCTGAGAGTTGAAATAATAGTAATTTCCCAAGGCATAGTAAGAGTTTGCATATAGTTTTGCCTCGTCTTTTTTTTTGGCGATAGTAATAGCTCTGTCTATTAATTGCCGTGTATCTGAGGTGTAACGCATTTTACCTGCATTACTGATGAGTAGCATAATTTTCTCATGATTGTCTTCAATTGTATTGACATGAAGTAGAATCGAATCAATAATAATCTTCCTTTGGTCTGCTTGTTGGGTAAAACCAAATTTGACACAGAATAAAAATAAAAACAATGCAATAGTGAGATGTCTCAACTGACGGTAAGGGAATTGGTTAATAGCTTTGTGAAGTTATGAATTTTCTGTTGTATTAAAAAAAAACCTGATCGGATTTGTTAATTGATTCCATCATGGAATTTCGTCTTGCTAAACCAATATATACTCAAGAAACTTCAATTTTATAATTTTGAGATATAACTTAAAACTATTCCATCAAGTGAAAACAGTAAGTAGCATACTTACTGAAATGTATTTTGCTATAGTAATTAACAAGTTACTAGGATAAAAATTCTAGGTGTTAAGAATGCAATTTTTCGTGTTACTTTAATCTCATAATTGCTATAGCAAATTCTGTAGAGACATATTCGGATCCTGATATCTTTAAATAAATCGTATCGTCTTTTGTTGGGTTTAACTCGTTTCTCAAATCAACTTGTATAGATGAGTTCCCACTTGTATTAAAATTTCCAGTACTTCTGTACCAAGTCATAGCGCGACCACCAACCTTAGACCTTACTTTGACACTTAGCACATGTGTGTTTTCCCAATTAAAACCAGCAGGATAGTTTAGTGATGCAACTCCTGTACCATCAGTTTTGCCTGTAATAAGTTTTATGTCTGTAATGCTAGCGTCGGTTACGTTGACGTATTGCGGTGGTCCAGAGTGTTTTGGATGTTCTGAATTTCCTTTCTTTCCTTGAGATATACTTACATTTATTAATGCGATGTAACATATGGTTTTGATAAGTGTTTTCATACTTATATTTTTTGTTAGACTATAATTGTTTGCTATTAGGGTATCTAATTTTTTAAGATTTTCTTGGTAATACTAGTGCCATTCTCAGTTTCTATTCTAACGAAATACATCCCTTTAGGTAATAAAGCCATAGAAATGTTCTGAGTTTTTGTAGTTTGAAGCACACGCTTGCCTAATACGTTATAAAACGTTACCAGTTTTACAGGAGCATTGCCATCAATACTAATAAAATCACGTGTCGGATTTGGGTATATATTTACTGCGTTGACATCGAATTCTTCGACACCCAATGACGAATTTGAACCGTAGATATTGAAAGACTTATTAGGATGAAACATGGAAATATCTTGTAATTGAAACACTCTAAGCACATATGTCTGGTTAGGAATAAGGTTGTCTATAACATTATCACCATTAAAGCAGGCCATCTCATTACCATTACAGGCATTATAAATACTAAAAGCATTACCCGAGAAGCTCTCAATATATAAAAACGGGTAGTTAGGCATGGTAAACTCAAACCATACATCAACAATATCTCTTTCAAGAGTGCCAACACAAGTTTCTTCAAAATTGATAAAGGAGCCAAAAGTATCAAATGCTATTTCTTGAGAAGCATCTGTAATAGTTGGGATAGTTTCAGCGTCACTACAAGCATCATTGCTTGGTTGCTCGTAAACCCTAATATTCATTGCCTGTGGCGATCCATCACCAGCAAAATCTTCTAAAATATCGAACAAACGTATAATATAAGTTTGTCCTTGAGTTAGGCCAGAAATAAGTTTAAAAGAATCAATGATATCGGATGAAGAATTACAATACAGCTCAGTGCCATTACATGCATCATAAACAGCAATACCGTTGCCCTCTGGTGTATCTATAAATAAATTACCAGTTATAGGCATGGTAAGCTCGTAGAACAATTCTAAGATTTCAACATCTGATGTGCCTTCGCAAGCATTTGTATTGGTAAGATTACCAGCTCTCAATTGCCCAAAAACTGTTGTGTTATCTGCGCTTAAGCCTGTTATGACTTCTGGAGTTGCACAATCGGCATTTGGTAAGCGCTCATAGGCTATGATTTCGAAAAATTCTTCAGTTGGACTATCATTGAGTTGTATGTAATAGCGTAAGATATAACTTTGCCCTTGTACTAAATTGTCAATAACAGCACCATCATTTGCATTACAATGCACAATATTGCCATTGCAAGCATCCCATATTGTAGCCCGAGGAGTTGCTACAAAAAGATTACCTGTTACTGGCATGGTAAACTCGTACCAAAAGCTGGCGTATTGGTCGGCATCATTGGCATCACAACCAAAATCATAGTCATATACAGCGCTATCAATATCAAAAGCCACATCTTGTGATCCTGTAGTTAAGGTAATTGGAGTAATACTTTCACATTCTGGAAATGCAGGGATAATGGCTCTAATAGTAAAATTTTGATTTTGGGAATTGTTTAATAAACTACTCCTAAACACCCGCAAAACATAATTTTCGTTAAGGGTTAAGTTATCAATAATGTATGGAATATCAAACGCACTTCCATCAAAACAGGCCATTTCGTTGCCATTGCAAGCGTCGTAAATGGCAAAGCGATTTATAGCCTCAGAATTTATTTCAAGAACACCATCAACTGGCATTGTAAAGTTGTACCAAACATCTTTAATGTCTGTTGTAGACTCACCATCACAACCTATATCGTTATTTGTTTGCGCTTCTACAATGTTGAAATTTACGGTTTGCAAGGTCTCATCTACTGCTATCAATTCTGCATTGGCACAATCGTCATTGGGTAAGGGTTCTAAGGCAAAAATTGAAAATGCCTGAAACCCAGCAATATTTTGCGGTAACCAGCGATTTACCCTGATGAGATAGGTGTTACCTTGGGTTAGCCCACTAACGGTTTGTGTTGTTTGAAAACAAGCTACTTCCGTACCACCGCAACTGTCATAAATATTAAAACGGTTATTACTTACCGAGCCATTGATAAATAAATTTCCAGATGTAGGCATCACAAATTCAAACCATACATCTATATAATCATCCAATGGGTCACCTTCACAAGCAGATTCTGTATTTACAGATGCGTCTGTAATGTCAAAAGGTACTGACAAGAATGATGTCGTTACATTGATAAATTCTGCATTGACACAGTCATCATTTGCTGGTTGCGAAAAGCATAAACTGTATGTGCAAACGAATAATAATAGGAGTAGTTTTCTTTTCATTATGTAATAGCTTTAAGGTGATATATGGTTTCTGACTTAAGCGTACCGAGGATACTTAAGTGATGATATAGTCTTTATATTTTGAGTTTATAAAATCAGCAACGTCTTTCTCTACAACTTTCATTTTTTTGTGAAATACTAAAAAGTAAACGATTAGTGGTGGTATAATACCCAAGAGAAATAGCAATATGGTAAATACCATTTGACTCGCCATTGTAGGGAAGTTACCTGTAACAATAATTGCTTTTTTCTGTACTAAAACTGTGGCGCCAATGGTTTTGCTTTGAGCTACGGCAAGTAAATTTTTTGACCGTGTTTTTACGGTATATGTATCGGCAAAATGAGCCTTAAGTAAACGTTTTAAATCGTCTACATGTACCGATTCTTCTTTTATTTTAAGTTTCATAATTGTGATTCATTTATTTTTAACTTGTTCAGCTCCTAATTAAACCATGCACCTATACGTGCTCTAAGAAACTTATCGTCTTCAATATTTCTTATTTCAAAAGCCAAAGAATTAATGTTTGATAAATTGTTAAGGTTGATTCTTTTTGACGTTTCGTTAGCATTCATTTGTACCGTTCTTATTATTGTATTTCCTCTTCTTACAATTATTTCTGCACTAGAGTTTCCTCCAATACGAGTAATTTCTAAAGTCCCTTTTCCATTACAAGGAACTCTAAGCCCTAGATTGCCAGTTGATTCTGTTATTTTCATAGTCATTGGACTATCTGATTTTCTAGGTCTATTTCGATTAAATAACATATTGTTAGTTGGTACTTGACTAATGACAGAGGCTTTAATTTTATTAGTGGCAGAATGATTTTTAACCACCAGTTTAACTTCTTTTCTGTCTATATCACTAAGCTTTACGGTCTTTTCTGATTCCTTTTCTTTTCCAAAAAATGTCCATTGCTCTTTCAATTCATTATTTACATACAAGGAAAATGTCGTTTTTGCCTTGCCAGATTCTTTTTTAAATAGGAATGTAACATCCGAAAAATCATTGTTTCTTCTGGATGCAAGAATGTATGTTCTACTTTTATTACCAGTAATTATTATATTCTTATTGAAGTCTATATTGTAGACATTACATTCTACTCTTGGCAATATTGCACCATTAATAGAGCTTCCAGATATTCCTATTTGTGCTTCAGCTTTGGAGTTTAATGCCAACACAAGCACTAAAAAGGCTATGATCGTTTTTTTCATAATATTAAATTTTGGTATGATTAATAATTTCGATTTATCTAGTTTTACGTTGTATTTGCAGTTCATAACCACCTTCGGTTAAGCCATCGGCACCTACCACAGCTATCACCACCTTAAACGGGTTTCGTATGGCCAAAATGTCCTTAACAGTTCTTGTATGGTCTTGGGTTTTTCCGTGACGTTTATAGTCCCATTTATGGTCTGCTTCACAACGTGTACAACTGGTAAGATTTGGTACAAGTTTGTTTTTAGTTACTTTACCCACTTGGTAGGCATAAAGGCTAAAATTTTGATTTTTGTCTTTAGGTACGACTGTGATTTCCATTTCGGAATAGGCTGGCAAATCTGTCACGTATAATACATGATTACCAGTAAATTTTTTCTTTTGTGTTTCAGGAAAACAGGCCACATTACTTTGCCATGCCCAAGAAAGATTAGGCATTAATTTACCTTCGTTAAGGTTTCCTTTAATTCGGAGATCATTTCCATCTTGAAATTCGATGACTTTTTGGCTGTAAACCGTATAAGCGGATAGGAGTAAGCTAAGGATAATTAATTTAGTTTTCATATCTGTGTTATTTAATATTCAAGAAGAGAATATCATTGATTTTTGGATTTTTAAACGTTCTAACATGTAGTAAAGAGGTAGAATAATTTCCCCATTTTATTTCCCCATTAAAACCTAAATAGGGTTCTTTAGTGTTTTTGTCAACTAAGGCTTCTACACCCAACAATTTTATGGCTAGCACACCTTTGCGTTCGGCTTTCATGTTGGCTATGGCTTTTTCAAAAGAGGATTCTTCCTGTGGGTTGCGATATTTTTCGCCAAGCATTTTGTATAAGTCAGCATCTTTGCCATTTTTTAAAGCATCTGCTGTGTCGAAAAAGCCTTTTGACTTATTTGCAATATTTTTTAGAGTTTCAATCTTGTATACGTTGATGGAGTCTTGTTGTTTGTCTGTAGCTTCTACTCCAGAAAGAAAATTTGCTTTTATATGTGTATACTCGCTAAGTTCTTCTTCCGTTAAGCTCTTAACCAACATTGTAGACGCATAAACTGAAAGCTGGTCCGACTTTATTTTTTTGGTGTACGGGCTATTACGAATTCTTAAGGCAATAAAGTTCTGGGTCTTTTGCCCATTTTTAGAAGAAAATCCTTTGGAAAAATTGACTTGGGCTTTAAAATGTTCGGCAATATTGTCGAACGCTATTTGTTCCTGGTCAGAAGCACAAGAAAAGCAAAGTGTAAACGAGATGAATAAGATAATTAAAAACTGTGATTTCATAAGCTATTCCTATCAATACGGTGTCGTATTATTAATAGGATAAAATTAGCTATAGAATGAGCCCAAAATTTAAATTTTGGGTGAATGGAGAATTTTTATTAGTCTGTAACTAGAAAAATAGAGTAAAGGAATTATAGGAAATTAAGCTTTTGCATCAATTGTTCCTTATGTGATTTGCTGTAAGGTATTTTATGATCTTTAATAAAAACATAACCATCATGAATGGTATCAATTTTTAAAAAATTAATGATGTAAGAACGATGAACCTTCAAGAATTTTGAATGGGGTAATCTTTCTTCAATTCGCTTAAGCGTATAGCTGAGCAAGTATTTTTTTTGAGATGTGTAGAGATTGCAATAGTTGTCGTAAGCTTCAAAAAATAATATATCGTCTTGTGCCACTTTAACCATTTCGCCTTTGTTCTTTATAAAAAAATCATCGCTTTTAACATTAATAGTTAGGACATCTTCAGCAGTTTGATATTTATGGTAAGCCAACTCAATATTGGCCATCAACGTATTTTCGTTGAATGGTTTTACTATATAACCAGAAGGGTTCGTGGCTTTAACACGCTCTAGGGTTTTATCATCGGATAACGAGGTAAGATATATAAATGGAATTTTTAGTTTATCCTTAAAGTGATTAACAATAGCAATACCATCCATATCGCCTTTTATCATTATATCCACAAGTACCAAATCTGGCTTTAAGGTTTCGATATCATAAATTGCATCCTTACCTCTCAGGCTTATGCCTGTAATACTATGGTTTTCATTTTCTAAAATGATTTTTATAGTTTCTGCGATTAAAGGTTCGTCTTCTACAATATGTATTTTTATTGGGTTCATTTGCCGTTTACAATTTCAAAGTCATTAATGGTTAGTTTGGCCTCCGAACCTTGGTTTTGTGCATTAGCAATACTAAATTGAGCATCTAGTTTTCTGGCTAAAGAATTTATGAGTTTAATGCCAAAAGAGTTTTTTCTACCATTGGTATTGTCATAGCCTATTCCGTTATCTGCTACCTTTAGAATGAGCGAGCCATTATTCTTATAAAACGTGATACTTAATATATTATCTTCGGTATCATTATTAAAGGCATGTTTCAGTACATTAACGATAAGTTCATTCAAAATTAGACCGATAGGTGTGAGTGTGTCTACCGAAAGCACTATGTTTTCAATTTCTAAGTTTGTTTTGATATGCTGAGATTCAAGTTGATGGCTACTGAAGATATCTTGGATTAAATCGGTAATGTAGTCTTTGGTTTCTACTCCGACCAAGTGTTTTTTACTATAAAGTTTTTGATGTATTAGGGTTAAGGAGCGTACACGGTTTTGCGCATCTGTCATTGCGCTTTTAGCCTCTGTATTCTCAATATTTTGCGACTGCAAAAACAATAATGATGATACCATTTGTAGACTATTTTTAACGCGATGGTGCACTTCTTTAAAAAGTAGATTTTTATCTTCTATGGCTTTTTCTAATTCGCTTTTCTGTATAGATAATAAACGTTTTTTGGTGTTGAGTTTATAACTAAAAAAGCCTAACAGAACTGCTAGTAATAAGCCTGAAATTGCCAAAATTAAATAGACAAGGTTCTGTTTTTCTTTAGCTTTATTCTCGCTTTTTAAAAGTTCTAATTCCGCATTTTTCTTTTCGGTTTCATATTTAACCTTTAATTCTGAAACTTTTTTAAGCGTCTCTTTTTCTCTTATCTCATTGATGAGGTTATTTTTAGCATAGAGCGCTTCTATGGCATTTGGGTAGTCTTTTAGATTTAGATAAGCTCTATGTAAATTTTCGTAACTAATGACTTGGCTATAAGGATTTAGGTCATTGGCATTATAATCTATTGATTTTTTTAGATAGATAATAGCATCTTCATTATTACCCAATTCTAATAGCGTTGCACCCAAATTATTGGCTATTTGCGGTAGTATAAATTTGTTTTGCAAGCTATCGTTAGTGTTTAATCGTTGTTTAAGCTTGGTAATTTGGGCGTTGGCGTCATCGATTTTAAGCATTGACGATAATGATTCATGGGCTTTTGGGGCATTAAAACCATCGCGCTTAAGATAGAATTCCCTGAGCTTTTCTGCATAAAATGCATGCTTTATATAATTTTTTTTGGTTTTGAAGTGATACACCACCATGGCCAGATTAAGTGCGTTGCCTTTTTTATCGGGATAGACTTCAACCACTTCTACTATCTTTTCTATGTATGCGTCTTCCTTTTCGGGATTGCCCAGTTTTTCCTCTAATATGGCACGCTGACGATAAATACTCACAAGATTGTAACCAAGGGCTTCCTTGTGCTTTAGTACAATATTTTCAGCTTTATTAATATAAAAAAGTGTTGAGTCTAAAACCGCATTGTTGTCGAATATATCTGCACGCAACTGATAATATTTAAATAAAAAATAGGGAGAGTTTTGTTTTTTAGCCAAAGCCAAACCTTTGGTGTTAATTGCTAAAGCTTCGGTATTTTTACCAGCACGCATTAATGTACTGGTATAGTAAATATAGGTGTGTAATCGTAATGTGTCATTTTGCTTTACAATCGAATCCACATATTTAAAATTACTTATACTTTCACTATTTTTTGATTGGTCTATCTGTCGTAGTAATGTTTTAAATGCAGATACGTCTTTTGTAGCAAGTATACTATCAATAGTTTGCTTTGTAACATTTTGAGAAAATGTCACCATTGTAAACAGAAAAAATGAAAAAAACAGTCTCAAAGTCTATTGATTAATCGGGATGTTTCACAAAAATTAATTTATTGTAATACTTCTAAAATTAGATAGTAAGCAAATTTTCCACAAAACATTATAAAATTAAGTATTCAGTATGGGCTATATTAATTTTTATGGCTATTAACCTACTTTTTTTAGTAAATGACAGTTTTTAAGGTTTTAATGCTATTTGAAACTTTTGGTATTTATGCTTTATTGAAATAATCTGACTGAATCTGCTCATTTTCTCCTTCTTGAAATTTGGTTACACTGAAACCTTGATGAATGGCATAGCTTCCAAATTCACCTTTTTTATTAATTGCAATATATCCAACTTGAAAATCTTTATAGTTTTTGCTGGGCTTATTTACAATGCGCCCAATAGCTTCCTCACAAGCTTCTTGAGGTGTTTTGCCTTGACGCATTAATTCTACTATTAAAAAACTTCCAACAGTTTTTACGACTTCTTCACCCAGACCAGTGGCAACCGCTCCACCAACTTCATTATCAACAAATAACCCAGAACCGATTATTGGGGAATCACCTACACGTCCGTTCATTTTATAGGCAAGTCCACTTGTGGTACATGCACCAGAAATATCACCATTTTTATCTACAGCCAGCATACCGATAGTATCGTGATTTTCAATGTTAATGATTGGTTTGTATTCACTAGTCTCTTTCCATTTTTTCCAAGCCTTTTTAGAGGCTTCGGTGAGTAAATTTTCAGCTTTAAAACCAGATTCTAAAGCAAACTGTTTGGCACCTTCACCAGCAAGCATCACGTGAGGTGTATATTCCATTACTTTTCTGGCTACTGAAATAGCATGCCTTATATCTTTGAGGTAAGCCACTGCGCCACAATTACCGTTTTTATCCATTATGCAAGCATCCAAGGTGACATTACCTTCACGATCTGGCAAACCGCCTTTACCAACGGACTGCCCTTTTTCATTGGCTTCTTCAACCATACAGCCTTGCTCAACAGCATCCAGTGCGCTTCCACCAGTTTTTAAAATCTCCATGGCTTTTGAAGTGGCACTTTCAACATGCCAAGTAGCCACTACAACTGGTAAAATGGGTTTTGAGTGTTCATTTTGTTTTCTTCTATTTAAAGGTTCAGATCGCTCCTCTTTACATGAAAGCAGTGATGAGCCAATTGCTAATCCTGCTCCAGTGATAGTACTATTTTTAATAAATTTTCGTCTGTTCATTTTATACTAAATAGTTAGTAATTAACACCTTGTTTGTCCAATACTGTTTTAGTACGATACGCATAAAAGAGCAAATAAATAAAACAAAATACAGCAACCCAATAGGAGGATTGGATACTGAAAATGTCTGCTAATTTGCCTTGTAAAGGCGGAATAATAGCGCCACCCAAAATCATCATAATTAAAAAGGCTGAACCTTGCGAGGTGTATTTACCTAGACCGGCAATACTTAAAGTAAAAATACAAGGCCACATAATAGAACAGAATAAGCCACCGGAAAGGAAAGCGAATAGTGCTAAATTACCCGATGTGAATAAACCGATTAACATTCCAAGGATGCCTAAAAAACTGAAGATTTTTAATGTTCTAACAGGATTGTCTTTGGCCAAAAAGAAACCGCCAACTTGCACAGCCACACAAATGGCAAAGAATAAGATTTCATTGGCTGAAAAACTTTTTCCACCAGCATAATTAGCAACTAAAATAACGGCAAAAGCAACATAAGGGACAATAATCAATAGCGCTTTTTTGAGGCCTTTACTTGGATCAAAAACAGCAATTGCGCCTACCCAACGCCCAATCATCAAACCACCCCAATACAACGATATAAACGGTGCAATGCCAGCATCATTCAATACTGGCAGTCCCAAAGGATTGAGATTGTTTACTTTGTCCGAAACAGTTTTTAGCAGTTCACCAAGATTGGATTGGATCGTGACTTCAACACCAACATAGGTAAAAATAGCCAGCATACCCAATACCAATTGCGGATATTGCATAGCGCCCCAACCAATTGGTGATTTTTTGGCGCTTGAATTAGCGATAAATACCGAAGCTATAACAGCAAAAAGTGCAACGAAAAGTAAAATGAGTCTTTCAGTTTCCAGAAGTTCATTTGCCTCTACATCTGATGTATAGGTATAAAAAATAAAACCAAAGCAACTTAAAATGATTATCGTTAAAACAATCAATAAGTTTCTGGCTTTATTGGCAGGTTCAAAAGGTGTATCAGATTTTAAGGCTGGTAGCTTTTTTGAAAAATGAAATAAGGCTGCCGCTACTAAAAATAAACCACCAACACCCAAATATAAAAGTTGCACTGTGGTTAAGGTTATCTCATTATTCTTTATCATTGCCACAAGTTCCTCAGGACTTACGGAAGCCGTTCCAAATAAGACTAATGCCACTACAATTGGCCCAATTGTTGTTCCAAAAGAGTTAATGCCGCCAGCTAAATTTAGTCGGTGACTGCCTGTTTCTGGAGCACCGAGTGCAATGGCAAAAGGATTGGCACCGGTTTGTTGTAAGGAAAATCCAAGGCCTACAATAAACAAAGCAATAAGCACAAAATAAAACACTGCGGTTTGACCTTGCTCAGCACCAGCTGTTGACGGATACATAATAAAAGCGCCAATAGCTGAAAGTAACAAGCCGTAGACAATCACTTTTTTATAACCCCAAGAATTGACAATGTCCTTTTTTATAGAACTGGAAATAATAAATAATAATAATGCACCAATATAATAAGCACCATAAAATGCAAAGTCTACCAATTGCGATTGAAATTGATCAATGTTGAAGTAGGTTTTACAAAACGGAATAAATACACCGTTTGATGCGGCAATAAAGCCCCAGAAAAAAAATACGGTCACTAGGGTGGTTAAGGCTGATTTATTAGTTTTTTCGTTGTTCATTAAGTTTATTTTGAGTTAGTTATTTTTCATTGTTTTGTCATTTCGACAGAACGAAGTATGAGCGACGAGAAATCTTTAAGACTCTTCACGCTGCTCAGAATGACAATTAGTTATTTAATTGATATCTCATCTGCAAAAATCCAGCTTTTACCATTCATAGGATGCCCAATATGCCAACTCGGTAAATCGCCAAGTTTTTTGGCAATGACTTTTACATATCTATAACTTGCTTTATTGAATTCTGCAGTAATAGTTTTTATGTTTATATCTGGGTTTTTAATACTTGCATCAATGGTTTTTAAATGAATACGTTCAAAGGTTTTACCATCTTTTGAAACTAAATATTCAACTACTGTTGGATGAAAAATCCAAGCACCTTGATCTCTTAAAAAGTTAACGGAAACAGTTTCTATTGTTTTCTGACTTCCTAAATCAACAGTTGCCACTAAATCGGTATTCCAATAGCCTTGCCAGCTTCCTGTGCGGTAATTTTTAGTGCTTCTAATACCATCGATAAGTGCATCATTGCCACCTGCAGAATATTGGTTGGCATACTCACTTTCTAGTTTTATGCTCAGATTAGGATCGATTTTGTAAAAGGGTGTGGTCAAAATTGGGCTTTTTAATTCGCCTTTTTCAGAATACAGCTTTACTTCAGTATCTTCAGAAATATTGAATGGTACTGTATAGAGTTTGAAGTCCTCATTATTTAAAGCATAGTAAATTTTAGCATTGGTTTCAGACGTGTTTAAAACAACTTCTGTGGATCCTCTAAACGTGATATTGCCCTTTTCGATATATGGAGAAGGCAAAATAATGTGATCTTTGATTTCGGTTTTTGGTTCTTGTCCCTCGCGACTTCCCCAAACGGCTGGATTATCACTCATATAAAACTCCAAAGTTCCACCGTCAATTATGTCTTCATGCTTCAAAAAAGTGACGTCTAAATCTTTGCCGTTCAGCTTTACATATTCAACATAAATATTAGTATCACTTAAATTGTGTGCCTTAATGGTAAATTGTTTACCGTTTTCAAGATTAATGATAGCCTTGTCGAAAAGTGGAGTTCCAATAATATATTCGTTGCTTCCGGGTGTTACAGGATAAAAGCCCATGGAACTGAATACATACCAAGCGCTCATTTGTCCACAATCTTCATTTCCCGAAATACCATCAGGTTCATTTTTATAAAGCTCAGTTAAAATTTGATGCACGCGCTCTTGGGTTTTGTGTGGCTTATTGACAAAATTATAGAGATACGCCATATGATGACTAGGCTCATTACCATGCGCATACTGACCAATTAAGCCCGTAATATCCGATTGGTCACGTCCAGTAGTTTCGGTTTTTGCTGAAAATAATTCATCAAGTTGTGCTTCGAGTTGATCTTTTCCACCGAGTAAATCAATAAATCCCGAAATATCTTGAGAAACGTAAAAGCTGTACTGCCATGCATTGGCTTCGGTATAATTAAAGTTGACCTCATAAGGATCAAAAGGTGAAAACCAAGTATTTCTAAAGCGACCTCTCATAAATTTACTTTCAGGGTCAAAGACATTTTTGTAATACTGTGCGCGCTGGATGTAGGTTTGGTAATCTTCTTCTTTACCCATTTCTTTGGCCATTTGTGCAATAGTCCAATCGTCATAAGCATATTCTAAGGTTTTCGATACGGATTCACTTTCTTCATCAACAGGAATAAAACCATATGTTTTGTAAGCCTCAAGCCCAAATTTATCTCTAGTTGCAGAATGTTTCATAGCTTCAAGTGCTTTCTCAGTGTCATAATCTTGAATACCTTTCAGGTAAGCATCTGCGATTACTGGTATGGCATGATAGCCAATCATGCAATCGGTGTAATTGCCGGCTAAATCCCACATGGGCATAATACCACCTTCGTCATATTTTGCCAAAAACGTGTTTATAAAATGGTTGGTACGTTCCTGTTCTATAATGGTGTATAAAGGATGCGTCGCTCTGTAGGTATCCCAAAGTGAAAATACAGAGTAATAGTCAAAATCTGAATGATGGATGTCTAAATCCATACCGCAATAGCGACCGTCAACATCTTGATAGCGTTGAGGTGCAAGCATTGTGTGATACAATGCCGTGTAGAAATTTGTTTTTTTATCTAAATCGTCGCTTTCAATAACAACTTTTTCAAGTTGCGATTCCCAATAATCCTGTGCTTCTTGTTTTACGGTTCCGAAGTCTTTGTTGCCAATTTCGGCTTCTAGATTTTTTTTAGCACCTTCAATATCTACGGCAGAAATACCAACTTTTATAATAACAGGTTCGTTATTTGGATTTTTGAATTTTAAAGACGAACGTCTTCCGCCAGGTTTACCAAACGCTGGTGGCGATTGTAACATATCGTTAAACGGATGTGATGTTTTAATAGCGAAGAATAAGCGTTGGTCTTTTGCCCAAGCTTCAGAATGTCTATAACCTACGATTTCTGTATCTGATAGCTTATCAATTTTGGCATCCAGAACCTTATCGCGATGCACCAAATCTAGCGTGAGGTATTGGTTTTCAGGATTTGGATATTGGTATTTGTGAATGCCGCTTCGTAGTGAAACAGTGAGTTCTACTTCAATATTTGTTGTGTCAAGGTGTACTTTGTAATAACCAGGTTCTGCGTATTCATTATCATGAGAAAAATGCGCACGATAGCCTTTGTTGCCATCAGCACCATTGTTATACTGAACTTCATTTGTAGGCATCAACAACACATCGCCATAATCGCTGATACCTGTACCACTTAAATGTGTATGCGAAAAGCCGTAAATGTATTCATCAGAATAGTGATAACCTGAGCAACCGTCCCAACCTTCTAAACGCGTATCCGGACTTAATTGCATCATTCCAAATGGTAATGTGGCACCAGGATACGTATGGCCATGACCACCTGTGCCAATAAATGGATTGACGTAGTTTATTAGTAGTTTATCTATTTTAGAATTCGCCAACTGTTGCTGTTTTTTACATCCTAAAAACAGCAGTAAAAGCAAAGAAAAGAAAAACAGTTTTTGTCTCATATTAGCTAAAACGAATAGCTAAATATACTTAAAATGTTACTCGAAGCTTTAACAATTTCCTAAGATAAGTCGGAAATCAAGGTTGTATTTTTGATTTTTAAATAATACTCATGCGCTGGCTCATATTTTTTCTCATTGTTGGTATCGCAGATTTCTATGCTTTTCAGTCTTTAAGGACAGTAACAAAAAGTAATTGGTGGTATGCCTTGTATTGGCTATGCACCATTGCGGTTATAGTTAATGTTTTTGTGCAGTTTAACGGTTACAGCCGTGGTGATAATTTTACCGCATCGCATGGCTTGGCCATAGGATTTGTTATTGCATTGGTAGTCCCGAAACTAATTTTGATGGCTATAATGTTTGCAGAAGATGTTTTTAGGATTCCACAAGGTATTTACAGCTATTTTATGCAAGATTCTGGCTCGGAAAACGGCGTAAAACATTTTCCATCACGAAGAAAATTTATAAGCCAGATTGGCCTTGGGTTGGCCGCAATTCCGTTTGCTGGAATTTTATATGGCATGTATAAAGGCAAATACAATTTTAAAGTATTAAAGTATACCTTGCATTTTGAAGATTTGCCAGATGCATTTGATGGTTACAGACTGACTCAAATAAGCGATATACACTCTGGAAGTTTTGACAACATCAATAAGGTTGAATATGCTGTAGATTTAATTAATGAACAACAAAGTGACGTAATTTTGTTTACAGGCGATATTGTTAACAATAAAGCCACGGAGCTTGAACCCTATGTGAAAATATTCGGTAAAATGAAAGCCAAAGACGGTTTGTATTCCGTTTTGGGAAATCATGATTATGGTGATTATATTCGATGGGATTCCGAAGATGCCAAAAAACAAAACCTTGAAGATTTAAAAACACTTCAAAAACAAATTGGTTTTGATTTATTGTTAAATGAAAATCGTTTTATAGAAAAAAATGGAGAACGCATTGCCGTAATAGGTGTTGAAAATTGGGGTAAAGGTGGTTTTAAAAAAGCGGGCGATCTAAAGCAGGCATCAACAGGTATAGCTAAGGACGATTTTAAAATATTGCTTAGCCACGATCCAAGTCATTGGGATGAACAAGTGGTACCTGACAATCATCACTATCATCTCACTTTAAGCGGTCATACCCATGGCATGCAATTCGGAATTGAAATACCAGGTTGGTTTAAATGGAGTCCCGTAAAATGGCGCTACAAACATTGGGCAGGCATTTATGAACAAATGGGGCAATACATTAATGTTAACAGAGGTTTTGGCTATTTGGCCTTTCCTGGTCGTGTCGGTATTTGGCCAGAAATTACCGTTATAGAATTAAAAAAAGGAAGTCAAAAAAACAACACTTAAAGTAAAGGTTGAGATAATAGCAATTTTTGTATATTTATAAAACTGAAAACCTTAGAGTTATGTCAAAATTCGGTGAATTAATAGATGTAGATATCCCAGTTCTACTTGACTTCTTCACTGAGTCTAACGACCAGTCTTCAACCATGCACGATGTTTTAAGAGATGTTGCCGCCGCTTTGGGCGATAAAGCAAGAGTCATAAAAATCGATGTAGATAAAAATCAAGAATTAGCAGAAGCATTGCGTGTAAAAGGATTACCTACCTTGATAATCTATAAAAGTGGGGAAATGCGCTGGCGCCACAGTGGTGAGCAAGATGCCGATACCTTAATTGGCGTTATTCAAGAGTTTGTGTAATTACGTTTTGCCTTAAAAGCAAGCGCCTTTGGTTTCACTAGCATTACCAAATAATTGTTTTTAATTTCAAATTTCAACTAGCTTAATACGTTTGTCCGGTTTGTAAATAGACCATGACATCGTTTATACAGGTCTTAAGATCTGTTTTAATTTCATTTGCCCAAAACCGAAATACTGTAAAACCCATTTCGGTAAGTTGCTGATTTACTTCATGGTCGCGTTGCATGTTGCGCTCAATCTTTGGAATCCAAAAACCCTTATTTGTTTTTAGTTTTTCTTTTCTTTCGTTCCAATTGTAGCCGTGCCAAAATTCGCCATCGATAAAAACAGCTAGCTTGTATTTTTTTATGCTTACATCAGGTTTGCCTGGTAATTGTTTTGAATCTACACGATAACGAACGCCCTTTTTCCAAAGTGCTTTACGAAAAAGCAATTCTGGCTTGGTATTCCTCCTACGAATTTTGCTCATTATTTTAGAGCGTTTTTTTGTGGTGTAAAAACCCGCTTCTTCACTAAAGCGTGGGACTTTTATTTTTTCTTCTTTATACTGCATGCAGCAATAAGATACAAATTATTGATAATGATTGATGCGTCAGTTCGAGTGAAATTCTTGTAAAGAATTTTGTATCGAGAACTGGCGACGTAATGACTTCTCGATACAATTTTCTTTCGATAACTATCGGAAAGAAAATCACTCGAAGTGACGTTAGTCCTCTTGATTTAATGTTTAAGGATGATTTTAAATCTTGTCGTCAGTTTGATTTGCAATTTTCTATCGAGAACACTTTAAGTAAATATTTTTTTTCTTTTAAGATATTTCAAATGATCTTTATTGCCATTTTTCATTATCCATTTTTTTACTTGATAATTATACTTCCAAGTATACTTTACTTTTAATTTTTCAAAATCACTTCTGTCTAAATATTTCGAGACTTCTTTTAATTCTATAGTATTTTTACGTTTACCTATAAGCGAGTTAAGTTTCATATTTAAACAAGAGAGGATAAGCTTATTATTTTCTATTGAAGAGCTGTTGACAAAGAAAATACTATTGTTTGTTATTACAATGTCTTTAATTTTTATTGGAAATTCGTTTAAAAACAATTCAATCTTATTTTTTTCTTTATCAATTAGCTCTAATTCATTAATTTTCTCATTTAGAGCGTGTTCTAGCACATGATTATTGATATTGTACCACTGAAGTCGCTTTTTCATTTCATTATTAAAACCTAAGACTTTTGACTTAAGATTGAATAAGTCGAAATCTACTAAAGCGATTACTTTTTCCTTAATTGTTAATTTAAATGGGACATTAATTTCTTTATCGATAAGTACTGACCTTACATCACTCAATCTACAATAGCAAGATGACGCAATTTCCTGGTCAGTTATGGTTTTAATGTCTTTGTACTTTTCAAAATAGTCTAACCATTTTAAGCTTAACTTTAAAATGTAATTAAACTGGGTTGCGTCATTGTAAAATTTAGAATTGTATAAATATTCATATTCTTTTCTCGAAGAAATATCATTATAAAATTTATTAGCTAAGTTGATTTCAGGGAAAATATCTAAAGTAGAAATTTGGACACTTACACTTTTATCTAATAAATTATTGAATAGCATTGAAGCATGGGTGGTACAAATATTATAAAGACTTGAGAATTTTTTTAATCTTTGAAGTTGCTTGTCCCTAGTATTAAAGTCGTATTCTAGATAAGAAACAAAACCACTTCCAGATACACTAGCGTTATTATGAAAATAATGGACTAACAATTGTCGCTTTTCAAATGAAAGCTTATCAATATCCTCAATAAATTTGACGTCAAAGTAAACCCTAAAGTATTGTTTACCAAAGGTCAAATCTTTTCTTACATATATATTGATACGCTTAATATGCTCTTTATATCGAATTACACCTTCAAGTCTTCGAGTAAAGAATTTAAGAAAATCATTCATATACGATATTGAAAATCATAAAGTTACAATAGTATAATTTATAAACATAGTATTATTATGTACTTTTTATCACAAAAAAAAGCATAAATTTCTCATAAATATCTAATAGTCAATGTTTTACTAAAAAATATTTATTTTATGTAGACAGAAGATCACTGTAAGTTTTTTTTAAATAAGCCTTAAGAATTTCGTAAATTACAGGTAAAATAATCGCAGTGAAGACTGCATCAATGACGTAAAGAATGACATCCACAAATCAAATATAATGAAAAAAGAGCAGTTGTCTAAATACTCGATAGAAAATGGAGTATCTATTGCATCGATAAGAAAATTAGTAAAGATAGGTTTGGATAAATTCATTTATTTAAAGGATTTTAAATCTGTTTTTCAAACCACTACTAACATTAACACAAAAAAGAAAATAAGAGATTTAGAAAGCCATGGGTATATTGAAAGATACAAGGATTTAGAAGTTTGGGTTAATACTGCAAAAGGAAATATACTCGCAAATTCTAAATTTAAAAGGCCTATTAAAAGAGAAAAAGCCAATGCTATAATTGAAGAGGTTTTTAATCGTGTGAATATCGTCAATACAAATGATGAATACTTATTCTTTATTGATGAATTATATATTGCTGGTGATTTTTTGGATGAATCTATTAATGAAATAGATAAACTTGAAATAGCAATTCAGATAAAGAGCAAGTTTGATTCAAAAACACAAGAGAAACTTGTTAATGAGAAAAGAGATAAGTCTGAAAGGTATTTTCCAACGATTTTTGATAGACTTGATTATCCACAGAGTGAAATAAAACCTTTTATTAAATCAAGCGTTCATAATCTTAATGTTTATAATTACTATGTTTTTAAAACTTTTAAAGTTCCTTCAAAATTAATTTACAAACGTCAGTTCGAGTGAAATTCTTGAAAAGAATTTTGTATCGAGAACTATTAAGACTTAAATTTCTTTTTGGCTAAATTGGGCAGTTTGTCAAATTCATTATTTATTAGTGCTTCTTTTTTAGCTCTTGACCATTTTTTAATTTGTTTTTCACTTTGAATGGCTAAGTTTATGTCTGTAAATTCAGCATAATAAACTAATTGTATAGGTCTTCGATTATAGGTATAGCTATCTACATGTTTTCCCGTCTTATGCTCTAATATTCTTTTTGAAAGGTTAGAAGTTATTCCTGTATAATAAGAGTTGTCAGAACATTTAAGTATGTATAAATATGATAATTTCATTTTTAAATATAATGACTTCTCGATACAATTTTTTCGTTCCTCAAAAATCACTCGAAGTGGCGATAACGCCTATTCAACACCCAAAAACAAAAAACCCTCACATGTCTGCAAGGGTTTTAATCTATTCATCTAAAAGCGAAGGGCTTCTAAAAATCTAATATCTGTAATGTTCTGGCTTAAATGGCCCTTCAACTGTAACACCAATATAATCGGCTTGGTCTTTTTTCAACTCAGTCAATTCTACACCAATTTTTTCTAAGTGCAGTTTTGCTACTTTTTCATCCAAATGTTTCGGTAACATGTATACTTCGTTCTTATAAGCTTCGCTATTGTTCCAAAGCTCTATTTGGGCCAGAGTTTGGTTTGTAAACGAGTTGCTCATTACAAAACTTGGATGTCCTGTTGCCAATCCTAAATTTACCAATCGGCCTTCTGCCAAAACAATGATGTCATTTCCTTCAACATTGTATTTATCAACTTGTGGTTTGATTGTATCCTTTGTATGCCCATAATTTTCGTTTAGCCATGCCATTTGGATCTCGTTATCAAAGTGACCAATATTACAAACAATGGCTTTGTCTTTCATAGCCTTGAAATGCTCAGCCCTAACAATGTCTTTATTTCCTGTAGTGGTAATTATAATATCTGAATTGCCAACAACGGTTTCTAATTTTTTCACTTCAAAACCATCCATTGCCGCTTGTAAAGCACAAATAGGATCAATTTCAGTAACGGTAACAATACTGCCAGCACCGCTAAAAGATGCTGCGGTACCTTTACCAACATCGCCATAACCACAAACAGTTACGCGCTTACCAGCTAACATAACATCCGTTGCGCGTCTAATAGCATCCACAGCAGACTCTCTACAGCCATATTTGTTGTCAAACTTTGATTTGGTTACAGAGTCGTTTACGTTGATAGCCGGCATTGGCAACGTTCCATTTTTTACACGCTCGTACAAACGGTGTACCCCAGTTGTAGTTTCTTCAGAAAGTCCTTTGATGCCATCTGCTAGGTGTGGATATTTATCCAATACCATATTTGTAAGATCGCCACCATCATCCAAAATCATATTCAATGGCTCTCTATCTTCGCCAAAAAATAGGGTTTGCTCAATGCACCAATCAAATTCCTCTTCTGTCATGTCTTTCCATGCATAGACTGGAGTTCCTGCGGCAGCAATTGCAGCTGCTGCCTGATCTTGGGTTGAGAAAATATTACATGAGCTCCAAGTGACCTCAGCACCAAGTGCTTGCAATGTTTCAATCAACACGGCAGTTTGGATGGTCATGTGTAAACAACCTGCAATGCGAGCGCCTTTTAGTGGTTGCTCGTCTTTGTATTCCTCACGAAGGCTCATAAGCCCAGGCATTTCAGCTTCTGCCAATTCAATCTCTTTTCTTCCCCAATCTGCTAGCGATATATCCTTTACTTTAAAAGGTACGTAAGCTACTGTTTTTGTACTCATTTTTGTTTTTACTTAAAGTTTAAATTTGAAAGACAACTTTGTAGATAGCAGTTAAAATAGCTAAATTCGCTATTCAAAATTGTCAATCCTGCCAAAGGCGGTGCAAAGATAACTAATAACATTCAGAATATTAAATGCCGCTATTCAAAACCATCCAAATTTCTGAAACCACCTCTGTTAAGATTTGGAAAATAGAAGAATCTTTTGGTGATCTTTTAACACCATTAGATTTAAAGCCAAGTAGCTTAGCGCGTGTAAATGGTATGAAAAGTGAAATACACCAAAGAGGCTTCTTGAGCGTCAGGCATTTGTTACGGGAGTTTGGATATACGGACCAAGACTTGTTTTATGATGCCAACGGAAAACCCTATTTAAATGATGGTAAGCATATTTCTATCTCACACAGTTTTGAATTTTCTGGAGTTATAGTTAGTGATAAGCCCATAGGGATTGATATTGAGATGCAACGCCCAAAAATTGCTAAGATTGCTAAAAAATTTGTGGATTATGAGTTTATTTATTTGGATAAAGATGCTACCGATTATGTAAGGAAACTTACCGTGATTTGGTGTATAAAAGAATCTTTGTACAAGCTTTTTGCTACGCCAGGCATGCTGTTTAAAGACCATTTTTTGGTTATCCCTTTTGCTTTTGAACAACCCGAAACCGTTGCCTGGATTGATTACCAAAAGCAAAAACATAGATTTAACAGCGCCTTTTTTGAATTTGAAGGTTATACCTGTGCTTATATAGTTCCTTAATGCGAAATATTTACAAACATATCTGTAATAATACGGCGCTTCAAAATAAGCAACTGGCCGTTTTAATTGACCCGGATAAAATGCAGACAAACCAAGTGGCTAAATTTATTGAAAAGGTCAATCAATCTGTAGCTACGCATATTTTTGTTGGTGGGAGCGAAGTCCCTGTTAATGCTACTGAAAGTATTGTTAGGGAAATAAAGACACGTACCGAATTACCAGTTGTTTTGTTTCCTGGAAATGTTTCTCAGATTACGGTCAGTGCTGATGGGATTTTATTTTTGTCCTTGATTTCGGGGCGAAATCCCGACTATTTAATTGGAAAACACATAGAGGCTGTTTCAAAACTAAGGCACACGGATTTGGAGATTATCCCAACAGGATATCTCCTCATTGAAAATGGTAAAATAACTTCAGTTGAACGTGTCAGCAATACTAAACCACTAAATTGTAATGAGGTTGATCATATTGTAGATACGGCAAAAGCAGGCGAGTTATTAGGAATGAAACTTATTTATCTTGAAGCTGGTAGCGGTGCTCAAGAGGTTATATCTACTGAAATAATAACCAGAGTTAAACAGGAAATAAACATTCCTTTAATTGTTGGTGGTGGCATTCGGTCTGCGTCTCAGCTACAAAAGGTGTATGATGCAGGTGCAGATTTGGTAGTTATTGGAACAGCTTTTGAGAACAACCTTGATTTTTTTGATGAATTAAAAGCCCCTTTGTCCTCAGTGACATTTCCCCAAAGGGGAAAATTATTAAAGGGCTACGCTAAAAACAATAATTAACAGCTTCTTCCCTTAGGGAAGATTAAGATGGGCTTATGAAAATATCTGTAGAACTAACATTTACCCCTTTAAAGGATGATTATGAACCTCATATTATTGCGTTTATAAAGGCGCTGAGAGCTTCGGAATTTACCGTTTTGGAAAATCCGTTGAGCACACAAATTTATGGAGATTACGATGCCTTGATGCCATTTTTAAATGCTGAAATTAAAAAGGCATTTTTAGATGTTGATATTGCCGTTCTCAGTATGAAACTTGTAAAATCAGATCGTAGTGATTATGAACCTCATTTTTAATTTTTCCTTAAGGGTTCCTCAAATTTTATAATTCTTTAGAACAGATGTAATGCAAGGTGTCTTTGATTTTTTCTTTAGTGCATATAGCGAAAGAGCAACGTATTTGATTCTTTTAGAAGCTATTGCTTTTGTGTTTGGTATTGCAAGTGTCATATATGCTAAACGCGAAAACATACTTGTATATCCAACAGGTTTAGTGGCTACCATAATTACAGTATACCTTTTTTTATATGACGAGTTAATGGGCGATATGATGATGAATTTTTATTACTCAATTATGAGTATTTATGGTTGGTGGAATTGGTCACGAAAAAAAGACAACCAATATATAGTTCCAATTTCAAGAACAAATACAAAAGAAAAGGTAATAGGTTTTGTTATGTTCTTTTTGACCATGGTTGTCACTTATTTTGTATATAAGTTTTCAGGTACCGAAATTAATTCGTCTAACTATATAGATATATTCACTTCAGGTATTTTCTTTACGGCTATGTGGTTTATGGCAACTAAAAAACTCGAAAATTGGACACTTTGGATATTTGCTGATATTATAACTGTGCCGCTTTATGCTTACCGAGGTTGGGGAATGTTATCATTGCAATATCTTATATTTACAATATTGGCCATTCGAGGTTATTTAGCATGGAAGAAGCACTTAGACAGCAAGACGCAGATTGCATAAAAGTTGTTCTTTTTGGTCCCGAATCTACCGGGAAAACAACATTGGCACAACAACTGGCCAGACATTATAATTCGGTTTGGGTTCCGGAATATGCGCGCGAATATCTTCAAGATAAATGGAATATAGAGCAAAAAACTTGCGAGCCTAAAGATTTATTACCAATCGCGAAAGGGCAAATGGCTTTGGAAAACAAACTTGCAAAAAAAACAGATTCCGTTTTAATTTGTGATACCGATTTGTTGGAAACTAAAGTATATAGTGAGGAATACTATTTAGGCAGTTGTGATCCTGTTTTAGAAGAATATGCCTTAAAAAACACCTACAATCTTTACTTTTTAACCTATATTGATACACCTTGGGAAGCTGATGATTTAAGAGATAAACCAAACCAAAGGCAAGAAATGTTTAGAGCTTTTGAAAATGCTCTAAAACAATATAAGAGACCTTACGTTTTACTAAAAGGCACTAAAAAAGAACGCCTTGCTGAAGCTGTAAAGCATATTGATAAACTATTAGAAAACAAACATTGAATTTTACCGAAAAAGACATAGCACAAATTGAAAGTCTGGGCTTAACCGTTAAAGATGTTGAGCGCCAAATTGAGCTATTTAAATCTGGTGTTAATCACACAAACATTCATAGCGCGGCGACGATTGGCAACGGTATTTTAGAGCTTAATGAAACATTGATTAAGAATGCAACTGATAAATTTGAAGCCCAAAAAGAACAGATTTCCATCGTAAAATTTGTGCCTGCATCTGGAGCGGCAACACGAATGTTCAAGTTCTTGTTTCGGTTTTTAAAACAGTACAGACCAGTCATTCAATCCTTAAATGCCTATATCAACAGAAATGGATTAACAGACTTACCGCTTTTTTTAATTGTATTGGAAAAATTCCCCTTTTACAAAGCCGTATTAGATCAAATACAAAAAATGGGTGTAGATTATAGTGCGCTTAACCCCAACGAGAAAGCCCTTACGTTTGTCAAAGCCATGTTGGACGAAAATCAACTAAACTACGGTAGTTGCCCCAAAGGATTATTCCCGTTTCATAAATACAACAATGACATTTCAACGGCATTTGAAGAACATTTGTTTGAGATGGCTTTTTATGGTAATAAAAAAGGACCATTAAAACTACATTTTACCATATCGGAACAGCACAAACATAAATTTGCAGAAGAATTTAAACGCATTGAAGAACGAGTAGAATCCATAACCGGATTTCCTTATGAAATTACATTCTCCTACCAGCATAAGTCAACAGACACTATTGCTTTAAAAGCAAATAACGAACCGTTTAGAAACGAAGACGGAAGCCTTTACTTTAGACCATCTGGTCACGGAGCACTGTTGAAA
Source organism: uncultured Flavobacteriaceae bacterium (assembly GCA_964434705.1). GTDB lineage: Bacteria > Bacteroidota > Bacteroidia > Flavobacteriales > Flavobacteriaceae > Winogradskyella. Next base: position 73,572 of record CAYSVY010000009.1, read on the forward strand.
AACCTCAACGCTATTGATGCAGACCTTATTTTTATAAGCAATATAGACAACGTTGTGGTTAAACATTACAAAGCGGAAGTTGCAAAGTATAAAAAGGTTTTGGCCGGAATTTTACTTGAACAACAGGAAAAGGTTTTTGAGTATATTCATAAACTTCAAAACGAAACATTATCTGAAAACACCATAAACGAAATAGCCGAATTTTTAACCAGAGAACTTAATGTATCTATTTCGGAAGAGTTTGAAAAATATTCACATAAATATAAAATCGAATATCTACTTGAAGCCTTAAATAAACCCATTAGGGTTTGCGGTATGGTCAAAAACGAAGGCGAGCCAGGTGGCGGACCATTTTGGGTAAAAAACGAATCTGGAAAAATATCCCTTCAAATTGTGGAATCTGCACAGATAAATAAAAAGAATAAAGAGCAGAAAAAGATTTTAGCCAATGCTACTCATTTTAATCCGGTAGACATTGTTTGTAGTATTAAAAATTACAAAGGTGAAGTGTTTGATCTTCAAGAATTTGTAGATCATAAAACCGCTTTTGTAACTATGAAAACGAAATTAAATTACAATATTAAGGCTTTGGAGTTGCCAGGTTTGTGGAATGGTAGTATGGCACATTGGAATTCCATATTTGTTGAGGTGCCAATTACCACCTTTAACCCGGTAAAAACTGTAAACGACTTATTAAAGCCACCACATCAAATTAGTTCATCGTGGAACTTTCTCAGTTAATAAATGAAGTGAGCTATAAAGCTGTGCGAAGCTCAGGCAGTGGTGGTCAAAACGTCAATAAGGTGGCCACCAAAGTAGAGCTGTATTTCAATATTCAGGACTCAGAAATTTTAAATGATACTGAAAAGGAAAAACTGACAACATTCTTCTTAAACCGTATTAACAAAGACGGTATTCTAATTTTAAGTTCTGGCGAAACGAGAAGTCAATTAAAAAATAAAGCAATAGTCACTCAACGATTTTTTAATTTGGTTACGGAAGCCTTAAAGGAGAAAAAGAAGCGTGTACCCACAAAAATTCCAAAAGCGGTCAAACAAAAGCGTTTGCAGAATAAACGGCTTAATGCCGAAAAAAAAGCCAATAGAAAGCCACCAAAATTAGATTAGAAAAAATCACGAATCCACTCTATTTATACCAAAGTTCTATTATATCTTTGCACCGTTCTCAAAAAGGGGTGCTTTTTCAGTTAGCAGTAAACAGTTGACAGTGAACAGTCTCAATATCAAAAATAGGGACTTTTAACTTTTAACTTTTAACTTTTAACTTCTAAAAGGCTGAGATCATACCCATTGAACCTAGAACAGGTAATGCTGTTTAGGGACATGAGCGAAATAGAAAAAGACCACTGGACTTTTTTAGTGAAAGCTCAGCTAGTGCGCTGGCTTTACAATTCGATTCGCTCAATATTTTTAATTATTAACCAAGAATAATAGCCTCTTTTTATTCGATTATAAATTATATAGTCGTATGAAATCTTTATTCATTAAGTTACCATTCCTACTAAGGCAGGAATCTAAAATCAAATTCCTAACGTTTTTGTTTTTTATTACCGCGTCTTTGCTTTACGCACAGGAAAAAGAGAAAGACACAACAAAAATTGAAACACTTGACGAAGTGCTTGTAAAGTCAGTTCGTGTTGATGCCAAATCTCCAATTACTCACACCAATGTATCTAAAAAGGAAATTGCAAAACGAAATCTTGGACAGGATATTCCTGTACTTTTAAACTTTTTGCCATCGGTAGTGACAACGAGCGATGCCGGAGCTGGTGTTGGTTATACAGGTATTAGAGTTCGTGGTGTTAGTGCGCAATCCACAAACATTACCATAAATGGAATTCCATATAACGATGCGGAATCTTTAGGGACATTTTGGGTCAACTTGGGTGATTTTGCCTCGTCTGTAGAAAGTTTGCAATTACAGCGCGGTGTTGGTACGTCCACAAACGGTTCAGGAGCTTTTGGGGCAAGTATCAATGTATTGACAGATGCGGTTTCTCAAGAAGCTTCGGGTGAAATTTCAAACTCATTCGGGAGTTTTAATACGCGTAAGCATACCGTAAAATTCAGTACCGGTTTATTAAATGCAGATGAAGACGGTAACAAAGGTTTTGAAATTGCAGGTCGTCTTTCCAACATAGCATCTGATGGTTATGTTGATAGGGCTTCTACGGATTTGAAATCCTATTTTCTGCAAGGTTCCTATATTGATGATAATACCTTAATTAAGGCTATAACTTTTGGAGGAAGCGAAGTTACCTATCAATCTTGGTTTGGTATTGATGCCGAAACGCTTGCTTCGGACAGAACCTTTAATCCAGCTGGTCAATACACCGATGATGATGGTAACATACAGTTTTATGACAGGGAAGTGGATGATTATATGCAAGACCACTACCAACTGCACTGGAATGAGCGTTACAACAACAATTGGTCTACCACAATTGGTTTAAACTATACTTATGGTCGCGGTTTTTTTGAACAATACAGAGAAGATGACGATTTTGAAACCTATGGTTTTACGCCACTTACGGTAAATGGCGAAACCGTCAACACAACCGATTTGATTCGACGTCGTTGGCTAGATAATGATTTCTATGTTATAAATGCAAGCGCCAATTATAAGAAGAATAATTTAGACCTAATTTTTGGAGCGTCTTTTAGCCACTACGACGGCGACCATTTTGGCGAAGTCATTTGGGCCGAGTTTGCAAGCCAGAGCGAAATTAGAGACCGCTATTACGATGGTAATGGAAAAAAGAATGATTTTTCAGTGTTTTCAAAAGCAAATTACAGACTCAATGACCGTGTACAGCTCTATGGAGATCTTCAGGTTAGGAATGTAAATTATGAAACTTCGGGTGTCAACTCTAATCTCACTTTGTTCAATGTTGATGAAAATTATACGTTTTTCAATCCAAAAGCTGGTATTACTTACGCACTAAATGACACTAATGATTTTTACTTTTCTTATGCTAGGGCAAACCGTGAACCTAGTCGTGACGATTTTGAAAACGATCCCAATGTAAAACCAGAACAGTTGAACGATTTTGAATTGGGTTGGAGACATAAAAAGGGCAATGTCACATTTAATGCAAACGGCTACTTAATGCTGTATAACGAACAATTGGTGCTTACAGGTGAAATAAATGATGTTGGTGCGCCGATAAGAAACAATAGTGGAGAAAGTTACAGGTTAGGTATTGAGCTTGAAGCCATTGTGCCATTAAGCTCAAAATTAACCTGGCAACCCAATGCAACATTTAGTACAAACCGAAATAGGGAAACCATTAGATCGTTTGATGGTGAGTTGCAAAATCTTGGCGCTACGGATATAGCGTTTTCTCCAAACATTATTGCGGCAAATGCCTTTGTTTACCAACCTATTAAAAACTTACAGATGTCTTTATTGAGTAAATTTGTAGGAGAACAATTTATGAGCAATACTGAAGCAGAACTCTCAAGGTTGGATAGCTTTTTTGTGAGCGACTTTAATATTATTTATACGTTAAAAACAAATTCAATATTTGAATCAGTTATTTTTACCGGTTTGGTAAACAATGTATTTAACGAAAAGTACGTGTCTAACGGTTATTACTTCACCTTTGATGATGATTTTTCAAACTCTGGAACAATCTCAACTGTTGAAGGTGCTGGTTTTTACCCACAAGCAACAACCAACTTTTTATTAGGTGTAACCTTAAATTTCTAGTTGGTGACTACAAATCGGTCATTACCAATAGGCTCAACTCTGTACCGTAATAAGGTGCAGGGTTGAGGATTTGTGCCCACTATTTGACCAGAAAAAAGTTCATACTCGTTGGGCGGTTCACAACTCGAACTAACGTTCTGGCCATTGATTTCTAAACGTGAGCAACTAGAAAGTGGCAAGTTAGGATCGGCACCATCATAGGCTACAAGATTATCACTGCTAGCTCTAAATAAAATAATGCCATCATTGCCTTGTCCTTCAACTCTTACGGCATTACCTATAAACTGAAGCTGGCTAAATTGGGGTAAATTGAGGTTAACCTCAAAACTTACGGCAACATTCAACAAAAAATTACAGTTGTTATTGTTATTATCTCCAGAACAGGAAAACAACAGAATAGAAAGTAATATGTAGAAGCTCTTTTTCATGGTTTGTTTTTATTTGCAATTTACAATATTAAAGACATACCGTAAATATTTTGTATCTTTGTATTTAATCTCGTGGAAGCGGGATTTTTTCTTTAGTCCCGAACTTGTTTCGGGATTTTTTTAGATGAAAACGAAATAATTATGAGTAAAGTATCTTATTACACAGCAGAAGGATTAAAAAAATTAAGAGATGAGCTTAACCATTTAAAAGATGTTGAGCGTCCAAAAGCCTCACAGGCTATTGCTGAAGCAAGAGATAAAGGTGATTTAAGTGAAAATGCAGAATACGATGCGGCAAAAGAAGCTCAAGGAATGTTGGAGATGAAAATATCTAAAATGGAAGAAACCTTGGCCAATGCCAGAGTAATTGACGAGTCGCAATTAGATACATCCAAGGTTTTGGCGCTATCTATTGTAAAAATTAAAAACCAAAATAACGGCATGGAAATGACCTACACTTTGGTAGCCGAAAGCGAAGCTGATTTGGCTAGCGGTAAAATATCAGTCAATTCTCCAATAGGTAAAGGATTGCTGGGGAAATCTGTTGGCGATGTGGCAGAAATACAAGTGCCAAATGGTATTATAAAATTTGAGATTTTAGAGATTTCGAGATAACAATCTAAAAAATTAATTTCTGAAGATTCCCAATTGTTTTGCAATTGGGAATTTTTTTATATTTATATTACAGTCAAGACTAAACCTATGGCTTCGATTTTTACTAAAATTATAAATGGAGAAATACCGTCTTATAAAGTTGCAGAAACTGCGGATTATTTCGCCTTTTTAGATATTAATCCAAATACCAAAGGCCATACTTTATGCATTCCAAAGAAGGAGGTGAACAAATTGTTCGATTTAACTGAAGCAGATTATTTGGGTTTAATGCAATTTTCAAGAAAGGTAGCTTTGGCCATAGCACAAGTTGTACCCTGCGAGCGTGTTGGCTTAACGGTTATTGGTCTTGAAGTGCCTCATGCGCATGTACATCTTATACCGCTTCACAATATGGATAGTGCGCGCTTTACCAGTAAAACAAAATTGACAAAAGAAGAATTTAACGAGGTAGCCAATGCTATTGCAACGGCATTTAAGACGTTGCCTTGAGTACAATCTGCATGGTCGTGCCTTTACCAACTTCAGATTTCAGCACTTTTATTTTGCCTTTATGGTAGTCTTCAATAATGCGTTTTGCTAAAGAAAGCCCCAAGCCCCAACCTCTTTTTTTTGTGGTGTAACCTGGTTCAAAAATTTTACTGAACTGACTTTTACTAAGGCCTTTTCCAGTATCGGATACTTGTATAAAAACGTTGTTTTCCTTTTGAAACAATTTCATTTCCAAATTACCTTTGCCTTTCATGGCATCAATGGCATTTTTTACAAGGTTCTCAATAGTCCAACTGTAAAGATGTGTATTAAGATTGGCCATTATTGGTTTTTCAGGAATTTGAATATTGAAATTAATGAGCTTGGAGGTTCGGGATTGAAGGTAATCAAACGAGGCTTTGGTTTTTTCAACAATATCTTCAGGTTTAAGCTCAGGTATTGAGCCAATTTTGCTAAAGCGTTGCGTTATGGTTTCTAGCCTATCAATATCTTTTTCTATTTCAGTAATATATTCTTGTTTTACATTCTCTGATTTTAAAATCTCGGTCCAGCCAACCAATGATGATAATGGCGTGCCAATTTGGTGTGCCGTTTCTTTTGCCATACCTGTCCAAAGACGGTTTTGCTGTGCGGTTTTAGTACTGCGGTAAAAGAAGTAAACTACGGCACTAAACAAAATAATAATGAGTAATAGCGCTAGTGGATAATATTTCAGTTTATTGAGCAATGGTGAATTGCCATAATACAGTTTCTGCCCAAGCGCTTTGAGTTCAAGAGGTTTGTTTTCTATTTCAAATTTTTTCAATAAAAAATCTTTATTGTCGTGCACATAAGCCGAGTCTATTTTTTGATTGAATTTAAGGGCAAGATTAGAGTCTTCTTTTAGTTTGCCTCTACCTTCAATATTCCTGAATTCAATTATATTTTTTGTAGAATCTACCAATATCATTGGTGTTGTAATGGATGTTTCCAAAACTATGTATTGCGCTACGGCATTAATGTCAATATCTTCTGTAGTTGTTAGGTTAATAGAATTAGCAAATTCCGAATAAGCTATGGTCCAGCTTTTCATTTTTTCACGTTCCTCATTATTAAAGTGTTGAAAAAACACATAGGTGTTCCAAAGAATTAAGGAGACTATTACAAAAGAGGAAACGATTATAATCCAGCGGATTATATTTCGGTTAAAGCGTAACTTCATCAGCGTGTTGCATTATGATTCTAAATATAATGTAATTCTTCTAAAATTATTGTTTGGCAACAATTACAAATAACTTTTGTCCAAGAGCTTTAATCCATATCTTTGAAACACAAACATATTTTTATGGTTTCTTACAATCCCAAAGACCTGTCAACAGGTAAATTGCACGGTTATTTGTTGAGTGCCGTTGCACCAAGACCAATTGCTTTTGCAAGTACTATTGATGCAGACGGAAGACCTAATCTGTCGCCTTTCAGCTACTTTAATGTATTTAGTTCCAATCCGCCAATCGTTATTTTTTCACCAGCAAGGCGCGTTAGGGACAATACCACAAAACATACCTTAGAAAATGCTGAAGTTGTAAAAGAGGTTGTTATTAATGTGGTTAATTATGATATAGTACAACAGATGTCCTTAAGCAGTACTGAATATCCAGAAGGCGTCAATGAGTTTGAAAAAGCTGGATTAACTATGCTAAAATCAGATGAGGTTAAACCCTTTAGGGTAGCTGAGTCTCCGATTCAGATGGAATGTAAAGTGAATGATATTGTTAAATTGGGTACTGAAGGTGGCGCAGGAAATTTGATTATATGCGAAGTCGTAAAGTTTCATATTTCTGAAGAAGTATTAGACGAAAACGGTATTGTAATACAAGAGAAATTAGATTTGGTGGCGCGAGCTGGCGGTAGTTATTACAGCAGAGCAAGAGATGGTTTTTTTGAAATACCAAAGCCACTTTCTACATTAGGTATTGGTGTCGATGCCTTGCCAGAAAGCATTAAAAGTAGTTTAATTTTAACAGGAAACGATCTGGGTAAATTGGCAAATGTCGAAGCTTTGCCAAGCCAAGATGCCATATCTCAATTTAAAGAGGTCGAATTTAGAAAAAAGCCTTATTTAAAATCTTGTACCGAGGAAGTAAAACATCAAGAGGCACAGCAATATTTAGCTAAAAACGATGTGGAAAGTGCATGGAAGTTATTACTTTCGTAGTTCTCAATTAAATACCAAAATCAATACTATACAATGGAAGTTCAAGGACGAATTAAAGTAATAGGAGAAACCCAAACTTTTGGAAGTAATGGGTTTAGAAAACGTGAAGTTGTTGTAACTACTGAAGAGCAATATCCACAGCATTTAAACATTGAGTTTGTTCAGGATAAAACCGATTTGTTAAACAATTTCAATGTTGGTCAAGAAGTAAAAATAAGTATCAATCTAAGAGGGCGCGAATGGACCAACCCACAAGGCGAGGTTAAATATTTCAACTCTATTCAAGGATGGCGAATAGAAGCCTTGCAAAACGAAGCTACGCCAAATGACATGCCACCAATGCCACCGACGGATGCATTTGAACCAGCAACGGATTTAGATACGGATGATCATGACGATTTGCCGTTTTAAACAGATTTATAAATAAAAAAGTCCTGAATAAATCAGGACTTAATGTTGTGGTTTTAGGTTTTGACTTTTATGAACAAACTCAAAAAAAAGCAATGATGAACAAAAATTTGTAACATAATCGTCAAATCAAATATGCAAAAAATAGTGAATTTATCAAAGTTAATTAGCTGTTTTAACACAGATATAGGCAACTACAACGTTGTAGTTTGATAAAAAATGCATTTTTTAAGTCATAAAATTGAATTTCCCCACGTCTCCGAAGCATCGGTAGATGGCTTACTAGCCATTGGTGGCGACTTGTCTCCAGAGCGTTTATTGTATGCTTATGCCAATGGTATTTTTCCATGGTTTGAAAATGACGAACCTATTTTGTGGTGGTCACCAGATCCTAGATTTGTAATTTTCCCCAATGAACTGAAAGTCTCCAAAAGCATGAAACAATTGCTAAAGGGAAATAAATTCAGGGTTACATATAACAGGGCTTTTAAAGCGGTTATTGAAGCCTGTGCTGTATCAGTACGTTCTGGGCAAAATGGTACATGGATTACAAAAAATATGATTGAAGCCTATACGGAACTTCACAAAATGGGCTATGCTAAATCTGTTGAGGTTTGGCAAGAAAACCAATTGGTTGGCGGTCTTTACGGTATAGATTTGGGCAATAAGGTATTTTGTGGTGAAAGCATGTTTACAAAAGTAAGCAACGCCAGTAAGTACGGTTTCATTACGCTTATAAACAACTCTAACTTTAAACTAATAGACTGCCAACTGCACACAAGCCACCTTGAAAGTTTAGGCGGAACATATATTTCCAGAACTGAATTTTTAAAGTATCTATAATTTTAAAATAGCCGTTGTTAGTACAAACAAAAGTTGCTCGGTTTCAATATTAAAGGCTTCAAAACGGTATTCCAAACCGGCTTGTAGTTTTAAATCTTCTGACACTTGCCAACCAATTTGTGCGGTTGTTCTATGGTCGAATTCTGGTTTTGTGGCATTGCTAACACTTAGCAAGGCTTCCGTTGACATTACCATGTAAGCCTCACCAACGTCTACTTTTTCACCATTAAGCGGAAAATCAATCGCGAACCTGTACCTACTTCGTATAATTGTAAAATCGTCAAGAATACGTTGCTCTAACCTAACTCTATGTCCAAATCGCAACGCACGTTGACGCTTTCTGAAGTTGTATTGCTGGGTAAGTCTAAGTTCATTACTATTACCGTCAAAAGCTTCCCGGAAACGGTATTGCACCCCAAAACCAATGCTATTGTTGTAGTCTACATTGTAGCTTATAAATTGCACAAGGTCAATCTGTCGGTTTGTTAACTTAAAATCTGAATCCCTATATAAAAAATAACGGCTTCTAACAGAAGAATTCAGTTTTAAGTTATTTGAAAGTTCATAATTTAGAGACAAACCTGTTTCGCCCAAACTCTCAAAATTAGACTGTGAAAATCCCAATACAGAAAACAGTCCTGTCAAAAGTAAACCGCTAATTCTCGAATAAAACATAATTGTAGTTTGGTGAAACAACTGTTCTGGTTTTTAAAAGTTTTCCGGTTTCATCAAAGGTGAACTCTAATAAATTTCGCTTTTCCTTACTAGTAACTTCAGCAACTATTTCGTAATTAATAGGGGTTTTGATATTCTTTTCGAGAACAGATGTTATAAAATCTTCAGCACTGATGCTGTCACTGAAAACATATTGTTTTTGGATTTTTAAGAGTTTGGTTTTTTTGAATTCCTTGTTAAAATAATCTACAATGGCTTTACGTGCGCCATTTTGAAAATTCTTTGGTTTTATGATAACTTCAATATCTTCAAGCTTTCCTAACGTATCAAATTCAATACTGTAAAATTCAGCGTTGTATTTAAATTTAGCTTCAAAACTTTGGCGATTACCGTCTCTTTCTTCGTAAAACTTTACCTTTTTTATGCCTGAAGGTAAATGACTGATTGTTTCTGCAATAGATTTTGGTAATTGCTCTTTTTTTATGCGCTTTTCATGCTCATCTTTAACCTGTGCGTACGTAACTAACTGCCAACAGAAAATTGAAACTATAACTAAAATAAAAGTCCTCATATTATACTTCGTTGTACCTAAAACATCCAATTTCATGATCGTTTACCAACCCAACGGCTTGTATAAATGCATAAACCACAGTACTTCCCACAAATTTAAAGCCACGTTTTTTTAAATTCTTACTTATAGTGTCACTCAATGGTGTATTTGCAGGTGCATCAGTATATGTTTCATAAGTATTTTTTATAGGTTTACCATCTACAAAACCCCAAATATAGTCTGAGAACGAACCAAATTCATCTTGGATTTTCATAAATGCTTGGGCGTTGGTAACAGTAGCGTTGATTTTTAGTTTATTTCTTACTATACCTGCATCTTGAAGTAGACTTTCAATTTTAGCTTCAGAGTAATTTGCAATTCTTTTATAGTTGAAGTCATCAAATGCCTGACGAAAATTTTCGCGCTTGCGCAAAATGGTAATCCAACTTAAACCCGCTTGAAAGGTCTCCAGAATTAAAAATTCAAACAAGGTGTCGTCATCATAAACAGGAACGCCCCATTCCTTGTCATGATAAGCTTCGTAAAGTGGGTCTCCAACACACCAACCACATCTGTGTTTCTCCATGGCTTTGCTTTGTAAGTTTTTATAAAATTTTCTACTAAGGTAACAACTGTCACATAATTTGAAGAACGTATCATTTAATTTTGTGTTATGGAAACAATTGAACAACCTATGACTAAAGACATAATCTCTGAAAGTTTAAAAAAAAGTATGTCTTACGACCACTACAGAAATTTGGTAATTGACCTTGTTGAAAGAAACTCAACAACAGGAAATAACAAAACCGAAGCTTTGGTAAATTACACGATGCTTAATGACAGACGTATGAAACGTTGGGATAAAAGCATAAAACTGTCTGACCAACAGAAAAACACCATAGCCAATTACAACAAAAAAATAACATGGTTGGTGATTACTGAAAGCTGGTGTGGTGATGCTGCCCATATTATGCCTGTGATTCAAAAAGTAGCTTCTCTTAATACAAATATTGATTACAGAATTGTACTTAGAGATGATAATGATGCATTGATAAACGCCTTTTTAACCAATGGTGGAAAGGCAATTCCTAAACTTATAATGATTGATGATGCCTCAGGCGAAGTCCTAAATACTTTTGGACCAAGACCTGCAGTTGCTACGAAAATGGTACAAGATTATAAAGCTAAACATGGCAAATTGACACCCGAATTTAAAGAAGATTTACAACGTTGGTACAACAAGGATAAAGGCCAATCTACAATAGAAGATTTAGTAAACCTTTTGCAATAATTACTTTTTACCTTTGAATAAGAAGGTTATTGTGCCTATTTGCTCTTTCTTATCTGAAGTACTGAACTTTACCGAACTTGCATAGGCAATGGCACTTTCAATGAGGCATTGATTAGTGCTATTTGATGCGCCGTTTACAGAACTTGAGATAACCTTTCCATTACCATTAACGGTAATGCTGATAACTATTTTACCATAAGTTTCGCAAAGATACCTTGGCGTATCATAATAGGTTAAAGTTCTGCCTTTAAGAGAGTAGTTAAAGGAACTTTCAGATTTAGAATGTTCATCCGCAATGTCTTTGTCACCTGTCTTTTGCTTTAGCAAATCATTAAGCTTTTTGTAAGAAGCGTGTTCATTTTCGTTTAAGGCTAAAGCTCTATTTTTTAGGAATTGTGATTTTGAATGAACGTTTGTTTCTTCAGTGGAAGCCGTTGTCTTATTTTGAATCGTTTTATCAAAATCATTATTTGGTAACGTTTTGAAGTTGCTCATCATTTCCTTAAAAGCGTCATCTTCGTTAAAAGCTTTATTTATGGTAATAGCTTTTTTTTGATTTTCCTGTAAACGTTCTTCAAATAATTCTTCTTCGGTCTTAGGTTCAATCTCATAAAGGCTTTCAGCAATAAAAACATCTTTTTTTGAAATATGGATACTAAACATACTAAATACGACACTTCCCATAAGAAGTATTGTAATTAGTAATGCTTTATGCTGTTGGAGGTATGCCATATTTGCTTTTGACTTTTATTGATATACGCTAATTGCATGCCAAACGGACGTATCTGTTAATCGGTAATGAGTTGAGAAACAAATTCTTCTGGCAAAATAGCATCTGCTACATCAAAGTTTCCAATTGTAGTACGACGCAATGCCGATAAATGCGCTCCGGAATTTAAGGCTTTTCCAAAATCGTGAGCTAACGACCTAATGTAAGTGCCTTTGCTACAAACTACTTTAAAGTGAAGATTATTAGACTCAATAGCTTCAATTTCGAAATCAAAAATTTCTACGCTACGACTCTTAATCTCCACGGTTTCTCCGGCTCTAGCAATGTCGTACAAGCGCTTTCCGTCTTTTTTTATGGCCGAAAAAATAGGTGGTTTTTGCTCAATAACACCAATAAATTCTTTAGCCCTTTGATGAATCAATTCCTCTGTGATATGATTGGTGTCAAACGTTTGGTCTACTTCGGTTTCCAAATCGTAAGATGGCGTGGTTGCACCAAGCGTTATGGTGCCGATATAGGTTTTGGTTTGTGCTTGGTAAGTATGGATTTGTTTTGTCATTTTGCCCGTACAGATAATTAACAAACCCGTTGCCAAAGGATCTAAAGTTCCAGCATGCCCAACTTTTATTTTTTTTAAACCGATTTTTTTTCGGATAGCCCAACGCAATTTGTTGACCACCTGAAACGATGTCCATTCCAAAGGTTTATCAATGAGCAAAACCTGACCGTTTTTAAAATCTTCAGCAGTACGCATTTAATTTGAGAATAAAGCGTAACCAATAGCAACACCACCAACAAGTATGCAGTAAAGCGCAAAGTAGGAGAGTTTACTTTTCTTTACCAATTTTATCATCCATGTACATGCAAAAAGCCCGGATATAAAAGCAGCTAAAAAGCCAATGCCTAAGGCAGTAAAATTAGAACTATCATAAGTAAGGTCTCCGCTAAGGATATCTTTAAGAATCTTACCAAAAATTAACGGTACCACCATTAAAAATGAAAAACGTGCGGCTTTTGTTTTGTCATTGCCCAACAATACCGAAGTTGATATAGTTGCTCCAGATCTTGATATACCTGGTAACATCGCAACAGCTTGAGCAATACCAATAACAAAGGCATTGCTAAAACTTACTTTTTTGTTGGTGTTTTTTGCCTTGTCTGCCAAAAACAGCAACAATGCCGTAACCAGTAACATGCATCCGACCAATAAAATATTTCCTCCAAAAAGCGCCTCTAACTGTTTTTCAAAAAAAACGCCAACAATAACTGCGGGAATCATGGAAAGTGCAATTTTTGACACAAATCTTAAATCCTCGTTCCACTGAAATTTAAAAACACCTTTAAGTAATTCCAAAATATCTTTTCTAAAAACAACAATGGTGCTAAGTGCTGTGGCAAAATGCAGTACTACGGTAAACAACAAACTTTCCTTTGGTATGGAGTCGTCTCCTAAAATGGCTTTGCCCAATTCTAAGTGACCACTTGATGATACAGGTAAAAATTCGGTCAATCCTTGAATAATCCCTAGTAGAATAGCATCTATTGTTTCCATAAGGGCAAATATCAAGTTTCAAACATCAAATTCCAAGTTTAATGTCCAATTAGAAAATTAAATAAATTGTGATATTATTTTTTTCGAGATTTCTCTTTGTTGGGATTTAGTAAAATAGCATACACCTGAATGCCAAACCCAATAAGTACTAGAGTTGGCGCAAGCCTTATACGATCCCAACGAAAGATATTAGGATCAAAAAAATTAGGATCTTCATGTTTTCCGGCAAAAGTAAAGTCATAGCCATAAGCCATAATAAAATAACCCAATGCTATAAAACCAATGCCAATAAGCATCCATTGGAAATTTTTCTTTCCAAAAATAAAAGTGCCTTTTCTAGCATCTTTTCGTTTTTTTTCGCCCATTATTGCTTTAAAAGATTGGTTACAAAAGTAATGGATTTATACCAAGACTGTAAAACAGTTTAATAAAAAAGAAAGATTTTTATTTAATGTAAGGGACATGAGTGTACGAAGCCACCTTGGATTTTGGCTGTTCCTTAATCTTTGTGTCCGCTTCTATCAACGTAAACACCATCAAACCTACTAGGCACATACCTACAAATAATATACGATTCATAATCAAAGATTTTTAAATTAAACATCTTTAGTGTTAGAGTATAGGTAGTTAATAGCTTCTGTTTTTTAGTAATATTTAATATAACTCAAATAATGTGCCTCTATTGTTAAGACCAACGTTAAATGCTGTTAAAGTTCGACTGAATATGTTAAAAGATGTGACTCGCGACTGTAAAGAGAGACTTCCCAAAACTTACTAATCAATAGTACAACTGATCTGTTTTCAGGTTTAAAAAACGTTGTGTCGCAATAAATGTACTAATCCAGGTAATAATAACGCCCAATAAAAATATACCAACAAAAAGGGCAACAATAAGCAATGTATTGCCCAAAAGTTCAAGTTCAGGAAACGTAAGGTTTAAATAATAAAGTACAACGCCCATTCCCACTAAGGCAATTATGGCACCAATAATGCCCAATTGTACACTTTTCCAAACAAATGGACGCCTAATAAAACCTTTGGTGGCGCCAACCATTTGCATGGTTTTAATTATAAAACGCTTTGAATAGACTGCCAAACGGATAGAGCTGTTAATCAAAAGTACCGCAATAAGTGTAAACACACCACTTATGATTAATACCCAAAACGATATTTTTTTAACGTTATCGTTCATCAGTTCCACCAAATCATTATCATAGCGTACCTCTTCAATAAAACTTTTATCGCTCAAGTCTTCAGTAATTTCTAGCAGTTTTTCGGTAGTTACAAAATCGGCTTTTAGGTACACATCAATAGAATTTTTCAACGGATTATAACCTACAAAATCCATAAAATCCTCACCAGTTTCAGCTTTCATAATCTCCGCTGCATCTTCCTTCGATACATAAATCGCTTCCTTTGTATATTCAGCCATGGCCAAACTGCGTTTCAACTGGCTAACTTCCACGTCTTTAGCTGTATCGTTCACATAAATGGTCATCACTACTTGCTCCTTAAAATGGTCGGCAACTTTTTTGGCGTTAATGACCAAAAGCCCTAGGCAACCTAAAAGGAACAATACCAAAGCAATACTAATTGCAACAGATATGTAAGACGAAACCAATTTGCGTTTCTGGTAAGAGTCAAAAGACGACGCCATAAGCATTGAAATTTTTGTAAAAATAAAATAATTTGGGCGTTACCCAACGGTTTACAATTTATGATTGTAAACAATTGCGTCGGGCTTTTCTCTATATCTTTTTTGTGCCAAGTGTAAGCCATACAACAAACAACATATTATATCCAATTAGATGTAAATGAATTCATTTATTTGGCTATAAAAAAAGGATGCCGTTGCAATCCCTAACGCGGGCAAATACTCTAGAGCATTTCATTACAGTTATAAATATCTAGCACAGCTTATTTACTAATGCGCCAAATCATTTTTTATTGTGTGGCAATACACGTAAATTTGCCCGATTTCATACAAGCTTTAGTCGCGTATGTAATATCAATGCGAAGCATTGAAAAATGTTGAAATTCAGGATATAAAATCAAATCATAAAGAATTTCGGAAGCCTTGAACAAAATTTAGATTTTATTTTTGGTTTTCAATCTCATTATGAGATTGAAAAATTCCTTATTTCAACTTGACTTTTTTGATTCGTTTTTGTGTCAAGACAAAAATGAATGTATAAATAAATAGTTATTTGTATATAAGTTTAAGATGAAATATAACTTCAACAACATAGAAAAAAAATGGCAAAACTACTGGGCAGAGAACCAAACCTTCAAAGCCCATAATAGATCTGACAAACCAAAATACTACGTTTTGGACATGTTTCCTTACCCAAGTGGCGCGGGTTTACATGTTGGGCATCCGTTAGGCTATATTGCCAGTGATATTTACGCTCGTTATAAACGTCACAAAGGGTTTAATGTTTTGCATCCGCAAGGCTATGACAGTTTTGGTCTTCCGGCAGAGCAATACGCCATACAAACTGGGCAACATCCCAGAATCACCACCGAAAACAATATCAAAACCTATCGCCGTCAATTAGATCAAATTGGGTTTTCTTTCGATTGGAGTCGCGAGGTCAGAACCTCAGACCCCAACTACTACAAGTGGACACAATGGATTTTCATTCAGCTCTTTGAGTCGTGGTACAACAATGCTTCAAACAAAGCCGAACATATCGATACATTAATCGAGCTGTTCAAAACCGAAGGTAATACAAATGTCAATGCTGCTTCTGATGATGATACTCCAAATTTCACCGCCGATGATTGGAACAGCTTTTCATCAGCGGAACAACAAGAAATCCTCTTAAAATACCGATTGACCTATTTAGCTGAAACCGAAGTCAACTGGTGCCCAGCCTTGGGAACCGTTTTGGCCAATGACGAAATTGTAAACGGTGTTTCCGAGCGTGGCGGACATCCCGTAATTCGAAAAAAAATGACCCAATGGAGCATGCGTATTTCTGCCTATGCAGAACGTTTGTTGCAAGGTTTGGAAACCATAGACTGGACAGATTCACTAAAAGAAAGCCAACGAAACTGGATTGGCAAATCTGTTGGTGCATCCGTAACGTTCAACGTCATTCCGACAGAACAAAGCGACGAGGAATCTCATTCTATTTCTGTTTTCACTACAAGACCAGACACCATTTTCGGCGTTAGTTTCATAACCTTAGCGCCAGAACACGATTTGGTCTCAAAAATCACAACACCAGAGCAAAAAGCTGAAGTTGAAGCTTACATTGAAGCTACAGCAAAACGCAGCGAGCGTGACCGCATGGCAGATGTAAAAACCATTTCGGGTGTGTTTACTGGTGCATACGCAGTGCATCCGTTTACGAAAGAACCCATCCCAATTTGGATTGGCGATTACGTATTGGCAAGTTACGGCACAGGTGCTGTAATGGCAGTGCCTTGTGGCGACCAACGCGATTATGATTTTGCGAAGCACTTTAACATTTCGATCCCCAATATTTTTGATGGCGTCGATATTTCTGAAGAAGCTTTTGCAGATAAAGACAAAACTATTATTGCCAATAGTGATTTCCTAAATGGACTCAACTATAAAAAGGCGACCAAACGCGCCATTTATGAGTTGGAGCAAATTGGCCAAGGTCAAGGCAAAACCAATTACCGTTTGCGCGATGCGGTGTTTAGTCGTCAGCGTTATTGGGGTGAGCCATTTCCCGTGTATTATGTCAATGGTATGCCACAAATGATAGATGAAAAACATTTGCCATTAACGCTACCAGAAGTTGAAAAATATCTGCCAACGGAAGAAGGCGAACCACCATTAGGTCGTGCTGATATTTGGGCTTGGGACACAAAAAACAATAAGGTTGTCAGTTCGAGCGCAGTCGAGAACAAAACCATATTCCCATTAGAGCTCAATACCATGCCAGGTTGGGCTGGCAGTTCTTGGTATTTTTTCCGTTATATGGAGGAAGTTGAAAATAGAAGTGAAGCTTTTGCTACGGAAGAAGCACTCAAGTATTGGGAAAATGTTGATTTGTATATTGGCGGTAGCGAGCATGCCACTGGGCATTTACTGTACTCACGTTTTTGGGTAAAGTTTCTATACGATCGCGGTTTTGTGGGCGTAGATGAACCATTTAAAAAGCTTATTAACCAAGGAATGATTTTGGGGACGAGTGCTTTGGCTTTAAATATTACTCGTGTTAGAGTTTCTCATCTCACACAGCCTTATTCAGTTCAAGCAGGTAAGATTACTTATACAACAGATTATTCTCATAATAAAGCTGGACAAAAAACAAATATTTTAGTTTCTAGGGATATTTTATTTGACAGTACTAATATGAGTCAAAATGTAAATAGTTCTGTTATCACAAGTTTAGGACATGATCCTTCAAAAAAGAATAGTTTATATCAAACTGTTATCGATATGTTAGATATAGATGATCATGTAATAGAAGAATTAAATACTGGAAAATCTATACTTACTTATTTCATTAATCCAATTCGTATAGATGTAAGTTTAGTCAATCAATCTAATGAAATAATTGAAGTTGATTTTAAAGCAAAAAAAATAAATAAGGATTATAAAGATGCAATTTTCATCACAGAGGAAGATGATAGTTTTAAAGTTGGAAGAGAAGTCGAAAAGATGTCTAAATCCAAATACAATGTCGTCAATCCAGATGACATTGTAGCACAATACGGAGCAGACAGTTTGCGTTTGTACGAGATGTTTTTAGGACCATTAGAACAATACAAACCTTGGAATACCGCTGGTATTACAGGTGTACACAGTTTCCTTAAAAAACTATGGAAATTGTTTCATCAGGGTGAAAACGGAAGTTTTTTTGTACAAAGCGAGAATTCCTCTCCTTCGGAGAGGTTAGGAGAGGCTTTAAAGACCTTACACAAAACCATCAAAAAGGTTGAGGAAGACATTGAAAATTTTTCGTTTAATACATCCGTTTCAACCTTTATGATAGCGGTCAATGAGTTCACAGCGCAAAAATGCAACAGCAGGGAAATACTTGAGCCGTTGTTAATTCTTATTTCGCCTTATGCGCCACATATCGCTGAGGAATTATGGGAAAAGTTGGGGCATTCAGAATCTATTTCAACGGCACCATTCCCAAAATTTGAAGAAAAGTATTTGGTAGAGAGTTCTAAAAACTATCCCATTTCTTTTAATGGTAAAACACGTTTTATGCTAGAATTGTCTTTGGATATGAGCAAAGAAGATATTGAAAAAATAGTTTTGGCTCACGAAAAAACAATAGAGCAATTACAAGGACGGACACCTAAAAAGGTGATTGTAGTACCTGGCAAAATTGTAAATGTGGTAGGTTAACTTATGTCGTGGTCGCATTACATAAAAGATAAGCGTATTGTCTTCTTTTTTAGTGTTGCGGTTGTGGTGAGCCTATTTTTGATTGACGCTTTTGAAGAGCCGTTTCACCAAGAGTTATGGCACAAGAATCCAGAATTACGGTACAAAATGCTCGATGATATTTTAGAAAACCGAAGATTTATTGGGCAGAGCAAAAATGATGTCGTCAAAACACTAGGTAAACCAGATAAAATTCAAGGTTCAGATAATGATATATTTATTTATCAACTCGGTAAAGCACCAAGTTTTATGGCTTCGGAAGAAGCGCAATTATTCCTCATAATTGAAAATGATACCGTAGTCAAAATTGCAAAATAAAATAGGTTTTTAAGCAATTTAAAATCTGCCAGACCTAACGTATCCAATTTCAAGTTTTAATAAAATCGATAGTGAATTCCTTTCAAGTTTTTCGGTATTCTCAATTAATTCGATATATAATATCATATTCGTAATTATTTCAAATATCTGATTATTAGTGTAGTAGTTTCAGGATTTAAATCTAAATTTGAGTCCAATTACTAATCATTATATCTCTTCAACTGATGAAAATTGGAATTCCTAAAGAAATCAAAAACAACGAAAACCGTGTAGGCATGACACCTGCCGGCGTTTATGAGCTAATTAAAAACAACCATAAGGTGTATGTGCAAAAAAATGCTGGTTTTGGCAGTGGTTTTTTTGATGAAGATTATAAAAATGTTGGAGCAGAAATCCTGGATTCCATTGAAGAAGTTTACGGTGCAGCCGAAATGATCGTAAAGGTTAAAGAACCCATTGCAGAAGAATACGCGTTGATTAAACCACATCATGTAGTATTCACGTATTTTCATTTTGCTTCGAGTGAAGTACTCACAAAAGCCATGATTAAAAGTCAGTCCGTTTGTATTGCTTATGAAACAGTTGAAGATACCGATGGTTCTCTGCCATTGTTAACACCAATGTCTGAAGTTGCAGGAAGAATGGCCATACAACAAGGTGCCAAATATTTAGAAAAACCCATAAAGGGTCGTGGCGTATTATTAGGTGGCGTTCCGGGAGTGCCACCAGGAAAAGTTCTGGTTTTGGGTGCTGGCACAGTTGGTATCCAAGCGGCTAAAATGGCAGCTGGTTTGGGAGCTCATGTAACCATAATGGATATTAACATGAAACAGTTGCGTTATGTAAACGATGTAATGCCAAACCATGTTGTAACCGAGTTTTCGAGTGAATTTAATATTCGTAACCGCATCAAAGATCACGATTTAATTATTGGTGGCGTCCTTATTAAAGGCGCAAAAGCACCAAAACTAATAACAAAGGAAATGTTAAAAGACATGCGTCCAGGAACTGTTATTGTAGATGTGGCGGTAGATCAAGGCGGTTGCATAGAAACCACAAAAGCTACAACTCACGAAGACCCAACTTACATTATTGATGATGTTGTACACTATTGCGTGGCAAATATGCCAGGTGCCGTACCCTATACATCAACACTAGCATTGACCAACGTAACATTGCCTTATGTTTTAAAGCTTGCCAACCAAGGTTGGGAAGTAGCGTGTGCTAAAGACCAATCGTTACGAAAAGGGCTTAATATCGTATGCGGTAAAATTGTCTACGAAGAAATAGCCGAAGCCTTTAATTGGTCCATAGAAGCAATGGCATAGAACTATTTATTTTCGTTATTTTTAGTGAAAGATTCTTAATGAGATATTTGTCATATATAGTAGTACTTTTTTTGGTATGTGTCAATTGTACATCTCAACAAAAAGCTTTAGAAAGCCCTGTTAATATAGAAACTCCTCAGCGCACACTCAACTTTCCAGACGAGGTTCTTGGCAGCTACAAAGGCGATTTAACAATTCAAAATAAAAACAAAGATGAAAAAAGTACCGTTGGTATGGAATTTCATCTTCAAGCTGCTGATAATCTGGGTACTTACATTTATCAAATTGTTTATATTATTGATGGTAACCGACAAGAACGAAATTATAAGCTCATTACTAAAGATGCCGATAAGGGCGAATATGTCATAGATGAAAACAATGGCATAATTTTATCGGCTACTGCATTTGAAAATAGATTGTACAGCGTTTTTGAAGTTCAGGGAAATCTTCTTTTTACAATTGAGGAATTTTATGACGATTATATGGTGTTTCAAATTGTTTTCTCTAGTAAAAAAGACGCTGCAAAAACAGGTACGGAGACTATTCCCGTAACGGCTTTTCCGGTAACTGTAAATCAACTTGCCATTCTAAAAAAGCAATAAACTGACAAAATTTCTTAACTATTATTTGGCTTGGTTTTTGCCAATGTAATTGTATATTTAAAATAAAAAACAATGTTAGGATATTATATATTAATTGGGGCTATTGCTCTTGTAAGCTGGTTAGTTAGTAATAAATTAAAGCGAAAGTTTGCCTTTTACTCTAAGCGTCAGCTTCAAAACGGAATGAGCGGACGCGAAATTGCCGAAAAAATGTTGTCAGATCACGGCATATTTGATGTTGAGGTAATCTCTGTTCGTGGACAATTGACAGATCATTACAATCCGAAGAACAAAACTGTAAACCTAAGTGAAGCGGTTTATAATCAAAGAAATGCTGCAGCCGCAGCTGTTGCGGCTCACGAAGTTGGTCATGCTGTACAGCATGCTACTGCTTACGGAGCGCTTCAAATGCGGTCTTCATTGGTGCCAATAGTTAGTGTTACTTCTGGCATGTCTCAGTGGTTGGTTATTGGAGGTTTGGTTATGGGTGCCGCAGCTGGTGTTGGTATGGGCTATTGGATAGCACTTGCCGGACTTGTTTTTATGGGCGCAGCAACACTATTCAGTTTCATTACACTACCTGTTGAATATGATGCCAGTAACCGAGCATTGGCGTGGTTAAAAAATAAGAATATAGTAAATCAGCAAGAATATAAAGGTGCAGAAGATGCTTTGAAATGGGCAGCAAGAACCTATTTGGTAGCGGCAATTGGAGCATTAGCATCACTATTATATTGGGCACTCCAAGTTTTCGGAGGAAGAGATTAAGTTAGATTAAATAACATCATGTACAGCTCTGAATTTTCAGAGCTTTTTGGTTTGATTTTACCAACGAAAAAACCTACATTTAAGTTCTAAATCAATTTATACTTATGGAAAATCAAGTTCAAGGTCCAATTTTAGTTGGGCATTTACAACACAGTGAAAAGGCGGTTTTTTATCGTAAGACTTACATGCATGTCGCCTTAGCGGTATTGGCGTTTATTCTTGTGGAATATATTTTCATTGGTCTATTTGGAGGCATGGTAGAAACGTTAATTGGACTTATGTTTGCCAATAGCTTTTCTTGGCTTATTGTTTTAGGGCTTTTTTGGGTGGGCAGCACTATGGCCGATAAATTAGCGCACCACGAGTCGAAACAGACCCAATATTTAGGACTTGGATTCTATGTTTTATTGGAGGCTATAATCTTTTTGCCTTTAATTTATTTTGCAACACAGTTGTCTAATGGTCAGTTTATATTGGCTCAGGCTACCGTAATTACGTTAGCTTTATTTGGTGGTTTGACAGCTGTTGTTTTTATGACCAATACTAACTTTTCGTTTTTAAGAACAGCTCTGGTGGTTGGTACTTTTATAGCTATTGGGCTTATTGTTGCCGGTAGCCTTTTTGGATTTGATCTTGGCTTATGGTTTTCTGTGGCTATGGTCGTTTTCGCAGGTGCCGCTATTCTATACCAAACTTCCAAAGTAAAGTATGAATACACCGAAGAACAATATGTTGGCGCAGCTCTTGGTATTTTTGCATCGGTAATGTTATTGTTTTGGTACATACTTCAAATACTCCTATCGAGAGATTAGTATTTTTTATAGATGAAATAGGCGTCGGACTTATTACAACCTTTGACTATTTAAATCTTTATTTGCCTATCAATTTGCTGTTGTAACGAAATAAAGGTCTCTGTGCGAGATACACCTGTAATACTCTGAATTTGCGTGTTGAGGACATGCATAAGATGTTCATTGTTTTTTGAAAGGATTTTTATGAAAATGCTCCACTCGCCAGTGGTGTAGTGACATTCAATAACTTCAGGAACTTTTTTTAGCTGTTTTACGGCATCGGGGTTACTAGCAGCCTTGTCTAAATATACGCCTACAAATGCCATGGTTGAATATCCCAATACTTTTGGGTTTACAATAAATTTTGAACCAGTCAACAGGCCAGATTTTTCAAGCTTTCTCAATCTTTGGTGTATGGCAGCACCGGAAATGCCCACTTGCCTAGCAATTTCTAAAATTGGTGTACGGGCATCTTCCATTAATGCACGGAGTATTTTTTTATCGATACCATCAATATAGATACCTTTATCACTTACTTTCATCTTAGTTAAGTTTGAATCTGAAAGTTAAAAGTAAGCAAAGTATTTATATACCATAGTGAAATGACATATAAATATAATATATGAAATGTACATTGGTTGGTTGCGTTAGGGATTGTAGCTGGCTACCGCGTAGCACGAAAAGCCCGACCACGCTTTTGCGTGGTAACGCCCAAATGTTACAAGTTGAGTGGATTGTACCCCAAATATGGTACTTCCTTTTCATTAAAAACTACATCGTATTCTTTAAGCTCATTGAGAATTGGCGTGTAAACTTCTTTAGAAATGGGGATTTGAACGCCAGGTGTTATAATTTTTTTATTCAAAATATCTAAGGTTGCCATGGCAACGGGTAAGCCAACGGTTTTTGCCATTGCGGTATAAGTTTGGTCTTCGCCGACAACAACCATAGTGGCATCTATTTGTTGTTTTTTGCCATTGAGCTCGTAGCCAAATTTGTGGTACATCACAATCATGTCTTTGTCATCTTTGTCCAGTGTCCAGCTATCCATTAGTATTTTTTGGAGTATTTGTGCTGGTGTAGCTTTATCTATTTCAACTTTTTTTGTAGCACTGAACAAGTCCAGTTCTAAAAACTTATCCCAAACAATATCATCTTGATCAATTTTTAGGGCATGTCTGAATTTTAGTTCCACGGAATCTGTTGGGCTATAGGGCAGAAAGGCATTGACAAAATCGCGGTAGCTCATATTGGCACTGTCGTCAATGGTATAGCTGTCGTCCGTCATACCCAATTGAACAAAAACATTCCATGCACGGCTAAAGCCTACACGGCGCATGGTGCCTCGATATAGGGTTTTGGTATGGTCTAGCCCGTAAGCGTGTTGGTATTTTAGGGAATCTCGGTTAGCATAGGCTTCAAAACGTCCAAAACCATCAATATCCAAAAATTCGGTACGTCTGAATAATCTATTATAGGGTATGTATTTGAACTGGTTTTCCTGTAAAAATTTTGCAGCGCCACCTTGCCCTGCAACAACTACGTTTCTTGGGTTCCAAGTGAATTTATAATTCCAAAGATTGTTGTCGCTTTCTGGTGCTACCAAACCGCCCGTAAAGGATTCAAAGAGTATAATTTTACCGCCATTATCGCGAATACGGTCAATAACTTGCATGGCACTCATGTGGTCAATACCAGGATCAACACCAATTTCGTTCATAAAAACTAATTTTTTTACTTTTGCATCATTGTTAAGTGCTTGCATTTCTGGACTTACATAAGACGCTGTGACCATGTGCTTTCCGTATAAAATACAATCTTTAGCAATTTCAATATGAAACCTAGCAGGTAGCATGGATACTACAATATCTGCATTAGTAACAGCTGCTTTACGAGATTTTTCATCAAATACGTCCAAATGTATTACACTGGATTGCTCGTGGTTGTTAATCAATTTTTTGGCGTTTTCAATATTGAGATCGCCAACGGTGATATGAAGATTTTCGGCTTTGGATTTATCTAAAAGGTATTTGATGAGGTAGGATGAGGATTTTCCCGCTCCAACTATTAATATGTTTCGCATAAGCGTTTATATAACTAATTTTGCTGTTAAGCGAATGTAATACATATCTTCAGGATATTGAATTAAAATATAAAAGGAATTATGAACAAAACACTATTAATTACAGGTGCAATTTTTGGCATATTGGGAATAGTACTGGGCGCATTTGCGGCTCATGGATTAGAAAAAATAGTGGATGCAGAATCCATAGCCACTTTTGAAACTGGTGTACGATACCAAATGTACCATGCCTTTTTACTGTTAATTTTAGGAAGTACAAACTTTGTTGACCAGCCATTTAAAAAATGGGTATATGTGCTCTTGCTATTTGGAGTTCTTTTTTTCTCAGGATCTATATATGGGCTTGCAACCAATGACTTGTCTTCTTTTGACTTTAAGACTATTGCGCTTATTACGCCAATTGGCGGTTTGTTGTTGATAGCTTCATGGGTGTCAATGTTAATAGGAATCCTAAAATATAAATTTGAATAACACTACTTTCACTACTGGGTTTTGAAATATTGTTTTAATTTTGCCAGTGCAAACAAAAAACATTTTTTATGCAGGATTCAGGCTCATCTACGAAAACGATTTCGTTAGAACAGTACAATATTAAAAATGCCAAAGCCCATTACCAATTAACTCCTAAACAATTGCAGTCCATTACTCTTGAAAAAGGAATGGGAAAGGAGACTCTAAACGGCACATTAGCAATAAATACGGGTAAATTTACAGGGCGATCTCCAGAAGATCGTTTTTTGGTTAAGGACAGCTATACTGAGGATAAGATTTGGTGGGGCGCATCCAACAAACCAATTTCCCCGGAAAATTTTGATTACCTGCAATCGCAGATTGAAGCCTATTTAAGTGATAAGGAAGTCTATGTTAGAGATGGCTATGTTTGCGCAGACCCAAATTACAAAATGAATGTAAGAACGGTTACCGAATATCCATGGTCAAACCTATTTATTTATAATATGTTCTTGAGACCTGACGATGCCGAATTAGAGAATTTTAAAGAAGAGTGGCTTGTGCTGTGTGCGCCAGGTTATGAATGCCCAGATCCTGAAAATCACGGCTTGCGTCAAGGTAATTTTTCCATATTGAATTTCACAAAAAAGATAGCCTTGGTAGGTGGTTCGGCCTATACAGGCGAAATGAAAAAAGGTATTTTTACGGCACTTAATTTTATTCTTCCAGTAGAGAGGAATGTATTGCCAATGCACTGTTCTGCAAATGTAGGCGATAATGGCGAAACAGCCATTTTCTTTGGCCTATCCGGAACAGGAAAAACCACATTGTCCACAGATCCAAACCGTCAGTTAATAGGCGACGACGAACATGGTTGGACTGCGGAAAACTCCATATTTAATTTTGAAGGTGGTTGCTACGCAAAGGTTATAGATCTTTCAGAGGAAAAAGAACCTGATATTTTTAGAGCAGTTAAGCCAGGTGCTATTTTAGAGAACGTCGTTTTTAAGGATAATGGTGAAGTAGATTATGAAGACAGTAGCATAACCCAAAATACACGCGTAAGTTATCCTATTTACCATATTGATAATATTAAAGTGCCATCTTATGCTTCCAACCCAAAGAATATTTTCTTTTTAACCGCAGATGCTTTTGGAGTATTGCCACCAATATCAAAACTTACTCCAGCTCAAGCGGCATATCATTTTATTTCAGGATATACAGCAAAAGTAGCTGGTACTGAAGCAGGTGTTGTTGAACCACAACCCTCTTTTTCTGCATGTTTTGGAGCACCATTTATGCCACTGCACCCAACAAAATACGCTGAGATGTTAAGCAAAAAAATGCTTGAAGCAGGTGTAAACGTTTGGTTAGTTAATACAGGTTGGACTGGTGGACCTTACGGTGTCGGAACACGTATGAAATTAAAATATACTCGTGCAATGATAACTGCAGCATTAAACGGTGATTTAGGAAATTACACTTATGAAGATTACCATATACATTCGGTATTTGGTGTAGCCCAACCAAGAACGTGTCCTGGTGTCCCAACCGAAGTGCTAAGCCCAAGAACAACTTGGAATGATGATAAGGCTTACTATGAAATGGCATTTAAATTGTCTAACGCCTTTAGGGAAAATTTTAAAAAGTTTGAGTCCTATGCTTCTGAAGAAATACGACGTGGAGGACCACAACGCTATGCATTTTAGTATAAGTTAAACTATAAAAAAAGCGATTCAATTTTGAATCGCTTTTTTTATCATCTATTTTCCTTTATTAACCTCGTCTATATACTTTTTTAGAGCCATAGTCATTGATGGTGTTTCAGGCGTGGGAGCCGCAATATCAACTCTTAGCCCTTTTTCTTCTACTGCTTTTATGGTTGTGTTTCCAAATACAGCTATTCGGGTATCTCTTTGTTTAAAATCCGGGAAGTTTTTAAACAAAGATTCTATACCAGATGGACTGAAGAAAACCAAAATATCGTAAT
Source organism: uncultured Flavobacteriaceae bacterium (assembly GCA_964434705.1). Classification (GTDB taxonomy): domain Bacteria; phylum Bacteroidota; class Bacteroidia; order Flavobacteriales; family Flavobacteriaceae; genus Winogradskyella. Next base: position 100,789 of record CAYSVY010000009.1, read on the forward strand.
ATACGTCAGCAAGATCTGAAAGATCACTAATTACAGTTTTATAAAACGTAGCTTGAGTCCAATTGACACCAAGATTGTCTAAAGTTTCAGGAATAACTGGTTTTACTTTATCAGTTGTAGGCAACAAAAAAGTTTCGTCCTTATATTTTTTAATCAATGGCTTTAGGTCTGCAAAGTTTCGTTTCCCTACGTAGATCTTACGTTTTCTGTATACAACATATTTCTGCAAATAATACGCCACGGCTTCAGATTGGCAAAAGTACTTCATAGAATCTGGTACTTTGAAGCGCATTTCGTCAGCTACTCTAAAAAAATGGTCAACGGAATTTCGGCTTGTAAGGATTATTGCGGTAAACTTGGTAAGATCAATCTTTTGTTGTCTTATTTCTTTAGCTTCTACACCTTCAACATGGATAAACGGTCTAAAATCTACTTTAACCTTTTGCCTTTCTTGCAAATCGAAATAAGGAGAATTTTCTATTTTTGGCTCTGGTTGAGAAACTAATATCGTTTTTACCTTCATATACTACGCTTTTAAACGAAATAATCTTTAATTACCTTATACAAAATAACATAAGGTCCAATTTCGAGAGCGCAAAGATACAACAAAAAATAAAAAAAATTAGCTAAAATCGCTTTTTGATAAAGTTTCAAAAACCTTGCGAAACCAATAAGATTAATTGAAAGAATGGCAAAAAAGCCTAAGTAAATTAAAGATTTTTCATCAATAGGGCTAAATAATAATAACACACATAAAGGGATAAGTATTAGTCCAGTATAATTTTTAAAGGTGGTTTTTTGAAAAAGATAAAGTTTTATAATTGGCGAAATACCAAAAATATAGCCGACAAATTTTTCTAATAACCACTTCCCAAAGAATACCAATATTATAAAAGCTATAATTATAGGTAATACCTCTAATGAATTGGATAGCTCTACGGCAAATATTGAGTAAGTCGTGTAGGTAAAAAGTGCCAATATGATATAAAAATTGGATGTGAGAATAGTATTAAATACATCAATCTTTTTTTGATCTCGACTGTAAAGTTTAAGATAGCGCACATTGATCACAACATCCAAATAGTCCCTAAATCGCGTTTCAAATAGCAGTTTAGCCGTTACTATAAGACTGACACTGAGCAGAATTAGGAGTGCATATACATCGTTGGTAAAATAAGCTCTTAGCATAGGGCTAATTTATAAAGAAAACACGAACAAACCTTTGATTTAAATAGGCATTAAAACAGATGTATTTTCACTAAAAATTTTACTTTTGTCAAAATACATTGTCATGTGTAAAGCCGTTGTGGTTATACCTACATATAATGAAAAAGAAAATATTGAAGCTATGGTAAATGCCGTATTTGCATTGCCTAAGTCTTTTGATATTTTAGTAGTTGATGATAATTCTCCTGACGGCACAGCTTCAATTGTAGAGCAACTTAATGCTAAATTTTCGAAAAGGCTTCATTTGCTAAATCGCGAGAAAAAAGAAGGCCTTGGCACAGCTTATTTAGCGGGTTTTAATTGGTGTCTCGCAGGAGATTACGAGTATATTTTTGAAATGGATGCTGATTTCTCCCATAACCCTAAAGATTTGGTTCGGCTATTGGACGCCTCAATAAATGAAGATGCAGATGTTGTTATAGGATCACGCTACAAAAATGGTGTTAATGTTGTCAATTGGCCTTTAAATAGGGTTTTGTTATCCTACGGCGCATCCAAATACGTGAAGCTCATTACGGGTATGAAAATCCAAGACCCAACTGCAGGGTTTATTTGCTACAAAAGAAAAGTTTTAGAGTCAATAAATTTGAAAAACATACGTTTTATTGGCTATGCATTTCAAATTGAAATGAAGTTTAAAGCCTATAAAAAAGGCTTTAAAATTATTGAGATTCCTATTATATTTACTGATAGGATAAGAGGAAAATCAAAAATGTCCACAGGTATTATTTCTGAGGCCATTTTTGGGGTATTTAAAATGAAGTTGAAAAGTCTTTTCAACAAAAACTAAAAATATAATGACCAATCAAACACTTATAAAAAACGCAAAAATTGTCAATGAAGGCCAGATATTTGAAGGCGATATATTGATTGAAGGCGATAGGATAAAGGAAATTGATACCACAATCAGTGCCAAATCTGCAGATTTAACGCTTATTGATGCAGAAGGAAAATATGTTTTCCCAGGCGCAATTGATGATCAGGTGCATTTTAGAGAACCTGGCCTAACGCACAAAGCAAATATAGAAACTGAATCTCAAGCGGCTATTGCAGGTGGTATCACTTCTTTTATAGAAATGCCAAATACCAATCCTCAGACAACTACTGTTGAAAAGCTTGAAGATAAATTTAATATAGCGGCTAAGTCATCCTATGCTAACTATTCATTTATGTTTGGTGGTACCAATGATAATTTGGACGAGATTCTAAAAGTAGACCCTAAAACCGTTGCCGGTTTAAAATTGTTTTTAGGATCTTCAACTGGAAATATGCTTGTAGATGACCCTAATGTTTTGGAGAAAATATTTTCCAGTACAGATATGGTAATCTCTGTGCATTGTGAAGATGAAGGTACCATCCGAAATAATCTTGCAAAGTATAAAGAGGAATATGGAGATGATATTCCAATGGAGTTTCATCCCATTATCCGAAGTGAAGAAGCTTGTTATATTTCTTCTTCCAAGGCTATAGAACTGGCAAATAAAACAGGTGCAAGGTTACATGTGTTCCATCTTTCAACCGAAAAGGAGACCCATTTATTTACCAATAAAATACCGTTAAAAGATAAAAAGATTACCTCTGAGGTTTGTATACACCATCTTTGGTTTTCGGATGAAGATTATGCAAAGAAAGGAAGTCACATAAAGTGGAATCCTGCGGTTAAAAAGGCAACGGATAGAGATGGTTTGTGGAAAGCACTCTTAGATGGCAGAATTGACGTCATAGCCACAGATCATGCGCCACACACTTTAGAAGAAAAGAGCAATCCATACACTAGCGCTCCATCTGGTGGTCCATTGGTTCAACATGCTTTTGTCGCTATGCTAGAAGCTTACCACCAAGAGAAAATCTCTTTGGAGCTCATAGTTCAAAAAATGGCACATAACCCAGCTATTTTATTCGACGTTGCAGAACGTGGTTATATAAGAGAAGGCTATTATGCAGATTTGGTTATTGCAGACCTTAATAATCCATGGACAGTAAATAAGGACAATATTCTTTACAAATGCGGATGGTCACCTTTTGAAGGAAGTACTTTTAAAAGTCGTATTACCCATACGTTTATAAATGGTAAATTGGTTTATAACAATTTCAAGGTACTTGGCGTTAAAGCTGGAAAACGATTGACATTTAACCGATAGAAAATGACTCAAAAAACCATCGTTATTCTGTTTGTTTGTTTATGCTTTTCCTGTAATTCAAAACCAAAACCTGAAAAGCCCAACAATCTTATTCCAAAAGATCAAATGGCTACTTTGTTGTACGATGTGTTTTTGGTCAATGTGGCCAAAAATACAGACGCAAGGCTTTTGGAATTAAAAAATGTTAACCCAGAAGCCTATATCCTCAATAAATATGGTGTTGATAGTACACAGTTTAAGGCAAGTAACGCCTACTATGCCTATGATATTGATGGTTATAAGGAAATAATGGATGCTGTAAAAGCTCAAATTACAGAAGCAAAGAAAAAATACGAGGCCTTACAGGAGGAAGAAAAAAATGCCCGTGTGAAGAAAAAAGATTCAATGATTAAGGCTAATAGAATAAAAAAAGAAGACGTTAATTTTTAACGTCTTCTAAAAATAATTTTGCCACTTTACTTATAGACTTATCCATGTCGGAAAACTCAAAATCCAAACTGTCTTTAATTTTATTGTTATCGTATTTTGTAGTTTGAACAAGTGTTTTGGCGAGCTGTTTAGAAAGTTTACGGCGTTTGCCAAATAGTTTGTGTTGTAACCAGTCTAACCGCCAAGCCAACTGTAATTGCCACGGTTTCACTTTCTTTGTCGCTTCTTTAACCTTAAGCACTTTGGCTAATTTTGCATTAAAGTCTTGGAAAGCCATATTTTCGGCAATAAGTATAAATCCTTCATTTATTATAGTACTTCCCATTAACTGTATCATTATGTTCACAACATCATAAATAGCAACATAGGCAGAGCTACCAGTTGTATAATATTTAAGACCCTTATAAACGGTTTTAAATAGGCTTCCACTGCCACCACCATGCCAAAAGCCTGGGCCAATAATAATGCCCGGATTCACAATTACCGCATCTAGACCTTCTTGTGTGCCACGCCAGACTTCAAGCTCTGCGCCGTATTTTGTAATGGCGTAAACGCTGTTGTCACCTTCGGTGTTAAATGGTGTTTCTTCGGTTATCAAGGTTTCAGGGTTGGTATGATGCCCCAACGCCGCAATGGAACTGACATAGCATAATTTTTTAATGCCATTGCTAATGCAAAGGTTCACAACATTAGCAGTACCTTCAATATTTATTTTTCGAAGGATTTTATATTTATCGGGTTCAAAAGAAATAAAAGCTGCGCAGTGAAATACATGGGTTATGCCTTTAAATGCATTTTGTAGTTTTGGAATATCTGTAATATCCGCTTCTACCCATTCAATACTGTCATATAAAGTTTTCCAATCTTCTGAGTAATAAGAAAATACATGCTTTACAGCTTCTAGTTTATGGGCACGCCTGTAAGTCGCCCTAACCTTTTTTCCAGAACTTACCAGTTCGTACAACAAATGCGAACCTACCAAACCCGTACCACCAGTTATCAAATACATAAAACGAATTTACGCTTTTTTATATTTGTCTTTTGTCTTTTAGTTGGGAAACATATCTTTGCCCAATCCAAATTTGAAATCTTACACTAATGAACAGGAATTTTGTCGAAGAATTGAAATGGCGAGGTATGTTGCATGATAGTATGCCTGGAATTGAAGATCATTTAAACGAAGCTATGCGTAGTGCCTATGTGGGTTTTGACCCAACGGCAGATTCTTTACATATTGGCAATTTGGTGCCTATTATGTTACTGGCACATTACCAGCGTTGTGGACACAAGCCTGTAGCCTTAGTTGGTGGCGCAACAGGTATGATTGGCGATCCGTCTGGTAAGTCTAGTGAGAGAAATTTGTTGGATGAAACCACTTTGCGCCACAACCAGGAGGCTATAAAAAAACAACTTTCCCATTTTTTGGATTTTGAAAGCGAAGCCAAAAATGCAGCGGTATTGGTCAATAATTATGATTGGATGAAAAACTTCTCGTTCTTGGAATTTATCCGTGACGTAGGTAAACATATTACCGTAAATTACATGATGGCTAAGGATTCTGTAAAAAACAGAATTTCTGGCGAATCTTCCAACGAAGGTATGAGCTTTACCGAGTTTACATATCAGCTTGTTCAAGGTTATGATTTTTTGCATTTATTTCAAAATAACGACTGTACCATTCAAATGGGAGGCAGTGACCAATGGGGAAACATTACAACGGGTACGGAACTTATTCGCCGAATTGGTAATGGTAAAGGTTATGCAATTACCTGTCCGCTTATTACAAAAAGCGACGGGTCTAAGTTTGGCAAGTCCGAAGGTGGCAATGTATGGTTAGATGCCAAACGCACGTCGCCATATAAATTTTACCAATACTGGTTAAATTCTAGTGATGAAGATGCTGAAAAATATATCAAGATTTTTACTTTTTTGAATGAAGAAGACATTCAATCTGAAATCGAAAAGCACAAAGAGGCACCTCATTTAAGAATTTTACAGAAGAGATTGGCACAGGAAATTACCACTATGGTGCATTCAGAAGAAGACTTTTTAAATGCTAAAAAAGCTTCGGAAATATTATTTAGTAAAGCGTTTAAAGCCGATATCCAAACTTTAGATGAAGCAACGTTTCTTGATGTTTTTGAAGGTGTTCCTCAAAAAATATTGGCAACATCTGAACTCGAAAACGGTTTGGATATGATTGGCGCACTTTCGGCTAAAACCGGATTTTTGAGTTCAAACGGCGAAGCGCGTCGCGCACTTAAAGAAAACTCAGTATCAGTCAATAAGGTGAAAGTTAAAGAAGACTATACTTTGACTAAAGCAGATTTAATTAATGAAAAGTATGTTGTGATTAATAAGGGCAAACGCAATACCTACATCATTCAGTTTGATTAGTTAATGGATAGCAATAGTATTCTAATAAGCTAAAAATCATTATGACCTCTGTGATACTGAGCGCAGTCGAAGCCTATTTAAATGAGGTTTATTTTTAAATGAGATTCAGATCATTTAATAATCATTTCCCACTTTTTATCGGCTTTTTTGACCAGAGTTTCAGGGTCGTTGTTTTGCCATTTTTTTAAGGTGTTTACGCCCCAAGAATTGTAAAACAAATAAAGTTTATCATTTCTTATTTCAAATGTTTTTGGGTTGATGTCCACCTTTTTTCCATTTTCGGCAATAGCATAAGCACAAAATCCGCCATATTGCGGCACATATTTCCCAGGATTTTTCAAAAAAACTTCCAAGTTTTCATTGGATACAAACTTGAACTTTAAATTGTTATAAGTGGTTTCGTGAGTTGTTTTTCCTTTTACAGCTTTACCATCAAAATAGGCAACTACATCATATCCACTGGCAATGTAACCTTTGCTGAGGTTGTAATCTTGTGATTGTATTTGCCAGCTTAATAAGCTGACAAAGAGAATTAAAAGTGTTTTTTTCATAGCGTTTTCCGTTTCAGCCTTGGTCGAATGGATTGCTTTTAAGCTTACAGTTTTTGTAATTTTTTTATTTGTCTCAACTATTAGAATACTAAAAATGCCCAGAAAAATCTGGGCATTTCCAACCAATCAATCAATTCATGAAAAATTTTACTTTTTCACAGCTAATGTTTATGTCGTAAAAAAGAAAGTAACCTTACAGTGCCATTAAATTACAGCCTCTAATATCAGAATGGTCAAAACGCCCAATGATTTCAAATTGCCCATTGTTATGGACTTTTCCTAAATCTTGAGTGGCTATAAAGGCGCAGGAGTTAATGTTGGCAAGGTCAATAATATTGATACCACCTGAAGTTCCAAACGGTTTTAGCGTTAGCGCATCTTCGGTATCTCTAACTAAAACTTTCATCCAAGGTGGGCATTCAAAAAGACCGTGTCCTTTTGAATAGGCTTGGCTTAAAAGTTCAGTCATGCCATATTCGCTATGTATGGCATTAACACCAAAGCCCTTTTTTAAATGCTGGTGGAGCTCGGCACGGATCATTTCTTTTCGTCTGCCTTTCATACCGCCAGTTTCCATAACGATGGTATTTTGAAGCTGAAAATTATAACGTTCAATAAAGTCCAAAAGCGCAAAGGAAACACCAATAAGCAGTGTTTTTTGATGATTGATTTCGAGATACTTTAAAGTCTCTGCTAGCGCTTTATAATTATTTAAATAGAAACCACTTTTTGGGTGTTTCGACTTTTTAATTAAATCATTAACCATGTAAATTAAAGACGAACCTTCGCGTTCCAAATACGATGGTAACAAGCCCAAAACAGCATAGTCTTCAATATTGCCATAGAAATTCTGAAAGCCTTTTAGATAGCTATGTTCATACACGGAAATATCAGTAATGTGATGCTTGCTAGTTATTGCGCCTGTTGTGCCAGAGCTTGTAAAGGTTTGCAAAATTTGATCTTGTGTGCTTAATAACTTGTGCGTTTTAAAAAACTGAATGGGTAAAAAAGGAATATCTGAAACTGTTTTTACATCAGCCGGATGCTTGTATAGCAAATCACAAAACGAGCGGTAAACCGGATTGTTTTCAAACTGAAAACGAAACACTTCTAAAGCCAGCTTTTCAAATGCTTCTGCCGAATCAATGGCGAATATCTGTTCCGTTGTTACCATAAAGCAAAATTAGGGAAAACAAAAAGCGCCACCAATGGTAGCGCTTTTATAATTTAATGAAACAATGTAAACTATCTAATCATCAATTTTTTAGTCGTTGTTGCATTGTCTTGCGTAATGCGTAATATGTACATTCCGGTTTTTAAATCAGAAACATCCAAGCGGTTATTTGTAAGTGCTGTGTTTTTTACTTGCTTGCCCAAAACATCATAAGCCACTACTGAGATTTCAGAGTTGCTAGCAGATGAAATGGTTACCTCACCAGATATTGCTGGGTTTGGGTAGATTGAAAACTCAGCTACCGATGCATCAACTTCATTTGAAAGCGTTGGCGATAAAGTTAGCGAAATCGGAATATTTGAAGCGGCTGTTGTATAAGTACCATCTAATGTATTTGTTTGATAGTAGTTACTTAAATCTGAAAAAGCAAGTTTAGCTGCGGCAATCGAAGCGGCCATGTCTGCTTCTGATGAAAAATCATAAGAGCCATTGTAAATTACATTGTCCCACTCATTATCAGCTCCTGGTCCAGCACCAAGTGCTAATGCAGTTGCGGGAGATGATGTGTCACTCAATCCAGTAGGCAAGCCAGTTTCATTACTATCATTCTTGTCTCCCGCAAACACTGTGGAAGCATAGCTTATTATGAATAGGAATGTTGGATTAGCCGAAGCATTAGTTCCCCCAGTTGCATCTGTTGCATCCTGAAAGGCAATTACTTGATCTCCACCTGTTGAAAAAAGAAAGTTACCGGTTATACCAGCATCACTATAAGTTACAAAATCTGTTTCAGAACCTGTAAAAGTAACTATACGTCCAGCGGTTAAACCACCAGCTGGGGCTGTGTATTTTCTGGCACCTTCAGTACAGTTGGGACTTCTGAATCCAGTAGCATCAGCGCCACAGTCAGTGAAATAAATGCCCGTTCCAGCTGCAATATCAACAAAAGTCACGAAAGCAAATGAGTCTGGATTATCACCTTGTGCCTGGAAAACAGCAATATCTCCAGGACTCAACACAGTCTGGGCATTAGAATTAAAAGAAATGAATAATAATGTTAGAATTATTATCAAAAGTAATTTTGTTTTCATAAATAATTGATTTTTTATTTGTGGTAAAGGTAAGAAAAACAAAAAGCCAGCAAAATTTGCTGGCTTTTGATAACAATTATTTAATAAGTGCTATTCTATAATTAATTTTTTAGTCGTCGTTGCTCCGTTTTGGCTAATACGTAATACATAAATACCAGCCTTTAAATGGGAGACATTTACTTTATTATTAACAACATTTTGGTTAAGCACTTGCTTTCCTAAAATATCGTAACCCACAACAGAAATATCAGAAGCGCTATTTGAAGTAATGCTTACTTCACCTGTACGTGTTGGGTTTGGATATAATGAGAATGTTGTTCTGTTAAATGAATCTGCAGACAGGCTAAATGCATTAAGAGTACCAGGTGTTCCACGGTCGCCATCGCCATAGGTGTTGCCTTCTGGAGTAAGACCCCAATTGCTACCAGTATCGTTATCTGTGCTGCTTAGGCGTGCAAAAAACGTTTCGGATAATTCCATACTTATTCCAGCAGTAGCTGGTGGGAATCCTGTGTCCCAAATAACCTCATCTATTACAGTTCCAGAACATTCTATGATAATACCATCAGTTCCAGAATTACCTAGGCTAATATCACCATCATAAGAGTATGCGCCAGTTATACCTCCATTGGCTCCGCTATCTCCATTTATTGCAAATACAAAATAACCACCAGCAGGTACAACAGCTGATGAAGAAATAGTGTGGTTTTCGCTAGTTGTAGCATCATCTTTTATAACCCATCCTATCATATCAATTGGGCTAGCTGTGTTGTTATATACTTCAAAATATTCGCCATTTCCATCCGAAACAGCACTTGGATTTCTCATAACTTCAGATATAAAAATATCTCCAGGATTTGGGCAAGTTGCTGCCGGCAAACAAGTTGGACTTGTGATTGATCTTGTAAAGTCACAGCTACTATTGCCAGGATCACCTGTAAATGTCACTGTAAAATCAACACCTTCAGTGACACCTGTAATGGTTATTACACCACTTTCCATCATTGTTGGGCTATTGCCTCCAACAGTTCCATTACCTCCAGTGTCTATTGTGTATTGGGTTGTACCGCCACCAGTAAATTCAATAGTAACATCGTATAAGTCGGTGCCTGTTGTTTCCCCATCACAAGTAGTAGATATAGCTCCTATATTAAGATCACAAGGAAATTCAACAAAAAATGAAACATTATCCGAAGCTACAGATGATCCACCGTCCATTATATCAACAGTTACGTCAAAAGTGTCACCATCACTTACAGGAGAAATCGTAAAAGGACTCATAACATCCATAGAGGTAACAGGCGCACCGCCATTTGTAATAACTGTAATGTTAACCGTAGAATTCATTGGAGCATTCTGTGTTGAAAACTCTACATCTATGCTAGTTGTTCCTGAAAAGAAATTAAAGTTGTCTGAAGGTGAAGTAATTTCAATAAAAGGATCTGTTGAATTACCAGTCAGCACCAAGTTTCTCAACCTGACACCTCTACCGGAAACCCCTGTATTTGAAATCCTAATTTGCACTTGGTTAGAGACCATATTTAGCGTAAAAGTCCCGCCATCAATATATGATGAACCCGTGGTAGTAGTAGAAACTTCTGTTTGTGTATAAGTAGCGCCACCATCAAAGGAAATTTCAATTTGAGCTTCATTATGGTCGCCACTTCCAAATGAAGCAACGTCTAAAGTAAATTCAGCTGAACTAAATGCTGATAAATCATAAATGGCAGTAACTATTTCGTCAGAAGGATCTCCTGCTTCAACAAGATAATAACTACCACGATCTATATCATTTGATCCTGCAACATTTGAAGATGTCCATCCTGCAGGAAATGCTCCACCACCAGCAACATCAAATACAGAAATTTGAGCTACAACAGAAGAAGACACTAAAATTGTAAAAAGTAAAAAGTAAATTTTTTTCATAATCGATTTAATTAAATTATACCACAAATATATAAAGATTAGGCTATTAATAGCCGTTTTAAGGGTTTGTAATAGCAGTATTTTACAATTATTTAATGTGAGTCTATCGCTATTGATTAATTAAAACCCAGTTATTAAAATTGCTATGTTAGAGAATTGTTATCAATTGGCCTAGGGCTTTAAACTTCATTGATAATATATTTATATTTACAAAACATTAAAAGTGCTTTATCTTGAAAAAGTCCGAAATCAAAATTTTATTGGTCGATGACGAGGCCGATATTCTGGAAATAGTAGGTTATAATCTATCTGCCGAAGGTTATAAAGTTTTAACTGCAACTAACGGCGTTGAAGCTGTTGAAAAGTCTAAAAAGCATAAGCCACATCTTATCATTTTAGATGTTATGATGCCAGAAATGGATGGTATTGAAGCTTGTGAAAAAATTAGAGAAATACCAGAGCTCAACAATACCTTAATAACGTTTTTAACCGCAAGGGGCGAAGACTACTCACAAGTTGCCGGTTTTGATGCCGGAGCAGACGATTACATTACCAAACCCATAAAGCCAAAAGTATTGGTAAGCAAGGTTAAAGCCTTATTAAGACGTCTTAAAAGTAATGACAATGCCTCTGATGCCATCATGAAAATAGGCGATCTTATTATAAATCGTGAAGAATATAAAATTACAAATAAAGGCCAAGAAATTATATTGCCCAGAAAAGAGTTTGAATTGTTATCTTTATTGGCAACCAAGCCAGGAAAAGTTTTTAAGCGCGAAGAAATTTTGGATAAAGTTTGGGGCAATGAGGTTATTGTTGGCGGTCGCACCATTGACGTACACATCAGGAAACTTCGCGAAAAAATAGGTGATAAATCATTTAAAACCGTTAAAGGTGTTGGTTACAAGTTTGTAGACTAATGCAACAACCACTCAAAAAATCTTACAAATTTGCCTTTAAAACGGCATTTTATGTTACCCTCTTTGCATCCATTGTTATGGGTGCGTTTTTATTTGTGTTCCACACCTTAGATTGGGAGTTTGTCATTTTCCCAATTATATGCTATCTGCTTTGCTTTGTTGTAATACAATATAGGGTTGAACGCTTTATTTATAGACGTGTAAAACGAATTTATGACGACCTTACCTTACTTGAATCTACTGATCTAAGAAGCAAACCCATTACCACAGATATGGGTACGCTTACGCGCGAAATTGATAAATATGCCCGTGATAAAAAGTTGGAAATAGAAACCCTCAAAGTACGTGAAGAATACCGAAAGGAGTTTTTGGGAAACGTCTCCCATGAGCTAAAAACACCATTGTTCACTGTTCAAGGCTATATTGAAACCCTACTTGATGGTGCAATAAATGATGAAAAAGTACGAAAGAAATACCTCAATAGGGCAAGCAAAGGTGTTGAACGCTTGAGCTATATCCTTAAAGATTTGGATATGATTACCAAACTCGAAGTTGGTGATTTAAGCCTTAATTATGAACGGTTTGATGTAGTAGAATTGGTACAGAACGTTTTTGACCTATTTGAAATGAAAGCTTCAAAAAAGGACATCACCCTTATGTTTGATACGGAATACCCAAATCCTATATACGTCAATGCAGACAAGGAACGAATTCAGCAAATTTTGAGCAACCTTATAGTTAATTCCATAAAATACGGACTAAAGCGTGGCACTACTGAAGTGAGTATTGAAAACCTCATTAAAAATAAAGTCATTGTCCGTGTTACTGATAATGGCGAAGGTATTTCACAAGAGCATTTGCAACGGTTGTTTGAGCGTTTTTACAGAGTGGACAAAAGTGGCTCCAGAAAAGAAGGTGGTTCAGGTTTGGGCCTTTCCATAGTTAAGCACATAATAGAAGCTCATAACGAAAAAATCTATGTAGAAAGCGAACCAGGAATAGGAAGTGAATTTTCGTTTACTTTAGAAAAGGCTGAATAATTCTTCAAAATCTAACGTATTTTGAAAAGACGAAAACCCTGAAAAATCTTCAGGAAGCACCAAATCTCTAATGTTAAAAGCATCTTGATTAACAGCTGGGATTATTTTATCTTCATTGAGCTTATCTGCCAAATACTCTTGCTCAAATTGTCCAGGCGTTGGTATAAATACGGCTTTTTTGCCAAGTTTGGCCAAGTCCATTACTGTGGTGTAGCCAGAACGTGAAACTACAAAATCACAACTGTTAATAGCTTCCTCTAGCTGCGAACTGGTCATATAATTATAACAGCTAATGTGTTTTAATTCCGTGATGATTTGATGGTCTTTAATAATACCTCTCACAAATACTACTTTTCCTTTATATCGCTCAAGTTCTAACAGTAACTTTTTTTCAAGCTGAGAACGTTGCGGTTCTGGACCAGATAGAATGACCAATACATCAATGGTTGATCTTAACGCCTTTTTTTCAAATCGGCTTAACGGACCTATATATTTTAGATTTTCAAAATGCGTTTTCGGATGTCCTAAAATGCCGCTTAGGTTTGGTGAACCTTCAAAATCTGGCACCCAACATTCAGTAAACTTTTTGATAATATTTTGGTGTAATTTACTACTAAGCCATGTCGTATTGCCACTCAGTACTTTAAGTTGATGTGTTATAAAAACCGAAGGAATAGCGTTATGTCTAACCCCAAATCTGTTATCGGATATAATACCATCAAGCCGTTCCTTCTTTACCAACTTTTCTACAAACTTTTTTTCCTTTTTGATAGTTCTTAAAAGAAACGGTGCATTTTTCAAAAGTTTTATCTTAAAGTTCTTCCCTTTCTTGGCATACGTAATATTGTAAGATGGTAATTCGTAAGCTTTTAGATTTGGAAATTCTTTTTTCAGTAATTCCAATGCGCCACCATCCGACGCTATTACGGGCTCAAAACCATTAGCCACCAACGCATTGATTATAGGAATACAGCGTGTGGCATGGCCTAAGCCCCAGTGCAATGGTGCTACTAAAATCTTTTTTTTTGCTATTTCGGGGTTTTTGGACAAAATTTAATATCTAATAATATGAGGCTAATTTAAACCTAAAATGTTTCCTTAATTTTGCCTTAATATTAATAAACTTGAATAGAGACAAAAAATCTTGTTAGGATATTAATTCAAGTAACAAAAAGTGATAAACCTCAGTCATCCATTATACTATTGTGGGAAGTAAAAATAAATTAAAACGATTCAAGGAAAACGAAACATTCTCTAATGTTTTTCAGCCTAGTCGCAAAACTTTAACGGACAATATTTTTGAAATAAAAGGAAAATGGCGAAAAGCATTTTTTAAAAATGACAACCCAATTGTCCTAGAGTTGGGTTGTGGTAAAGGAGAGTATTCGGTTGGGTTGGCTAAACGTTATCCTGATAAAAATTTTATTGGAATAGATATAAAAGGCGCACGGTTTTGGCGAGGTGCAAAAACGGCTTTAGAAGAAAATTTGCCCAATGTGGCCTTTCTGCGCATGCAAATAGAACTCATTGAATATGCTTTTGATGAAAATGAAATTGACGAAATATGGATAACCTTTCCAGACCCACAAATAAAATATAAGCGGACAAAGCATAGGATGACCAACCATCAGTTTTTAAACCGTTACAAAAAAGTACTGAAACCAAAAGGCATTATGCACTTAAAGACAGACAGTGAGTTTATGCACGGCTATACTTTGGGGCTGTTGCACGGTCTTGACTATACTGTATTATATGCCAACCACAATGTTTACAAATTGGAAGGTAGCCCAGAAGAAGTAACCGCAATTCAAACATTTTATGAGAGCCAATACCTGGAGCATGACAAAGCAATTACGTATATTAGATTTCAAATCGATTAAGTTTTGAGTATAACCATTGTCTTTTTTTTGGGCTTGTTTGTTGCCTTAATAGGTGTCATTCCGCCAGGACTGTTAAATATGACGGCAGCTAAAATAAGCTTAAAAGAAGGTGCTGGTAGAGGTATTATGTTCTCCACAGGTGTTTGCCTAGTCGTTTTTGTACAAACATACATTGCATCCATTTTTTCCAGATATCTTAGCAACAGACAAGATATTGTAGAAATATTACAGCGCGTAGCCTTTGTCATATTTGTTTTAATTACAGTCTATTTTCTAATACTAGCCTCAAAACAAAAAGAAACTAAGATTGTTGAAGCTGATGTCCGCAGTAAAAAAAGCCGTTTTTTTCATGGAATGTTTCTATCGTCATTAAATGTTTTCCCCATACCATATCAAGCATATATGACCATTACACTAGCCTCATTTGGCTGGTTAAATTTTGAGCGTACAAGTATTATCACTTACGTTACTGGTGCTGCAATGGGAACTTTTGTAATGCTTTACATTTATATCTTCTTTTTTGATAAAATCAAGGATAAAGCCTTTACGTCCCAAAAAAACATGAACTACATTATAGGTACAATAACGGGTGTAGTAGCATTGGTAACTTTTATTAATATTCTTAGGGAGCTTTAAAATGAAAGCAGAGACGCTCAGTTTTTTTGAACGTGTTTATGATGTGGTTAGGTTAATCCCATACGGACGCGTAACCAGTTATGGGGCAATTGCAAAACACTTAGGTGCCGCAAGGAGTTCAAGGTTGGTTGGCTATGCCATGAATGCATCACACGGAAAAGACGTGCCTGCTCATCGTGTTGTTAATAGGGTTGGGCTTCTAACGGGAAAGCATCATTTTAGCGGTACAAACCTTATGCAACAACTGTTAGAGAACGAAGGTGTGAGAATTAAAGATAATCAAGTTCAAGAATTCAAAACCTTATTTTGGGATCCAGCAAAAGAACTCTGATTAAGGTCATTCAAAACCCAAATCCAATCATATTCCATTTCAATTTTCTTAACTATTATTTAGCATAAATAGCAGTATCTTTGCATTTAGAACAAATCTGAATAACTACGGATGAAACTCAACAAACAAGATATACTCAATGCCTTAAAAACCATTACTGCGCCTGGCGAAGGTGAAAATATGATAGACAGTGGCGCTGTAACCAACGTGGTCACCTTTGCTGATGAGGTTATAGTAGATATCACTATAAAAAATCCAAGCCTTCAGGCACGTAAAAAAACAGAGGTCGAAATTTTACAGACCATTCACCGCGAGGTTTATGAAAAGGCCAAAATCAAAGTAAACGTTAAGGTAGATGCACCAGCAACCCCAAAACCTAAAAATGAAATAAAAGGCAAGCCAATTCCAGGCATCCAAAATATCATAGCTGTGGCTTCCGGAAAAGGAGGCGTTGGTAAATCTACAGTAACAGCTAATTTAGCAGTAACATTAGCCAAAATGGGTTTCAAGGTTGGCGTATTAGATGCTGATATTTACGGGCCTTCAATCCCAATTATGTTCGACGTGCCTAACGAAAGACCACTATCGGTAAATATTGACGGAAAATCAAAAATGAAGCCTATTGAAAATTATGGCGTAAAAATATTATCCATAGGATTTTTCACAAAACCTGACCAAGCGGTCATTTGGCGTGGGCCAATGGCGTCAAAAGCCCTAAATCAAATGATTTTTGATGCCGCATGGGGCGAGTTAGATTTCTTGCTTCTTGATCTTCCTCCAGGTACAGGCGACATTCATTTGAGCATAATGCAAGCCATGCCAATTACAGGTGCAGTGGTTGTAAGCACGCCACAAAACGTGGCTTTGGCAGATGCTAAAAAAGGCGTCGCCATGTTTCAGCAAGAAAACATCAATGTTCCAGTGTTAGGAATTATCGAAAATATGGCGTATTTCACACCAGCAGAATTACCAAGCAATAAATATTATATCTTTGGAAAAGAAGGCGCTAAATTTTTGGCTGAAGATTTAGAAGTCCCATTCCTGGGAGAAGTACCATTGGTGCAAAGCATACGCGAGGCAGGCGATGTCGGCAGGCCAGCAGCCTTACAAACCGCCACACCAATTGAAGAGGCGTTTGACGATATTACAAAAAACGTTGTTGAACAAGTGGTTTACAGAAACGAAAACCTGCCTGAAACCGAAGCCATAAAAATTACAACTATGGCAGGTTGTTCTGCAATTAAAAAGAAATAAAATGACAACACAAGAACTAAAAACAAATGTTGAAAAAGCATTGGACGAAATTCGACCATTTCTCCAAAGCGATGGTGGCGACATAAACCTACTATCTATAGACGAAGATAAATTTGTAAAAGTCCAATTGGTCGGTGCATGTACCTCATGCAGTGTCAACCAAATGACCTTAAAATCCGGCGTAGAAATGACCATAAAAAAGTACGCGCCACAAATTGAAAGCGTCATTAACGTAGAATAACTATTTTGGGCGTTACCCAGACAAGTCGTCTGGGTCGGGCTTTCGGCAGTCGCTTTTAAAACTGTCATATTGAGCGCAGTCGAAATACAGTTTTAAAGAGCTCCAACAAAGCCTTAATCCCTAACGCAATTGCCAAGAAAATTTAAAAGTGATATTTGTCACATTTCAAAAATTACAGTCATTGTAAATTTGTTTCCAATTAAAAATTTATGATTACCACAGATATACTGATAATAGGTGCAGGACCAACAGGATTGTTCACTGTTTTTGAAGCCGGACTTTTAAAACTAAAGTGCCACCTTATTGATGCCCTACCACAGCCAGGCGGACAATGCTCCGAAATTTACCCAAAAAAACCCATTTACGATATTCCGGCATATCCCGAGATTTTAGCAGGCGATTTAACCGATAAATTATTAGAGCAGTGCAAACAGTTTGAGCCAGGTTTTACATTGGGCGAACGCGCCGATACTATTGAAAAACAAGATGATGGCAGTTTCATAGTTACTACAAATAAAGGAACGCAACACAAAGCACCTGTGGTTGCAATAGCTAGTGGTTTAGGAAGTTTTGAACCCAGGAAGCCTTTGTTAGATAACATTGCCGAGTTTGAAGACAATGGTGTGGAATACATGATTAAAGAACCAGAAATGTACCGCAATAAAAATGTAGTAATTGCTGGTGGTGGCGACTCTGCATTAGATTGGTCTATCTTTTTGGCAGATGTTGCCAACAACGTGACTTTGGTTCATCGTCGCAACGAATTCAGAGGACATTTAGACTCTGTAGAAAAAGTGCAAGATCTCAAAAATGAAGGGAAAATTAATCTAATTACACCTGCAGAAATTACCGCAATTAATGGAAATGGTAAAGTGGAAAGTGTAGAAATCACCAAAAAAGATGAAGCACCATTTGTTTTAAAAACAGACCACTTTATTCCGCTTTTTGGGTTGTCACCAAAATTAGGACCAATTGCTAATTGGGGTTTAGAGATTGAGAAAAATGCCATAAAAGTCAATAATGCGTTAGATTATCAAACTAATATTCCAGGTATTTTTGCCATTGGTGATGGCAATACGTATCCAGGAAAATTAAAATTGATATTGTGCGGTTTCCATGAAGCCACCTTAATGTGCCAGTCTGCTTATAAAATTATTCATCCTAATAAACGTTATGTTTTAAAATATACAACAGTTGCTGGTGTTGACGGTTTTGACGGCACACGAAAAGAAGCACCGAAAGCGGTAATTAAGGCATTTGATTAGTTTGGAACAGACCTTGCAAGTTTATAAAACTTAACAGGTCTTTCATTTAAAAAGAAAGATTGACAATTCCAATATAATGGAACAAGACATAAACATAACGATTACCGATCGCGATGGCGAAACCCACCAAATTCAGGCGCCAACGGATATGGCCATGAATTTAATGGAAGTCATTCGCTCTTACGAGTTAGCTCCTGAAGGTACCATTGGTGTTTGTGGTGGCATGGCCATGTGTGCCTCATGCCAATGTTACATTCTCAGTGAAACCGATTTGCCCGAAATGCAAGATGATGAAGAAGCTATGCTGTCTGAAGCGTTTTATGTAAAAGACAACAGTCGTTTAGGCTGTCAAATTCACATTACTTCAGAGCTTGAAGGTTTAGAGGTTGAAATTGCTCCAGAATCTTAAGCTTGCTACCCTATATTATTCACTTTTAAAAAAGCTTTCAACTCTGGGATTGTTGGATTTTTTAAATGCTGATTTCCAAAAATCAATGTTGGAAACTTAAGTTTTCCATCGTAGAGATTTCGTACTTTTTCTTCAGCCGTTGCATCTTCTTCAACATTAAAATCTTCAAATTCAATCCATTCAGATTGTAAAAAATTACGAAGTACTGCTGATTTTGGGCACCAACCTGTACCGTGAAGTTCTAATTTGTCATCTTTCATTTTGAAGTAGATTTTTGTTTGGTTAATAAAGGATGAATTTTTTCGGCATTAGCAACAATAAATGGCGTTACCGACATTAGCAAAATAGAAACTGCCAAAAAGATTTGATAATTATTGGCAGAAATAAGTTCGTATTTCAAGCCACTTTGTGCTAAAACAAAAGAGAATTCCCCAATTTGTGCTATGGAAAAACCAACGGCTAATGCGGTTTTCCATTCCAATTTCATCACTTTTACAGCTAAAATTCCTGCAATGGCTTTCACTAAAAGGGCAAAGAAAAACCAGAAGACAATCCACCCAAAATCGGTCATAAAGATTTCGTAATTCAAAAGCATTCCCATAGAAATGAAAAAGAAGCTCATAAAGACATATCTGAAAGGTAAAAAGCAAGAAATGGCCATGTGGTTATAATCCGTTTCTGCAATAATGAGTCCGGCTATGAATGCGCCTAAAGCTAATGATAGTCCTAATTGTTCGGTAAGTAGAGCAATACCTGTAACCAAAAACACAGTGGCAATTAAGAAAACCTCTTGGCTTTGTACTTTCATCACCACCTTGAGGAAATAAGGAATTACATAGCGCGCCAATAAAAAGGCAATGCCACCCATAGCCACCAGTTTTACCAACAACCAACCAAGGGCTTCCAATGGGTTGTCTCCAACACCTGCCAAAATTGGCGTTAAAAGCATTAGTGGTACAATCATAATATCTTGAAAAAGCAAAACTGCCAAAATAAATTTTCCGTGTGGTGTGGCAATTTTATTGGTGTCTTGCAATACTTTAATAACAATAGCGGTGCTACTTAATGCGTATAAAAAGCCCCAAAACAAACTTTCTTGAATACTTGGTCGCATTAAAAGCCAAATAAGTCCAGCAGTAATAAAAATGGTAAAAAACACTTGCGATGCGCCACCAACGAGTACATAATTTTTAATTTTTTTGAGATTGGAAAACGAGAATTCTAAACCAACAGTAAATAGTAACAAAATAATGCCAATTTCTGCATAGACTTCAACCTCATGCATATCGGCAAAATAATGCGATGTATTTGGGCTCAACAAAACTCCAGTGATTAAATACCCAATGATGTATCTTATTTTAAGAAACTTGCAAATAATAATTACTGCTGTTGCCACCCCAAAAATGGCACAAATGTTAATAAGGATGTGGTGTTGCATTGGTCTCTGTTTATGTATTGGTAGAACTATAATTTATTAAAGGCATCGGACCTTCCAAAAGCACTCTAACAATTTGTAAAGTGCCGTTTTCCGAAGTATCAATTTGCCATTTTATTAGCGAAATAGCGCCATTTTCAATTTCCAAACCCGTAATACTTCGTGGATGTACACAGCTTCCCGTATTAAAAAAGGCAATATCACCAGGTTCAGGAAAACGTGGTCTGTGCGTATGGCCTGCAACGGTTATTAGATTGTCATTTTCAGCTATCCATTTTTTTGTTCGGCGTTCAATTTTAATCAATTCTTTGTAGTTTTTTGCCGGACTTGTAGGGTCGGCAATGCCCATAACGTTGAGAGGTTTCCAGAGAATTCGGACTAGAAATCGACTCCATTTCCAAAATAGGTAGTTCCACCAATCGGCTTGGTGGCCATGCAATAAAAAAAGCTTTTGATTGGTTTCGGAATGTTTTAGGACAATGGCTTCATGATACTTTATATCGCAAAACAGTTCTTCGTCTTCTCCTGTTCTGGGGTTAAAATAGGTGTTGAGGTACTTATTAACGTAGTTTTCGTTTCGGTAAACCATATCATGGTTGCCCCAAATCATGTGCAATTTGCCTTCGTCATGAAATTGTTTCATGAGCATGTACACGTTTTTGTGTGCATTTAGAATAGAGGTAAACGATAGATTCTCCCAAAGTTCATCGCCATCACCAAGTTCACAATAACTAAAACCTTTGTTATAATAATGTTTTAAGGCATGAAAATAGATATTACGATTATTGGCAAAATCGTCGGCAAAGCTATTATCACCACGATGACAATCACTGAACAAAATAAGTTTTGAATTGTCGTTAAATGGAATGGAGTATGCCTCGGCAAAGGTTTTACTTAATCGTTTTTTGGCTGAAAACATATTGTAAAAGTAAATAAAAAAGCCTTTCAATTTTTGTCGAAAGGCTTTTCAGTTATTATGTTTTTGAGTTCTATTTAAAAGCATTTAGGCCGGTAATATCCAAACCAGTAATCAGCAGATGAATGTCATGTGTGCCTTCATAAGTGATAACACTTTCTAAATTCATCATGTGGCGCATAATCGGGTATTCACCAGTAATTCCCATGCCACCTAACATTTGTCGAGATTCACGAGCAATTTTAATTGCCATATCTACATTGTTTCGTTTTGCCATGGATATCTGTGCAGAACTTGCTCTGCCTTCGTTTTTTAGTTGCCCTAAACGAAATACCAAAAGTTGTGCTTTTGTTATTTCAGTGATCATTTCTGCTAATTTCTTTTGTTGTAGTTGAAATGCTCCGATTGGTTTGCCAAATTGAATGCGTTCTTTACTGTAGCGTAATGCAGTATCATAGCAATCCATCGCGGCGCCAATTGCACCCCAAGCTATTCCGTATCGTGCAGAGTCTAGGCAACCAAGTGGAGCGCTCAAACCAGACTTGTTCGGCAATAAATTTTCTTTTGGCACTTTGACATCCTGAAAAATAAGCTCGCCTGTTGCGGATGCTCTTAGTGACCATTTATTATGTGTTTCTGGAGTGGAAAATCCTTCCATACCACGCTCAACAACCAACCCATGTATACGACCTTCTTCGTTTTTAGCCCAAACCACAGCAACATCACAAAAAGGCGAATTGCTAATCCAAAGTTTAGCACCATTCAATAGATAGTGGTCGCCCATATCTTTGAAGTTGGTGGTCATTCCACCTGGATTAGATCCATGGTCTGGTTCCGTAAGTCCAAAACTTCCCATCCATTCTCCAGTTGCAAGTTTTTGCAGATATTTTTGGCGCTGTGCCTCGGTACCGTATTTCCAAATAGGATACATCACTAAAGACGATTGTACAGAGGCTGTACTTCTTACACCAGAATCACCACGCTCTATTTCTTGCATAATTAGGCCATAAGAAATTTGGTCTAAACCTGCGCCACCATATTCTTCTGGAATATAAGGGCCAAATGCACCGATTTCTGCCAATCCGTTTATGATGGATTTAGGGAATTCTGCTTTTTGTGCAGCATCTTCAATGATTGGTAATACGTCTCGTTTTACCCATTCTCGCGCGGCATCACGTACTAATTTGTGTTCTTCGGAAAGTAGGTCGTCAAGATTGTAATAATCTGGGGCTTCAAATAAATCTGGTTTCATTATGAACGCGTTTTATGTTCTGTTCTAAAGATGTTGAAAGTGTCTTTTTTGCTAAAAGACAATTATTAGTCAAAAATAACGAAAACCATTGCATTGCCCAATCTTAAAACTACATTTTAAGATAGAAGTCTTTGGTAAGATTTATATAATCTTGAGTGTATTGATGTCGCGCTTTTTCAATAACCAATGTTGAAGAAACAGGTTCTTTTTTGTGAAACGAAAATTCAATTAAACTGCGTTTTATTTTAGAATTTGGATTTCCCTTTACATGCAAAATCCGTTTGGGAAATAGGTTTGCCCCTAAAGCTAATTGCGTAAATCGTTTTTCTTCAGAAAATGGAATAACAATTGAAAACAAACCGTTTTTTGATAGCAATTTTGAAACGGCATAAACCATGTGTTCAAATGGCATAGCGTCTTGAAACCGCGCCAAATCTCTGGCTTTATTTTCTGTTTTATAATCTTCGGAATAGAATGGAGGGTTACAAATAATGAGGTCAAAGGTATCCTCAACCTCTGTTGCAAATTCTAGAAGTGAAGCGTGGTAGCAAAATAGCCGATCGCTCCATGGAGCGTTTTCGAAATTGGAGACACATTGCTCGTATGCATCAACATCAATTTCTATGGCTTCAATAGTTTGAGCGTTTGTACGTTGTGCTAGCATTAAAGAAAGAATTCCAGTACCTGCACCAATATCTAATACTGAAAATGGATTATTTTTAATTGATGTCCAAGCACCGAGCAGAACACCATCAGTACCAATTTTCATGGCGCAATGGTCTTGGTTTACTGTAAACTTTTTGAATTGAAAAGGTTTATTCATTTAGGTAAAGCTCAATAAGTCCTTCTGGTGTGGCTACGGTAATGATTTTATTAGGTCTGTCGATGTTTTTAATAAAGGTGTCATTCATCGGTATTAATATTTCAATGCCATTTCTGTCTATTTCAAAAAGTGCTTGTGCTGTGTTGTCGTTAATAGCTTTTATTATACCAACTTTTCCAAAGGTTTTATCTATTATGGCAAAACCAATAACTTCGTGAAAATAAAATTTGTTACCTTCTAATTTTGGTAACAACTCTAAGGGAAGATATAAATCGGATTTTAATAAAGCTTCAGCATCTGCTTCGCTGTCAACGTCTTCAAACTTTAGCCTCAATAAATCGGATTTATGAAGTTTGGATCTTTCTATAAAAAAAGGCACCAAACTTCCTCGCATATCAATAAATATAGCATCGATATTATCGTAAATTTCAGGTTCATCGGTGTCTAGTTTTGCTAACAACTCACCTTTAAAGCTGTATTTTTTCACAATTTTACCAAGATAAAAGCAGTCTTCTTTTTTCATATTTACAAAACTAAAAAAAGCTCAGGCTAAACCTGAGCTTTGATAATTTTTCGCATTTTTCTTTCCTTTGTAAAGATGTCAAATAGTGACAGAAAGGCTTATTCTTCTTCGTTTGAAGCTTCTGTTGTTTCAGCAACTTCTTCTTCAACCACTGGTGCGGCAGCAGCAATACGAGCTTCATTAACTGCTTTTTCAGCTTCTAATGCTTTTGCTTTTGCATCAGCATCAGCTTTTGAAAGGCCATCAGCTTTTGCTTGAATTTTTGCGGCTTTTTCTTCTAACCAAGCGTTGAATTTTGTTTCAGCTTGCTCTTCGGTTAATGCACCTTTTCTAACACCACCAGCTAAATGATTTTTCAATAATGCACCTTTATATGACAAAATTGCTCTCGCAGTGTCTGTTGGTTGCGCACCGTTTTGTAACCATTCAACAGACTTGTCTACATTTAAGTCTATTGTTGCTGGGTTTGTGTTTGGGTTGTAAGCACCTAATTTTTCTAAATACTTACCATCTCTTTTTGAGCGAGAGTCCGCTGCTACGATCCAGTAATAAGGTTTTCCTTTTTTACCGTGTCTTTGTAATCTGATTTTAACAGGCATAATAATTAATTAGTGAGGTTCTCGACCTCGGTTATTAATGAGGGCGCAAATATAGTATATTTTTTTAGTTTTCAATATATTATCGGTTCTTAAAGAATTCTAAAAAAATATTATACTTTTGAAACACTAAAAGCGTTTACATAGTAAATTTAGAAAAGACAAAGAATTAATGAGAAAATCTATACTATATCTGGTTTTATTAGCGTTCAGTTTTAGCTGTCAGGACACTGTAGAATTTAACAATCCGGCAGTACAAGCAAATTTTGAAGGTCAGACTTGGAAAGGCGTTGTGCAAACTGCCGCAATTAAAGATGGCGGCCTTATTATTGAAGGTGGCTTGGGTGCGCAATCTCTCTTTTTATTTACAACACGCACAGATCCAGGCATCTACGAATTAGGGAATAACAACCAAAGTGAAGCAAGGTTTATTGATACGGACGGTACAATGTATTCTACGTTAAACACTCCTGATCCTACAGTACAAGTATATCCTTCTGACGGAAATATTGAAATTATTTCTATTGATTTGGTCTCCAATGTGGTTACGGGAACGTTTTGGTTTAACGCTTTTACAGCAGATGGCCTTGAATCTGTCAACTTTATCGATGGTAATTTTTTCGAAGTGCCAATTAGAAACAACATTCCAGAAGAAACAGGTGGTACAACATGTGAATCTGCAACAACTACAGCTATGGAATTACAAGCGCAACTTGATGCCAATGGCCCAATAATGCCTGAATATGGAGAATTATGTACTGCTTTGGGCGAAGCTTTGGCAATACAAATTTTAGCCTGTGGCGATGTTGACGGCACTTTGCAACAAACTATTGATGGTTTAGATTGCAATGATGATGATAACGATGGTGTTCCAAACGCTTTTGAAGACTTAGATATGGATGGCAACTATGATAATGACGATACTGATATGGATGGTACGCCAAACTACTTAGACGATGATGATGATGGCGACGGAATCTTAACCATGGACGAGTTAAGAGATGAAATGGGTGCTTTAGTGGATTCTGATGGTGACGGTAACTTTAATTATGTAGATAACGATGATGATGGTGATGGTGTTTTAACACAAGATGAAGCCCAAAATGCAGACTCAACGCCAGCTGACACCGATGGTGATGGTACTGTTGATTACTTAGATAATGATGATGATGGTGACACTATTTTAACCGAATTGGAAACAGGTGATACCGATGGCGATACTATACCTAACTATTTAGATAATGACGATGATGGTGACGGTTTATTGACGCAATTTGAAGGTGGAGACACTGATTTGGATACAATACCAAATTATTTGGATAACGATGATGATGGTGATGGTATTTTAACCATAAATGAAAATGCTGATCCAAATGCTGATGGTAACCCAGACGATGCTGTAGATACTGATATGGACGGAACGCCAGATTATTTGCAGGCGTAACATTCTCTTTCTATAAAATTTAGAATCAAACGTCATCTTAGTAAAGATGGCGTTTTTTTGTTAAAAAAGTTAAAAGCACCGATTTAGTGTTAAGAAACTTGACATAAACATCTTAATCCTTTATACTATAAGTGATGTGAAACAATACGCATCTTTAAATAAAATATTGAAATTTTAAAATGATAAAGGAAACACATGAAGTACGAAAAAATTATTTCAGAAAAATTAAATGAATTATTAATTAAGAATTATGATGCTGAGAAAGGCTACATCAACGCTATGAAAGATGTTGAGAACGTAAACGTAAAGGAATTCTTTAAAACAAGAGCTGAAGAAAGAGCTAGATTTGCACGTCAATTACGTACAGAGATATTAACCTATGGAGAAATACCCGAAGATTCTGGCAGTATCAAGGGCTTAATGCACAGAAATTGGATGAGCCTAAAAGCAACATTTTCCTCAAACAATGAAGAGACCATTTTAGAAGAAGCTTTGAGAGGAGAAAAAGCTAGCTTAGATGATTATAATGAATTACTAAGCAATAATAATTTCCCGTCAAGATTAATTGAATTGCTAAGAGAGCAAAGAAATTCAATTGAGGCAGCTATCAATTCTGTTAAGATGTATGAGGAAGTAGTATCCTAATTTCTACATAATTTAGATGTTAAAGCCGCGCAACAGCGTGGCTTTTTTTTGTTTATAACTGTTTATAACTTCACTTTAAAAAAGAGTAATTTCTAAGTAAATTAGTAAATTATTTTTCTACACATTTTCCTCTATGGGGAAACAAAAAGGGGCTTTTAAATGTACTTAATATTCGATACCGAAACCACAGGCTTGCCAAAACGTTGGGATGCACCAATTACCGATACCGATAACTGGCCACGCGCCGTGCAAATTGCATGGCAACTGCATGACGCCATGGGCAATTGCATTGAGCATCAAGATTATTTAATTAATCCTGAAGGTTTTAATATTCCTTACGATGCTGAAAAAATACATGGAATATCTACCGAATTAGCCCAAGAAAAAGGTGTGCCGCTAACTGAGGTTTTGGAAAAATTCAACAGCGCGCTATCTAAAACCAAATTTGTAGTTGGGCAAAATGTTGGCTTTGATATCAATATCATGGGTGCCGAGTTTGTTCGTGAAGGCGTTGCTAACCCGTTACAAGAATTACCTGTTTTAGATACCTGTACGGAACATACGGCTAACTTGTGTCAAATTCCTGGTGGTCGTGGCGGAAAGTTTAAATTGCCAACGCTGACTGAGTTGCACCAGTTTTTATTTAACCAACCTTTTTCTGAAGCCCACAATGCCACTGCAGATGTTGAAGCAACAACCCGTTGTTTTTTAGAACTGGTCAGACGAAGAGAGTACACCAAAGAACAACTCGATGTTCAGCCAGATTATTTTGAAGAATTTACCCAAGCCAATCCATCAAAAATTGAAGGTATAAAGCTAAAGCATATTAATCTTAAACGCGAAAGCGCCAAGATTAATGAGCGACTTCAAAAAGAGCAAACCCAAGCAACGCCATCAGAGACCAATAAAGAAGCAAGCTCACAATTAGCCGATGCCGAATTTGTGCATTTGCACAACCATTCGCAGTTTTCCATTTTACAATCTACCATAAGCATCAAGGATTTGGTAAGTGCAACGGCAAAGGAAAATATGCCAGCAGTGGCTTTAACCGACCATGGCAATATGATGGGTGCGTTTCATTTTGTACAAGCCGTATCTAACCATAACAAAGCCATTAAAGAACAGCATGCTTTAGCTGAGGAGAGCGGTGAAGAAAAGAAAGGAAAAGCAATAAAACCAATTATAGGGTGTGAGTTTTTTGTTTGCGAAGACCATACCGATAAAACCCGAAAAGACAACGGTTATCAAATAGTGCTTTTGGCCAAAAACAAACAAGGCTATCACAATTTAGCTAAGCTGTCGTCAATAGCATTTACAGATGGATTTTACTACGTGCCGCGTATTGACAAACAACTCATTGAGCAATATAAGGACAACTTAATTTGCCTAACAGGAAATCTTTATGGCGAAGTACCAAGCAAGGTTTTGAATGTTGGCGAAAAACAAGCCGAAGAAGCATTATTATGGTGGAAAAACACCTTTGCAGACGATTTGTACATAGAATTGATGCGCCATAATCAAGAAGACGAAAACCGCGTCAATCAAGTATTGATTCAGTTGGCAAATAAGCATAAAGTAAAGCTAATAGCCACCAATAACACCTATTATGTAGAGCAAGAAAATGCTAACGCACATGATATTTTGTTGTGTGTGAAAGATGGCGAAAAACAAGCCACGCCAATTGGTCGTGGTCGTGGTTATCGCTATGGCTTGCCCAATCAGGAATACTATTTCAAATCAACGGAAGAAATGAAGGCTTTGTTTCGCTATATTCCTGAAGCTATAGTCAATATTCAAGACGTTGTCGATAAAATTGAACCTTTTGAATTAGCTCGCGATGTTTTGCTTCCTGCATTTGATATTCCTGATGAATTTAAAAACAAAGAAGATGAAGCCGATGGTGGCAAGCGTGGCGAAAATGCCTATCTAAAACACCTCACCTATGAAGGCGCCAAAAAACGCTATGGGGAAATAACCCCAGAAATTAAAGAACGCCTCGATTTTGAGTTAAGCGTTATTGAAAAGACAGGCTATCCTGGCTATTTTTTGATTGTTGAAGATTTTATCCGCGAGGCAAGGAATATGGACGTTTCCGTTGGTCCAGGTCGTGGCTCGGCCGCAGGTTCGGTAGTGGCGTATTGTTTGTGGATTACAAATATAGATCCAATTAAGTACGATTTGCTTTTTGAGCGTTTTCTTAATCCAGATCGTGTAAGTATGCCCGATATTGATATTGATTTTGATGATGAAGGTCGCGGTCGTGTTATGCAATACGTTATTGATAAATACGGTGCAAACCAAGTGGCACAGATAATCACTTACGGTACAATGGCGGCAAAATCTTCCATTAGAGATACGGCACGTGTGCTGGATTTACCACTTAATGAAGCAGACCATATTGCCAAATTGATTCCTAATATGTCCAAACTGGGAAAGATATTTGGTAAAAGCGAAAAAGAATTGGCACAAAAATTCAGGTCAGAAGATTTGGAAAAAGTCAATCAGCTGTTAAATATTTCCGATGGCGAAGATCTTCAGGCAGAAACCGTAAATCAGGCTAGAGTTTTAGAAGGCTCGGTGCGAAATACAGGTATTCATGCTTGTGGTGTTATCATCACGCCAGGCGATATTACGGAGTACGTTCCTATAGCTACAGCTAAGGATTCAGATTTGTACGTTACCCAATTTGACAACTCTGTAGTGGAAAGCGCAGGCTTGTTAAAAATGGATTTCCTTGGGCTTAAGACCTTAACCTTAATTAAAGATACCGTTAAAATAGTAAAGGCCAAGCATGGTATTGAACTCGACCCCGAAAATTTTCCACTTGATGACGAAAAAACCTATGAACTTTTTCAACGTGGTGAAACGGTCGGTATTTTTCAGTATGAATCTCCTGGAATGCAGAAGCACATGAAACATCTTAAACCGACTGTTTTTGATGATTTAATTGCAATGAACGCTTTGTATCGTCCTGGACCAATGGAATACATTCCAAGTTTCATTAACCGTAAGCACGGTAAGGAAGAGATTGTTTACGATTTGCCCGAAATGGAAGAGTACCTCAAGGAAACCTATGGTATTACTGTATATCAGGAGCAAGTGATGTTGCTCTCACAAAAACTGGCAGATTTCACAAAAGGTGAAGCTGATGTGCTGCGAAAGGCGATGGGTAAAAAGCAGAAAGCCGTTCTTGATAAAATGAAGCCAAAGTTTATTGAGCAAGCTGCCGCAAAAGGTATGGACAAAGAAAAGCTCGAAAAAATTTGGAAAGATTGGGAAGCCTTTGCGAGTTACGCCTTTAACAAATCGCATTCCACCTGTTACGCATGGATTGCCTACCAAACCGCCTATTTAAAAGCGCATTATCCAGCAGAATATATGGCAGCCGTATTATCCAATAATATGAACGATATCAAATCGGTTACCTTTTTTATGGAAGAATGTAAACGTATGCGCCTACCTGTTTTAGGACCTGATGTTAACGAGAGTTATTATAAATTCTCGGTAAATCAAGATAATGCCGTACGTTTTGGAATGGGTGCTATAAAAGGTGTTGGGCATGGCGCTGTAAAAACCATTGTTGAAAACCGAAAAGAAAATGGCCATTACAAATCCATTTTTGATTTGGCAAAACGTGTAGACCTGCGTGCTGCCAATAAAAAATCCTTTGAAGGTTTGGCCAATGCTGGGGGTTTTGACTGTTTTACGGATACGCACCGTGCACAGTATTTTGCGCACGATGGCGATAATATTACATTTTTAGAGAAGGCCATTAAGTATGGTGCCAAGTATCAGGAAAACGAAAACTCGGCTCAGGTAAGTCTATTTGGCGAAGCCAGCGATGTGCAAATTCCTGAACCTCAAATACCACCTTGCGAGGCTTGGGGAACTATGGAAAAACTATCGCGCGAAAAAGAAGTTGTCGGTATTTATATTTCTGGGCATCCTTTGGATGATTTTAAGATTGAAATGCAAAACTTCTGTAATGGTACAATTTCGGTATTCAACGATCTGGAAGCTATCGTTAATAAGGAAATCACCTTTGGTGGCGTGGTTACCAATGTGCAACATAGAGTGAGCAAGCAAGGAAAAGGTTGGGCGTTGTTTAGTGTTGAAGATTACACGAACAGTTACGAATTTCGGATTTTTGGTGAAGACTATTTAAAGTTTAGGCACTTTTTTGTGCAAAACTCTTTTGTATATATCAGGGCTTTTGTAAAAGAAGGTTGGACAAACCGAGAAACTGGTAAAAAAGGTGAACCCAGAATACAGTTTAATAATTTTCAACTGTTGCACGATGTCATGGAAGTTTATGCCAAAAAGTTATCCGTACAATTGAATATTGATGATTTAACGGAAAATACGATTACGGATTTGGAAGAATTGTTCCGTTTGCATCAAGGTAAAAATACACTCAATTTTATTGTTTACGATAATGAGGAACAGTTAAAACTCACCATGCCTAGCCGAAAGCAAAAGGTAAGCATATCACAGGAATTACTTTCTGAATTACATGATATTGATGTAAAGTATAAGTTGAATTAAATTATTTGAGACTTCACAGGTATAGAAAACCTGTGAGGTCTTTGAATTTTTAATTGCAACAACATGGCTGTATAATGTCGGTTTTTGGGTTCACTTTGCGCAAAGGATAGTAGCGGCATCCTTTTTGCCGAAATGAATGGCAAAAAGATATAGCGGATAGCCTGACCATGACGGAAACCGTTATGGTTGCGCCCAAAAAAACACCATACAGCAAGCCAATGGCATCATAATGAAATCGAATATACGCTCTGTAAGGATTGGCACTTTTTTTGACTAATATTGTATGTTAACTGAAGTAGAATTTTTTAAAATAATATATTATGGCATTAGAAATAACAGATGCAACGTTTGAAGAAACAGTATTAAAAAGTGATAAACCGGTAATGGTAGATTTTTGGGCAGCGTGGTGCGGTCCTTGCCGTATGGTTGGTCCTATCATTGATGAAATTAGCAACGAATACGAAGGCAAAGCCGTGGTTGGTAAGGTAGATGTAGATGCTAACCAAGAGTTTGCGGCCAAATATGGAGTGCGTAACATTCCTACCGTATTGGTGTTTCAAAATGGCGAAGTTGTTGGGCGCCAAGTTGGTGTAGCCCCAAAAAATGCTTATGCTGACGCTATTGATGCTCTTTTATAATCAACAATAAAGCAAAAGAAATGATAAAAGGTTTGCCGTTATGGCAAACCTTTTTTAGTTTGGAGTTTTATTATTTGTGCGTTACCCTTTCGGGTCGCGTTTTCCACTATATCTCCGAAACAAGTTCGGAGGATGCCGTTGCAACCGCTAACGCGACTGCCAATAATAGTTTTGTGGAATAAGCGAATTGAAGGATACAATATTTACACTAAGCAATAAATAAAAACAATGATTTTTGGTTCCTTCCCTTTAAGAAGGTAAGGATGGGCTTATGGATTTACTAGAACAATTAAATAAAGCAGGTGGCTTTAAAAATTTGGAGCTTCTGGCAAAGCAAGTTGTAGAAGGCTTTATTGCAGGTATGCACAAAAGCCCTTTTCACGGGTTTTCGGCAGAATTTGCCGAGCACAAAATTTATAATCAGGGAGAAAGTACAAAGCATATTGACTGGAAACTCTTTGCTAAAACTGATAGACTTTACACGAAGCGTTATGATGAGGAAACCAACCTGCGTTGTCATTTAATTGTAGATAACAGTAGCTCAATGCACTTTCCTGAGGATGCAGGTGCTACAATTGATAGCTTGAATAAAATAGCTTTTTCCGCTTTGGCATCGGCGTCTTTAATGCATATTTTAAAAAAGCAACGTGACGCTGTTGGTTTAAGTATATATAGCGACAACTACGATTTTTACGCGCCCGAAAAGGGCAGTGAGCGCCATCACCAAATGCTTTTAACAAAACTAAGTGAAGCTGTTGCATCCAAACCAAGTTCAAAGACCACAGAAACGTACACCTACTTACATCAAATTGCCGAAAAAATACATAGGCGTTCTCTGATATTTGTTTTTTCTGATATGTTTCAGACTGTGGAAGATGACGAAAAGATTTTTGAAGCCTTACGGCATTTAAAACATAATAAACATGAAGTGGTATTGTTCCATGTTTTTGACAAAAAGCGAGAGCTTGCGTTTAATTTTAACAATAGTCCTAAACGCTTTATTGATGTTGAAACAGGTGAGCATATAGATCTTTACCCAGATAATATTAAAGAAAACTACGAAATTGCGGTAAAGACATATTTTAAAAACTTGCGCTTAAAGTGTGGCCAATACCGGATAAAATATGTTGAAGCAGATATCAATAATGGCTTTAATGAGATTTTGACAACCTATATGATAGAACGCCAAAAATTTGTTTAAAGGCTCTAAAAAAAACCACAAAAAAGATTTGTGTTGTAAAAAAAGCCATGTATATTTGCCCTCGCAATTATGCAACGGTCTGGTAGTTCAGTTGGTTAGAATATCTGCCTGTCACGCAGGGGGTCGCGGGTTCGAGTCCCGTCCAGACCGCTTTTTTTAAAAGAAGTTGTGTTGTTCATGTCGAAAGACATGATGTAGTGAAAGCCCAGTAATAATGGGTAATCCAATGAGAAGCTTTCCTTTTTTCTTCATCGAAAATTGGGATGCTTTTTTGTTTTACAGAAGTCTAGTGAAACTCAAAGTGAAACTTTTTCTCTCAAAATCATAAGATATTTTATTAATCATAGAAAATTTTATTCTTTGGGACTCCTAGTAAATTATATTATTATATAATTGATTCTTCTGAAAATTAGTGGGGTATCCCCATAAAGAAAATAAGGGTAGGCTAAATTGAAAGTAGGTAC
>CAYSVY010000010.1:0-127568 GCA_964434705.1 uncultured Flavobacteriaceae bacterium
CATAAAAAAGTCCGCTATTACTAACGGACTGCAAATGTAATGTTTTATTTTTTGTTTCAAAACATTTTTGAAAAAAAATATCAAGTATGTGATCTCAACTTTTCTTTTCGTTTTTTAAGTTGGCGTTCTAAGCTTGATGCCGCTGAATCTGCACCTTCTTCAAAAGACTTGCTCTGCCTCTTAACGACAAATATATCACCCGGTACACTTACCTTGGCTTCAAACAATTTATTTTCTTTTTCACTGGTATTTTCAACTTTTAAATAAACATCGGCCTGAATTATTTTATCATAAAACAAATCAAGTTTATTGAAACGTTTTTGGATAAAGTCTTTTAACTTTTGATCGGCAACGAAATTAATAGATTGTGTGTTGACCTTCATACGTTTAATTTTTTATTGGTTCGTGTTTCTTGGATGTGTCTTTGCATAAACTTTTTTTAATTCAGCTATGCTACTGTGCGTGTAGACTTGGGTTGACGCCAAACTGGCATGACCAAGCAACTCTTTGACCGCATTTAAACTTGCGCCCTCATTAAGCAGATGTGTAGCAAACGAATGCCTTAACACGTGCGGACTGCACTTTAATTTTGAGGACACTTTACTAAAATACTTATTAATTATTCTATAAACAAGTGTTTCATAAATTTTGGAACCTTTGGAGGTTAAAAACAAAAATGCATCATCACTAATTTGGGTCAACGTACTTCTGAAACTTAAATATAAGTTGAGGCTTACCACTATTGATGGCAAAAGTGGCAACACGCGCTCCTTGCTTCTTTTGCCCATGACTTTTAATGTGTTTGCATTTAAGTCTATATCTGAAATTTTAATTTGAATGAGCTCAATACGACGTATTCCTGTTCCGTAAAAGAGTTCGACCATAAGTTTGTTTCTGGCATCTTCAAAGGTTTCTACAGTATCTATTTTGTCTATAACGGCTTCTATCTCGGATTTTGAAAAAGGAATTTGAACCTTTTTTTGGGTTTTTAGTGCGGTATGCCTTTTTAGTGGGTTGGCCTGAATATCTCCAATCTTGATTAAAAATTTATAGTAAGTATTTAACGATGAAATCTTCCTGTTTATACTTCTATTGGAAATACCTGAATCGACAAGATTAACAATCCAGCTTCTAATTAAGCTATAATCAACCAAAGAAACTTTTATCTCATCAAATTCGGCATCAAGAAAATCTTGAAATGTTTCAATATCTCTTTTATAGGCGTTAACGGTATTTTCCGAATACTTCTTTTCAAATAAAAGATACTCTGAGAATTTATCTATCGGCATATATTATCCTTGCTTTGATATAAAGATAGCCTTAATTTGAATAAAACTGATATTTACTTGAAGTTAATATACTTTCTATATTTTCTTGAAAGATTAGTCTTTAAATAGTGATGCTCTTTGGCTCAAATCTGCAATCATCTGTTCATCTTCTTCGCTTTCTAAAAGTATGTTGTAGTTTTTCCAGAACGCTTTGTTATATGGTTTTGGAGAAAAGATATCCATATCCCATTTTTGTTGTAGTGCGTTTTGGATTTCGGTTTTATCTAAGATAACTTCAGAAAATAGAATCTCTTGAACAGTATAATAATAGCGCTCTTCTTTATTGTAGCGGTCTTTTTCTTTTTGGGTTACTTTTTTATCTGTCTTTAAACCTACATTGACCAACTTTGGTGTTTCGTAGTAAATATAGTTGGGGTACATTTTATCTTCATATTCCATGTAGGTCATAACCAATTTATGGTTCACTTGAGTGTCAAATAATCTTTTGCTACGTATTTTTTGTTTTTCTGAGGCGGCAACCAGCTCATATTCAATTTTCTTTATAGCATAATTATCATAATAAATGTATAACCAACCTTTTGCCTTGAAGCCTTCGTTATAAATACCTTTGGTGTTTAATCCAATAAAATCTGTACTGGCATCAATTTTTATTTTATAGAGTTTTCGGTCATTGTCCACCAATATGGTATCTAACTTAAACTGGTGACCTTCGAGCATATTCTCTCCAAATAGTGCATTGGCATCTTGAGCATTTCTCAAGAGATTAAGTTTTCCTTGAAATAGATTTTTTAGCCCGTTAACTCTATTGTCGTTCCATTTTATGGCTTTCACCAATTGTGCCTTAGTGATATTTTGCTTATCAATGTCTTTGGCTTTTATTTTGTTTCGTTTTAGGTTTCTGTTCTTGTAGGCAACATATGAAAAAATACTATCAACGTCTCTTAGGTCATAGCTTTTACGGACTTGATCTACGTTAATTTTTAAATGCTCATTACTTTTTGAACCATAACCCGAATCGTACAAGGTAATAGCGCTTTCTATGAGCCATTTAAACTCTAGCTTGTTACGCTCTTTGTGTCTTAAAAATCCTTTTTGTAAATATGCGCTATCTGGTAGATTTTCAGATAGTTCCTCAATGGCTCTTAACACAATGTCATTACCTGTTTGAGGTCTCGTTTCTGCAACTATGAGAACTTCATCGAGCGATGCAATATCTTCTACCAGCAAAACTTCTGTGTCTTGAACAAAATCCTTGACTAAGGTTTTATAACTTTTATAGCCAATAGACGATACAATCAACGAGTCATTTTCATGTTTTTGTGGTACGTTTAAAACAAATCTTCCATCTGTATTGCTTATGGTACCAATTGTGGTATTTTGGATATAAATGCTAGCATTTTCAATCGGGAAAGCTTGAAGCGAGTCCAAAACTTTTCCTTTTACCTCAATTTGAGAATACCCTAAGGTTATAACAAATAAGAGTATAAAGGCAAGGTTGTTTTTAAAGGTATTGATTGACATAAATTCTGTGTTTTCTTTTGGACTATTTTAGACAACAATCAAGCCAAAATGACTTAACCTTATGTTGCTGGCTTATAATCTTTATTATCAATAACCATTTTGGCAATAATCTCTCTGAGAATTTCTGATGTACCACCACCAATTGGTCCCAATCTGCTATCTCTTGCCAATCTGGCCAAAGGATACTCTTCCATATAACCGTAGCCACCTAAAAATTGTAAACATTGGTAAATAACATCGTCGGCCATTTTAGTAGATTGCAACTTGGACATGGTGGCTTCTTTCACAACATATTCGCCCATATCCAATCGTTTTGCTACGTAGTAATTGAACTGCTTACAAATTTCCATTTGTGTTTCACAATCTGCAAAGGTGTGTCGCAATGTCTGAAACCTGTCTATTGTTTTCCCAAACGCTGAACGTTCGGCCATGTAGCCTTTAGCATATTCTAATGCGTAATCCGCACGTGCGTGTGCATTAACGCCCATAATTAAACGCTCCAATGCCAAATGTTGCATTAAATAGGCAAAGCCTTCACCTTCTACTCCCATAAGGTTTTCTAACGATACTTTAACATTGTCAAATGCTATTTCACCTGTATCGGAAGCGCGCCATCCTAATTTATCTAGTTTGGTTGCTGAAATACCAGGCATATCTCTATCTAAAATAAAGATGCTAATACCCTTGTTTCCTAATTCTGGATTTGTTTTTGCAGCAACGACCAAATAATCGCTGTAAACACCATTTGTAATAAATGTTTTGGAACCGTTAATAAGGTAATGATCATCTTTTTTTATGGCTGTAGTTCGCATACCTGCAACGTCACTGCCCCCAAATGGCTCAGTAATACAAAGGCAACCTATTTTATCGCCAGAAATACTTGGTGCTAAATATTTTTCTTTTATGGCATTATCGCCTTCTTTATTAACATGTGTCATGGCCAAATAAGCATGAGCCCATATGGCTGCTGCAAATCCACCTGAATTTATTTTCTGCAATTCTTCCAGCAAAATAACGGTGTAAAATAAATCTAAATCCAAACCACCATATTCCTCAGGATACGC
The DNA here is from genome assembly GCA_964434705.1 of uncultured Flavobacteriaceae bacterium. Taxonomy (GTDB): domain Bacteria; phylum Bacteroidota; class Bacteroidia; order Flavobacteriales; family Flavobacteriaceae; genus Winogradskyella. The sequence continues at coordinate 3,875 of CAYSVY010000010.1, forward strand.
CAATCCGAAATAGCCCATTTCACCAAATTTTTTCCAGATAAAACGCTCAATGACTCCAGTTTTTTCCCATTTTTCAATATGGGGAACTACTTCTTTTTTCAAGAATTCTTTTAGGCTTTGACGGAACAAATCGTGCTCTTCCGTGAAATATAAACTGGTCATTGCTTTACGTTTTATTAGAGCAACAAATATAACTTAATAATCTCGATTTTATTTAACGGGAAATCTTCAACTTTTGTTAAATCGTCTAATGAATTAAAGCCTTCGCGTAATATTCTTTCTTCAATAATATTGTTGGCAATTTCGTAGTCTATATGAGGAATTAAAACAAGCTGATCTCGAGTTGCCGTGTTTATATTCAACTTGTCAATTGCTCTTGGTGTCTTTACGGTAAAGTCATTTTTAATGCGTCCTATAACTTCTGGTGACAAACCCCAAACCTCTGAAAGCTCAACATCTGCATTGAAACCGCCTTTATATTTTGATCTCTGGTCAACAATACGTTGCGATAGTTTTTCTCCAACACCAAAAACCTTTTGCAATTGAAAAGCAGTAGCGGTATTTAAATCTATTTTTTCATTATAGGATTTATCTCGGCTATTGGTTTTTCTATTTGAATACGAATTGTTTTTTCTTGGGTTGGTTACCCATTCTGGAAACTTGAAATAGGGCGAAATAACAGCTAAAAGCGAATCTGATACTTTAGTGACCGATTGAAACTCTTTTGCTGAATTTACCCATTTATTTCCAGCTCTGTATTGGTGAAGTCTATCTATTTCGGCATTGGACATCCCTAAAGTATAGCCTTTATAATCCGTTATAAAATTTGGGTTGAACGGATATATTTTGGGCTTTTTAGTTTCAACCTCTAAACCCCTTAGAGAATCCATTTGAGTTTGATACCGTTGGATATCTATATCATTATAACTAAAATCTTTATTTGAAAAATCAAAAAAATGGTAGCCAAGCTGCGCAACTATTATCAGACCAACCAAGAGCAAAAGCCCATTTCTCTGTTTTGCTGAAAAGTTGAACCAGGATTTCATTATCTCAAAACTTATGAATTTCGAGATCTAATAGCTTTCATGTATTTGTTGAGTTCCTCTTTTACTTTTGGTGCTAATAAAACAAGACCTATCATGTTAGGCACCATCATAGCGAATACCATGGCATCCGAAAAACCTATCACCGAATTTAAACTAGCTGCTGCACCAATAATTACAAATACACAGAAAATAAGTTTGTAGATGTATTCCGCTCTTTTACTTCTTCCAAATAAATACGTCCATCCTTGAAACCCGTAATAAGACCATGATATCATTGAACTGAATGCGAATAACACTACAGCTAAAGTCAACACATAAGGAAACCAAGATATTGACGATTCAAATGCACTAGATGTTAAAAGTATAGCCTGTGCATCATTTGCTGGTGGATTTAACGGATCTACAAAACCAGTAATAATAAGCACCACAGCTGTCATTGTACATACAACAACCGTATCAATAAATGGTTCTAGCAAGGCCACCATACCTTCGCTAGCAGCGTATTTTGTTTTTACTGCTGAGTGTGCAATCGAAGCCGATCCGATACCAGCCTCATTACTAAATGCTGCACGTCTAAATCCTTGAATTAAAACACCAACAGCACCACCTGCAATACCTTCAGGACTGAAAGCACCATTCCAGATGGCACCAAAAGCACTTCCTATCATGTCAAATCTTGAAAAGATAACGTACAATGCCGCTATAACATAAATAGCAACCATGAACGGCACTATTTTATCAGTAACTTTTGCAATGGATTTAATACCTCCAATAATTACAATACCCACTAAAATAGCCATAACCAAACCAAATGCCCAACCATAACCATTTAAAAAGGAATCAGATCCGCCTGTAATATTTTCAACCAGTTGAAACGCTTGGTTTACCTGAAACATATTGCCGCCACCAAACGAACCACCTATAACGAAAATGGCAAACAATACTGCCAAGACTTTTCCTAAACCACCAAGACCTTTAGACCTTAGCCCTTTAGTTAAATAGTACATTGGACCACCATAAACGGTTCCGTCATCACCAATATCTCTATATTTTACACCTAAAGTACATTCTACAAATTTTGATGCCATTCCCAAAAGGCCAGCAATTATCATCCAAAAGGTTGCACCAGCACCACCAATTGAAACCGCTATGGCAACACCTGCAATATTACCCAAACCAACTGTAGCAGATAAGGCCGCTGTTAAGGCCTGAAAATGGGAAACTTCGCCATCATGACCTTCAACTCTTATAGTATCTGGATTGTCATCGTCTTCCGTAAATGGAGATTTTGCTGCTTCTACCTTGTGGTTATCTCGACCTTCAAGATCATCATACTTTCCCCTTACAATATTGACTGACGTGAAAAAGCCTCTAAAATTTATAAAATTGAAATAAAACGTAAAATATAATGCCCCTAAAATTAGCGGAAACAACACCCAATATACGCTAATAGTATCGGTAAACGGTATTTGGTAAAAGATAGCACTTACAAACCAACCTGTTGCATTTCCGAATGCCTGATCAATTTTTTCATCAATGCCCATTTCTTGAGCTTCTTGGGCAATCGATAACAATGGTAATAGCAATGCAAAAGCGGAAAGAAATAATTTCTTCATAAGGGTTTTTTCTTTGAAAGTTAGTTTATGAGTTTGACAAGATGCTAAAAAAAAACGAAACTATAAAGTACAGGTCGTTAAAATGCCTTTTGGCACTAACTAATATTGTATTCTAAATTCAGCTTTTCAATTTGTTCTGGACGACCGAGTACAATAACCTTTGTGTTTGGCAATAGCTTGATATCAGCTTCTGGATTAACAATATATTCTCCATCTGCGCCTTTAAAACCAATAACGGTACAACCCGTTTTTTTCCTCAAATCCAAATCCCTAATGGTCATTACTTTTTGGGTAGTGTCATAAAGTTTTTCGACTGAAAGTTCTTCAATATTAATATTGCCTTCGCCAACGATTGATAGGTTGTCTATAAACTCAATAAGATCTGGCACTACTACTAAAGATGCCATATGATCGCCACCAATGTTATCTGGTAGAATAACGTTGTTTGCACCTGCAAGCTTCAATTTATTATATGAAGTTTCTTCTGAAGCACGGCTAATTATGGCTAATTTTGAATTTATTTGTCTTGCAGACAATACCACAAAAAGGTTGTCGGCATCATTAGGCAATGCTGAAATAAGAGTACTAGCCCTATCTACACCAGCTTCTAAAAGTACTTCATCTTCATTGGCATTACCGTAAACAAAAGGTACACCATCATCTTGAAAACGTTCAATAATCTCCTTATCCTTTTCAATTATAACATAAGGTTTGTTGTACGCAATCAATTTTTTGGCAGCTTGTTTTCCGTTTCGGCCAAATCCACAAATAATAATGTGGTTAGACATGCCTTCTATCTTCTTTTGCATCTCACGTTGTTTTATATCTTCAAAATTATTTCTACTCAAAATATATTCGGTTATTAATGAAATAGCATAACCTACTATAACCACACTTGCCAAAATCAGAAAAATTGTAAAGATCTTAGCACTAAAATTTAATGGCTGTACTTCAGCAAAACCAACAGTTGTAATAGTAATTACGGTCATGTAAACCGCATCAATCCAATGGTAATCAGCAATATACCTATAACCTAGAATGCCAATAATGAGGACAACTAGGAGCAACATTATTGCCGTTAATATTCTGTATCTAAAGAGTTTGATTATTTTATAATTCATAAAGTTTTAAAGATCAAAAACAGAAGTACGTTTTGTATAGATGATATCTTTGATCCTTATCCAAAAGGCTAAAAATAAATAGAGCGCAAAACCAAAGCCAACTGTAACAAATGTAAGGTACATAAACGTTGTACGTACAATTTTAGCTTTAATGCCAAGACGGTCAGCAATACGTTGGCAAACGTAGTAGCCACGTTTCTGAAAAAACAACAGTAAGGTGTAAAACCAATTCATCTGCTAATACTTAATATTTTTCAAAGGTCAGATGGAACATCTAAGTTATAATTGGGTTCTGTTTTTAAAAGTTAATAATAGATGTTTCATAATTGCAATTTACTTATTTTTTACAATAATACTGTTGCCTATTGCACAATGTAAGCACTTATTACTGTCACAGTAATTTAACTTTAGTTGAATTAATCCTTGCGAACTCAACGCGTTTTTTTCTACCGGTTTTAAATCTAAAAAAGAAGTGACCAAACTGTTACTTTCAATTTTAAGTGATTTTATAAGTTGAAATAGATCTGACTCGATATCTTGCCCTTGGGCTTTGGCGTAGCAGAACTTTAACGGAATAACAGTATTGATTATAATGAGGTCGATAAAGGATTTTGTGAGTCGTTTTTTTGAGGCTTTTACAATTTTTGAAAAGGTGAAATGCGTGTCCCAATAACTGGATGCAGTAACATTAAATAGCTCGTAAAATTCTGCTTTCTTTTGGTATTGCAAAATCCTGGAAAACAAATGAGTTTGTTTATTGTAAAGCATCGCCAGCTGTGATAATCTTATTGTTGGAAAATTTGGCGGCCTTAACCTAAAAAACTGCACTGGTACAACAGCATTATTATCAACCTGAAATTTTGATTTCAAATAACCGTACTTGGCTTTTAGCAATTGATAATAATCATCATGTATTTCATCTTGCAACAAATGGCATTGGCCAAAAAACAGAGCTTCAACATCCTCAACTTTGGAATTGGTTTTTCTTAACACTGAAAAATCGAATGAATTGGCCATACTTAAAAACGAATAGCCATTGACTTTAAGTCCGAAGTTTTTGGCCAACATCGTAAACAAAACACTTTCCCAATTGTTTTTTGAACGCTCTAATTGTTCTAAAATCAATGTTGATTTTTGCTCAAGCCTTTCAATATACAAGCGTTCAATCCAGTTATTTAAAGTAAAATCCTCAACATTTGGAAAATCCTTTTCGCAATTTATCCATGATTTTGAAAGTATTAATTGCTGGTAGTTATTAACCAAAGAATCGTTGACCAAACCTCTTAACTCTAAAGTTGGAATGGGTGTATTATCTTTTCGGAATACCTCCGTATCGTCTTCCCAAACCACATGCAAAATAACATTGTCATAAGCCTTATCCGTTTCGTGCCCATGCAGATACCAATCCGAAGATTTTAGGTGAATTTCCACATTTCCAGCCCATAACTGATCTGCAATTCTGATTTTAGCATTGAAAAAGTCAGGACCAGAGTTCTTGTTATGTTGTCCAAATGCAATTATTTCAATGGTATCACTGGTGGAAGACTTTAAGTCTATGGCTTTAAACTTTTTGTACTTCCAAATAAAATGAAGGAAATCTTCTTGCATACGATTAGCCATGAGCTAAATGTATGAAAAATATGATAAAAACTTTAACGCTAGATTAAAGGTTAATCTATGTATCCCATTTGACGCATCCAGTCATCATTAAACATTTTACCAACATAACGGCTACCATGGTCATGAAACAGAACCACAACCACATCATCCGGTTTAAAATGTTCTTTGAGTTGCAATACGCCTTTAATGGCTGCACCTGCAGAATTACCCAAAAACATACCTTCTTTCTTTGCCAATAATTGGGTATAAACTGCGGCATCTTTATCAGTTACCTTGGTAAAGCCGTCAATAATACCAAAGTTAACGTTGGCTGGCAAGATGTCTTCGCCTATACCTTCAGTAACATAAGGGTAAATTTCGTTTTCGTCAAAAATACCTGTTTCGTGGTACTTTTTGAAGACCGATCCATAAGTATCCACACCCCAAACTTTAACGTTTGGGTTTTTCATTTTAAGGTAACTACCAACCCCAGATATGGTACCACCAGTACCAACGCCTACTACAAAGTGTGTAACCTTGCCGTCGGTTTGTTCCCATATTTCTGGCCCGGTGGTTTTAAAGTGTGCTTTGCAATTGCTAGGATTATCGTATTGGTTAACATACCAAGAATTTGGGGTTTCTTCTCCCAAGCGCTTTGACACGGAGTAGTAACTTCTTGGGTCGGTTGGCTCTACATCGGTTGGGCAAACCACAACTTCGGCACCAACAGCTCTGAGCACATCCATTTTTTCTTTGGATTGTTTATCGCTGATTACAAAAATGCATTTATAACCTTTAACAATGGCAGCCAATGCCAAGCCCATACCTGTATTGCCAGATGTGCCTTCAATAATTGTACCGCCTGGTTTTAGTCTTCCGTCTGCTTCGGCATCCTCAATCATTTGCAATGCCATGCGGTCCTTAACGGAATTACCGGGATTAAAGGTCTCGTATTTTGCCAATACCAAACATGGTAATTCCTCTACGAGTGCATTCATTTTTACCATTGGTGTGTTGCCTATTGTCCCTAAGATATTTTCTGCGTAATCCATAGTTTTATTTTGCGGTGCAAATTTAACTATAATGTAATTAGTTTGAAGTTAAAACGCATTTTGTTTTGCGTTAGCGATTGTAGCGGCATCCTTTTGAAGTACTACAATTTTGTAGTACGAAAAAGATATAGCGGAAAGCGCGGTTTATGCGACGCATAAAAACGCCCAAATTATTAGTTAAAACGTAAGACTTTAACGGGTGATATTTTTGAAATGATTACCGATGGTACAAGTAACATTAGCAAACAGAGTACAAAGGTGCCGATGTTTAGTAGCAGAATGTAATCTAGGCTTATGTATACTGGAACTTTTGTAACATAATAAGTTTCTGGTGGTAAAGGAAACAGCTTAAAATACTTTTGCGCAAAGAGTAAGCCCAAACCTATGATATTGCCCCATAGCAAGCCCAGACCAATAAGGTACGATGCATTGTAAATGAATATTTTGCGCACGGTCCAATTTGGTGTACCCAAGGCTTTTAGCAAGCCTATCATTTGTGTTCGCTCTAGTATTAAAACCAGTAAAGCGGTTATCATGTTTATGGCGGCTACAATGATCATTATAGCGATAATGAGATAGGTGTTGCTATCGAAAATTTTTATCCATTCGAATACCGAAGCGTACTTTTTGGTTATGGGTTGTGCGTTTAAAAAGGAACCCGTTTCCTTATATACTTTTTGGCTTACGGCGTCTAAGTCTGAAAAATCATTGATGAACACTTCAAATCCACCGACTAGGTCTGGTTTCCATTTGTTGAGCCGTTGAATGTGCCTGATATCTGCTATGCAAAACTTTTCATCCAGTTCTTTAAAGCCTGAATCGAAAATACCCGTAATAGTAAATTTTATAATTCTTGGTGGTCTGTTGAGATCTTTTCCGAAAACGGCCTGAAAGCTGTCTCCCGATTTAAAGTTTAACCTGTTGGCGAGATATTGGGATATTAAAATTTCGTTATTGAGTGCTTCTTTGAAATTGGGCAAACGACCATCAACTAGGAAATCTTCAAAATAATTCCACTTGTAATCTTTACCAACACCTTTTATTACGACGCCTTCAAAATCCGTCAGCGTACGTATGAGCGTAAATTTATTGGCGGTAGCCTGTATGTGGGTAACGTCTGGGACAGCATTAAAATTGGGGTAAAAATCTTGCTTTAGGCTAATAGGCACTATAGATTCCTCAGATGCATTGGTATCATAATTGGTTATAAAAATGTGGCCGTTGAAGGCTACTACTTTATCGCGTATTTTTTGTTGCAATCCAAGACCTGTGGCAATGGCAATAAGCATTACCACAATACCAATAGCAATGGCAGCAATACCAATTTTAATTATTGGTGCCGAAACACTACTTTTATACGTTTTGTCGCCAATTATACGTTTGGCTATAAACAACTCGAAATTCAAAATGCAACAATGATTTTAAAGATTTTCAAAAATACAGTTTTATTATTAGCCTTTGTTTTAATTTCTTGTCCAGAAGAACCCAATGAAACTAAAAGGCATAAGTCTAACGCCAATACTACAGTTGCAATTACAGAAGACTTTAAAAAAGATATTATTACTGGTGCTAACAGAACAGAACTCTACCTTGATTTACTAAAAAACAAAAACATTTCCATTGTTGCCAACCAAACCTCAACCATAAAAACAAATGGTAAAAATCCAGAGTATGTTCATATTGTAGATTCGTTGCTGGCGCATGGCATAAATATTACAAAAGTGTTTACACCAGAACATGGTTTTAGAGGTAAAGCAGACGCTGGAGAACTGGTTAAAGATGGTGTTGATACCAAAACAAATCTGCCTATTTTTTCGCTTCACGGGAAACATAAAAAGCCAACTGCTGAACAGTTACAAGATGTAGACTTGGTTGTTTTTGACATTCAAGATGTTGGTGTAAGGTTTTATACTTACATATCTACATTGCATTATGTTATGGAATCCTGCGCGGAAAATAATATACCCGTTTTGATATTGGATAGACCCAACCCAAATGGGAGTTATGTAGACGGACCTGTTTTAGAGAAAAAACACAGTAGTTTTTTGGGCATGCACCCAATACCGCTAGTTCATGGGATGACTATTGGTGAATATGCGAAAATGATTAATGGCGAAGGTTGGCTAAATGGCAACCTGAATTGTAAACTTGAAATTATTGAGGTCGAAAATTATAACCATAACAGCACTTACAGCTTACCCATTAGACCTTCTCCAAATTTACCCAATGACCAATCCGTAACCTTATATCCAAGCTTAGGCTTATTTGAGGGCACAAATATAAATGCTGGAAGAGGCACGGAGTTTCAATTTCAGCGATACGGTGCGCCTTTTTTAGATAAAAACCAGTACAAATTTAGTTACACACCAATACCAAATTTTGGTGCCAAGCACCCAAAACACAAAAATACTTTATGTTATGGTGCAGATCTTTCATCTGTTGATGCAAAGAGACACTTTACCCTGAAATACGTTATAGATGCTTACACTAATGCCACTGACAAATCTAAAGTGTTTGTAACTTCAAACTTTACCACACACGCTGGCACTGAAAAATTACAGCAACAAATTGAATCTGGATTAACCGAAGATGAAATTAAGGCAACTTGGCAAAAAGACTTGGTCAAATTTAAAACCATCAGAAAAAAATATTTGATTTATAAAGACTATAACTAATTTACCTTTTCACTGTTATACCCTAGCTTTCTCTTATCTAACACTTGAGAAACCTTAACGGTTTTACGAAGGTCTTTTAATATTTGAACTACAAAGACAATTTGCAAAGGTGATTGTACGGCTACTATGACGTTTTTGCCTTTGTCCAATTCATTTAAAGGCAAGCGATATTCAGTATTATTTATTCGCTTATTGATATCACGTCGGCCATCATTGTTTGCAGTATAGATATAATTGATCATTTGTTCACTTTTTAGGATTAGCGTATCCTTAGTTTTGTTTAAATCGTGATAGAGTCCTGAAGCCTGAATATTTTTATTCTTGTAAATTTTGGCTATTGTAGACTGTGAAGTGGCAATAAAAATACTGCCAACCATAAAAATTAGGGTTACTAATAGGTCAAGTTTTTTCATAAAAACAACCATTAAGGTGTTAGATATCTTAACGGTGATTGATTTAGGTTTGGTAAATATAAATGTTTTTACAATGAAAATCAACTATTTAAAGATTGTTGAGCAGGTTAATCAGTTCATCTGGGTAATCTGTAATGATGCCATCAACTTCATAATCAATCATCAGTTGCATATCTGTTTTATCATTTACTGTCCAAGGAATAACTTTACAACCTGTGGCTTTAAGATTTTCCACTTCCGATTTGTCTAGCAACTTGAAATAAGGGCTAATGATTTCTGGATTGAATGTCAGTGATTTCATTTTTGCAGTTATGTTTTCATCCTCATCTATCAACAAGGCTACTGGCATTTTTTTATCTTGCTTTTTAATTTCTTCCAAGATTGCAATATCAAAAGATTGCAAATTGGTTCTGTTACCCATATTTGCGGTTTCAATTTCGTTTAAAACCAAGGTGACATAATCTTTTGGAAACGGTGTATATGTTCCGTAATAATCAGGTTTGGATTTAATTTCTATATTAAAGTTGACTTTTGCATTTTTTGATCTCACCATTTGAAATACTTCACAAAGAAGTGGCTTATAGACTGTTACTTTTTTCTGATCTGGAAATCTTGGATGCGTTGATGTGCCACAGTCAAACTGTTTAATTTCACTATGCGTCATTTCATAGATATTGAACTGCATATCTTCGGCTTCAGAAATAAGACTTCCATTAGGCTTTTTGCAAATGGTACGGCTCATATACGGCTCATGAGTAACCACGACTTTGTTATCCTTAGTTATGGCAATATCCAACTCCAAGGTATTGACGCCCAATTGTATGGCTTTTTCAAATGCAGGCAACGAATTTTCAGGTAACAAGCCTCTGCAACCACGATGACCTTGCACATCTATTAATGATTTAGAATCGCAACCCATAACTAACAGAAGTATTAATAATACGAAGCTAATCTTTGCTTTCTGCCGAAAGTGTCGGTTTTTCATAAGGTTGAAATGGTTGCTTTAGTAAATCTGGAATGTTACTGTTTTTCTTTTCATCCGGAAATACATCAACTCCATAAACTAGATTTTCTCTTTCCATGTAAAGATAGGTACCAAAAATCCGATCCCAAATGGCAAATATGTTTCCATAGTTGGAATCCGTATATGGCAACCTGTAATGGTGGTGGATTTTATGCATATCAGGCGAGATGAGCACATAGCTGATAGCTTTATCCAAACGTTTTGGCAATTTTATATTGGCATGTGTAAATTGCGTAAAAACAACGGAAAGTGCCTGGTAAAGCATCACTATAGCTATTGGCGTCCCCACTACAAAAACACCTAATAAAGTGAATGTAAACCTCACAACACTTTCTAATGGATGATGTCGGTTTCCTGTTGTGGTATCCACCTTATGGTCTGTGTGGTGAACAAGATGCACCATCCACAACGGTTTTACCTTATGCTCTACGTAATGTGCTAAATAAGCACCGAAAAAATCGAGTAAAAGCACACCAAGTAAAATGTATAACCAAAGTGGCATATCTGGTAGCCAATTAATAATACCGAAACCATTTTCAGCAACCCAATCTGCTGTACCCAAAAGCAAAAATGCTAATCCAAAATTTATTGCTATTGTTGTGAGCGTAAAAAAGAAATTAGGTACAGCATGTCGCCATTTTTTGTAGTTGAATTTAAACAGAGGCACCGCACCTTCTAGCAACCAAAAAAAGGTAATTCCAGAAACTAATAGCAGACTTCTATGTGATGAGGGAATGGTTTCAAAGTAATTGTATAGGGCTTCCATTTTTATCTTTCGTAAGTTGGTTGAGATAAAATTTCAACAACGTTATTTTCACCAATAATGGAGACTTGCATGCGCAATCTTGTTTCTGTGAGCTCAATGATTTCAGTTACGGGTTCAAATATTTCAAAATCTTGTATTGAAAGATTTGTACCTTCATTTATGACTTCTGAACTGGTAACCGTTGTTGTGTAAATTCTATTTTGTACGCGATACGTACCTTCGGTCCTAGTGGTATCAGGACCGGTATCATTACAGTCTGAAGCACCAGAAGATATTTGAACATAAGTTCCATCTGAATTTAACAACAAACTATTTTGGCTTTGGCATAAACCAACCCTAAACCATTGCCCGTAAAGTAAATCAAGGTCAATTCCTGGTCCGTCATCGTCAGAACTGCATGAAAACAGCACTAAAAAGGTCAATAAAACAAAAATTTTCTTCTGCATTTACAATGTGTTTATCTATTAATATTTATAATGGCTTGTGCCTTTTTCAAATTTACTAAAGAAATTTGGGATTCCCATTTGGCAAATTCTTCGGTGTCATTTCGTAATCGGTGTGCCGTGTAATTTAAAAATGCAAACAGTGAAGCATTGGCACCTTCTATTTTAGAGGCATCAAACTTTTTGAGTTCGCGTAATACACGTCTTGATTTGTTTTTAACCAAATCTTGATTGAGTTTAGTAAGTGCAATGCGTTGCAATAGTTGCGCTTTGTCAGTTTGTGTGGTATCTTGAGCAAGGAGTGTCTCGGTATCTTTCAAATAAATATCAGAAACCTTTAAAATTTCTGGGCGTAATTTCTTGTTTACAAAAACACTATAATCGATGTACTTTGTTGCGAGATAAAATGTAGAATAAAAGTCTTTATTAGTATTGTAGTTGACTTGCTCCTGTTTTAAATAGGACATATTCAAAGCGTACTTTTCCACAAAAGCACTCAAGTTAAGAAGCTCCGTAGCTGCTCCTGAAGTGCCAATTATGGTTCCGCTTGCATCCATAACCTTTAGGGTATCATCATTAAAACTATCAATGTAGCTTTGTCTTCGTTTCCCTTTTATATCTGCAAACATGTCTTCATAAAACAACTCTTCCACAACCACTAATACAAAATGCTCCCAGAGCAATTCAGTAAGTTCGGGCACTTCAAACATATTGCGCAACACTACTTTTTTCCCATTTTCATCATTTACCAAAACAGGTAACGGATACATTGTGGCTTCTTCCCAAACCATAAGTATAGGTTTGTTCTGTTGCAATGCCAACTTTTTGGCAATGGGCATTGAGGTCATCCAAGTATCGGTTTGGGCGTTTCCAAAACACAGCATACAACCCAAACAACAACATATATAAAACTTTAATGTCATAATTCAATTCTTTTTTTCATAGCTTCCACAATATTAAACGCTGCAGGACAAATAGCCACATTTTTTAAGGTTAAGTTGGCTATTTGCTGAAACTTACGCCTATTAGTATGTGGAAATTCTCGGCATGCCTTGGGGCGCACCTCATATATGGAACAGTAATTATCTGTACCCAAAAAAGTACAAGGTACAGATTGCAATACGTAATCATTGTCTTCATCGACTCTTAAATACGTATCTATAAATTGCTGGGGCTTTAGTCTAAAATGCTTTGAAATACGTTCTATATCCTTATCGGTAAAAAGCGGTCCGGTAGTTTTACAACAGTTGGCACAGGTTAGACAATCGGTACGGCTAAATTCATCATCATGCAATTCTTGCATTATATAATCCAATTGCTTTGGTGGCTTTTTCTTTAATTTCGAAAAAAAAGCCTTGTTTTCCTTATGCTTATCTTTGGCCAGTTTGGGGAGATTATGGATTTGGTGTTGCATTGTGCTAATTTACGAATAATTGATCCTGTTTTATAATTACATTTTAACGCGATGAAAGACGTTTTTGGAAAAGCATTACTGGATTTTTACCACAACAATTATACCGAAGACTTGGTAACTTGGACGAGTATTTCGGATAAAGACACATTGCCTCTGCCCTATCTTTTCAGAAATTTTGATGAGATGCCAAAGATTGAACAAACCGCATTAAAAACAAGCCACGGAGAAATACTTGATGTCGGTTGTGGCGCAGGAAACCATAGCCTTTGGCTACAAGAAAACAATATAAAGGTTAAAGCCATTGACACGTCACCTGGGGCAGTAAGGGTCAGCAAAAAAAGAGGTGTTTTGCATGTTGAACAACGAGTACTTTTGGATGAAACCGAAACCTTTGACACTATTTTAATTTTAATGAACGGTACGGGTATTTTTCAAGAAGTGAAACAGCTTGAAAAATATCTTAAGCACTTAAAAACATTGCTTAATCAAAATGGGCAAATACTTATTGATTCGTCCGATATCAAATACATGTATTCTGATGATAATATTATTGAAACTGAAGCTCTAAATCTTTTGAATGACGGAAACTACTATGGCGAACTAGATTATTTTTTAAGATATAAAGGCGAAACCGAAACACCACTAAAATGGCTTTATCTTGATTTTGAAACGTTGCGACAAACTTGTGTTTCTATTGGCTTAAATTGTGATAAAGTAATGGATGGCAACCATTTTGACTATTTAGCACGGCTTTCAATTGAAAGTGAATAATGCACAGTTAATAATTGTTAATTGTTAATTAATAATTATTAATTTCCCACTTTCCAGATTTTATCTGATGCTGGCAAATATTCTGGTAATGCTGCCGAACCGTACCATTTGTAAACATCTACTGCGAGATACTTGGCCTTAATTGCAGGATCGGTTTGTAAAAGCGCTTTTGCCTCTTCCAAAGTAGGCACATTTAATATAAAAATACCGCGATAGCTATTTTCGTTTTTATCAATTGGTCCAGCAACAATGAGCTTACCATCTTCTACCATTTTATTCATATTGGCCATATGGCCGTTAAAAGCCTCGGTCATTTTCTGCTCATCTTTGGATGTGTTCTCTCCTGTTTTTAAAATCACCAAAACATAGGATTTCATACCATAATCGTCCGCGCCTAATTTCTTGGCCAAAGCTTCGTCGTATTTGGGATTGGTGCTTTGGGCAGTTACTGTATAACCAAAAAAAACAAGTCCCAAATAAAATAATATTTTCTTCATTTTAAAAACACTTTTTTTTACCGCCATGGCAGTATTCGATTGGTAAATAAGACCATCCTGTAGTTGGTGCATCACTGAAATCCCTAGGGACTTCGCAGTAGCAACAGGGAAATGCTTCTAATGTTTTTGGGTTTACGATACCAAAAATTTTGTTTGAACTTAAAAATTCAAGTGCCGAAGACCCACAGTCATAATTATCATACCTCTTTTGTCCGTTTAAAAAGTAATGAAATCTAATCTCAGGAATTACGCCCTTTCCCCGTCTAATATCGTTTATGTAAAAAATCGTGTAAACACCATTTTCAGATGCTTTTCTTTTTTTTGCTTGTTTATAAAAATACCATAAAGTCATTAACACAACACAGACAAGAAGCGCATAGTATTTATTGTTATTATTAATCATTAGGTTTTTCTTTGATACAAAATACAACCCTAAAAATCAAACTGATAAGTTGCACCTGCTAAAAACTGAATGCCCTGTACTGGGAAATTCATCCAACGTTGGTAGTTTTGATTTGCAATATTATTAGCTTTGGCGTAAACCGATAAATAGTCAGTAACCTTGTAGCCCAAATGTGCATTGGCGTCAAAAAAGCTATCCAGAGTTACGGTAACAGGTACCGTATCAATTAAGTTCCCAGAGATATCCAAAACATCTTTTCGCTCGCCCATAAAAAATACACTGCCGCCAGCAAACCATTTTGGAGAAATCTGATAATCTAAAAACACAGAGCCCGTAACATCTGGTAAGTTCCAGGCTTCAGCTTCAGCATCGGTATTGTAGTTAAAGTATTCGCCTTTGATGCCTAATTTAAAATTACGGTTGACATCTATATTCAATTCGCCTGCTATAGAAAATGTGTTGATATCATCATAAACCACGTTAAACGAATTTCCGAATTGGTAATCTTCAGGACCTTCCACAAAACCTTCGTTACTTTTAAACAAGGCTCTGTTTTGTTGTGCATCGTAATTCCCTTTTATATTATAGCTTACGGTGTTGGACAGTTTTCCTTTTAACCCCAAAAACCCATGAAATTGCTGATCTGTGGGGACAATACGCAAGGTTGGAGATACAAAAGGATTTTCTTCTGCAAAACCGTGAAAGGAATTTTGTATTAAATCTCCCGTAATCCCTGCATAACCAATAAGTATATCATTAACCAAACGGTAAGAAGCTTGCACGTTGGGATATATGAAAACGCTGTTATCACTCATTTCGGTATCGTTAAGGTATACGAGACGTGCACCCAAATCTACCGTTAAATCATCCTGCTTTAACTGATATGACGGTGCAAGGCTTACGTTGATATTTCCGTAATCTATGCTACCGGTATTGGTATAATTTTGGTCGAAGCTACCGCCAATATAATCTACCCGAAGTTCTATATCTATAGTTTCACCAGCAATGGGAACATCAAATCTGGCTTTGGCTACAAATCGGTTTTCTCCAGAATTCCTATCATCGCCGAAGCGTCTAAACCTAACGCTTCCATCTTTAATAATAGCATCATCAAATTTTAGCTTACCGCCAACATAAAAACTGTTATACCGTATTTGGGAATCCATATTATCTGCTTGGGTTTGCGTAAAAAATTGTTGTGGCAACCCATACCAATTATACGCTTGCAAATCGGCACCGAGGTCAATTTTCCATGAAAAATCCCTAAGCTTTTTGGAGTAGTTGACATTAAGACCTGTTTGTGAAAAATCATTATCTAAAAACAAACCGCTAATACCACCTTGAGACGAATGATGGCTGAAATAGCCACCAACATTTTCGCCATTATCAAGTTCGTGATTGAGGTATAATTCGCCCAAAATTGTGGTGAAAGACCCGAAGCCTAGCGTTGCATAATTGTCATACAATTTAACAGGTTTTGCCTTGTCCACATTTGCCGCTTTACCTTTTGCTGGTGTAAAGGTTGAAGCTACCGGAATTGAAAAAATATTGTATTTCACTTCTTTTTTCTGAGTGGTTACGCTATCGTTCAAGGTTGGTTTTTCCTTTATCTTAAAGGCATCCGATATGGTTGGCGTGTATGGTTTTATAACATTAACCGTTTGGCCGTTCAAGGTATCTTTTGTGCGGTCTTGGGCCATTAATTTTATACAGCCTGATAAGGTTATTATAAAAATTAAAAACTTGATCTTCATAAATGCTATTTTGATTTAATAGGCTTCGACTGCGCTCAGCCTGACAATAATTTTAGTTTAATATCTGTACTCTTTACAGTAGAAATATACCACCTTAATTATCGTCTGTTTCGATTGATGAATTTGTTTTGGCTTCTTCAGTTTTAATTCTATCCAATTCTGATTTAGCTTTTGCTACCACGTCTTCAAACTCTGGAAAACTGGAGATGACACTTTCTAATATATATGTGGCCTGAAAAGCGTCTTTAAGTGCATAAAAATTCTTCGCCATGACAATTAGTCCTTTTGCTGCATACAATTTATAACTGCTGTAATCCTTCGCCAGTTTTTGGATTACGGTATTTGAAGCTTCGTATTGCGCGTTTTTATTTTTGAAAAAGCCATTGTAATACAAAGCTTCAGCCATTACGCTTCCTGATGCTGTTTTTTCTACTTCGGCATAGGCCAAACGTGCTTTTTCGTCATTACCTTGCTTTATGGCGACGCGTGCCAAAATAAGCTGCGCATCATTTTTAATCTCTGCATCGATTGTATTCTGCTCCAATACGCTTTCTGCATAGTCAAGCGCCTTATTATAATTTTGGGTTTGATAATAGGCATTCATTAAATTGGATTTTGCATACGTCCTATTTTGTGGATAGTCCGCTTCATTCTCCAAACGTTCCAAAATCTGAATAGCATCAGCCCAATTTGAAGCATTCAAAGTTATTTCGCTAGCTCTAACCAACGCCTGCTCGGTATACTCATTTTTGGACGCATTGGCTACGGCTTTGTAATGTGGCAAGGCGTTGTCAAACAATTCTTTTTTATAGTACAATTGCGCTAAATAAAAATGGGATTTTACATGGTGAATCCCTTTTGGAAAACTGTTTAAATAGGCATTGAGTTGCTTGATAGCTTCATCCGTATTGCCATCTAAATATTGCTTTTCCGCCGCCAAATATGTGGTATTGTCCAGCTCGGCATCCGTAACCTCAACATAATCCAAGGTTTTTACCCAACGTGCATATTCATTAACGCGACCGAGATCAATATAAATTAAGCGCGCTGTGGACACGGCTTGTATGGCTTCTTGCGAACCTGCAAAATCCTTGGCTACTTTTTTAAATTTACCTAACGCCAGCTCATTGTCGTCATTGTTGTAATGGATGAGACCTTGGCGCAACAATGACTTTGGCACAAAGGCACTGCGTTTGTATTCGGTATTTAAGCGGTCGTACATTTTCATGCCATCAGCAGTATTATTTGCCTTTACATAAGAATTGCCTAACTCGTACATGGCATCATCTCTCAACCCAGATTTTGGATAGCCATTAATAAATTGGTTTAACGCATCTATTTTTTTACTGCCTTGCCCAATGTAGCCGTAACTCATTGCCTTTTGAAACGCGGCATAATCCGTTTCAATTTTGTTTAGCGCAATGGCTTTATCATAGGCATCAATAGCATTTTGATAATTGCTGGTTACAAAATAGCCATCGCCCAAACGCAGGTATGCATCGTTAATTCTGGTTTTATCATCTTTATTTTTATTGATGAAATTTTGAAAATATGTTGACGCTTGGACATAATCCTTGAGCTTAAAATAAGTGTACGCCAAATTGTAATCTAGATTTTTAAATTCTGGTGTGGTTGACGCACCATCTTGTTGGGCAAACTGTTTAAAACCGATTAAGGCTTCATTATACTCCGTTACATTGTATTGGGTTTCGGCTTTCCAGAATGTTGCTCTTGCGGTAAATGAAGCTTCACGAGGCTGTTTAAGCGACCGTTCAAACATGTTTAAGGCGTCGTTGTATTTCGACTCGTTATACAATTCAATACCACGGTAAAAGGCTACTTTTTGTAGTGCTACCTTGCTTTCAAAACTACTTTTGGTCTCCAATAAGTCCAGTGCGTCTTTATAATTTTTGGACGTAATGTATGAGTCAATGAGCAAGGCCTCAATTTCTTCTTTGTAAGGTGTTTTTGGATACGCATCCAAATAACCAGAAAGCACCTGCGGGACAGATTGGTAGGGATTACCAATTTCATAACTGATTTTAGCGTAATTAAGCCAGGCGTCCTCTTGAATTTTAAGGTCAAAATCCATTTGCGAGGCATTTCTAAAGGCATTCAGGGCTTCGGGCTTTTTATCTAAATTGATATAACTTTCGCCTAAATGGTAATAGGCATTTTGGGCAATGCCGTTGTTATCATCTATAATTTTACTGAATTCTGCCATGGCATTTTCAAAATCATTTTGTTTGTAATAGGTATAGCCTAATTGGTAGAAATCCGTATTGTTCCATTTTCCGTTTTTGCCTTTGTAAGCTCTTAAATATGGTGTGGCTTCGGCATAGTTTTCTAAATTAAAATAACTCTCGCCAATTATTTTTGAAAGTTCAGAAGTTTCTTCGGCATTACTTTTTGGTAATTGTTCTTTGCCAATGGCAATAGCTTTTTCAAATTTTCCTAATTTGAAATTTAGATCTGCTTGATAGTAATTTAACTTTTCCTGATACTTTTCATTGTCTGAAACTTGTTCAAAATAATCATTCGCCACATCGTAATCATCACCTTCATAAGCCATATAGCCCAAATAATACTTAGCTTGTGAGCCATATTGTTTGGAATCTTTTACGCGCTCCAGAAATTTTTTGGCCTGTCTCTGGTCTTTTGTGGTATACAAACAGTACCCGTAATTAAAATTAAATCGGTCTCTTTCGGCACGTGCAATACTGGTTTCATCGACCTTGGCATACCACTTGCGGGCATAAGCATATTTGGAATTTTCAAAATAATAATCGGCGACGTCCAAAAATGCAGTGTTGCGTTTTGTACTGGTTGGGTATTCGGTTACAAACTCTTCAATAAGGTCGTTGGCGTTTTTTTGGTTTAGCCTTACGGCACAATTTGCTATGTAATAACTGCAATCCGATTTTATAACCTCATCATTAGTAGCGTACTTTACTTCATCAAACAAGGATTGTGCTGCCTTGTACTGCTTGTTGTTATACAAGGTCAATGCCTTTTGAAACTCTTTGAAATCGCTTGTATATATAGCGGTTTTTTGAGCAAAAAGATATAAACCGCTAAATAGAAAAACAGCGATAAACGTTGATTTGACAAGCTTCATTGGTTTTGTTTTTTGATAAATAGAATTGATGAATTTTTTGCGCTTCAAATATAATTTAATGCTTTACTATTAACGTTTAAAATTGTTTATAATTATAAATTCGACATGAAAAAAGACAATTATGCCCAACCCTTTTAATTGATTTTTGTTTTTTTATAATACATTTATAGCCCATTACGTTTAGTTTAAAAATCAATATGTCAGAAACTATTTTAGAACTCAAGGACGCCACTATTTACCAAGGCGACAGTATGGTATTGAGCAACATAAATTTTGAAATGAAAAAAGGCGATTTTGTCTATCTCATTGGAAAAACCGGCAGTGGCAAAAGTAGTTTTATGAAAACTTTGTATGGCGATTTACAACTCATAAAAGGTGAAGGCTCCATTGTTGATTTTAACCTCAGAACTTTAAAGGAAAAAGACATACCATTTTTAAGACGAAAACTAGGCATTGTATTTCAGGATTTTAAGCTATTACCAGACCGAACCGTAAAGGAAAATCTAGTATTTGTACTCAAAGCTACAGGTTGGAAAGAAAAAGAAAAAATGAACGAGCGCATAGATTTTGTACTGAACAAAGTTGGTATGAAAACTAAAGGATTTAAATATCCGCACGAGCTTTCTGGTGGCGAACAGCAACGCATTGCCATTGCCAGAGCGCTGTTAAACGAACCCGAACTTATTTTAGCCGATGAACCTACGGGAAATCTTGACCCGCAAACCAGTGTTGAAGTTATGGAAGTATTACGGGACATCAACAAAAACGGCAACACCATATTAATGGCAACGCATGATTATGCCTTGCTTTTAAAATACCCAAGCAAAACCTTAAAATGCGATGAGAATAAGGTTTTTGAAGTGGTACAGCGGAAAAGCTAAAGCAAATTGTCAATTATGATTTTGGCATTGGCCATATCATTATAACGCTTTAGAGCTTCTATCCGTTTCTTATCAACTTCAAACTTTATATTGAATAGTTCCAAGACCTTTCTTCTGTAGGTTTCTTTATCTTCAGCAACAGTACAGATTGCAAGTATATTTTCATCATCAACCATATTTTTATTCAGCATGCAATGCCTTCCATGAAATAGAGCAGTGAAGACTTTAAGTTTTGTGCCTGAACGTTGAAAAGAATACAAGGTATTTATATGCGCATATTGAATTAAATGCATTAATTGCGTATCGGTTTCTATTTTTGAAAAGGTAATATTTGGAAAATTCGATATTGCACGTTTAATCGCATCATTACCAACAGCACTTGCAATGACCAATGGCTTGCCTAAAGGTTTAAACACCTCAATTAAAAACAAGGCTGACTTTAGGTTATCGGCACTAGATAAATCTCCGTGATAAAGTGCATAATCCCCAAAACCATTTTTCGAAACTATAGTTTCATTACCCTGAAAAACAGGCAGATAAATAGATGCTGAATTTTTATATTTTGAAAAATAATCATTCTCAAATTTCGAAATATTAAACAGTATATCAGCTTTATTCAAAACACCTTCAAAACGCTTTTGTTTGTAACCTTCAAAAAGATGCGCCAATTTGTGCAACACTTTATTTTCGCTTTTGTACAAACCCCAACTGTAATCATACTCAATATTATGACAGCGCACCGCTGTTTTTACATCAAAGTTTTGGTGTATTAAGCTATTACAAGTACGCAAAGACTCGAACAAAATTGGAGCTTTGATTTTCTTTATATTGGCAATCAATGCCTTTGAATATCTAGATTTTACAATAAAGGGCAACATACCCAAGTGATTTGTAAAACTTCTATTCTGTTTGTAGAGGTATAACTTTTCACAATAGTGTTCCAAACCCGAAACATCATCTCTATCATTATAAAAAACATGTAGGTACAACTTAACACCTAAACTGGACAATGCCTTAATCTTATAAAACATATCGATAGCTCCACCAAAATTTGGCGGGTATGGATTGTTAAAGGCTATAAGGTGTAGTTGTTTTTTAGCTTCCACTTTAGCTGATAAATATCTTTTGCGTTAAAGATTAAAAATATACTCTAATTAAACCACTATTTTTGTAAAAAGATGAAACACAAAATGACCCCATTTTTTTCTATTGTAATACCGCTTTTTAACAAAGCCGATCAAATAAGGCAGACAATAAAAAGTGTATTGGGCCAAAGTTATAGGAATTTTGAGGTTATTGTCATTAATGATGGCTCTACAGATAATAGCGACGTGGTTGTAAAAAAATTCGAGGACCAAAGAATACAACTTTACACTACCGAAAATAATGGCGTATCTCATGCCAGAAATTATGGTGTTGAAAAATCCAATGGAGACTTAATTGCATTTTTAGACGCCGATGATATTTGGCTTCCAGAACATTTGAATGAACTTTCAAAACTATACAGCAACTATCCTAATTGCGGGATGTATTGTACAAATTATGATAAAGTGTTTTTTGAAAAATCTACACTAAAGACAAAGTTTGACGGTATTGGGAACAGCCATTTTGGTTTGGTAGAAGACTATTTTAAAGCCAGCACAATTGATAGTATTGGTTGGACTTCAAGCTTGGCAATACCAAAGAAGGTCTTTTTAGAATTTAATGGCTTTGATCTCAAATTAAAGTCCATTCAAGATTTAGACCTTTGGATAAGAATAGCCCTAAAACACAAGGTTGTATTTTCTGCAAAGGTAACGGCTTTAAAAAAAATAAATAATCTTGAAAACCACCTTTCAATGCAACGGGAACTTAATGACACGGTTGAATTCACGGAACGTTTTCTAGAACATGAAAAAAATAACGACTCGTTAAAACACTACATGGATATCAACAGGTTTTCCGCAGCTATTGAGCGCAAAATGGTGAAAGATATGCGTTCATTCAATTTCTTAAAAAAGAGGATAAACCAAAAAACACTAAACTACAAACAAAGATTATTGCTCAATTGCCCAGCTTGGCTTTTAAGACAATTAATGGCCTTTAAATATGTTTTGATTAAAAAAAACATGTACGCATCACCTTACAGATAAGAGAAAGTCATTGTAATCACGTATGTAATCTGACTCCAAAAAAACGTCTGAGGCCAAAACTAAACAAACTGCACCAGATGAAAAGTTACCTAACTCGCGCCATATTTTTTTAGAAATCAATAACCCTTTATCAGGTTTGCTCAACGTTACTTTTTCTTTTTCAGATCCGTTATCCAGTAACACCTCAAAACTGCCACTTAAGGCAATTAAAACTTCCAGTTGCTCCTTGTGCGCATGGCCGCCTCTGTAAGCATCACTAGGAATATCGTATAAATAATAAACCCGTTTAATATCAAATGGTACGGTTTGCTTTTCAACCACAGCTAGGTTGCCACGGTAGTCTTTTATTTTAGGTATATCGATGAGTTTGGCAATATCTGGCATATTCAATTTTTAATAATTTGTTCAAAAAGCTTTTCCCATAGCTTACTTATTTCGGTAATAGAAAAGCGCTCTACACTTTCTCTGGCATTGGATTTACAGGTTTCATATAAGGCTTTATCTGTTGCCATTGTTCTCATGGCTTTTGCCAGTTTTTCTGGATTGTGATTTTCTACTAACAACCCGTTATGACCATTAATTATAACTTCATTTGGACCCGATTGACAGTCGACCGAAACCACTGGAATTCCCAAACTCAACGCTTCAGGAATAACCATTGGAAAACCTTCGTACCTGCTACTCAAAACCATAAAAAGACTTTGCTTAACATAAGGGTATGGATTTTTCTCAAAGCCTTTAAAAATAACATATTTTGATAACCCCAAAGTATTGACATGATTTTTCAAAATCTCTTCATCTGGTCCAGAACCTAATAGTAATAAGTTTATACCTTCGTTACCAAGATTTGAGAGTTTATAGGCATCCAACAACAGTTTAATATTCTTTGATCCGTTGCTTAAACGCCCAAAAAAGATAATAAATTTTTCAAGTGGCGAATCGTTCAGACGAATTAAAGCATTCGACATTTTATTAATTTTTGAAAAACCAAATCCATTATAAATGGTTTGCGTGCGCTTTGAACCAAACTTATCCTTAATTTGCTTTTCTAATGCTTTAGAGACAGATACAATTGGAGCATTTTTATATAAGAATCTATTAAGCCAGATATATTGCGGAAACACTTCTTTCACATTATAACTATGTGCAACATAAATCGTTGGTATTTTATAAATAAATTTTGAAACTATAAACTCACGGTAGGCTTGCGTCCGTGTCCTGTTATCAACTACAATATCAATCTTATTTTCCTTTATAAATTTTCTGAATACTAGTAACCGTTTAAATCGGCCAAAAATAGTGTCATTTTGTTTTTTAAAAGTACCTAGGTTAAGCAGTTTTCCTTTATACACATATTGAATATCATCAACAACCGAAACCACAAAAACATTATATCCTAAATTATGGAACATGGTAGTTTGCAATGCAGATGCTTTTTCCGCGCCGCCACCACCTAAAGAGTATGCAACAACGCATATATTTTTACCTCTGGACGTCAACTATTGTTATCTTTAGCCCAAATATAATCCAAATGAAGGTATTATTAGTTGGTGAGTACAATAGGGTACATAGATTCTTAAAGCAAGGGCTCGAAAACTTAGGGCACGAGGCAAAAGTTGTTGGGCTAAGGGATGGATTTAAACGTGTTGATGTAGATATTGAAATCACTCATAATTATGCCTCAGGTATTCGCCAAAAAATTAAAAATCTGATATACAGGTTATTCAAAATAGATCTGCATTCCTTAAGTGTAAAACGCCAAATCAATAGTATTAAAGATGAACTTGTTGGGCATGATGTGGTTCAGTTTGTTAACGAAGCTTCCTTTCTGTGCATGCCCAAAACCGAAAAGTATATTTTTGATTTCCTTAGAAAAAACAACACTAAAGTTTTTTTGCTCTCGTGTGGTACCGATTACCCTAGCGTTAAATATGCCATTGACAAAAACTTTAGATATTCTATTATGACGCCTTATTTTGAAGGAAGGTTAAAGGCAAAAGATTTTGAGCATGCATTAAAGTACTTGGAAAAGGATTTTGTGGCTTTACATAAGCATATGTACAAACACATTGATGGTGTTATTTCTTCAGATTTAGACTACTACATTCCCCTACAAGACAACCCAAAGCATCTAGGTATGGTGCCACATGCTATTAATACGGACAACCTCAAGTTCACAACACCTGTTGTTAAGGATAAAATCGTGATTTTTCATGGTATAAACAGAGAGAATTATTTTAAAAAGGGAAGTGATCTTTTTGAAGAAGCCCTTGAAATTATATCCAAAATTTATGCCGATTGCATGGACATAATAACTGTTGAAAGCGTATCCTATTCCGAGTATATCAAATCCTTTGACAAAGCCCATATAGTATTGGATCAAGTTTTTGGATTTGACCAAGGTTATAATGCTCTAGAAGCTATGGCTAAAGGGAAAGTTGTTATCACAGGCGCAGAAACAGAATGGCTGGATTATTATGGTTTGAAAGAAGATACCGTAGCAATTAACGCCTTGCCCAATGCCGAACAAATTGCCCAGAAATTAGAATACTTAATCACAAACCCAAATAAAATAATAGAGATTGCAAAAAGGGCTAGAGATTTTGTTGAGAAGGAACATCATTATATTAAATGCGCACAAAAATCGATTGATTATTGGACTAAAATTTAGTTACTTTCCAAAGGTGTTTTTTCTTTTCTAAAATAATACCAAATAAAGCCTATCACAACCACGTAATAGACTATGTAGCGTGCAAAATGCGCCATTACTATGCCTTCGGTATCAAACCTTTCCATTAGTAATACTGAAAACATGTAAAACAAAAACAAAGAAATCAGTTCCGTAATTATATAACTCTTCACTAATTTTTTAGCCAAAAACTGATGTGCTAAAACCAAAGAGCAAAGCCTAATAAAATCACCTAACAGCTGCCATTTAAACAACGGCTCCATTCCGTTAAAATCTGGAAATATAAATTGAATTATTAAATTTCTGAGAAAATACACCAACAACATTCCCATACCAAAAATTGGTAAAATTGATCTGTAAATGTAAAGCACTTCCGTTTTGAAATCTGATGCTGTTTTTATGTTTGCAAAGCGTGGTAACACATATAAGGTGAAAAGTCCTGAAGCAAAAACCATATAGTTTTTGGATATAAAAGTAACAGCGGTCCAATTACCGGCATCACCCTTGCCAATGTTATTTTCTATTTGCGCCCTCAGGTCTATTTCAATATAGTTAATCAAAAACGTTGAGACAAAAGACATGAGCGTAAAAGCCAATAGTTGTGTTTTGTAGCTGAGGTTAAATCGTAATTTTCGTGGTTGAATAATTTGGTTCAATGTTTGTCCAAAAAAAGAAAGCACTACAATAAATTGTACCAAAGGCGTTAATGCAATTGCGACAAGCACACCTTTTAAGTCATAATTGTATAAGCCATAAAGTAAAATGAGAATACCAATAATATAAGAAACCAGTTCAACCTTGGCGTAATTTTTATAATCTGAAAGACCGTTGATTACACTATTACAAATACGGTTTGCACCAATAAAAGGTACCATTAAAGCCAAAAATTTTAAAACACCTGTATAATCAGAACTCCCAAAAACCTTTTGAGACAAAATATCCGAAGCAAAGAACAATACTAGTGCACTTACAACACTACCAACGACATAAAACAATGAAGTTGTAGAAAACATCTTGACCAATTCTGGTTTATTATCCTTAAGTTCAGAAACATATTTTACGGCACCGTTAAAAACACCCAATGTAGAGGTACTCGTTAGCATTGGTATTAGATTGCGTATATCTCCTACCAGAGCATAACCAGTATTGCCCAACATTCTAGCAAGTAGCTGTTGTACAAAAAAGGATATGCATAGCCGTATCCCTGTTACAACGGCGTTGACCGATGTTATTTTAAGTACAATATTATTTTTGATGAAGCCAGGAAATTTCATCACCTAATAAGTGTTTAAAACTTTGACAACTTCGCCTACTTCTTCATCTGTCATTACTGGACTTATGGGTATGCTTACAACGGTATTGTGGATGGCCTCAGTAATTGGTAAATTAAGGGTACTAAACTCCTTTAGAGCTTTTTGCTTGTGTGGTGGCAATGGGTAATGTAATAAATAACCTATGTTATTCAAATCTAGAAATTCTAGAAAATCAGTACGGTTTTCAACCCTAACGACAAATAAATGAAAAACATGATTTTTGCTACCATCATAAAACGGCAATCCTATTTTAGAGTTTCTAATTTCTGATAAATATTGTCTTGCTATGTTTTGTCGTTTTGTATTATCGTTTTCTAGAGATTTTAATTTAATATTGAGCACCATTGCTTGCAACTCATCCAAACGACTGTTGTATCCCTTTATGGCATTACGATATTTATCTTCTCTACCATAATTTCGAAGTTTCAAAATACAGTCTGCTAATTCTGCATTATTTGTAGTTACTGCACCTGCATCACCAAGAACTCCAAGATTTTTTGTTGGATAGAAACTAAATCCTGCGGCATGACCTAAGTTGCCAGCTTTTCTCTGAATTCCATCGAAATCAATCATTGAAGCACCATGCGCTTGTGCGGCATCTTCAATAACAATGACATTATACTTTTTTGCTATTTTGTTAATAGCATCCATATCCGCAAGCTGGCCATATAAATGTACAACCATTATTGCTTTGACGTCTTTATTCTTAGACAGATAACTTTCAATTTCTTCTGGAGAAATATTGAACGTATTTTCATTAGGTTCAATTAAAACAGGTGTTAATCCTGAATTTATTACGGCTAGTATAGAGGCTATATAGGTATTTGAAGGTACTAAGACCACATCTAACGGTTGTAACTTACCGAGTTGAACATAGCCTTTCAATATCAATGTAAGTGCATCAAGACCGTTTGCTACACCAATACAGTATTTTACACCACAATAGTCTGCAAATGCTCTTTCGAAATTTGAAACTTCATTACCCAAAATGTAATAAGCGGTATCCAAAAAAGTATCCATTCGGTGCCGAATTTTCTCATGAAACCGCTCGTTTATTTTTTTTAGGTCTAAAAACTTAACCATACTTGCGTCTGTTTGGTCTAAAATTTATTCGGTTTCCTCAGTGATTATCCCGAACAACGAACTCCCGAAAAGTAAGAGCACAATGCCAAAGTACATTAAATAAGTGACAAAGTGACCTATTGTTGCGCCTCTTAAACCAAATATATCAATAAGATATATACTTGAAAAATAAAGCGTTACAAATAAAAAAATCTCTAAGATAATAAAGTGGCTAAACATTTTTTTAGCTAAAAATTGATAGGCAATTACCATACCTAACACTCGGATGAAATCTCCCAAAAACTGCCATAAAAACAAATCTTGGGCAGGCAGAAATTCTTCAGAAAATATAAGCAATAACACATACTTCCTCAGAAAGTACATAAACAATAATAAGCCACCAAAATATGGCAAAAGGTTTTTGTAAAAGGTCATGACCTCTTTTCTAAATTCCTTTTTTGTGTCAATTTTTGTAAGCTTAGGCACTAAATAAAGTGCTATTAAGGAATTGACAAACATTAAATAATAATCTGAAATTCGGTTTACGGCTTCCCAATAACCAGCTTCTTTGAGACCTATTTCCAAGGTAATATGGTTTCTAATAAATATCATAACAATTGGCAAGGCAACCGCTGTTGTCAATGCCATTATGGAATATGGTCCAACTTTGCCTAAAACACTGGAAGCAATCTGCGTAATCTTCACTAATGACACAAAATTTTTCCTAAACAAGATTCCTACCAATGTAATTAAAAACACCAGTGCTGGGGTAATCGCCACAGCCACTAATGCACCATCAATATTATCTTGCCATATTAATAAAAGTGTAATTAATAGTCCTGCCACTTGACCTATAATATTTATTATTAACAAAAACTTGTACTTCGCAAATCCATTCATAATGGAAAAACAATACACATTAAGGCTATAAAATGGTAATGCAATGGCTAGTATTTCGACTACATAAGTGTAGTCATAAATAGAAGGAAAAATAATATTATTAATGTAGCTGGCATTGTAATAACAAAGCAATGAAAAGAGCATAGTACTCAAAAAACCAAGGTAAAATGTTGTGGACAATACTTTAGAAAGCTCATCATGATCTTCTTTCAATTTTGCAATTGAGTTCACAAGACCTTTATAGAAACCTAATGCAGAGAATGACTGAACTGCCTTTATAAAATTATTGAAATTACCTATTAAAGCTAAACCTTCAGCTCCAATAAAAATGGCGATAGCTTTTGAGGTAAATATACCTGCAATAACCTTTAGGCCAATTGATATTGAATTAAGATTGGCAACCTTAAAAAGTACATTTGTATTGATGTAGGAATTAAATTTTCTCAACGGTTATAACCTAAGCTTCTTTTATTTTGTGATAGTGCTAATGTAACAATTGATTTTGTTTCATGAAATTAATTAAACACACTATCCAAAGCTGTGTGCATTTTTGTTTCGATTTTATAAAAATCGTGATTGTATTTTTTTGTTCCAAAACCTGATTTCCAATACAATAAGCCTTCGCTAATTTTCTTACCGGAATCGAGATTAGACGCTCCAAAATCAAAAAAAGATTTATCCTTAAATACAGTTTCAAGCAAATGGCTGTGCAAAAAATCTAAGCTTCCTAACTTATTTTTTAAATGATTGCTAGACATGTATTGAGACCGTGCTACATTTTTGGTATCGAAAATCGTTGTACCAGCAACTAAATGGTCATTATAATACACATTGAATTGTCGTATTTGCTTATTGAACCTTGATTTAAGCAACGTAATTTCATCAAGGCTGTGCACTGGTAAAGAACCATGTTTATGCTTCAAATTAGGAATGAGTATATCATTCCAAAATTGAGATAAATCATCCGTTTCCTGGACAACCAAATTATGCTTAACACCGCGTTTTATACCAGCTTTTCTATCTCTTGAATAAGAAACTTCATTTGGCTTTACAATGGATAAAACATCTGACCTGTAAGGTTCTGCATTTAATTGTGAATATAATTTTTGTAGGGTTAAGTCTGGTTTATTGTAATAACATTGGGGTATTGTTTTTATATGTAGCGTTTCAATGTTATTCTGCTCTAAATACTGCAAAATTGATTTTAAGCACAGTGCGATTTGCTTCGGATTTAAATCAGCACTATACACCAAACCGCCATAGGTAAGTCCATTATGGGAATAGAGTGTTTTATTATCCTCATGTGCTGGCATTACACAAACCAACTCATCATTTAAAAATGCCATAATGGAATGGTCCGTAAACTTGTGCGAATGGTAATCCATAAAACTTCGGTTGAACAAAAATGTACTGTTAATGGATTTGTCTATAAAAGTATTCCACTCGGATAAATAATCGGGATTATATTTTATTATCTCTAATTTGATGGCAAACGTTCTCTAGAAAATTTCTAATATTTAAAATTTAAAACTCCAGTTTTTTCAATTTTACCTTGTCATCTGACCACACCTCAAAAAGTCCGTTGTTGGTATTATCATTGATTTTTAAATAACTATTATCATCCTGTAAGGTTTCTAAAATTGAAGAATCTTTACTTAAATATGAAAACAAAACCCTAAACAAGTTAACTGAACTCAGAAGTTCATCCTCAAATGACGTTTCATCAGAAGGCCATTTAACTGCAAGGAGCGATGAAAATATGGAATACACATGGTCATCGGTTTTTGGTGTTTCTATGGATTGGGCAGAATAATCGTAACCTACAAACCCACCATGATCTGCTGCAATAATAATTAGGCCTTTGGGATCTTTTTCCGCAATCGTACCAACGACTTCCATCAACCATTTATTAGTGTCTTCCAAAGCTTTGATGTAATCTAAACGCTCCGTTTCTTTCCCTTTAGAGGTATGCTCGTAAGTGCTTATATGACCAGGAAATATACGCTCTATAAAATAAAACTGTGGATTTTCAGATGTTTTAGAAATTTTGGTCATTAAATCTGCTGATATATCTTTTTTAATGCTAAAACCGTCTGACAACATAGGTACATCATCAATTGAAATATTACAATAGTCATAAGCTACTTCGGGTCTATTGACCAATAGAAAACCATTTTCCAAAATCAAATTGGTATCATAACCGTTATCCTTCAGAATTGATAAAACTGGATTTTCGCCCACAATAATATTACGTGCAAATAAAAATTCTCTATCAGAACTATTATAGCCATAATAATGGTGACTCATCGTAAATAATGAACTGTTTGAAGTCAAGGTAGAATAGTAATTACTTCTGTAGTTTGGGTATATATTGAAATTTTGTGACTGTAAATAGCTTTTAAAATTTGAGTTGTCATAATTATAAAAACCTCGGTTAACTTGAGAAAATCCTATGTAACCATCGGGCTGAATAAGGTAAATATTGGGCTTGGCTTTTAATTTTGGCTGTATTGATTTTGTCGTTTCAGCGTACCAATTCTGATCATAACCAACATAGCTCATAAGTGTTGGCGTAAGAAACAAAAAGCCAACAAAAGCCAACAGAAACTGAAATTTCACGACTCTATCCAAATAGTTTTTTAGAAAGAATGCCAATAAAAATGAAATGGCAATTAAAATAACCGCAGTTTTTTTGCTGAAGCCATTAGTGCCATATAGTATAAGGCATAAGCAGACACTAAAATTCAAAAACGTAAAAATCAAAAGCCTTTTATCTATTTCAAGATTGACCAGTTGACTCATAAATTTTATAACAATAAAAAATAGAATTGGGTAAACCAGAAAAATTACCAAAAAGTATAGGAACTGTTCTATTGATGAAATTAACGCAAAATTTGAAGCATAGAGATAAATCAACGGATAGAGTCCAGATGCCAATGCCGATAAGACAATAAGTTTTAGACTTAGGTTAAGCTGCTGTTTTCTCTTTAATTGAAACTTTTCTAGCATTTATTTTTCATTAAAAACATAACTCTTTCAGAATTGGAAATAGACTGAATTTCAGAAATTTCGAAGAATTTAGAATAGGCTTCTTTAAAGTTTTCCACAGTGTAAAAATCAAAATAACTTTCAAATTCACCTTTTGCTTTTAGTAAACGTTGCACCCAAGAGTCTTCTCGTTTGGGAAACTCAATAATCAAGTATTTTGAAAAGCTTGAAAAGAATTTGGCCGACGACCCAAAAGGCACGTTTCCCGATAACGAAATATGATGTATTACCGCCAAAGCCAAAACTGCGTCTGGCGCATATTCCAATATGCGCTCTAAAAACGAAGCTCTTTCCTTGTTGTTCAATCCAATGGCTGGCGATGGGTTTAACACATCGAGCACAAACGGTAGCATTTTGGTTTCCTTATTTTTTCGCAAGGCATAGTAATTTGCATCAACGGCATTATTGTCCACATCGCAAACCAATTGTTCTTTAATGTTAAGTTCAATATCCCTGACAAAGGTTCCATCATTGCCGCCAACGTCCATGATACTATTGGGCTGGATTTTAGAAACCCAAAGATTTATGATTTCAGATTTATGGGCAAAAGCCTTATCCGTATAGTTGATTTTGTCGTAATACTTGCCCCATTCTGAATCTTCCTTAAGATTTAATTTTTTGATGTAATCGTACAGACTTTCAATGATGTTAATCAAGCCTTTTTTTGAAATCCCTTTAGCTTTGGTTTTACCCTTATAATCCTCATTATGTTTGTCTTCAAGTTTTGCCAGCAAATGGATGTTAGAATACAACGTTGGGCTCAATTTGGTCTTGAACGGTAACATTGAACTAATTTGCTTTACGGGAACACCATCAATTAAATGGCTCAATAATTTCAGCTGGTCCGCACCATGGTAATGCGCTAACACCAATGGCCCAAAAAAATGGGTAATAAACTGCTTGTAGGCGCGCCATGGTTTATTTTCTTTATAAAAATCAAAAGAAAGTGTATCTACAAAAACAGCTTTGCCTTTATGAAAAGTTACATTAAACGCCGATGCGTCTTTTAAAGAGAATCCTTTTTGCAAAGCAAATTTCTGAAGCTTCAATGTTAAAAGCGCGGCTTCTTTGTACATGGCAAAACTCCACTCGTAAGGATACGTTATAAATGGAATTTGCTCTGGCTGAATGATAATTTCCGACGCGCTTTCCGAAACCTCTTGATGAGGAATTAATAGTTCATTTTTGAAAAGAATATTGAAAAAACCCGAATCCCTTAGGGCTTTATATTGTTTAAAATATATTGGATTTATGACCCGTTTTATGATGCCGTTTTCTAAAAAAACATAACCTGAAGGATCTCTAAATGAAGAAGAATGTAAGGTTTTAGAATCCACTCTAATTCTTATTTTCTACATCCGAATCTTTTACATCTATATCATCAAAAACATCATCTTCAATAGGTTTTGCAATCCCTAAAAACACTTTGATTTTATACATTATATTTTTAGAAAACAATACTACACCAGCAACGGCAGCAACAATAGCCTGAATAATCATTGCGCCTAAACCCGGATCAAAATATAGAAGATGCATTTGTTTTGTTTTTGTAAATATAAAACTTCTAAGATTTATTCTTTACCAAATAGTAAAGATTAACGGCAAGTATAGCCGTATTTGCAATTATAATGGGCAAACCTATTCGCAAAGTTGGCATTAAAAACCCATATATTATAAATAAAACACAACCTGCCATATTCACCATTCTAAGGGTTTTTACGTCTTTCATGGTAAAGGATAGCAACACCATTAAAGATGCCAAATACCCAACATATTCTGTACCTGTAATCCCGAAGAGTTCCATATTATGTCTTTAGGCGTTTAACGTCACCATTAATACTCCAATCAAAATAAGTGATTATAGCATTACCCATGTAAAACACATATTTAACCACATTGGCAATATTGCCTTGCATCAGGTTTTTTACCATTTGTACAATATTGTATATGGTCCAAACAAAAAAGGATTGCTTATACTTAAATGCAACACCAACATTACCAATTATTGAAATCCCAAAAATTATAGCAATACTGTGTTTAAAAAACGGGTTGTCAATTGCGGTAACTGTATCAAAAAAATAAAATCCTAAATAAACCAAACTATAGGATACTACAAAGGATAACACAAAAAGGAGGTAGTATAACCTGTCCGCATCTTTAATTAATTCGCCTTGATACCATTTTTTTGTAGACAATAAAGCCAAGCCAAAAGTTAGCGGATATGTAATCACAGCAGAAGTATTACCAAATAAATAATCTAAAATACCCGAATTTATTGTAATTAAGATCCATAGAATGTTTCCAAAATTATGTTGCCGAACTAAAAATCGGGTAGATAACAAGGATAAAATAGCTCCAATTATTGAGAGAAACCCGATTGGAAATGCACCCTTTTTTATATAACTTCCCAATTCAGAAAACGGAATACCAAATTGAATAGCGCCTTGGTAATAAATAGTTTCATGAAAGTTACGGGCCAAACTGACACCAACCACCAGAATAACACCAAATAAGTCGATATACTTTGAATGCGTAATACGACGTAGTTTTGGGTTTGGTGTAGTAGCCGTTGACATTTACAAGTTTTTGTTGCGCTTTCTATCTACTTCTTTCAATAATATTTTACGCAATCTTAAATGATTTGGCGTTACCTCAACATATTCATCTTTCTGTATATATTCCAAAGCTTCTTCTAATGAAAACTTAATTGCCGGCACAATTTTAGCTTTGTCATCTGCACCAGCAGAACGTACATTACTTAATTTTTTGGTTTTTGTAACGTTAACGGTCATGTCATCGCCACGAGAATTTTCGCCAATTACTTGACCTTCGTAAATATCTTCACCTGGATCTATAAAAAACTTACCGCGTTCTTGCAATTTATCTATGGAATAAGGAATAGCGGTACCATTTTCCATGGATACCAAACTTCCGTTTTGACGCTCAGGAATGCCACCTTTTAGCGGTTGGTATTCTTTAAAGCGGTGCGCCATAATAGCTTCACCAGCAGTCGCCGTTAACAATTGATTTCTCAAACCAATAATACCGCGCGATGGTACAATAAATTCACAAACCATTCGGTCGCCTTTGGCTTCCATGCTTAGCATTTCGCCTTTTCGCATGGTAACCATTTCAATGGCTTTACCTGAAACATGTTCTGGTAAATCAATCGTCATTTCTTCAAATGGCTCGCATTTTACACCATCAATTTCTTTTATAATAACCTGTGGCTGACCAATTTGAAGTTCGTAACCTTCGCGACGCATGGTTTCTATTAGAACCGACAAGTGCAATACACCACGGCCAAAGACCATAAATTTATCGGCACTATCAGTTTCTTCAACACGAAGTGCTAAATTCTTTTCAAGCTCTTTGGTTAAACGTTCTTTGATATGTCTTGATGTGACGTATTTACCATCTTTTCCAAAGAAAGGAGAATCGTTTATAGTGAACAACATGCTCATGGTTGGCTCGTCAATAGCAATGGTTTTTAAGCCTTCCGGATGTTCAAAATCGGCAACCGTATCACCTATTTCAAAACCTTCTAAACCTACAATGGCGCATATGTCACCTGCTTGAACGCTATCGACTTTCTTTCGACCTAAACCTTCAAACGTATGCAATTCTTTTATTTTACTTTTTACAATAGAACCATCACGTTTTACGAGTGAAATTTGCTGACCAGCTTTTAATGTGCCACGCGTTAAACGACCAATCGCAATACGTCCTGTAAAGCTTGAAAAATCAAGGGATGTAATGAGCATTTGTGTAGAACCTTCTTCAATTTTTGGCTCTGGAATGTGCTCAATGACCATTTCTAACAATGGCTCAATAGAATCGGTTGGGTTTTGCCAATCGTCACTCATCCAATTGTGTTTTGCCGAACCATAAACTGTAGGGAAGTCTAACTGCCATTCTTCTGCACCGAGCTCAAACATTAAATCAAACACTTTTTCGTGTACTTCATCTGGAGTACAATTTTCCTTATCAACCTTGTTGACAACCACGCATGGTTTTAAGCCTAAATCAATAGCTTTTTGTAACACAAAACGGGTTTGTGGCATTGGACCTTCAAAGGCATCAACCAACAATAATACGCCATCGGCCATATTAAGTACACGTTCAACTTCACCACCAAAATCGGCGTGACCAGGCGTATCAATGATATTGATTTTTGTGTCCTTGTAGGTCACCGAAACATTTTTTGAAGTAATAGTAATTCCGCGTTCGCGCTCTAGGTCATTATTGTCCAGAATTAAGTCGCCTGTATTTTCGTTTTCACGAAACAATTGGCAATGGTACATAATCTTGTCAACCAAGGTTGTTTTACCGTGATCAACGTGTGCAATAATGGCAATATTTTTAATCTTCGTCATAATAATCCTTTGATAATAAGCGCGCAAAGGTACACTTTATTTCGTGATAATAGCTATTTAGAACCATTGCATAATAGTATATTTGCACTTTAATAATATACTTATGGCTTTAGAAACGATACCAAATATTAAACATGTCAACTCCAATAACTTCTTTTTACTTTCTGGACCCTGCGCCATTGAAGGTGAAGATATGGCGCTTCGTATTGCAGAAAAAATAGTTGGTATTACAGATAAACTGGAAATTCCTTACGTATTTAAAGGCAGCTTTAAAAAAGCAAACAGAAGCAGAATTGACAGTTTCACCGGTATTGGTAATGAAAAAGCTTTAAAGATTCTTAGAAAAGTTTCTGAAACTTTTAAAGTCCCAACCGTAACAGACATACACGAAACTTCTGATGCCCAAATGGCGGCAGAATATGTTGATGTTTTACAGATTCCTGCATTTTTGGTGCGCCAAACCGATTTAGTTGTCGCGGCTGCAAAGACAGGAAAAGTTGTAAATCTGAAAAAAGGACAATTTATGAGTCCGGAAGCAATGAAACATGCTGTACAGAAAGTAAAGGATTCCGGAAGTGATAAAGCATGGATTACTGATCGCGGCACCATGTTTGGTTACCAAGATATGGTAGTCGATTTTAGAGGCATCCCAACAATGAAGCAATATGCGCCTACCGTTTTGGATGTGACGCATTCTTTACAGCAACCAAACCAAACCGTTGGTGTTACTG
Source organism: uncultured Flavobacteriaceae bacterium (assembly GCA_964434705.1). Taxonomy (GTDB): domain Bacteria; phylum Bacteroidota; class Bacteroidia; order Flavobacteriales; family Flavobacteriaceae; genus Winogradskyella. The sequence goes on from CAYSVY010000010.1 coordinate 40,719, forward strand.
GCGGAAGACCAGACATGATAGAAACGATTGCACGTGCTGGAATCGTCAATAATGTTGATGGTTTGTTTATTGAAACCCATTTTGATCCTGCAAATGCCAAAAGTGACGGTGCAAACATGCTTAACCTCGATAATTTGGAAGGTTTATTGACGCGTTTGGTGGCTATTAGACAACTTACTGCTTATTTCTAACCATTTTGTATGGATTGAAATTGATTTCTAATTGTCTTTTAACAATATAAATTAAGACCTCATCTTCAATATCATTAACTGATTTATAGCGCAGAGACCTAATGAACTTTCGGTTGGTTGCTATAAAATGCTCTTGATATTTTTGCATTTTATCGTAATGCCAAAACCCTACATCTACATAATCTTTAGATTGGTTTAAAAAGCACAACGGAATATCGTTTTGGTAATAAAACGGAATACGCCATTTATACAATAATTCACAATTTGGCGCAACAGCTTCGATTATAGACTGTAACTGTAATAATATACTCTTATAAGGTTCGTTCTGTTTTAAAATATAGGCTTCGGCTGGGTTCATCTTTTGGAATAATAATTGCTAAATTTAAAATTATGAAAATTAATCCGTTACTCTTTATTTTTTGTTTTTTGCAATTTACGTTTTGCCAAAAATATGCCCATACAGATTCAATAGTAGCGCAATATCCCAACACATTTAGTTCTATATCTGAGTTTGCAGACAAAATTCAAACAGATTTTAAAACCGATATTGAAAAGACAAGAGCTGTTTACTATTGGATGGCAAATAACATCAGCTATGATTATAAGAGCTACAACAGCAGTAGCTCTAGATTTAATGGAACCTATTACGAAAACGAAGAGGATTTAAAGAGGAAACAACGCCAAGATGCAGAGACAACCTTGAAAATTAAAATCGGAGTTTGTGAGGATTATTCGCAACTCTTTAGATTTACTTTAGAAGAATTAGGGATTAAATGCGAAGTTATCTCCGGTTTTGCTAAAACTACCGTAAGAGATATTGGGCGTGTTACGAGAGGTACAAATCACGCTTGGAACGCCGTTTACTTAGACAACAAATGGCAACTTATTGATGTTACTTGGTCCACTGGAAATGATGAGTTTAAGCCTGGATATTTTGACTTTGATGACATTTATTTTTTAATTGACCCAAAACAACTTATCTGGAGTCATTTTCCAGAAGATGACCAATGGCAATTATTAGACAAATCGATTTCTAAAATTCGCTTTTTTTATGCGCCAATAATTCATTCCGGATATTACGATTCAGGATTGAAACTCTCTCAAAACAAAGGCCAGATGAAATCTTCACACAGTATTAAAATACTATTTAATACCATTGACGAAAGTAAAACCTACGACTTTATGTTCATAAACCATTCGGCATATGCTACACCAATAAAGTTCATAAAAAATAATGGTAAGTACGAAACCAATATTCCTTTTAAAAAGGGAAAACGTGGTGAGCTCATCATTTTTGACGGTGAGAAAGCCTGCCTTTCTTTTAAGATAATCTAAAACAAGCCAAAAATTCCCAATATTAGCAACGCAATACCAATAATAGCTTTAAAAGGCATTAATTTTTCTGATACTGTTCTTAGCGTACTTTCTAATGATGGCACTTTTCCAAAAACGTGAGTTAATAATAACATACCACCAAGTATACTGATGATATTAAAAATCCAACCACCTCTAAATGTGATTATTGCGAGTACAACTAATGCACCACCAATAATGGTTTGAAACGGCACCAATGCACCAGCGATTTTATTAAAGAAATTACTTTCACCATCCCATTTGTCTAATGTGGCCAATCCCAATAAAATACCTCCTGTAATTTTTGCTATTGCGAAAATGAATCCTAATCCAAACATAACTTTACTATTTACTTAATGAGACACTAAAAGTTTAAAAATGTTACGTCAAAAATTTCATTAATCTAAATTATTTAATTTACTTTGTATTTCAAAGTACTTTAATCATGAGCAACGAAGACTATTTAAAAGACCTCAGCGAGATAAAAACCTTAATGACAAAATCCTCAAGATTTATTTCACTTAGTGGATTATCTGGAGTTTTAGCTGGTATTTATGCTTTAATTGGCGCATTTATTGCCTATTGGCTGGTTATAAACTATAGTAATGGTGTGCTTTATATTTTTCATGGTTGGGTATTTTGGACGTGTATGCTGGTATTGGCACTTATAGCAATTTTGAGTGTTATTACAGGAATTGTGTTAACCACCAAAAAAGCAAAACGTAATAACGAAAGTATTTGGGACAACTCATCTCGCAGATTAGTTTTCAACTTTTTAATTCCACTGCTTGTTGGTGGCTTGTACTGCCTCATTATTTTAAGTAAAGGACACTATGGATTAACTGGTGGACTTATGCTTATTTTTTACGGACTGGCTTTAGTCAATGCCTCAAAATATAGTTTAGGCGACATCAGATACTTAGGTTATATTGAAATTGTTCTTGGCTTAATTGCAAGTTATTGGCCAGGTTACGGCTTTTGGCTCTGGGTTTTGGGTTTCGGGATAATGCATATTGTTTATGGTACGTGGATGCATTTTAAGTATGACAGAAACATTAAAAATTAAGCAGGAATGGCACTAGCTCAAGATATTGACACATTCCATTTTAGGGCCAGACAAAATAAATGGCTGTACTACTTCTCTATTTTTTGTCGTGTTAGTTTAGCCTTGGGGTTCATTCCTTCGGGATTGCAAAAGGTTTTAGGCGAACGATTTACAGTATTATCTGCCAATCATCCTATGGGAAATTTTTTGGAAGCATTTTATCATACTGGTTATTATTATACGTTTGTTGGCATAATGCAGGTATCATCGGCAATACTATTATTAATTCCACGTACAGTAACACTTGGTGCATTGATATATCTACCCATAATTTTAAACATATGTATATTATCTCTTGCTGTTAGGTTTGATGGCTCACAGATTACTTCACCACTGATGCTATGTGCTGTTTTATTTCTATTATGCTGGAATTACCATAAAATAAAGCATATATTTCCATTCAACTATAAAGAGTCTAAACTAGTATTGCCAAATAAAGCGCAACTAACAAAGAAATTCCCTTTTAAGTTTTTTACTGGTGTTTTTTCAGTCGTTGTCTTGGTAATATTTCATACCAGATTATTTTACTCAATTATGCCCAGAAATACTAATGCCGATTGTACGACACAATGTTTAAGTGAAGATGATAAAAAATGTTACACCTTTTGCGATTGTATTCATAATAAAGGTAAATAACTCGATATTTGTCTTGATGAATTTAAAACCAAAAACTGACTACTAAAAACTAATTACCCAATTTGAGCATCATCACTAACATAAACAAACTCTTTGACCATCGTATTCGCTTGGGTATTATGTCGGTTTTAATGGTGAACGAGTATGCCGATTTTAATACTTTAAAAGAACTGCTCGGTGCTACCGATGGCAACTTGGCGAGCCATACCAAAGCTTTGGAAAAGGCAGACTATATTTTGGTAGAGAAACAGTTTATTGGCAGAAAGCCCAACACGCGTTACAGTGCTACAAAACTGGGAAAACAAGCATTCAAAAAGCATATTGATGCACTTGAAAAATTAATAACCTTAAAACAACAAAATGATGAAAAGTAGATACCAAATAACTTGTGTTGAGCATAGCAAAAACATCTAAACATAATTTTTTTGCGTATTTACTTTGAAAAACAAAGTACTTTTAATTTAACAAAACTATGAAACATATTTCAATCCTTATCGCCTCTATCCTATTCAGTATTTTATTTTATGATAAATCTATCGGGCTTAATCTTAGTATTTTTTCACTTGCAACTATTGCTCTACTTGCATTTTACAATCTAAAAGCATTCAGAAACAAATCAGTTTTAAGTCTTACTGTTATTTACGCTGTAAGCGCTGTATTGGTTTTTGTGCATCAATCGGTATTATCAATTATTGCCAATTGTGTGGTTTTTGTAACGTTGGTTGGCATGATTTCAGAAACCAAATCTTCTATTTATGTGCAATGGCTAAATGGTTTGTATTCAACCATAGCAGGATACTTTCATAGAAATTTTGAAGTCGATAACGATAAAGAAAAGGTTGACTGGAGAAAGAATATTGACATTTTACATTGGTCAAAGCTCATAGGAATTCCATTAATTTTCATCATTGCATTTATTCTACTTTACAAAAACGGAAATCCCATTTTTGAAGGCTTGGTTGAGGATATTAACTTCAATTTCATCAATTTTCAGTGGCTCTTATTTTTGGTATTAGGCTACTTCCTCTTTTACAATATTTCAAAACCTGTAAAAGTAGAACCTGCGACTTCAACGGATTTATCGGTCACCAATATTTTAAAGCGAACAGGAAACGCTTCCGAAGAACAATTAGTAAAAGAACAACAACTGGGTACAACTTTGCTTGGATTATTGAATGCCTTACTCATTGTATTCATTGTAACGGATATTATAAGCATTGTTACAAGTGGCGATTTATTATCGCATCAAATGTCGAGCCAAGTGCATAAAGGTGTCTACACATTAATTGCCTCAATTATCATGGCCATAGTAATCATTCTCTATTTTTTTAGAGGCGACTTCAACTTTTACCATAAAAATAGAACTCTCAAAACACTAACCTACGTTTGGATTTTGCTCAATATGGTTCTTGTAATCCTTATAGCTGTAAAAAACTACAATTACATAACCACTTACGGTTTAACCTACAAACGCATTGGCGTCAACGTGTACTTGTTTTTGACTTTAGTAGGTTTAGCTACAACGTTTCTTAAGGTGCTAAAAATTAGAAATCTCGTGTTTTTATTTCGAAAAAATATTCAAGTGGCTTTTATAACATTACTGGTATTAAGTGCCATTAATTGGGACTACAACATTACAAAATACAACATGGGTCAAAAACAGAATTTTAATATCGGTTATCTACTTACACTTAGCAACCGAAACGCACAACTACTTTATTCTGAAAAAGAAAACCTCAACATTTCAAAAACAGATAAAGAACGAATTGAACTAAAATATAAAGACTACTACCAAAATATTATAAACCGAAGCTGGCAAGAACACAGTTTGGAAAGTTTCAGAATAGCAAATGAAAAGTAACACCATTATGAATTTAGCAAATAATCTTTTTAAATCAAGCCTATTGGCATTCGTTATTTTTTGGAGTATAATAATTAGTAATGAAGGCTTTGATGCAGACATGAGTCTATTTTTCATATTCTCATTCATACCTATTTTGTTGTGTGTTGCTGTTATTGTTATTACTACTATTTACAGCATTTTTTGGACCGTTACTACTAAAACCAGAACACCAAAAACAGTATTTAAACGCTTCTTTCCGTATTATGCTATCATTGCTTTTTCAATTATAGCTTATGGCATTATAAGCTCAGATTTTAACGTATTTGCCATTGCTTTTTTTACATCGGCTTTTATAACCGTATGTCAATCTTGGGTTTGGTTTGCTAAAACAGATACGATATGAAGACTCTACGAAAACAACTCATTGAATTTTTGTTTGAGCACTCGCAACGTGTGTACACCAAGATGTTTAAAAAACACGCACCTTGGAATATTTCTGTGGAAGAATTACTCAACTACCCAACCGAATCCTTTGGATATCATTTAGGCTCTTTTCTAAAGCGCAATAATTTTCAGCTTATCCCAAAAGTGGAGCGCCACGATTGTTATCATGTACTTTGTGGTTACAGCACCAAGGTTGAAGACGAAATAGCCTTGCAATGCCTTTGTTTTGGTAACGGAAAACGCAGTCCGTATTTATATGGCGCTATTATTTTGGGTGTTATTATTCTACCCGATTATTATAAGTATTACTACCAATCTTACAAAATAGGAAAAGCGTCAAATGCCTTTCATCATTTCGATTACAAGCAATTACTGAAAGTCAATTTTGAGGATTTTCGTAAAGCCATATTTTCAAAAAAAATAGTAAACAAACTTCAAATACAATCTGCATAACATGAAACACTTAAAACGAATTTTTGCACTTTCACTTATGGTTGTAATTATCACATTATTTAACCATTGGTGGATTGGACAACAAACCAATGAAAAAACATTTAACACCACAGAAAATATTTCGAAAAATAAAGTTGGTTTAGTACTCGGTTGCGCCAAATATGTCAATAATGGTAGAATAAATTTGTACTACAAATACCGAATAGATGCTACTGTAAAACTCTTTAAAGCTGGAAAAATTGAATACGTTTTAGTAAGTGGCGACAACAGCCGAAAAGACTATGACGAACCTACAAATTTTAAAACCGATTTAATAGCACGTGGCATTCCTGAAAGTAGAATTGTTCTGGATTATGCGGGTTTTAGAACCTTAGATTCGGTACTACGAGCATATTCTATTTTTGGGCAAACCAGTATTACGGTGATTTCACAAGAGTTTCATAACCAACGTGCCATTTACATTGCTGAAAGCAACAACATGAAAGCCGTTGGGTTTAATGCCAAAGATGTTTACAAATCCCATTTCAGAGAATATTTAGCACGCGCAAAAATGCGCTTGGATTTACTGTTTAATGTACAACCAAAATTTTATGGTGAGAAAATACCTATTGGATAAAATGAAAATAGAATCAGTTTATAATAAGCATCTAATGAAATTTCAGCTTAACAGTACGTATTTGATTATTGCATTAATTATCTTCTTGGTTGAAGTTTGTATTGCCTATTTCCTTAAAACTGGTTTCATCCGCCATACCCTTGGCGACTATTTGGTGGTCATGTTGGTGTATTGCTTCATAAAAGGAATTACCAATTTATCTGTAATTACTTCCGCATTACTGACCTTTTGTATTGCGTTTAGTGTTGAATTTTTGCAACTCACACCCATTTTGGAAGTCGCCAACCTTAAACAGTATAAAATTGCTCGAATCATTTTCGGAACCACATTTTCCGTTTCGGATTTGGTGGCGTATTCGGCAGGTGTTATTACTATTTTAATTATTGAATATTACAGATATGGAACAACTTCAAAATAACATAAACAAGAATTTCAAATCTTTATGGCTTGCATCGAGCATTATCGGTTTTAGTCTTTTACTGCTCATGATTCGTATAAAACTCAGTAAAACCTTCTTTCTTTTGTTCTTGGTGTGGAATGTGTTTTTGGCTATTATACCTTATGCCATAACCATGTACTTAAATACAACAAAAGTCAACAAATTTAAGCTTATATTTTGGTTTGGCATTTGGGTGCTCTTTCTGCCAAATGCACCTTATTTAATTACAGACTTAAAACATATTAGATTAGCCGATTCGCATTTTTTCTGGTTAGACATTTTGGTGCTGTTCAGCTTTGCAATTGTGGGTTTAGTTCTGTTTTTCCTTTCTGTAAAAGACATGCAAAACATTGTTAAAAAACGCTTTAAAAAATTACCGATTCATTTAATAACAAACTGCTTATTTTTTCTCTGCGGTTTTGGGATGTACTTGGGTCGCGAATTACGCTACAATTCTTGGGAAATTATTAGCAATCCGAAAGTTTTGATTGCAGATATTACTGACATTATTATTTCACCATTTCAAAATGCTGAAGCTTTGTTGTTTACACTTTGCTTTGGTATTTTTTTGCGGGTAGGATATTGTATTTTCTTTAACTTAACAATAAAAAACTATTAGTTATGAAACATATTATTTATATACTTCTGATTTTCCTGAGCATCCAAAGTTGTAAAGATGAAAATAAAAAAATTAGAGTCATTGATTCCGAAAATACCGAATTGAAAAAAGACACTTCAAAAATTGAAACTGCTGATTTACCTATACTCGTTGACAGCACCAATTATCTCATACATACAATAGGTTTTATTGACAAGTATAAAAGTCGTTCTTCCATTTACAAGAGTGAAAGTAATTATATAAACCATGATATTTCAAGATATAATGGATTTACTATTTGTGGTAAAATAAGTAACCTGAAATTTCAACACGTAGATTCTACAAATCTTTATGAGTTGACAGATAAAGTAATTAGAATTACATCTGTAACTTATTTAAAAAACATCAAACAAAATATCGGATTGGATTATTTGGTGTACAAGCTTAGAGACCAAGACACTAACTCAGACTTAAAATTAGACCACCAAGATATAGTTTCACTTTACATTAGTGATATAGATGGTACAAATTTCAAGAAATTAAGCTCTAATTTAAATCAGTTATTAGATTGGAAAGTAATTCCGAAATTAAATAGGTTGTATTTTCGAACTATAACTGATTCTAATAAAAATGGTGAGTTCGATAAATCAGATAAAGTAAATTACAAATTTGTGGATTTAACCGATAAATTTCTGAAAACAAAAAGCTATGATCCTATTTAATTCTTTCCATCAACATAATCCTGTAAATAACTGAAACGCTCCGTAAGTTGACCTTTAGAAGTCGTAATCTGCGCACGTTCTAAAATTCCATTTGCATCATTGTTGAAAAAAGCAGGAATAACGTGTTCCAAAAACGTTTCGCCAAAACCTTCGCTGGCATCTTTTGGTAATTCACATGGCAAGTTGTCTACTGCCATAACGGTTATGGCGTTTTTGGTATTAAAAGCGACTTCGGTTTCAGACTTGGCATCATACCCGTAAAAAGGCTCTGCAATGGTTGAAGGTCTTATGGTACTTGCAACTGGACCATCAATATCGCAAGAAATATCTGCTACCAGATTAATACGGAAATCGGTATGCTTAGCGTCATCTCGTGTAAATAAAAATGGAGCGTTATTACCGTAAAAATGACCTGCAATAAAGTAATCCGTTTGCTTGGCATAGGCCATAAAATTACTTTCGTAACCTGTTGGGTCTTTATAAAATTCCCACTTATCACCTACTTTACCATCAGTACGTTTGGCGTATTCCATAACGTCTGCCATAACGTAAACCGGTTCGGTAAATTCTGAGGTTAAATACATGGCATCGCTAATTTCTTTTATGCCCAAATGGTCTAATATTTCTTTTGCTCCATAGGCGACTTTTCCTGTTCCGGTAAGCAATATTTTAATATTGGGAATGGCAATTTTGTCTAACTCGGCTTTCATGGCGTTTAAATCTGCCAGTGTTTCAACTTTTGGCAAATTGAATAAACCATCGCGCAACCCTAAAGCTCTAAATCCATTATAAGCACCAACCAAACCAGCATAACGTCCAAAACCTATAAGGCGTGCACCGTTTTCTTTTACAATGGTTTCATGGTCAAACATTTCTATGTTTTTTTCCAACATCGCTTGTAACAACTTTCGGTTATATGGTTGCTTTTTTATGGTATGCGAAAAGTAAAAGTATTTTTTATTTGGAATTAGGTTTTCAACTGGTACTTCTTTCACGCCTATCATTACATCAGCATCTGACACATCTTCGGTAACCTCAAAACCTAATTTCGCATAGGCATCATCTGAAAATACACGAATATCTGATGACTCTACAATAAATTGGGCGTCTGGGAATTGTTTTCTAGCTTCGGCTAAAGTCTCAGGTGAGAAAACAACTCTACGATCTGGTGGATTTTTGCGCTCTTTGATGATGGCGAATTTTATGCTCATGGATAATTGTGTAATCGGTTAATTGTTTATCTGTTTTTAGAGACTAATGTCTGCCACTGAAAACTGACAACTAAAAATGGAATAATTTTTGAGTAAAAATAAATGGATTTAAGAGGTTGTACAAGTTTTTATTAAGTTTGCAATTCTTTTAATTTATCATTTTGGGGTCGACTGGTTTTGACAGCGAGATTAATGAAATGGTAAGCACGTCGTGTAATGGTTTTGAAACACGTAAAAGGCTAATCCAAATTTTAAACGGCGAGAATAACTACGCTTTAGCTGCTTAATAACTGAATCATAGTAAGTTCAAGCCTCGGCTCACAAGGTGAGCAAGCTAAATGTCTCCGGAAAGCCTTGGCTAATGGCGTTCCTTTTAGAGGCATCGTAAAAATTAACCAAGATTGGGTAAGGCTTTGGTGCCCTTTCGAGATTTAAAAGCTAAGCTATAAGTCGGTTGTTTGTAACCAGCTTATTGATGAAAACCAATTGCAAACTAAACGTGTAGAAAGCCCTTTGGTTACTTGTTTGGACGAGAGTTCGATTCTCTCCGACTCCACAACACTCACAACTGCGTTGTGACTTAAAATAGAAAACCCATCAAGTCTACTTGAGTGGGTTTTGTGTTTTAAAACATATGGATTTTAGAGACAGGCAATTGTTACAGCAACTTTTAAGTCATTAGAGAAAAACGAAGTTAATCTCTCCAGCTCCACACAAATCTCATTTTGATAGTGCTATTTAAAAAAATAAATTATACAAAAAAACCTCCTTCACCACAAAGGAGGTTTAAGCACTTACCCTTAACCAACTTTGACCTTGTTAATTAGATAAGTGCAAATCAACTATTAACTGTAATCCCTAAATAATTATAGAAAAAACTTACTATAGCAAGGCCATTACTTTAGATTTTGCAATACCAAAATCAATACTTTACCACACGTTTCCTAACCGATTGTCCATTGTATTCTACTTTAAGGATATAGACACCATCTTGAAGGTGTCTCAAAAATAATTTTCGGCGCGCTTGACCTGAATAAACTTTTTTTCCTCCAACATCAAAAAGCTCTACGTTTTGAATATCTCCTAAGACCTCTATATTCAAGATATCACTGAACGGATTTGGATACACTGATATTTCAGGGTTTGCCGTCACAACCTCTTCACCTGTGGACAATGTGGAACAGTTTATCGCTACATCACTCACATTCCCCGAATATTCATTGACAAGTCCCGCAATAGAGATCGTATTGAAGACGTTAGAGGGATTGGCGCCGAGAAAATCATCTGGGTCGCTACCGTTAATAATCAATCTTGCCTCCTGGTCGGTACCGTCCGACGGTATCAAGGTCAACCACAGCACGGGCATGTTGGCTGTAAAGCTTACCTGTGAACCTCCTGAACTGTTGAACGGGTAATAATCGTTACCTGTGCCATCACCATCAATAGTAGGTGTTACCTGACTGTAAGTAGCAACGGACTCGCTGGTATGCGATACCGTACGGGTACTCCCAGTGGGCAACACAAGGGTAATCGTCGAGCTTGCCAGGGCAAACGGGAAGCTCGTATCTGCATCTCTGGATATGTAGACCTCATAACTGGTGCCGTCTGCACTACAACGCAGGTCGTACTGGATGTTCTGGGAATATATGGTTCCTGTAAAAAATATGCACAGGATAAACATTGAAGATGTATATAGCTGTTTCATGATAGTTCTTTTTTAAGTAGGTTGTTTATTAATTGTTGTTATCGACGAGTTCTTGCAGTTCTGCCAATGTCCGCTCTATGTAAGCCCTACGTTCCAGAATGTTGTTATTTATAGCAACAGTCCAAGATGTGCTACTGACAGGCAACTGCTCGGCAAAAGCGAACAGTGAGCTGAATGAGCTGTTAGAAGGATGGAACAGGATATTGAACAATACGTTGTTTAAATCATCCTGGAAGGACAAATTGGTGTTAAGATCCATATCACCGTTGTAATAGTCATTAGCTCCGGTATAGAGCGAGCTGAACGACGTATTCCCGGGGTCAAAAAGTACTTCAAAGAGGATGCTGTTGCCGTCGTTGGCAAAGCTGAGTATTCCGTCGCCATCGGTATCGCCGGCCCACATGCCAAGGATACCGTTTGGCATGCCAATGGTGGTCTGCGCATCTGCACCAAAGGTAATGGGGCTGTTGGCATCGGTGAAGTTAATATTGGTCGAAGTACTGCTCAATGCTACTGGATTGGCGGTCATGATGCCCAAATGGTTTCGGTGCTTGATGACCACATAGTAATCATCTGCGGGAACGGTAAAGGTCAAGCTTCCATTGCTATTGGTATTGACCACGTCACCATCGCGCTGTAACAATGCCGATTGGCCGTCTATTACCAAGGTATTATCCGTTTTGTCCCTCAACTCTACCCAGATCCAATCGACGACATTGTTGTTAGGCTCTACGGTTAAAAAGGTCGTTGTCAAACCATCTACATATGGACTTGTCGTTGGTAACAAACCATTAGCCCTTAAATCGTCACGCATTAATGTATCCTCGCCTAAGTTTGGATTTAACGATGCGCCTTGGAGGTATACTTTGGGTCGTAAAAGTACCTCCTGAACCAAAGTAATAGTAGCAGTACAATCGGCACTGTTTCCGCTAGCATCGACGACTGTCAATGTAACATCAATATCTCCGATATCTGCAAGTGTATAATCTATAGATGATTGTCCATTGATCAAGAACTCACTGATTGTCCCATTATCTGTAGAGCCACCATCTAGCTGATTACCTGTAACGGTAATATCATTCACTCCAACAGACAGTATAAGATCTTGGCAAACAGCAACTGGGTCAATGGTATCGGGTACCAACACCACATCCTTTCCTTCATCACCACCAACATAGCTGATCATGCCTACAAAATCCCCAAAAACAACACCAGCATACTCTGGTAAGTTGTTAAAGATTCCTGATACGGCATTTGGACCATTATTATCAATGATAACAATCTCGTCACCGGGTTGAATAGTGTATCCTCCTATGGGTGTTAAATTGGCATTGTTTAAATTAACTGTACCCTGACCCAGCACTTCAAGGGAATCATATTCATCATTACCTTTAATTACTGGAGCATACGTTGCTGAAGACATTGTTAAATCACTAAAAACCAGTAATGACACATCGTTAATGTTCCCTGGTGTTATGGTTGCGCCATTTTCAACAATAGTTGGCCCCGAGAGAAATGCTTCGCCTTTTAATACCGAGGAACTGCCACTAAATCGAGCTTCATTTGAAACACCAATAACTCCTCTTTTAGCGATGAATGTTCCCGTGCTATTTAAACTTCCAAAGCTTGGAGTGATATCGGGATTCACTGTTGTTGTTCCACTAAAGTTAACAGTACCAGCACTGTTACCATTATAATCTAAAAGACCATCAAAATCATTTACAGTACCATTAAAGTTAATAGTTCCTCCATTGTGATTAAAAACGACCCTAGCTGGAAGAGTACCAGTATTAATATCTATATTGGCGTTGAAATTACTTTCTTCAGAACCGTTTTTAGTGATGATTGTAAAATCGGGCTCTAAGTCAAATTCTGGTGCAGTCAATGTAAATTCGTCTACGATAATATCTGCTAAGAACATATTGACGGCATTTGTAAAAGACACATTGCTAAATGCACTTGCATTTGCATTGAATGGGTTCTCCACAGCGAATGCCCCAACAGTGTTTGCTCCATCTAATGTGGCAGTACCCGAACCATCTCCTCGTAAAATCAAAAATCCGTTATTAATAATGCCGCTTTGTTGCGTGATGGTGTCGTTACTTTCTAAAAATAAGTTGGTACCGGCTTCAGTGATATTGATATTACCGTCTAGCGTCAGCGTTCCTGGTGAGGCTGCGAAATAGTTTATGCTTTCATCTGTTGTGATAGTCACCTCATTGAGCGTAAGGTCTGCGCCTGCCGTAAACGTAATGTTACGTGCTTCTAAGGTTACAGGGCCATTAAACTCATGAAACCCTTGACCGTCATCTATAGCAATATCATTAGCCGCCATTAAATTAGTGGTACCAGAAACTGTAATTCCCGGACCTGATTGATCTCTAATAAAAAGCGCATTATCTACAACAAGGTTTTTCGCTGTCCATGGGCCTATATTAAGATCTAAATTACCATTACCTGTAATCTCTATATCACCTTCGGTATTAATAAATCCAATAACAGTGAAATCTTCTAAATTGTCAAACTTTAAATTGTTAGTCTCTCCAGTAAATATGAATATTTCTGAAAGTGTGACAGCATTGATTCCGTCTCCAGCAACAAACTCGATACCGTTAGTAATATCTGCGTAAGTTACCCGTACCGTTGTTTCATCTACCAAGGTAACATCACCTAACACCTCTACTGGAGCAATTAAATTTTCTATAGTGATGTTTAGTCCATCTTCTGAAATCAAAATATCATCATCTGAAACACCGCCGTTTACATCCGTAATCGTGAGTTTTCCTCCGGTAAATTCAACCAAAGTTTCTGGCACAGCAACCGTTACCGTAAAACTGCAAATGGTTTCGTTGCCACAAGCATCTGTTATGGAAAAAGTATTGGTTGTCACACCTTCTGGAAAGGTGTCTCCAGATGCTAAACCGTCGGTTTGTATAATGGTAACATCACCGCAAACATCTGTCGCTGTTGGTAATTCATAGGTTATGATAGCATCTGTATCGCCTGGTGGCAATGAGAATATAATATCTTCTGGACATGAATCGAGTATTGGAGACGCTGTATCTGTAACGGTAATCGTCTGTACACAACTACTAGCGTTACCTGCACTATCCGTAGCTGTCCACGTTCTTGTAATTACTTCAGAAACACCACAACCGTCAACAACACTATCTTCATAAGCAACGGTGACATCGCAAACTGGTGTGTTACAATTATCAGTAGCCGTTGCTGTACCTGTGGCATCAGGATTCGTGTTAATGGTGCCTGAATTTACATTAGGGTCAATAGCCTTTATATTAACTTGCCAGGATACTAAGTTACCTAAGTCATTGTTAGCCAAATCACGGACGATTAACGACCAATCACCATTAAAACCACTTCCGTTGGCATTTATCTCCGCAATAAGTTGTGAGAAGGCATCAACGCCACTCATGGCTGTGTATTCACAAATATTATCAGCTTCGCAAGCAGCTTCATTTCCTGAAATTGTTTCTCCAATATCGTTAGCAGGTGTCGTGGCAGCATCCGTAAAAGTGATAGGAAAATTAGCATTTAAATTGCTGGCTTCTTGAAGTGATTGCGCGAATAGAGTAGCGCTTTCACCTCCAGGCGCAACGAGCACAACGGTTAAATCTCCTGTCCATGAATGATTGATGGCTGTTTGTATTGTAATATTGGCTACTTGTAAATTAGCATCAATACCCGAAACATTGGCTATACTGGTAATTCCTGTATTGTCATTATCAGGAATATCAATAGGTGTGTCCGTACTAACACCAGTAACAAATACCGAGGCTTGGTCAGCACAATCAATAGTGACATCAGCTGGACAGCTAATTACTGGTGCTTGCGTATCTCTGGTTAGTGTCACATCATTACCATCGCCACCCATATAGCTGATAATAAACGTATCCGAAGTACCGTACAATGTGACTTCGCTTCCTTCTGGTAACCCATCAAAGGTGCCATTAACGGCATCATCAATACCATCATTATTTATTAAGGTAAGGCGCTCTACGCCTGTGTCTACAGTAAAGCTCCCAAGTGGCATAAATATTGGATTTGATAATGTTACTGTTCCGTTGACATTTAGCTGGTCAAAATTAGTATCGCCATTGATATAAGGCGCAAAGGTTGCAGGGAAAGTACCGCCACCAATGGTGATATTTGACGTCGTTAATATTTGGCCTTGGGTATCATTTCCAGGAGTTATGGTGGCGCTATTGTTAACTGTAGTGAGACCACCAGTTATAGTGCCATTACCAGAAAATGTTGAAGCACTATTTTCAATAGTCATTTCATCAAGGACGCTTATGGATATGCCTGAAGTGCCTAAATCAAAAAGACCTTCGACTTCAACTTTTCCAAATTCTAAACTTAAAAGGTTGATATCATCGGGCGCAAAGGTGGTGTTTGACAAAAACCTAGTAGATGTCCCTGAAACACCTACATATTTTAACCTTTGAATGGTTGCGGTAGTTCCCGAAAAATCTATAGTACCACCATTATGCTGAATGGACGCTGCAGAATTAGCAGACGTACTACTCGCATTTACATTTCCTGCCAGGCTTAATACACCTGTACTATTTTTTACAATATCGGTGTTTTCGGTAAGATTAATTGTCGGCGCTATGAGCGTCATTGCATTAAAGGTTCCCCGTCCAATTTCAATATCATCAATGTCATTAAATACAATGAGTTCCAAGGAACGCCCTGTTTGCATTTCTAGAATATTAATATCGTTGTCTCCAAATAATTGGGCCGTTGTTTCGCCATTATCGCTTCCATCAAATAACAGCCTATCTGTTGTAATGGTCCCCGCAGATTGATTAATGGTATCTCCTCTTAAACGAAAGTCAGAGTCTCCAGCAGTTACGATATTACCTGTTAGGGTTAAGTCCCCTGAAACTGTTGTGACAGAATTTACGAGTATCCCTAAAGTAGATGTCGTTGTCACGGTTCCTAAATTTAGAGAACCTGTAGCCCAAAAATTAACCGATGCGGCCTCTAAGTTGACGGTTCCCGAAAACGTGCGGGTGGTATCTCCGGTAAGCTGAATAGCACTGTCTACGGCTATATCTGTTTGCCCAGAAATCGTAATCGGCAAAGCACTATTAGGCTCTTCAACTGAAAACGCATCAGAGATATTTAAGTTAACAGCAGTAAGTTCTCCGATTACTATTTTAGCATCTGGACTGTTTGAGATGATAAAATCGCCTCCAATATTGAGATGACCACCATTCTGAAAGGAAGCCCCATCCAAAATAAACGTTCCCAATCCCAATCCACTAAGCGTAATGTCATTATCACTACCTGTTAAGGTAAGATCGGTAGAAAAATTAATACTATCGTTTCCATTGCCAGCAGCGAATTCTATACCATTGGTAATATTAGCAATGGGTACTGTCACCGTCGCAACATCTGTTTGTACCACACCATTACCAGATGCTGTGGCCAGCACTAAATTGCTAATGGTTAAGGTTGTGCCATCGCTCGATAACGTGATTTGATCGTCCGAGTCGTTCTCAATATCTGTAATGGTTAATTTTCCATCGGCATCAAGTACCACTGAGGTTTCAAAAGGATTTCTGTTGACCGTGACATCAAAACTACAGGTAGATGAGTTACCAAATATGTCTGATACATTATAAGTAATGGTCGTGGTGCCATCTGGGAAGGCGCTTCCAGAAGCAAGTCCTGTAGTAGGTATAGTTGTAGGTCCTGTTAACTGTAAAATATATGGACGACGTATAGTGAAATTAGCAGTAAACCAAAGCCCCGTATCAAGCATCAAGGTATAGTCAAGACTATTTCCCGATGGATTAGGTTGATTACTTGCCCAGTTTTCATAGGTGACATCCGTATTACCGTCATGCCAAACGAAGGTGCCTTCTGTGTTTACATCATTATAGCCAATCAAGACATTTTCATCTCCATGAATAGCATCTACACCTGCTCTAATAACATTGTTGAGATCATCGTCTATTATGGTCGCTACACGACCACCTAAGGCTTCTGCTTGAGCAAAGGCTATATCGCATCGCTCAAAAGCATTAGAGACATAATAGAATTTATCATTTCTTGAAGTTAAATATGTAAATCCATCAGGAACGTCACCAATAGGTGAACAATCTGAGTAGGTTGGTGGATTGTAGTTGATTATAGGCGAAGGCTCTCCAGGGTCTATGCTGACCGTAATATCCTCAGGACAAGTTAACAAAGGACCTTGACCATCTGTAATAGTCACAATGGCCTGACATGAATCTGTATTTCCGTTATTATCTCTAACTGTTAATGTAACAGTGTTTTCGCCAATATCGTCACAGTCAAAATTGCTTTGAGATAATGAAAATGATGCGACACCCGAGTCAGCATCTGTGGAATTATTATTGACATTATTGGGAGAAATGGTTACTGTACCATTGACACCCAAAGACCTTGTTATATTTCTACATCGCGCTATTGGAGCTACTTCATCTAAGTAATTAACACCAAATCTAAGATCCCAATCCCTAGTAGTACTATTACTATTAAAATTGTTAGTGAACAAACGTCCTCCTGAGTAAGGATCACTACTATTTATAAGAATTTTGACTGCGAATTGGGTATCATTTCTAGTAACTCGAAACCCATATGAAGTTCCAGAAACCACGTCTGGCTCATCATCAAAGATAAAAGTATGCTCTCTGTTGCCGTTACCAAAGGGAATTTCCCTTGTTACACTTGCTAATAACACAGGATTGCTCCCAAACGGATTTCTAAATAGTTCTACTGTCATTGAGATGCCACCAATAGTACCAGGAGCCTCACGAGTCCAGAACGAGACACTTTCTATTTTACCAGAACATGTTGGGGCAAAGGAGTTTCCAAACTGATTATTACCAGAGTTAAAACTTAAATTAGAATTTGACGTGTTTTGTATAACATCATTATCTGCGTCACATTGGGCATTACTATTCCAAAGGCTAAAGCATACAAAAAGTACAAGTGTAGGTAAAAGGGTCTTAGAAGTCATGGTTATAGTGATTTAAAATCAATTGCAAGGTATATGGAGCGTTAGGATTGAAGAATACGAGCCAACTCGTAAATATTACGTAGCAGTACGTATCAACTTGATATAATAAAAAGCCCGTACTTTTCAGTGCGGGCATTTCACAGCAATTTATCTTTACCCCTTTAGAAAGACAAAATTGCTACAGCTATTATATTAACTCCTTGAAATTGGGGATTTTTAATCATTAGACCTCACTAATTTTATTAAAATCATATGATTATTAAGGTGCAAGTTACATAGCCGATATAGTTCTTAAAATAAGTGCTAACTCGTAATTTTTACGTATTAATACGTAGGGTTGATATAATTATCATAGACGTAAGGAATAAGATGATTTAAGGTTTTTTAAAAAAGACGCCGTGCAATTGATGACAGCTACTTATATTATCTTCTGCTCTTGGAGTTCGCCATTTATATAAAAGACCACCTCATCACTACTGCTTTTCTTATTGAAATTAACTATTCCCAAAATATTTTTACTTAATTTAAGTTTGGGATTCTCATTTTTAGTGAGAACAATTAGTTTGCTTTTTATACCTTTTAAACGCATGGCATTTATTAAATCGACTGCGTTAAGCCCTTTGAGTTCTTCATCTAAAATACATATGGCATACTTATGAAAAACCATTGACTTAAGAGCCTCAAAACCGTTAGGCACGACATTGATTTCTTGAAAGCCACTTCTGTTTAAAATGCGCTTTAGCCTAGAAATATCTCTACTGGAATTATGTGCTATTAATATTTTCAAAGAAATGTTTGGATTAATCTTGAACGCAAACTAATTAAGAGATACCAATGAAAAAATAAGAGCCAGTACTTAATTTTTAAGTATTGGCACTAAGTTAACGCGATAGTATTGTGCTTCTATTGACCAAAGCCCAATTGGTCAAAACATTATTCTCTTTTTTTAAACCCAACTTATCAATAATATTACTGCGGTGTTTTTCTACCGTTCTTATGGAGATTGATAAAGAATCTGCAATTTCTTGATTGGATATTTTCTGGGCAATAAGCTTTAAAATTTTAGTCTCAGACAGGGTAAGCAAGTTGAGTCGTTTTAGCTCTTCCGTGGCTTGTATAATAGGCTGTGCATCAATAGATTTACTGAAATATGTTTTATCCTCTAGAACCTCATTAATACAGCGCTCAATTTCAAAAAAACTATCTTCTTTTAATAAATAACCATCTATTTGAAACGTCTTTGCTTGCACTAAATAATAGGATTCTTTATGAAATGATAGAATAATAAATTTTGTTTTAGATCCTTTATCGCGGGCCATTTTAATAACCTCAAAACCATTAAGTACAGGCATATCAATATCCAAAAGTGCAATCTTGGGCTGTAGTTTTAAAATGAGCTCCAAAGCCTGTATCCCATTATCTGCTTGGCCTATAATGGAGTAACCGCTATTAACAAGTTCATCGTTTAAACCTTTTAATAACATGGGATGATCATCCGCTATTACAATTGTAATTTCATCTTTACTCATAGTTATATGGGTATGTTTAGCATCATCTCGGTTCCACTATTTAATTTACTACTAAAAACAATATCGCCACTGATGATCTTTGTTCTTTCCATAAGGGTTTTTAACCCTAAGCTCAAATCTTTGTATTTGGCATCAAAATCAAAACCTTTTCCGTTATCGCTTACTAAAATGGAAATATCGTGATCAGTTTTTTGAATTTTCATTTTAACAGCTTTAGCATCAGCATGCTTGATAATATTGTTTAATGATTCTTGAATGATCCTGTACAAGTGCAACTCAGATTCTTTAGACAGTAGGTTATCTATATTGTCAACTTCCTCGGAAAAGAAAATATCTGTATTTGTATTTATATCATAAACCAAGGCATTTATGGCTTCTGTTAAACCCAATCGCTCAAGGTTAGATGGGTGTAATCCACGAGAAATACTTCGGACTTCCTCTAAGGTTGAACTTGCCAATTGTTCCGCATTTTCACTACCTAATTTTTTAGTGGTTTTGCTTAACAGCATTAGTTTTTGCCCAACGCTGTCGTGCAATTCACGAGCGATTCTTGAACGCTCTTCTTCCTGACCCGTGATTAAATCTTGGGAGAATTTCTCTTGCAGAGCCTGTTGCTTGTTCGCAAAAGTTTTGGAGCGCAATAAGTAGATGGTTACAAATAGTGTTATTAACCCTAAGCCAACCAGTAGAATTCGCTGTCTGTTGAGTTTGTTTTGAGTATTTAAAATTGTTATCTCCGACTGCTGAGATTCGATTTTAGCATCGCGCTTTTCCGTTTCATACAAAGTCTGGTAATACGACAGCGCTCTTGTTTTTTGCACGCTCTCTATGGAATCCTTGATTTTAGTAAAAGACTTTAAATATTTTAAGGCTTTTGGCTCATCTTTCTTGACCTCGTAGATTTGATACAACAATTCTTGGGCTTTCATGATATTTTCATAATCCAAAGTTCCCAGACGCATTTTAAGAAGTGTTTTTGCCTTTGTCTCTGCTTTAGACAAATCGCCTTCCGCTAGAAAAAGCTTTGCCTCAGACTCTATATACTTCTCCTTGAGATTACGACTTTCTGGCCTCTCATCAAATATTTTTTTTAATTTATCAATGTACAATTTTGCCTTATCCAAACTGTCAATTGCAATATAATCCAAGGCTAATCCATGAAAGCTATGAGATCTAAAAAAATTAAGTTCTGGATGCTCTTCTATAACTTCCAACATTCGTTTTTTGCAAGCTATACTTTTTGCATACTTGCCTTGAGTAGAATAATCGTACGACCTATTCTCTAAATTGGCCACATAAGCTCCATATTCTTTTAACTTAAGTGCCAGTGACTCAATAGCAACGTATTCTTTTTCAGCCTCATCGTAAAACCTGTTTTGGCTATAAAGTATGGATAGACCAATCCTTACACTCAGAATGTTGGGGTCATCTTTGCTGCCCATAAATACAGAAAGTGCTTTTTGATATTCTTGGGAAGCAACAGAAAATTCGCCCATAGTCGATAAAATATAAGCTTTGTATGATTTGGCTAATGCATACTGGGTAGAATCCT
This sequence comes from uncultured Flavobacteriaceae bacterium, assembly GCA_964434705.1. GTDB lineage: Bacteria > Bacteroidota > Bacteroidia > Flavobacteriales > Flavobacteriaceae > Winogradskyella. Next base: position 62,131 of record CAYSVY010000010.1, read on the forward strand.
TGGCTTCTAAAAATAATTTCTCGGCTTTTTCATAGTAGTCAATAGATTCTTTTTTAATACCTGATTCGCTATAGCTGTCGGCACCGGCACTATATAAAAGTGCTCTAGATCTAAGGTCAGATATGTCCCAATTTTTATCCAATACTTCTCTAAATATTCTTAATCCTTCAGCAGGTTTTCTTTGTATGTAGACCCAAAAGAAAATGAGCTCCTCGGTTTTTTTTGCGGCCGTATTATAATCTTGCATCTTAACGGCAAAATCAATCGTAAACTTGGCTATAGAATCATAATTAAACTCTGGTTTTTCCCTTACCATTTTTGTCAAGCTGTCCAAAAGTTGTAACTTGATTAGACCCTGAGAAGCTTCAATATCAATTTGCAAGCGTTCAATATTAACTTGTCTACTATCCTGAGATAATAGACATGTTGTATAGAAGAACCCTAAAAGAAAAACAATAGTTTTCATTATACGGTTATTGGTATATTCATGGTTAGTGTTGTTCCTATGTCAGGTTCACTTTTTAATATCAATTGGGAACTTAAGATTTTAGCACGCTCAGATAGCGTCTTTAACACAAGGCTCATGCTTTTGTATTTAGATTCGAAATTGAAGCCTTTTCCGTTATCGCTTACCAGGATAGAAATGTCGTTTTCATTTTTAAGCTGTTTTATATTTTCCTCAAGATTAGACTGAGGAAAGACTGTTCCAATTGCAAACACCGAAAAAAACAAAACCTTGGGTATTCTACTCATGACTCTCATATCAAGGGGCAAAACGATACTTACCGAGACGTATCAACTAACTAAACAAAGTTACAATAAAGATTATTTGATACTGTACGTACTGGTACTAATGAAGTAAAGTTTTTATAAAAATTAAGAACACTTTAACCTGCAAAGCACAAGTAAATTAGTTCTATAACGACTACCTTTACATAAATAATAACGCATATTTTAATTTAATTAAAGAAAGGAAAAAGTTATATGCTTACATGGAAAAACGTCATCGACTTTGCAGTAAATGGCAATCCAATACCAGACAAACGTGTTGAAAAAACCGAAGCTGAATGGAAAGACTTACTAACGCCTGAACAGTTTAGAATTACACGCCAAAAAGGTACAGAACGTGCGCACAGTGGCGAGCTTTGTAGTATTTACGATGCAGGCAAATACAACTGCGTATGTTGCAACACGCCATTGTTTGATTCTACTATTAAATTCAGTTCCGGCACGGGTTGGCCAAGTTTTACGCAACCTATTAAAGAAAATGCTATTAAATATGAAAAAGACACGTCGTACGGTATGGTTCGTGTTGAAGTGATGTGCAACACCTGCGATGCGCATTTGGGGCACGTTTTTCCAGATGGTCCAGAACCAAGCGGATTGCGCTACTGTATAAATAGCGAATCTATGATTTTAGAAAAGGAGATTACCTAATGACAACTCAAAATTTACAAACAGCAACCGTCGGTGGCGGTTGCTTTTGGTGTACCGAAGCGGTTTTTCAGGAAGTAAATGGGGTTGAAAACGTAGTGTCTGGCTATTCAGGTGGCAACGTTCCAGGACGACCAACATACCGTGAAATATGTTCGGGATTAACAGGACATGCCGAAGTAGTGCAAATTACTTTTGATGCTAATGTAATTTCTTACGAAGATATTTTAGTCATTTTTATGACCACGCACGACCCAACAACGTTGAACCAGCAAGGTGCCGACCGAGGTACACAGTATCGTTCTGTGATTTTTTATCATAATGAAAATCAAAAAGACATTGCCGAAGTTGTTTTAAAGGAATTGAAACCGTATTACAAAAACCCCATTGTAACAGAAATTTCACCTTTGGATGTATTTTACGAAGCCGAAAAAGAACATCAGGATTTTTACAAAAACAATCCCAATTATGGCTACTGCAGTTTTGTCATTGACCCAAAACTGAATAAACTCCGTCAATTACATGCAGATAAAATAAAGAGTGCTTAGCCTATTGTTCATTTCGAGTACGTTTCTATTCTTAGATGTCAGTTCGAGTGATTTTGAGTGGTTACTGAGCTTGTCGAAGTAGAACGAAAAATAGTATCGAGAACTATTAAAACTCTACTCCTCGATAAAAATTTTTCTCATTTTCAATCAAAAAATTCACTCGAAATGACAAATTTCATTATCATGAACACCATAAAACTATATGGCGCAAAACGTTGTCATAAAACACAGTATTATATCAAATTTTTTGAAAGCTCTAATTTAGACTTTATCTTATTTGATGTTGAAGAAAACGAAACTTATGCCGAAGAATTGCGTAACTTGTACATTAATCGAAAACTCAATTTTCCGACCATAACCATCGGGACAAAAAAATTACGAAATCCATCCGACCGTGAATTGCGAAAGTGGATTGATAAACTATGCAACTCAACTTAAAACATACATTTACAGAGCAACTACCAGCAGATGCAGAACCTAAAAATTTTAGGCGTCAAGTAACTGAAGCTTGCTTTTCATACGTTACACCAAAACCAATAGCAAAACCTGAAATTATTCATACGTCTGCTGATATGGCATCAACTTTAGGACTTTCAGAAAGCGATTTAAAATCCGAAGATTTCAAACATGTAATGACTGGTAACTCGGTTTACCCAAACGCAACACCTTATGCCATGTGTTATGGCGGTCATCAATTTGGACATTGGGCTGGACAATTGGGTGATGGTCGTGCAATAAATTTATTCGATATTGAACACAACAACACACAATGGACTATTCAATTAAAAGGTGCTGGCGAAACACCATATTCCAGAAGTGGCGATGGTTTGGCGGTACTGCGCTCATCCATACGTGAGTATTTATGTAGCGAAGCCATGTACCATTTGGGCGTACCAACTACACGTGCATTATCACTAGCGTTAACAGGTGATGATGTGTTGAGAGATATGATGTACGACGGCAATTCGGCTTACGAAAAAGGTGCTATTGTTTCGCGCGTAGCACCATCATTTTTACGATTTGGTAATTATGAAATTTTTGCATCGCGTGGCGATTTTAAAACGCTAAAAACTTTGGTAGATTTTACCATTTTAAACTATTTTAAAGATTTAGACGCACCATCAAAATCTACCTACATTTCATTTTTTGAAACCGTAATGCAACGTACTTTAGAGATGATTATCCATTGGCAACGCGTTGGTTTTGTACATGGTGTAATGAATACGGATAATATGTCCATCTTAGGATTGACCATAGATTATGGACCTTATGGCTGGCTCGATAATTTTGATTTTGGTTGGACACCAAACACCACAGATGCTCAAAACAAACGTTACCGTTACGGCAATCAGCCCAATATTGGACTTTGGAATTTGTTCCAACTCGCCAACGCCTTGTACCCATTAATTGAAGATGCCGAACCGCTGGAAAATATTTTGGAAGCGTATAAAACTGGCTTTGAAATTGAATCGCTTAAAATGATGAAATCGAAACTTGGATTGTTTACTCATGATGAAAAAGACAACCTTTTAATTCAGAATCTAGAGGACACATTGCAACTAACCGAAACCGATATGACAATTTTTTTTAGACATCTCAGCCAATTCAAAAAAGGGAAAAACAATGATGGACTAAAAATTATAAAAGATGCCTTTTACAAGCCACACGAAGTTTCGGATACTGTTGCACAACAATGGCGCGATTGGTTTGGCTTGTATAACTTTAGGTTAGAAAAAGAAACATTGTCTGACGACGAACGCATTAGTAAAATGAATGCTTTTAACCCAAAATATGTATTACGAAATTACATGGCACAATTGGCCATTGATGATGCTAATGAAGGCAATTACGGTTTAATTGACGAGTTGTTTCAACTTTTAAAAAACCCATACGATGAACAACCCAATAATGAAAAATGGTTTGCCAAACGACCAGATTGGGTGCGCCATAAAGTAGGTTGTTCCATGTTGTCTTGTAGTTCTTAAAACAAAATTATGTTAAGACTTTACATTATAGGAATTTCTATTTTAGCAATCGCCATAATTGTAAATGGCTTGGTTATAAAAATTGGACTAAAATCCTGGTATGATTTATTTGAACTTATAAAAAATAATGGCACCAATACATTCAAATTACTTAGTGTATTAGATTACTTATGGTTATTTTTATGTATCCAATGTGTCTTGCTTTTGGGTATTGGATAGGAGAAAAAGCATATCACCTTTTATTTAACTAAATTTATCCATATATGGAAAAAACAGTAACCGAAGCCATTGCTTACAGACGCTCCACGCGTATATACAAAGACGAACCTATTGAAAGCAAAAAAGTAAAGCAATGCCTTGTTAATGCTTCCTTAGCGCCAACCAGTAGCAACCTACAACTTTGGGAATTTTATCATGTAACAGATAAAGAGAAACTAATAGCATTAGCTAAAGCTTGCTTCAACCAAAATGCGGCAAAAACAGCACAACAGTTGGTTGTAGTTGTAACCAGAAAAGATCTGTGGCGCAAGCGCGCTAAAGCCAATTTAGATTTTTTGAACAAGGTTTACAACAAAGAAGACTTGAATGAAAAGGATTTAAAACGAAAAAAAATGGCGATGAGTTACTATGGAAAAGTCATACCAACAATTTATACAGACTTTCTGGGTATTTTAGGCTTTATTAAATATTGGGTATTTCAAGTTGTGGGCTTATTCAGGCCAATTTACAGACAAACCAGAAATAGTGATATGCGCATTGTAGCACATAAAAGTGCCGGATTGGCTGCACAAAACTTTATGACAAGTATGGCTGGCATTGGTTATGATACTTGCCCAATGGAAGGGAGCGATACCCTAAGAGTAAAACAAATATTAAATCTACCTCATGGCGCAGAAATTAATATGGTAATTGGATGTGGTATACGTGATGGCAAAGGCATTTACGGACCACGTTTTAGAGTGCCTTTTGAGGATGTTTATTTTGAAGTTTGATTATTGAAAAAATTCGTTTCCTTTTGAGACTGAAAATTCTCTAAACCAGTTTTTAACCACTCAAAATAGGTATCGGCATTTGGCTCGTAGGCGTTGGTAGAATTCAATAATTCCATATCATGATTCAATAACACATAATACGGTTGTGAGTTATTCTGAAAATTTATAGTCTGCAACGTTGCCCATTTATCGCCAATAGTTTCAATGTCTTTTACAGTACCATTAGCTCTTAAATATTGAAACTGCTGGTCTTTAGGAAGTACTTTTTTATCATCAACATAAAGCGAAATAATAACGTACTGTTCATTTAAAATATCAAACACCTCAGATGTACTCCAAACCTGTTCTTCCATCTTTCGGCAGTTTACGCAAGCCCAACCTGTAAAATCTAAAAGTATAGGTTTATTTTCGGCTTTAGCTTTTGCAATACCTTCATCAAAATCTTTGCTACAATTAAGATTCAATGGACAATCACTTGCTTTGTCATACAAACTGTAAAACATTGGTGGCGGAAAACCACTTAGCAACTTTAAGTTGGCATATTTGGTATTAGTTAAACCAGGAATTAAATAAATTGCAAAAGCAACAACTAAAATACCAGTTGTAATTCTGCCTTTACCTAACTTTTGCAATGGTCCATCATGCGGAAACTTTATCTTCCCAAATAAATATAGTGCCAAACCAATGCCGAGTAAAGTCCAAAGTCCAATAAAGACTTCGCGCTTTAAAAGTCCCCAATGTTCTACCAAATCGGCATTAGATAAAAATTTGAGCGCCAAAGCCAGTTCAATAAAACCCAAAACCACTTTTACTGTGTTGAGCCAACCACCAGATTTTGGTAAGGAATTCAACCATTTTGGGAACATAGCAAACAACGTAAATGGTAAAGCCAGCGCAAGGCCAAATCCACTCATTCCCATAGTAAGCTGTGTCGCACTAGCATCAGAAGCCAACGAGCTACCCAGCAAACCACCTAAAATTGGTCCCGTACAAGAAAACGACACAATAGCCAAGGTAAGCGCCATAAAAAAGATACCGAGCACACCACCTATTCTATTGGCCTTGTCGTCCATTTTAGCGCTCCATGATTGTGGTAAGGTCAATTCAAAATAGCCAAAAAACGAAAATGCAAATACTAGAAAGATGATGAAGAAAATAATATTCAATGTAGAATTTGTTGAAATATTATTCAATATTCCAGGATCCAAAGAATCCAATACATGAAATGGTAAGCTTAGCAAAAAGTATATCAAAAAAATAAAAAAACCGTACAACACAGAATTGAAAAGACCTTTTTTTACGCTACCTGAACTTTTAGTAAAAAAGGAAACCGTTAGCGGAATCATTGGAAACACACAAGGTGTTAGCAAAGCAATTAAGCCTCCTAAAAAGCCTAAAATAAAAATAGAAAAATTGCTCTTTTTCTCAACGGTTTGGCTTTCAAATTCATCCCAACCCGTAACATTAAGATCCAATTGTTTAGAAAGTTGCTTGCTACGCTCATCAATTTCAACAACATCAATTTTTGCTTTTGAACCATCAAGATTTAACTTAAATGTATGGTCTCCTTGTACACATTTTTCGTCATCACAGGTCTGATAGCTGATGTAAACCTCAATAAAATCAAGTTCTTTATTTAATAGAGAAATCCGTTGCTTAAACGTAGCGCCTTTTTCAAATTTTTTAACGCCTAAGTCAAAAATCTTATCATATTTGGCTTTGACGTTTGGTTCAGAAGTATTGCCAATCAATTTGTAATTGCCTTCTTGGTTTTTATATTCAAAATAGGTTGGCAACGGACCTAAACCGTCTGGCTCTTCTTGCGAATACATATACCAACCATCTTCAATTTTAGCTGACATGGTTATTTCAAAATCTGAATCAGAAATCTTTTCAATGGATTCTTCCCATTTGACAGGCTCAAAATTTTGAGAAAAAAGTAAAAATGAAATAAAAAAACTTAAAAAGCTTAAACGAAAAGACGTTTTGGATATCATAACTATAAAGCTAGCGTAAACAAATGTAAGTGTTGTGTTTGAAATTGGCTATTTAAGTCGCCTAATTTATAAAAACCTTAATAAACTATAAGTTTGGAAATAAAAAAACCGAATAAATATTCGGTTTATGCGTTTAGGATTTTTCTTCAATTTGCAACTCTTCAGTATGTTTCCATTTGGATATACCACCTTCGAGTTCATAAATTTTTTCAAAACCTGCTTCCTTTAATTTTTCTACACATTTTGCACTTCGCCTTCCTGATTTACAGTATAATAATACTGGCTTGGATTTATCTAGCTTTATGATATCATCGTCAAATGTTGGGGATCTAAAGTCTATATTTTGTGCATTAACAATATGAATCTCTTCAAACTCTTTTGGGGTACGTACATCTACAAGTTGTACATCTTCCATTTCCAATATACTGTTCATTTCTTCAGCAGTAACCAATTTGACTTCTGAGGCGTCTGCTCTTTTATCAACGCATCCTGTAGCTATTATAGCCATGAGCATAAGACTTGCGATTTGCTTTACTATTTTCATAACTTACATTTGCCTTACGGCTATTGTTTTTATTCTTTATGCGATACTTTTCCTTTCCACTCGCTAAAACCTCCTAAAAGGTTTTTAGCAGTTTTAAAACCAAGTTGGTTCATTATAGCACATGCTTGAGCACTTCTGCCACCTGATCTACAATACACATAATAGTTTTTGGATTTATCTAATTTTTCTATTTCATCAATAAAACCTTGACCCATATAAATATCAATATGCTTTGCATTGGGAATGATACCTTCATCAACTTCATCTTGTGTTCTAACGTCTAATATTACCGAATTATGATCTTCGGCGAGTTGTTTTGTCCAATCTTCTTGGGTTAAATCTGCCATATTGTGCTAAAAATCTTAAACAAAATTAACATTTCTTTATGAAATAGACGTAAAAAAATCCGAAGTGTTACGCTTCGGGTTGAAATTTTAACAGAAAAAAGAAAAAAACTAACTTTTCACTTTAATTGAACAGCCAATAGCCCTTGTTTGTTTTACTGCTACTGGTTTATTTGCCAAAAGTGCATCCACAGCATTTTCAACATATTTTTCCTTAACTGCATTTGCATCTTGATAGTTATCGTCAATAGCACCAATGTACTTGACTTCATTTCCCTTTTTGGTTTTTTCTAAAATATAAACGTGTGGCGTTTTTGTTGCGCCGTATTGCGGGTAAATTTTTTGACCTTCATCCATTAAATACGGAAACGTAAATCCTTTGGTTTTTGCTCTGGCATTCATAGCCTCTAAATTATCTCCAGGTTTAATATCGGTGTCGTTTGGCATTATGGCAATAACCGGATACCCTTTTGAGACGTATTTTTTATTTAAAGCTTCTATTCTGTCTTCATAGGCAACTGCGTACGGACATGTATTACAGGTAAAAATGACTATAAATCCTTTTGCTTCATTAAAATCTGATAAGGACACCATTTTGCCATCAATATTTTGGAGTTTAAAGTCTGTTGCTATATCGCCTACTTTGTAACCTTTTCCATCTTTTGCAGTTGTAAATGCTGTAAGGCTTAAAAAGCAAAGCAACAATGCTGTTAATTTTAATGTTTTCATGTTTGTGTGTTTTAGTTTAAAAATGTTTTGACTTCGGTTTCTAACTCATCATAAGTAAATGACCCTTCGTAAAATTTGCGCTTTTCGTTTTTATAAATAATGGTTGCTGGCAATGCACCACTCCATGTATTGTCTATTGCAGGTATCCATGTGTTTTGGTCAACATCATCTAAACAAACCACTTTTGAAGTGAGTTGATTTTCTTTTAAAAAGGGTTTTAGTTTGGTATCGTATTGTCGTGGAAAATCTAAACTTACCAATAAAACTTCAACATTTTTATCGGCATATGTTTTATTTATTGTTTCAAAATAAGGTAACTCTTTTATGCAAGGCGCACACCAAGTTGCCCAAAAGTTTACGACGTGAATTTTATCATCGGTTTTATTTAAAAGTGGTTTCAAGCCATCATAGTCATAAACTTCCAAATCTACAGATTGTACTTCTACCGTTTTAGTTTCTAACTTTGATTTAATTGCGGTGTCACGCGCTTTGGTCTCTTTACACGATGTAAATAAAATGAATACTAATACATAAAGATATCTCATGTTTATAAAAATAAGGATGTGCCTCTACTGTAATAAAGATTTAACAAAATATTAATTTTTTGAATATAAGAATAATTATAAATTTGTATATACAATTGTTGTATATGAAAGAATTGAAAAACATCATTGACGCTACCAAAAATATTTCAGACGCTAAAAGGTCTGTTATAAGCGTGTTTTATGTAAACAATGTAATTAAGGACAGTTTATTAGAAATATTAAAACCATTGGATTTATCCATTGAGCAATACAATGTATTACGAATTTTAAGAGGCCAAAACGGAAAGCCAACAAATCTTCAAGACATTCAGCAACGTATGATTAACAAGATGAGTAACACAACCCGTTTAGTCGATAAGCTGATAAAAAAGAATTTTGTAAAACGAAACATTTGCGAACACAACAGGCGCAAGGTCGAAATTTATATCACCAAAAAAGGGCTTGATGTTTTAAATGAATTAGACCCAAAAATAGACCAAAAAGAAAACGATGTAACACAACATCTTACAGCTGAAGAGCTTAAACTATTAAATACACTTTTATTAAAATTAAATAATTAAAACAAAAATGAAACATTTAAAAACTATCGGTATCGCAGTATTGGCATTAACATTTATGTCGTTCACTGCACTAAAAGAAAAAAACGTAAACGTCTCAGAAAGTACCATAAATTGGACTGGCGAAAAAGTGACGGGCAAGCACGAAGGCACCATAAACTTAAAAAGTGGCACATTACAATTTAACGATGGAACACTTACTGGCGGAAATTTTGTGGTAGACATGACCACAATCACCGTAACCGATTTATCTGGTGGTGGAAAAGCAAAACTTGAAGGACATTTAAAATCTGACGATTTCTTTGGTGTTGCTAATTTTAAAACTGCAACTTTAAACATATCAAACGTCTCACTTTCTGGTGATAATGTTTACGATATTGAAGCTGATTTAACAATCAAAGGCGAGACACATCCAATAGAATTTGTACTGACAACAAAAGGAAACACAGCATCTGCTACTCTCAAAATAGACCGCACCAAATATGGCATTCGCTATGGCTCAGCTAGTTTTTTCGATAACTTAAAAGATAAAGCCATTTATGATGAGTTTACACTTGATGTAAATCTTAAATTTTAATATACAAATCTCTTATATTTTAGTCCCACGAATTAACACCAAGTAAATTCGTGGGATTTTTTTATCATATAATTTGAAAAAATTAGAATAGCTTTCTATATTTGACTTTCAAATGAGAAACAACAAAACATGGTGGTGGATTTTTATTAACGAAACGTTCGTGAAATAGTCCATTATGTATTATAAATATCAAAAGGCTTGTCAATCACGACAAGCCTTTTTTAATGATAAAATGAAAACCTATAAACTAAAAACATACTCAAAAAAAATACTGTCAGATACCATTACGCCTGTAAGTATCTATTTAAAAATTAGGGATAAATTTCCAAACAGTATTTTATTGGAAAGTAGCGACTACCATGCTAATGACAACAGTTTTTCCTACATCTGTTGCAACTCAATAGCATCAATAAAAGTTGAAAACAATAGCATTACGGCCACCTATCCAGATGGTACATCAACACAAACCGAAGCAAATAGAGCGAATGTTACTGCAAAAATTCATCAATTTTCGCAACAATTTGAAGCCGATAATACCAATTACAAGTTTATACATAATGGTATATTTGGTTACACGGCTTATGATGCCGTAAAATATTTTGAAGATATTCAAATTTCAAAGAAAGAAAACTCTACAGAAATACCAGACATTTATTATGCTGTTTACCAAAACATCATAGCCATAAACCACTTTAAAAACGAAGCCTATATTTTTGCCCATTGTTTTGAAACTGAAAACAATATTGAGCCTATTTTACAGCTCATTCAAACCAAACAATACGCATCCTATAACTTTGATACCAAAAGTGAAATTACCTCAAACTTAACCGACGAAAATTACAAACAACACGTAGAGCTTGCCAAAAAACACTGCGCACGTGGCGATGTATTTCAGCTTGTGATATCTAAACGATTTTCTCAAAGTTTTAGTGGCGATGAGTTTAATGTCTATCGCGCCTTACGAAGCATCAATCCATCGCCGTATTTGTTCTATTTCGATTACGGCAACTTTAAAATTTTCGGTAGTTCGCCAGAAGCCCAATTGGTAGTTAGTGATAGCAAAGCCGAAATTCACCCAATTGCGGGTACTTTCAAACGTACAGGAAACGATTTAAAAGATGCCGAATTGGCTGAAAAACTAATTAATGACGATAAAGAAAATAGCGAACATGTAATGCTGGTAGATTTGGCCCGAAACGATTTAAGCAGACACGGAAGCCAAGTTACCGTTGAAAATTACCGCGAGGTACAATTCTTTTCGCACGTTATTCATTTGGTTAGCAAAGTCACAGGAAAAATCCATAAAAATACCGAAACCATGCAAGTTGTTGCCGATACATTTCCGGCAGGTACATTAAGTGGCGCACCAAAACACAAAGCCATGCAACTCATTGAAAAATACGAAAAAACCAGTCGCACGTTTTACGGTGGCGCCATTGGCTTTATGGATTTTAATGGCAACTTTAACCACGCCATAATGATTCGCACATTTTTAAGTAAAAACCACAATTTATACTGGCAAGCTGGCGCAGGCATAGTAGCAAAATCAACCGCCGAAAACGAATTACAAGAAGTATACAACAAACTTGGCGCGCTAACAAAAGCCATAGAACAAGCGAAAGCGATATGAGATTTGAGATTTGAGATTTGAGATTTGAGAAAATAAAATAGAAAAACTAATAAAAGTCCTTTCCTTTGGAAAGGATTTAGGATAGGCTTATGAAAAAAATATTAGTCATAGATAACTACGACAGTTTCACATACAATTTAGTCCACTATTTAGAAGATTTAAATTGTAATGTTACCGTAAAACGAAACGACAAACTGACCTTAGACGAAGTTGATAATTTCGAAAAAATAGTGTTGTCGCCAGGACCAGGCATTCCAGACGAAGCTGGTTTGTTAAAAGACATCATAAAAACTTATGCGCCAACCAAAAGCATTTTGGGTGTTTGTTTGGGACAACAAGCCATTGGTGAAGTTTTTGGCGGTACATTACAAAATTTACACACCGTTTATCATGGTGTTGCTACAACCATTACTGTTTCGGTGGAAGACGAAATTTTGTTCAAAGGCTTAGGAAAAACGTTTGAAGTTGGTCGTTACCATTCTTGGGTTGTCAGTACGGATTTACCCGATGTTTTGGAAGCAACAAGCTATGATGAAAACGGACAAATTATGTCCTTGCGTCATAAGATTTATGATGTAAAAGGTGTGCAATATCATCCCGAATCTGTACTAACACCAAACGGAAAAAAAATATTGGAGAATTGGGTAAAGCAGTAAACAGTTGACAGTTGACAAAATAATTAATAAACGTAAACAGTTCCATTTCCTTTGGAAAGGGTTAGGGATAGGCTAATGAAAAAACTATTAAACAGATTAATCAACCACGAAAGCATCTCAGCCGAAGAAGCAAAAAACGTACTGGTCAATATTTCAAAAGGTGATTATAACCAAAGCCAAATTGCTTCGTTTTTAACAGTATATATGATGCGAAGTATTACCATTGAAGAGCTACGCGGATTTCGTAATGCCCTTTTAGAACTTTGTGTTCCGGTCGATTTAAATGCATATAATACTATTGATTTATGCGGAACTGGTGGCGATGGAAAAGATACATTTAACATTTCAACCTTATCCTCATTTGTAACTGCTGGCGCAGGCATTCACGTCACCAAACATGGTAATTACGGTGTGTCTTCAGCTTGCGGATCGAGCAATGTCATGGAGTATCTGGGGATTAAATTCAGTAATGATATAGATTTTTTAAAGCGAAGTATTGACAAAGCAGGCATCTGTGTATTGCACGCGCCATTATTTCATCCAGCTATGAAAAATGTAGCACCGATTCGTCGCGAGTTGGGCGTAAAAACGTTTTTCAATATGTTGGGGCCAATGGTAAATCCGGCGTTTCCAAAAAACCAAATGGTCGGTGTTTTTAATTTAGAATTGTTGCGTTTATATGGATATTTGTATCAGGAAACAGATAAAAATTATGCTGTAGTACATGCGCTCGATGGCTATGATGAAATCTCCTTAACTGGGAAAACAAAGGTAATTTCAAACCAATCCGAAACCATATTCGAGCCATCGGATTTACACGTTTCACAAATAAAGCAATCTGAAATTTATGGTGGCGATACGGTTGAGTCGTCAGCAAAAATCTTCATGCAAGTTATTGATGGAAAAGGTACCGAAGCACAAAACAACGTCGTTTGTGCCAATGCAGGTTTGGCCATAGCAACCGTAAAACAAATATCGCACAACGAAGGTTTTCAAATTGCTAAAGAATCGTTGTTAAGCGGAAAAGCAAAACAGAGTTTAAACAAATTAATAGAACTAAGTAAGAATTAAATAATTCTGACAAAGTCGAAAACATCAAAATTCAGAAATAATGAGAGAAAGAATGTAGATGCAAAGCAAAGCTTTAAGCACGAAATTCTGAAAGCGAATGGTGCTTTAGTAATTTCCTAATTTTGAAATGACTTTTTGGCTTGGTTTATCCTGAGCGTAGTCGAAGGGTTTTGTGTCAAGACAAAAATGAACATAAAACAAAAGAATGAACATACTCGATAAAATAGTAGTAGATAAACGAAAAGAAGTTGATTTAAGAAAATCCATTATTCCTACCAAACAATTGGAAGCATCGGTATTGTTTGAACGTGAAACCATTTCACTTTCAACAAAATTAAAAAACAGTAATACTGGAATCATAGCCGAACACAAACGTCGTTCACCATCAAAATCAACCATAAATCAAAACTTAAACGTACAAGATGTGGCTTCAGGTTATGAAAGCGCTGGTGTTTGTGGAATGTCCGTATTAACAGATGGCAAATATTTTGGTGGAAGTTTAGACGATTTACTTATTGCTAGAGCCAGTTGCAATTTACCCTTATTACGAAAAGAATTTATTATTGATGAGTATCAAATTGTCGAAGCCAAGGCTTATGGTGCTGATGTCATTTTACTCATTGCATCAATTTTAACCAGAACAGAAATCAAACAATTTTCAGAATTGGCAAAAAGCTTAAATCTTGATGTTTTGTTAGAAGTTCATAACGAAGAAGAACTCCAAAAATCCATCATGCCATCGTTGGATATACTTGGTGTAAATAACAGGAATTTAAAAACTTTTGAGGTCAGTTTAGAAACTTCAAAAACGTTGAGTAAAAAAATTCCAAACGATTTTGCCAAAGTCTCTGAAAGCGGTATAAGTTCCGTCGAAGCAATAAAAGAGTTACAACATTATGGATTCAAAGGCTTTTTGATTGGCGAAAATTTTATGAAAACAGACAATCCTGGTGAAAGTGCCAAAGAGTTTATAAAAAGCCTCCTTTAATTCCTCCAAATGAGGAAAACCAAAGCATGAAGAAAAAAAGTACAAATACCAAAAATTCAGTTTTTCCCTTCGGGGAAAATGCCGTTAGGCAAATGGGGCTAGCGCTTAAGGTTTGCGGAATGAAATACAATACCGCTGAAGTTGCACAACTGCGACCTGACTATCTAGGCTTTATATTTTACGACAAATCACCACGAAATTTTGAAGGACATTTTCCCAAAATAGATGCATCAATTAAAAAAGTTGGTGTTTTTGTAGATGAAAAAGTTGAACTCATTGTAAATACTTTAGAAAAATATCAGCTAGACGTTATTCAACTTCATGGACACGAATCTCATGAAATATGTAGATTATTAAAGTCAACTGAAAAAAAGATTGTCAAGGTATTCTCTATCAAAAATGAGTTTGATTTTACTGTTTTAGAACCATACGAAGATGTAGTGGATTATTACCTATTCGACACCAAAGGAAAATTACCAGGCGGAAACGGTTACACATTTAATTGGAATGTTTTAAAAGATTACCCATCGACAAAGCCTTATTTTTTGAGCGGTGGAATTGGATTAAATGAAATTGAAAAAATAAAAGAATTTATAGAAAGTCTAGCTTCAAAATATTGCTATGCATTAGATGTGAATAGCAAATTTGAAACTGAACCAGGATTGAAAAAAATTAATGAATTAAAAAAATTTAAAACGTCACTGCGAACAAAGTGAAGCAGTCTCACAATTTAATATGAGATTACTTCAGCAACAGGTAGCTTCGTAATGACAAAAAAGAAAAGCTATGAAAACAACATACAACATTAACGAAAAAGGCTACTATGGCGAATTTGGCGGAGCTTATATCCCTGAGATGCTCTATCCAAACATTGAAGAATTACGCCAAAACTATTTGAAGATTACTGCTGAAGATGCTTTCCAGAAGGAATTCCAACAGCTATTAAAAGATTATGTTGGGCGTCCATCACCTCTGTATTTCGCAAAAAGACTTTCGGAAAAATACAATACCAAAATATATTTGAAACGCGAAGACCTCAACCATACTGGCGCACACAAAGTCAATAATACCATTGGGCAAATATTACTAGCCAAACGTTTGGGCAAAACCCGAATCATTGCCGAAACTGGAGCTGGTCAACACGGTGTAGCAACAGCAACCGTTTGTGCCTTAATGGGTATTGAATGTGTGGTTTATATGGGCGAAATTGATATTGCTCGCCAAGCACCAAACGTCGCCCGTATGAAAATGCTCGGTGCTAAAGTTGTGCCTGCATTGTCCGGAAGTCGCACTCTAAAAGATGCAACCAACGAAGCCATGCGCGACTGGATTAACAATCCCGTAAACACGCATTACATTGTGGGTAGTGTGGTTGGCCCACATCCGTATCCAGATATGGTGGCACGCTTTCAAGCTGTCATTTCCGAAGAAATCAAAACACAACTTTTAGAAAAAGAAGGCACAGAAAACCCTAATTATTTAGTGGCCTGTGTTGGTGGCGGAAGCAATGCCGCAGGAACGTATTACCATTATTTAGATAACGAAGAAGTCAACATTATCGCTGTGGAAGCTGCCGGAAAAGGTGTTGATACAGGTGAAAGTGCAGCAACTTCAGTTTTAGGAAAAGAAGGCATTATTCACGGTAGTAAAACCCTATTAATGCAAACCAATGACGGTCAAATTACTGAGCCTTATTCTATCTCTGCTGGGTTAGATTATCCTGGCGTTGGCCCAATGCATGCCAATTTACACAAAACAGGTCGTGCAGAATTTATTGCCATTACCGATGATGAGGCCATGACAGCTGGATTAGAATTATCGCAATTAGAAGGCATAATACCTGCTATTGAAACCTCGCACGCCTTTGCAGTTTTTGAGCATAAAAAATTCGACCCTAACGATATTATTGTCGTGAATTTATCTGGTCGTGGCGATAAAGATTTACAGAATTATATTGATTATTTTAAATTATAACATGAATAGGATTAATCTAAAACTACAAGAAGAACATAAGCTTCTTTCCATATATTTTACCGCAGGTTACCCAAACGTCAACGATACCGTAACTATTATTCAAAATTTAGAAAAAAGTGGTGTCGATATGATTGAAATCGGGTTGCCGTTTAGCGACCCACTAGCCGATGGACCTACAATTCAAGAAAGTTCTACGCAAGCTTTAAAAAATGGAATGACCAGTGACATTCTATTCGATCAGCTTAAAGACATTCGTAAAACGGTTTCCATTCCATTAATCATTATGGGATACTTCAATCCTATGCTACAATATGGCGTTGAGGCGTTTTGTAAAAAATGCCAAGCCATCGGAATTGACGGATTAATTATACCAGATTTACCAGTTGATGTTTATCATTCGGACTACAAAGCTACTTTTGAAACCTACGGGCTCATCAATGTCTTTTTGATTACACCGCAAACGTCAGATGAGCGCATTCGGTATATCGATTCTGTGTCTAATGGATTTATTTATATGGTGAGTTCGGCTAGTACAACAGGCGCACAAAATGGTTTTGGCAATGAGCAGACTGAATATTTCAACCGTATTGCCAATATGAACTTAAAGAACCCGCAAATTGTAGGTTTTGGCATTTCAAATAACGACACCTTTACCCAAGCAACAAAACAGGCAAAAGGTGCTATCATTGGCTCCGCATTCATAAAGCATTTGACTCAAAAAGGTATTGATAGTATTGATGAATTTGTTCAGCATATTCTGAATTGATTTTAGTATCTTCAAACCAACCAATATTATCAATTTGAAATACTCAAAAACATATGCTTTACTTTCAGAATACGGGCAAATAGCTTTAGGGATTTTATTGGCCAGTATTGGTCTTAAAGCGTTTTTATTACCTAATGGTTTTTTAGATGGTGGCGTTACAGGCATTGCGCTTTTGGTTCGCACTTTTGTAGATATAAGACTTTCTTATTTATTGCTCCTGTTCAGTATTCCGTTTTTAGTTTTAGGTTTTTATACCGTTTCTAGACGTATTGTCATAAAGTCGATCGTTAGTATTATTGGATTGGCACTCTTTATCCATTACGAAAATTTTGAAACTATAACTGACGATAAGTTACTTATTGCCATTTTTGGCGGTCTGTTTCTTGGTGCCGGTATCGGTATAGCCATTAGGAATGGTTCGGTTTTAGATGGTTCAGAAATTTTAGGGGTTTATATCAACGATAAATTTGGAATCAGTATTGGTCAAATCATTTTGATATTCAATATTATATTGTTTAGTATCACTGCCATAGTCATTTCTACCGAAGTGGCACTCTACTCTATTTTGGCTTACATTGTCACGGCAAAAGTCACCGATTTAACTATTGAAGGTTTTGAAGATTTTATAGGTGTTACTATTGTATCTAAAAAATATCTTGAAATTGAAGATGCTATTATGAATGATTTAGGAGTTGGCATGACGCTTTACAAAGGTACGCGAGGCGTTGGCAACTCTGGCAAGCATGAAGATTTTGACATCATTCATACCATTATTAATCGTATTGATATGAAAAAAATGCATCGTATCGTTAGCGAAATCGATGAAAACGCTTTTATTGTTGAATTTGACGTTAACAATGTTAAAGGTGGCGTTTTAAGGCATTATATTGATAAGAAGAAAAGCAAGGTTTTGCCAAAAATCTAAAAGAACTCACGATACTGCATGACTCTAAAATCTAAGGTGTTGAACTTAGGATTTTTAGTTTTTAACTGCTTATATAACTCCATACTTCCTACTGCTCTATTTGCTGAGCCTGATGGTGCGGTTAATGAAACGGTTTTGACAACTCGCTTGTCATCCCGAACTTGTTTCGGGATCTCATTATTATTAGATTGCTTCGCCTCACTCGCAATGACAGGTAATTCAAACCGATGAATCCGTGGCACTTTATTTGAAACAACCTCAAGTTTTAAACCATAGGTTTTTAAATGCTTTCGAAAGAAATACTCAGGTCCATTTTTACTGTTTCCGCCAGTAAACAATAAGGTATTAATATTAGGATTCTTCTGAATGTATCCTATTAAATCCCTGAGTCTTACATTCTGCATTCCCAAATCTGTAGCATCTATTTTATCACGCTCACAAGAGTCTACGATATCACAAATACCAATGCCACGTTCAATTAAAAAATCTTTACGTTGCTTGATAGCATTATCTGAATTGTCATAAATAAGATTGAGTTTAAAAATTGCATCTAATATTTTCCACAATTGCCCATCACGACTGCCATAACAAAAGTTGACATCATCAGGTTTTAAATCGCCTATTGAAAATCGTGGTGGTGGCAATGTGCCAACGATAAGCTTTGTAGCTGTTTTGGGGATAAATGGTGGATATGGATGTTTGTGGAGGAACATTTTGCTTAGTAAGACCTTTCGACTGCGCTCAAGGTGACTATCTGATTATTATCATAATAAAAACAACTACAAAGATTTCAAAATTCGCTCAACTTCGTTAATAGTTTCACGATACATTCTTCTATTAGGCTTAGTCATGTATTGAGATTCTGCATAGATTTCGTTAAGTAAATCTTCGCCTTCAGTTTTATTGTCATTTTCTAAATAGAACTTTGCTAATTCCAAACGTTCGGCGTAGTTAGAGTATGGTCTGTCAATGGCTTTAAGTTGGGTTTTAGCTTCTTCAAACTTGCCTAATTCCTTTAACGATAAGCCATAACAGAATTGCGATTTAGAGCCTTGAAATTCTGGTTTATTCAAAATAACTTCAGCATTAGCAATAACGTTTTGATAATCGCCCAATTTAAAATAAGATAGCACTAATTGTTGCCGTGCATGCGTATCATCTTGCACTGTGTCTTGTAGAGTATGTTGGTAATGCTCTATAGCATTCTGAAAATCATTGATTTCGAAATAAGCATCTGCTAAATCGATTCTGTTGGCATAAGAATCTGAAAATTGAAGGCGCTGTTGTAAATCCTTAACCTGCTTTGTAGGATTGACCACTTTGGTAATATCGCTTTGAATCCTATCAACATCGGCCTTTGTGTACATTTGGGTTATAATGTAAACAATGCACCCAACAAGTGGCAAAAACATAATGACAAAAAACCAATAATAGGGCTTTTGATGTTTATAAGCATGATAAGCACAAAATACTTGAACAGCTACTAAAAGGTAAAAATACATGATGCTATTTAAATTTAAATATAAAAAAAAATTAGTTTAAGACCTTGTAGATTTTTTGAAACCTTGCAGGTCTGGACAATTGGACTATAACCCATTGTGCATTTTGAGTTGCCCATCGCAAAAACCCGTCAATTAACTTCGCTCAGTTCGGCTCTACCTCGTGCCGAGTTTTTTCTGAAAGAAAAAGACCTGTGTTAAGCTTGTAGAAACATCGAGAATAAGGGTTTTGATATTCAAATTCTTGTTTTCGATACAATTTTTCCAGTTTTTCCACTGGAAAAACCACTCAAACTGACGAATTTTAATCAAAATGCACAACGGGTTACTTTTATATTGCATTAATAATAGATTAATCTAATTGATTGTAATAATGATAAAAATTAAAATCAATAAAAAACCTCACAGGTTATAAAAACCTGTGAGGTTTGGTAATCTTTATAAGCAATTTTCACCTTGTAAACACCAACTCATTTTCTGATGATAGCTCATTACTGAAACCATAATTCTCCAAGTTGAATGCTTTAACATCATCCAAAGTTTGGGCATTGGTATCAATAATATAACGCGCCATGAGACCGCGCGCGTATTTGGCAAAAAAGGATATGACTTCATAGTTTCCGTTTTTAAATTCCTTAAAATTAACTGTTACGACAGGAACTTTAAGTGCCTTTTTATCTATGGCTTTAAAGTATTCGTTACTGGCAAGGTTTAGAAATAACTCATCATCTTGTAACTCGTTGTTTAAGGTTTGGGTTACTTTTTTCTTCCAGAATTCATAAAGGTTTTTGTTTTTACCTACCTGGAATTTTGTGCCCATTTCCAGTCGATATGGTTGTATTAAATCTAAAGGTTTTAATATACCGTATAAACCTGATAATATTCGGACTGTGTTTTCTACTTTTTGAAGTTTATCTACTGGAATTGTATAGGCATCTAACCCACGATACACGTCGCCATTAAAGGCATACATGGCTTGTCTCGAATTTTCTGTAGTAAATGGCAACGACCATGTTTGGTTACGCTGATAATTGAGTTGCCCCAAATTTTCCGAAATGCTCATTAGCTTTGATAAGCTTTGGGCCGATTTCTTTTTTAGGAGTTTATTTAAACGTTCGGCTTCTTTTAAGAATGTTGCTTCGGTTGCTTGCGCTGTAGGTACTTGTGTTTCAAAATCTAATGACTTTGCTGGTGATATTACGAGTTTCATAATTGCCTCTTTTTTATTTAATTCAAGGATATGACTTCTAAATTAATGTTTCATTGAACCTTTCAATTTCTTAAAAGGAAAAAATCGTAATCAAAAATACTATCAAAATTATTGAAGTCAGCGTTTTAGCAAAAGGATTTTTTGATTGTGATATAAGTATCCTTTATTGCTGGTATTTACCATTGGTATTCGCGTTAAGGATAGTAGTGGAAATCCTTTTTGTTTTAGAGATAGACCTTTGGATTGTGCTTAAGGTGACCTTAACAAAAAGATTGTAACGGATAGCCTGACCCGTTTCCTGCAAGGTTTTCTTAACCTTGTAGGTATTAAGGGTAACGCCATAAAAATTATGTTTTGGTGTGCTTTGCGTAATTGCGCCATTTTTCAATACAAGCTTCCATATCGTTAGGAATTTCGGAAGTAAAACGTATAAATTCGCCTGTTGTCGGATGCTCAAATCCTAAAGTTTTGGCATGTAATGCTTGTCGTGGTAAAACCTTAAAAGCGTTCTCCACAAATTGCTTGTATTTGGTAAAGGTTGTGCCTTTTAAAATTTTATCGCCTCCGTAACGCTCGTCGTTAAATAAAGTATGCCCAATGTGTTTCATATGAACACGAATTTGATGCGTGCGACCAGTTTCGAGTTTACAACTGACTAAAGTGACATAACCCAAACGCTCCAAAACCTTGTAATGGGTTACGGCTGGTTTGCCTTTGTGGGCTTCATCATGTAAATACACCGTATTTTGCAGTCGGTTTTTAGGATGGCGCCCAATATTACCTTCAATAGTGCCAGAATTGGCTTCTATATTTCCCCAAACCAGAGCGACATATTCACGTTCTGAGGTTTTTTCAGCAAACTGATTGGAAAGGTGGTTCATGGCGTTTTCGGTCTTGGCCACTACCAACAGACCTGATGTATCTTTATCAATCCTATGCACCAATCCTGGCCGATTACTTGAGTTATTTGGTAAGTTTTCAAAATGGAAAATCAGTGCATTTATCAATGTACCCGAATAGTTTCCATGACCTGGATGCACCACCATTCCGGCTGGTTTATTGACTACGAGTAGCTCATCATCTTCGTAAACAATATCTATTGGGATATCTTCTGCAACTAATAAATATTCATGTGGCGGATGTTCAAACTTAACAGAAATTTCGTCGTTGGGTTTTACTTTATAATTTGCTTTTACGGGTAAGCCATTGACGAAAATATTACCGTTTTTGGCGCCTGCCTGAATTTTATTTCGGGTGGCATTCTCAATAAAATTCATGAGGTATTTATCAATCCGTAACGGTTGTTGTCCTTTTTCTACTTTAAAACTGTAATGTTCGTAAAGCTCGTCATCATATTGTGAATCGTCAGTGATTGAAGGCATAGCTTAGTTGGATGAAGAACGGTTACCATTTCCCAAAACCAGATCTATTGTGGTTGTCATGGGCAAAAGCGTGCCAACCTCAATATCCTTACCGTTATGCTTTATCCCAAGCACTACGTCTTTACCAATATTATCGATATAGGTTTTTTCACCAACCTTAAAACCTAAAGCTTCGAGCGTTGGTCTTGCTTGGCGAAAGGTGCGTCGCATAATTTCTGGCACTGCTACTTTTCGGTAACCCGATGGATTTAAGGTGAGGTAAATTTTGCGGTTTTCCTTTACTTGAGAACCAGCAATTGGGTCTTGGTCTATGACTGAAAACTTTGGGTAATTTGGATTGTAGTTGGCTGAGTCTTGAATTTGCATCATTAGATCGTTATCATCTAATTCTATTTTTACGGTTTCCAGAGACTTTCCCTTTAAATCTGGCACAGTAACAAATTTGCCATTGTTGGTTGTATAGTCAAGCCATTTCAAAATCAAAAAACAAAATACAACTATTGCCACTACAGCAATAACGATTTGTTTTAGAAATACCTTACTCGATAAAAATTTAATTATACTCATAATATTATTGCAACGGACAAAACTAAGAAAATATAACGTCATAAAATTAATATACGTAACTCTATTGCCGATGGATTTTTAAAAATAAATGATACATTTATATCATCATATTTTTATTATGAAAAAAAATATCGCCATCATTATGGGTGGCTACTCAAGTGAATACAAAATTTCCTTAAAAAGCGGGCAAGTTGTTTTTGAGACTTTAAATGCTGAAAAATATAACGCCTTTCGCATTCATGTTTTTAAAGATAAATGGGTTTATGTTGATGCGTCCGATCGTGAATTTAAGGTCGATAAAAGTGATTTTTCTGTTACTTTCAATGGCAAAAAAATTACGTTCGACTGTGTGTTTAATGCTATTCACGGCTCACCAGGTGAAGATGGTTACATTCAAGCCTATTTTGAATTGTTGGGTATTCCGCATACCAGTTGCAACATGTACCAATCTGCCTTAACTTTTAATAAGCGTGATTTATTGGCAACTTTAAAACCATATGGTATTAAAATGGCGGAAAGCTATCATTTAAATCTTGGCGATACCATTGACGAAGATGCTATTATTGCCAAAGTTGGTCTGCCATGTTTTGTAAAAGCTAATAAAGCCGGAAGCAGTTTTGGCGTAAGCAAAGTCTATAAAAAGGAAGATTTACAAACTGCCATAGCACATTCTTTCAAAGAAGATGATGAGCTTATTATTGAGGAATTTTTAGATGGTGTTGAAGTTTCCGTAGGTGTTATTTCATTTAAGCGCGAAACAAAAGTTTTACCTATTACTGAAATAGTTTCTGAAAATGATTTTTTTGATTACCAAGCCAAGTACGAAGGCAAATCGCAAGAAATTACACCTGCGCGATTAAATGAAGTGCTTGCGGAAAAAGTGCGCCACGAAGCCAAGCGCATATATGAAATTTTAAAAATGAAAGGCTTTAGCCGTAGTGAATTTATCTTTAAAAATGATGAACCTTATTTTCTAGAAATGAACACTGTACCAGGTTTAACCAAAGAAAGTATTTTACCGCAACAGGCCAATGAAGCTGGAATTTCGCTCGAAGAATTGTTAGAAAATACTATTGAAGAAGCTTTAAGAAAATAGCTATATTTAAACATTAACTAATCATTAATTTTATCTATCAATGATATTCTACGGAACCAATGCATCAAGACTTAAAGACGGAAAACTAAAAAACGTCACATGCCCAGCATGTGGCACCACAACATCATTTACCTACAGTGTATTTGGAAAATACTTCTATATTTATTGGATACCCATAATCCCATTAGGTAAAACCACTGTATTAGAATGTGACCATTGCAAAAAGACATTTAAACTAAAAGAGCTCCCCAAACGTATCCAAGACAAGTTCGAACTTGAAGAAAAGCACAGAGGCATACCTTTTCAACATTTTGCCGGATTAGGAATAATATTCGCTCTTATTGTTTGGATCTCCTATTCAAGTATGAAAGACAAAGAAAATGAAGCCACATACATTGCCAAGCCTCAAGTTGGTGACATATACCGAACGGAAGGAAGTAGTTCTAACTATTACACAACAGCAAAAGTAGTTAGTGTTGTTGGCGACAGTATTTATGTGGTGTTTAACGACTATGAAACCAACAAACGCACTGGAATAAGCGATATTGATATTTCAAAAAATTATAACTCGGAAAATAAGGAAGGTTATACATTACAAGAGGTTCAAGGCTTATACAAAGATGAAGTCATTTATCAAATTGACCGTGATTAATTATTTATCTTTGAAAAGCAATAACTAACCCATACAACAACAAATGAAACGCGCCATATTTCCAGGTTCTTTTGACCCGATAACACTCGGTCATTACGATATTATTAAACGTGGTATAAAACTCTTTGATGAAGTTATTGTTGCCATTGGTATAAATGCCGAAAAAAAATATATGTTTTCTTTGGATGAACGTAAAAGGTTTATTGAACAATCTTTCGCTAATGAACCAAAAGTAAAAGTTACTACTTACAAAGGCTTAACGGTTGATTATTGTAAAGAAGTCGATGCAAAGTTTATATTGCGTGGTCTGCGCAATCCAGCAGATTTTGAATTTGAAAAAGCCATTGCTCACACCAATAGAAAATTATCAAAAATTGAAACCGTGTTTTTGTTAACCGCATCAAACACGTCGTATATTTCATCATCTATTGTGCGCGATGTTATTAGAAATAATGGCGATTTTTCCGTTTTGGTTCCAGATAGTGTAAAACTAAAATAAGGTTATTCTGAAAATAGTAAAAGTTGTTTTTTCAAATCTTCTTTTGGGGTTTTTCCGTCATACATTTTATCCACAATTCGGTCTAACAAAACACTGTTTTCCCTAATAGCAACAAAGAAAAAATCTATTAAGCTTCTTATAAGTATTAATAAAATTGCTGTTAGTATTGGCGCAACCGAAAATATGATAAAAAACCCACCAATAATAACCACAAACTGCTGAATAAAAATACGCGCGTAAGGTTTAAACATTATTTCACTTGTTGTAAACTGCTCGTATTTTTTAGGAACAATAAAATCAAAATAATACTTAAAAACTTGACCAACTGCCAAAACCAATAGCATAATATTCATGCCTTCCAAAGCTAAAACGGTTTTATAATTTGTTATTAAATTGAAAGGTTCTTTTATTAAACTGTTATCAGAAATACCAAAAATAGCAAACAGAAAAATGGATTGTACAGCTATAAAAAAACCATAATGAAACAGAAAAAAACCAATTAAAAACAGTTTGTTTTTGGTGTTATCGCCAGTGGAATTACAACGATACATTTTAACAGCGTTAAAAACACCAATGATAATCGATTCTAAAAAATACCCAAAAAGTATGGTTGAAGCATCAATTTTACCAATAGCAACTAATACTATTAGTAGCAAAATATTTGTCCATGCGTAAAGGTTAGTTTGATTTGGTACGAATACACTTTTAAGCATGCTTAAAATTAAGGGAATAATTTAAACTTTTACGAAGTGAATACACCGTAACAAAATAGCTGAATTAGATACATATGATATACAGTCCATTTTGACATGATAAATTCAATAACATTTTTTTTAATGAAATCTAAAGTATTGCCCATTAATGAGACACATATTCTGTTGTGGTCAAAAAGAAATGATTTAAAAAAATTACATTGGGCGCTAAAACATGGAAATTATCAAATAAGAGCAAAAGTTGCTAAAACCTTAGAGCAAATAGGCTCAAAAATGTCATTACCAATTTTAGTCAAATCTGTTAATGACAAAGTGTTCAATGTTTCAATTAGTGTTTTAAATGCTCTTGAAACAATTGATACAGAATTTAAATACACATCACTTATATATTTGAGACGATTTAAATGGGCTACTTTGAAACAAAAAACCCAAAACAAAGTAAAGACAAATAAGAAACATAACATCTATCGTTGGGAACGCAGTAGTAAAAAAAGCTTTGAAATAGTTAAAGAACGCTTAAAACGACCTATTAGATAATTGTTAAAAAGAGATGTGACTGTACTTTTCCTTAATATTTTTAATACTGTCATCCAA
Organism: uncultured Flavobacteriaceae bacterium; assembly: GCA_964434705.1. Taxonomy (GTDB): domain Bacteria; phylum Bacteroidota; class Bacteroidia; order Flavobacteriales; family Flavobacteriaceae; genus Winogradskyella. The sequence goes on from CAYSVY010000010.1 coordinate 88,605, forward strand.
TTTTGACATAAATGCTTTGTGTGCATCACTTTGCGGATTAAACGGTTTGTGCGCCAATCCTTTTTGGATAGTATCAACTGTTTTCATGGTTGGTTCCGAAGCTTCATCAATCCAAACTTTTTTGAACTTATCCCAAATGTAATCAATAGCAATTGTGTTTGGATGAAGCATATCTGCATTATAAAAACGGTAATCTCTCAGCTCATCCATCATAATTTCATACGAAGGAAAATAGTTAAGACTTATCGATTCGGCTCGAAGTGACAATACACTATGTATCGATGAAATTAAATGCGCTTTACTTTGTGTATTTTCAACAAAACCATCTTTTAAATGTCGTACTGGCGATACGGTAAAAATAATTGATGCCTTCGGATTTACAGATATTATCAAGCTCAAAATAGCATCAATAGACTCTAAAATAGTGTCAACCGATAAAAGTGTTTTCTGAAATTTTTTCTGTGGCACTTTATGGCAATTTGCTACAAAAGTATCAGTTTCAATATGTCGATACACCCAAGCCGTTCCTAATGTGATAATGATATGCGTAGCGTCTTTTAAAAACGAGTTTGTAATTTGAATTTGCGTATTTAAATTCTGAATTAATTCGTCTTTATTGCTATTAGATAATTTTGAATGCGCCTCAAAACAATGCCATTGTTCGGTATGAAAGAATAAATCTTTTTCAGTGTATTCTTTCTCATTAATGGGGTTTGTAATGAAAGATTCAATAGCTAAAGGATGAAACAGAATCCCAAATGGATTTACTAGGTTTTGAAATTTGAAATAGTCGAATTTAGCACCAATATTTTCAGAAAAGCATGACCCCAACAAAAGCACTTTTGAATGATAATCTATTTGATTATGAGATGCTTTAGTTAAAGGTATTTTGGTTTGAAGATTCATCCTTAAAATAGATCCTGAAATAAATTCAGGATGACAATTAATTACACTAAGTAACTTTTCACTGCCTCCAAAGCATCCTTAATTCCCGCAGGATGTTTTCCACCAGCGGTTGCGAAAAACGGTTGTCCACCGCCACCACCTTGGATATGTTTTCCCAGTTCGCGTACAATTTGTCCAGCATTCAAATTTTTGGAAGCCACCAATTCTTTAGATATATAACACGATAAGGTTGCTTTGCCATTAGTTTCAGCACCAAAAAGTAGAAATAAATTGTCATATTGGCTACCAAGCTCAAAACATAAATCTTTAATTCCAGAAGTATCCAAGTCTATTTGCTTGGCTAAAAATTGAATACCATTAACTTCCGTGATTTCTCTTTTTAATTCGGTTTTAAGATTTTTCGCTTTATCTTTTAATAAGGCTTCAACTTGCTTTTTTAAACTTACATTTTCATCCTGAAGACTTTGCACGGCCTTAACAGGTTCGTTAGCATTTTTCAGAATCTTTTTTACGGCTTCAAACTGCTTTTCAACAGTTTCAAAATACTCGCCAACTGCCATATTGGTAATGGCTTCAATACGGCGAATTCCTGATGCTATTGCACTTTCAGACTTAATTTTAAAATACCAAATATCGCCAGTTTGTTTTACGTGCGTTCCGCCACACAACTCCATAGATTGCCCAAAACGAATTGCACGAACACTATCGCCATATTTTTCGCCAAACAACGCAATAGCGCCTTCATCTAAGGCTTTTTGCATGGGTATATTTCGTTGTTCTTCTAACGTTAAATTTTCATTAATGCGTGCATTTACAAAATCTTCAATTTCTTGTAATTGTTCTGCACTGACTTTGGAAAAATGCGAAAAATCGAAACGTAAATTCTGCGGTCTTACCAATGAACCTTTTTGCTCAACATGTGTTCCTAAAATAGTTCGCAAGGCTTGGTGCAACAAGTGTGTTGCCGTGTGATTGCTTGCCGACAATCTGCGATGTTCATCACTAACTTTGGCTTTAAAGGTTTGCTCAATGTGCTTTGGTAGGTTTTTAGTAATATGAATAATTACGTTGTTTTCCTTTTTGGTATCCAGTACATAAATAGCATCGCCATTAGGTGCTTCAATAGCACCTTTATCGCCTACTTGTCCGCCACCTTCAGGATAAAACGGTGTTTGATTGAATACTAATTGGTACTGCTCGCCATCTTTTTTTGAGGTTACTTTTCGGTAGCGCGTCAACTTAACATCGGCTGTTAAGGTGTCATAACCAATAAACTCTTCGTTAGTTGTATCATCCAAAACTACCCAATCTGATGTTTCGGATTCCGAAGCCGAACGCGAACGATCCTTCTGTTTTTGCATTTCGGTATTAAAACCGTCTTCATCAATGGTATAGTTTTTTTCGCGAGCAATGAGCTGAGTTAAATCTAACGGAAAACCATACGTATCATACAATTCGAAGGCTTTTTCGCCACTTATAGTGTTTGATTTTGTTTCCGAAATTACCTTATCCAACAGTAATAAACCTTGGTCCAAAGTTCGCAAAAACGATTGTTCTTCTTCCTTTATAACATTTTCCACCAAGCGTTCTTGCGCTTGTATCTCTGGAAATGCCTTGCCCATTTGATGGCTCAATGTTGCCACAAGTTTGAATATAAAAGGGTCTTTTTGATTTAAAAATGTAAAACCATAACGAATAGCACGGCGCAAAATTCGCCTTATCACATAACCAGCGCCATTGTTGCTTGGCAATTGACCATCGGCAATTGAAAACGCCACGGCACGCACATGATCGGCAACAACGCGTATGGCAACATCTACTTTTTCGTCATTACCGTAATTGGAATTGGTTATGGTTTCAATCTCACGAATTAAAGGTGTAAAAACATCGGTGTCATAGTTTGAGGTAACACCTTGTAACGCCATGCACAAGCGTTCAAAACCCATTCCGGTATCAATATGTTTGTTGGGTAAATTTTCGAGTGTTCCATTGGCTTTGCGGTTGTACTGCATAAATACCAAGTTCCAGATTTCAACAACTTGCGGATGGTCCATATTTACCAAAGTTTTACCATCAACATTTTGACGCTCTTTTTCAGAACGAATATCTACATGAATTTCGCTACATGGACCACATGGACCTTGCTCGCCCATTTCCCAGAAATTGTCTTTTTTGTTGCCTTTTAAAATGCGATCTTTAGCTATATATTTTTTCCAAATATCATAAGCTTCGGTATCCATTTTTAAGTTATCGGCATCGTTGCTACCTTCAAAAACAGTGACATATAATTGATTTTTATTGAGTTTGAATTTTTCCGTAAGCAATTCCCAAGCCCAAGCTATGGCTTCTTCTTTAAAATAATCGCCAAAACTCCAATTGCCTAACATTTCAAACAACGTATGGTGATAGGTGTCGTAACCAACTTCTTCTAAATCGTTATGCTTACCAGACACACGCAAACATTTTTGTGAGTCTGCAATGCGATTACTTTTCGGCTTAGCGTTACCTAAAAAGTATTCTTTAAACGGTGCCATTCCAGAATTGACAAACATTAAGGTTGGATCGTTTTTTACAACCATTGGTGCGGAAGGCACAATAAGATGCTGTTTCTTTTTAAAGAATTCTAAAAATATATTTCGGACGTCTTGTGACTTCATAATCAACAGTTAAAAGTGCTTGTATTACTAAATTACTTTAAGTGCAAAACAATTTATATATTTACTCACTATTTTTTAAATCTAAAGAAGTAAGTGTAAACCTAATAAAATGCTAAAATGAAATATTGGCGTTTTATAATTTATTAGGTTTGTTATTCGTTCTAAAATTTGCACAAAAATAGAACAATTTAAGACATGGCTAAAGTAAAATACTATTACGATCCTGAAACCTTATCTTACCGTGAAATAAAGCGAAAGCCACGCACTAAAATTTCTTACGTGCTAATGTTTTTAATAGCATCTGCCTTATTTGGATTTCTGTTTGTAGCTATAGCAGGTCATTTTATTGAATCGCCTAAGGAACGTGAGTTGGCAAGAGAACTCGAAAATTTACAATTGCAATATCAGCTACTAAATAAACGTATGGACAATGCCATAGTGGTTTTGGAAAATATTGAAGAACGTGACAATGCCATTTATCGCTTGTATTTTGAAGCAAACCCAATTCCTATTGAACAACGTCGTGCCGGATTTGGCGGTGTGAACCGCTATAAAAAATTTGAAGGTTTTGATAACTCGCAATTAATAGCAGAAAGCAATAAGCGCTTGGATATACTTGAAAAAGCATTGGTGGTACAATCCAAATCCCTTGACGAAATTGCCATATTAGCCAAGGACAAGGAGAAATTCCTTTCAGCCATACCAGCCATACAACCTGTTAACAATGAAGATCTTACACGAATGGCATCTGGTTTTGGATACAGAACAGATCCTTTTACAAAAGCAAGGAAGTTTCATTACGGTATGGATTTTACAGCACCAAGAGGCACGCCAGTTTATGCTTCAGGAGATGGTGTTGTTGTCCGTGCGGACAACAGCGCATCAGGTTTTGGGAAGCACATAAGGATTGACCATGGTTATGGCTATCTTTCACTTTACGCACATTTATACGGTTATAACGTCCGTGTCAACCAACGTGTGAAACGTGGAGATCTCATTGGTTATGTGGGTAGTACTGGCCGTTCTGAGGCACCACATTTACATTACGAAGTACACAAAGATGGCGAGCGCATCAACCCTATAAACTTTTATTACGGTAATTTATCTGCGGAAGAATTTAACGACCTACTGGAAAAAGCTTCGCTGGAAAATCAATCTTTAGATTAACATGCACATAGATTTACCCGAAAAACGATATTACGGTATAGGCGAGGTTGCCAAGGCTTTTAATGTCAATACATCGCTGATACGGTTTTGGGAAAAGGAATTCGATATTATAAAACCAAAAAAAAACGCCAAAGGCAACAGAAAATTCACTCCAGAAGACATTAAAAACCTAAAGTTTATTTACCACTTGGTCAAGGAACGCGGATTTACATTGGAAGGCGCAAAAATTCATATAAAGGAAGAAAAAAAACAATCTTTGAGTAATTTTGAAATTATTACCAAATTGGAAAAAATAAAATCACAACTCATAAAAATAAAATCACAACTTTAAAACACAATCAATATGAAAAAATGGATTATATCAGGCATTATAATTGCCATACTGCTTTTTTGGGGCGTTGGAATTAACAATAAAGCCGTAGAATTGGATGAAAATATCAGCGAAGCTTGGGCAAAAGTTGAAAGTAGTTATCAAAGACGAAATGACCTCATCGGGAATTTGGTAAAAACCGTTCAAGGTGCTGCCGATTTTGAAAAAGGGACACTCGAAGCCGTAATTAATGCTAGGGCAAAAGCAACTTCAATTAATATAGACCCAACCAATATTACACCCGAGCAATTAGCGCAGTTCAACAAAGTTCAAGGTGGTTTGGCTGGAGCTTTAAAAAGTCTTTTGGTCACAGTTGAACGTTATCCTGAACTGAAAGCAAACCAGAATTTCCTAGAATTACAAAGCCAACTAGAAGGTACTGAAAACCGAATTAATGTTGCCAGAGATAGATTTAATGAAGCTGTAAAACCATATAACAGTTACATAAGAGCTTTTCCTAGAAGCTTTGTTGCTAAAATAGCAGGCTTTGATAAAAAAGCATATTTTGAAGCTGAAGCAGGAGCAGAAAATGCACCTGATGTGGAATTCGATTTTAATTAAACGCTATTAATGTCCACTTTAGAAAATTTTCTTTCGGCTTCTGAAGAAGAAGCAATTGTTGAAGCTATAAGGCATGCCGAACAAAAAACCTCGGGTGAGATACGTGTACACATAGAACAAAATTGTGACATGGACACCTTTGAGCACGCCTTGGAAGTTTTTCACTATCTAAAAATGGACAATACCAAAGCGCAAAACGGTGTACTCATTTATGTGGCGGTTGACAAACGAGAATTTGTAATCTACGGAGACAAAGGCATTAACGCCATTGTTGGTGAAGATTTTTGGAACTCCACAAGAGATATTATGGCATCGCACTTTAAAGATGGTAAGTTTTCTCTTGGATTAATAGCCGGAATACAAAAAGCTGGAGAAGAATTGAGCAAACATTTCCCTTGGCAATATGGCGATAAGGATGAGTTGGATAATACAATATCTAAAGGATGAGTTTCAGTGGCCAGTTTATAGTAAACAGTTTGCAGTCACTAAAAAGCTATAGTTTGAAGGCATTGCTTTTTGTGTTTGGAGTCATTTTTTGCCAAATGGTAAATGCGCAATTTGACATTCCCGACAAACCTAGTTTTCAAACCAGTGTTTATGACTACATCAACTTATTGTCGCCAACTGAAAAATCTACTCTAGAACGAAAACTCATTCGTTATTCAGATACAACATCAACTCAAATAGTTGTTATAACAATAGCTTCAACCAATGGAGAAAACATCAATTATCTTGGAGCCCAATGGGGACAAAAATGGGGAATGGGTGGCTCTGAAGAAAAAGACAATGGCATATTAATTCTTTTAGCCAAAAACGATAGAAGAATTGCGATAAATACAGGCTATGGCATAGAGTATTTATTGACCGATGCACTAAGTAAACGGATTATTGAACGCGATATCATACCTTATTTTAAGAGCAATGATTACTATGGCGGTCTTAATCGTGGTGCTGATGCTATTTTTGAAGTCCTAAATGGTGAATATAAGGGCAATCGGCAATCTAATAGCGAATTTCCCGTAGCGGTCTTTTTTGTGCTACTTCTATTCTTCATTATCATCATAATTGCTATTTCAAAAGGTAAAGGCAATGGTGGCAATCGCGGTAACAGATCTGACGGCACAAGCATTCTTGAGGCTATAATATTGAGCAATATGGGACGTGGTAGTTATAGACGCTCGTCTGGTGGCTTTGGTGGCTTTGGTGGTGGCTCATCAAGCGGTGGTTTTGGTGGTGGCGGTTTCGGCGGTGGCTTTGGCGGCGGTGGTTTTGGTGGCGGTGGTGCTTCTGGTGGTTGGTAGTTTTTGGCTGTTGGCTGTTGGTTAAATATAATCAGTTACCTTTTTAAGGTAAAATGTTTGGAAAAGCTTCGTCCGTCTTGTAATATAACCGTAAACCAATAATCATCTGTAGGCATTAGATTACCATTGTACATGCCATCCCAAAAACGGGTAGACGCTGATAGTTCCGTCAAAAGCTTTCCGTGCCTGTTAAATATCTGAACAGTTGCGTTATTTAAAAATTCTTCATCAAATCCTTTAATGCTCCAAAAATCGTTTTGACCATCTCCGTTTGGTGTAAAAAACTTCGGGAAACCAATGACTGCAAATTCTTGTTGCACGATACCACAACCATTTTTATCGCGGATGTAAACCGTTCTTATTCCGGGTAATACATTTTCAAAAGTATTGGAATCTTGATATGGTCCGTTTTCAAAATCCAGGGCATACTCGTAATCGCCAACACTATCAGGTGTTAAATTTACAGTTATTGTATTATTTTCTGAAGCATCAAAAATATCAATTGATGCCACTGTTGCCGTATTTGAAGGTAATACTGTAATTACCCGTGTGTTTGTACAGCCATCAACTTCGGTGACTTCAACTGTAAAAGTACCGGGTTCATTTACTTGAATTTCAATAGTGGTCTCATCGGTTTCTAACCAATTGTAATAATAGTTGTTTGGAATATCATTTATAATACCACCACTAAGTGTGATGGTAGCTGGAAACGTGTTAAGGCAGTAAATGAATGTCTCATCATCTTCTAATTGAGGTAAAGGATTGACAACTAGTAAAACTTCAAATATACCTAAACAGTTATTACCATCTGTAACCTTAACAAAAATAGTTTCAGAATTTACAACTTGATTGGTGTAATTTGATGCCAATTGGTTTTGACCAAACAATGCATCTTCAAAAGATTGGTAAAAGGCGGTTTGTGATGTACTTGGAAAACCGATTAGTACATCTGCATCTAACTGGTTAAGCATAAACTCAGTAAAACCATCTTCATTATCATCATCACATACTTCTAAAGAAAAGCTTTCGTCAGAAAATTGAGAGACATTTAAAGTCACCTCAGCAACCTGCTCGCAAGATGTGTTAGGATTTAAAACTCTAGCGTAAATTATTTGCCCATTACTTAAATTCGTATAATTATTCGGATCGATTTGTTGTGTCAAGGCGTTGTCTTCAAAAAAAGTCACTATAACACCAGTAGCGCCATTGGTAATCTGTTGGATAAAATTGTTTAATCTAAATACCGATATACCATCTGGTGAACTCACATCATTACATTGTTCAATACTAATATCATTCGTAACAGGCAAAGGGTTTACAGATACTGTAATTGGAATTCTGTTATCCGTTGTACATCCCGCGAATCTTGCATTTACCCAGTAAGTGGTAGTAGTTATAGGGCTAATTGTATATGTATCACCCGTATTTAAAACGGTTGTTGAGGTTTGGGTTTCGTACCATAGCACTTCATCTGTATTTGTTGTAACTGTTAAGGTTGCTTGCTCACCTTCACAAATAGCTTGATCTTGAGCCATAGATTGAGGCATCGTAATTGTGGTACTGGCCGACAAATTTATTGTTGGATCTCCAGGTAATCCACCAAACTCCACAATATAACCTTGCGGATGAAATGGATTTGAAGGATCCGGATTTCCATTAGGTTCCAGATCATTCCAAGAGCCAAGCAGACCAATACTCGGATCGGTTATATGTGCATAATCCTCATCGCCTAAATTGTTTGGTTCACCATTATTCCAAAAAGAAAATTCACCATTAATCGGCGTTCCTGAAACTTGACCTTGCCAAAATGGTGTGCCGGCTTCTGGTCCAGTTACCCATAACCAAGTTCCTTCATTTGCCTCATCGGAAGCACCTATCCAACCTGTACCAGAACTTTGCTCACCTGCTAATTGTGCTTCTTCAGCAGTAGTTAGCGTTGCCAAATAGCCTTGTAGGCCAAAAAAGGTCTGTATCGCTGCGGCATCTCTTGCGTTAGGCCAACTTATACCAACATCCGCGACATAAAAATAATAATGCCCTGTTGAAGGTAAAAAATTAGCGTTACCAAGATTTATAGAAAAAGACCTATCTGAAAAGAAATTTATTTGTGTTGTAGAAAATACAACGTCTAAGATAGCATCTTCAAATTCTGAAAACGTTGCTGGACCTTCTAAAACAAGCTGGCCTTGTGCTGGTAACCAACTTGCGGAAATATTTGGTTGTGGACTTGTAATGCTTAAAATATCTTGACCTGAAAGATAGCCTTCTGATATTTGAATAACTACCGTATTCAATGTAGTATCACCCATATCAGGATCTGAAATACTGACAGATGTTGCTATTGGAACAGTAGTACCAGAACAATACTCCTGACTACCAACAGCAACTATTTCTGGCGGCGCATTCTGCCCTGTGATTACTTTAGGAAATAATGTAACAAGGCAAAGCAAAATATAAATTTTGAACCTTTTCATAGCCTTGTAAAAATACTACTTTTTACGCATATAAACACTGACTGGCACACCGTGAAAATTGAAATGGTCCCGCAATTTATTTTCTAAAAATCGTTTGTAGGGTTCTTTTACGTATTGTGGCAAATTACAGAAAAAAGCAAACTGAGGTTGTGGCGTAGGCAACTGCATAATGTATTTAATTTTTACATATTTGCCTTTGTATGCTGGTGGCGGATTGTTTTCTATTATAGGTAACAAAACCTCATTTAAAACGCTTGTTTTAACGCGCTTGCTTCGATTTTTATAGACTTCAACTGCAGTTTCAATGGCTTTATAAATACGTTGTTTGTTTAATACCGAAATAAATACAATGGGCACATCGGTAAATGGTTCTATTTGCTTGCATATAAGCGCTTCAAATTGTCTTGCGGTTTTGGTTTCTTTTTCAACCAAATCCCATTTATTCACCAAAATAACAATGCCTTTTCGGTTGCGCTCAGCCAACCAAAATATGTTTTGAACTTGCCCATCAAAACCACGTGTAGCATCCAAAACCAAAAGACAAACATCAGAGTGTTCAATAGCTCTTACACTACGCATTACGGAATAAAATTCTAAATCTTCTTTCACTTTAGATTTACGTCGAATTCCAGCGGTGTCTACCAAATTAAATTCAAATCCAAAACGATTGTATTTGGTATCTATGGAGTCGCGTGTGGTACCAGCAATATCAGTAACTATATATCTTTCTTCGCCAATTAAAGCGTTGATGAATGATGATTTTCCGGCATTTGGACGCCCAACTACGGCGAAACGCGGTAAGGTTTCTTCTTCTTTGTCTTCCTCTTTTTCCGGCAAGGCTTTCACAACGGCATCTAACAAATCGCCAGTACCACTACCATTAATACTTGCAATGGTAAAATAATCACCCAAACCAAGCGCATAGAATTCAACAGCATCTTCAGCACGTTTGTTATTATCTACCTTATTAACTACCAAAAAAACGGGCTTGTCTACTTTACGGAGCAAGTTTGCCACATCTTCATCCATACCAGTTACGCCAGTTTCGACATCGACCATAAAAATAATGGCATCGGCTTCTTCAATGGCTAATTCTACTTGTTTATCAATTTCAGCTTCAAAGATATCATCACTACCAACAACATAACCACCAGTATCAATGAGTGAAAACTCTTTGCCGTTCCAATCACTTTTGCCATAATGTCGGTCTCGTGTTACGCCACTTACAGCATCTACAATGGCTTCGCGACGTTGAATTAAACGATTAAAAAAAGTGGATTTACCTACGTTTGGACGGCCAACTATGGCCACAATATTACTCATAAGAAAGAATTTAATCTGCGTTACATATCCTGTAAGCGAGCGCAAAGGTAGTGTAAATTGTTGACGAAGTAATAGTTATGTTCAAAATACAGAAAAGACAATACATTCATAAATACTTTTGAACTTAAAAAAAATATGTAACTTGATACTATGGAACTTAGTAATGACATTGTTTTACGTCCGCGGTTTAAGTTTGAAGTAGAGGCAACTAACGAAACCCTTTTAAAAGGATTTGAACAGCAAAAAGAAACACAAACTGACTTTGTTGTTACCCGTATTGACGACCACGTTTTTATTCGTTTTCCTAAAACAGAACAGCATTATTGGTCGCCACAATTGCATTTAGAGATTAATGAAAATGGCGAAAACAGTTCAACAGTTTATGGCTTGTTTGGGCCAAACCCAACCATTTGGACCATGTTTATGTTTTTGCACTTTGTTGTTGCCGGACTTTTTATTGCCATGGCCATTTGGGCTTATACAAATATTACTTTAGATAAGTCTTACGCTATACAACTGTTTTTGACGCTTTTGATGGTTGTAGTTTGGTTTACCTTATATTTTGTGGGTCGCATGGGGAAGTCTAAGGGCACTCCAGAAATGTATAAACTACATGCTTTTATGCGCGATACTTTACGAGAAACAAAAACTTAAAACCAAATTAATTACGTCTTATCCATACTTGGTGAATGGTGTTGTTGTCATCGTTATCCTGGTTGTCGTCCATTTCCCAGTCATTTCCCATACTTATTCTCCAATCTCTTGCTGGATTATTGTTCCTAAAAAACGGGCGATTTAGCATTGCATTATCACCTTGATTAGTGTTTCTAGCATTGGCAACAAAAGGAAGATCTGCCGTATGGCCTGCCAACTGAATATGATTGTTTGTTAGATCAGTTAAATCAACGCCTCCATTTCCTGTTTGGAAATAATCTATTAATTCTTGTTGTTGAATTCTAAAATGTAAAATTCTAGCATGACCAGATGTTTGCCCATAAAACCTAACATCATCAATTTCAAAGTTGGCTAAAAGGGCAGTACTAGCATGACCCCAGAAATTAGTTCCAGACTCATCTACACCCAAAGCGTTGCTTCCTAATAATGGTAGATTAGCTGACCTAGGTTGCTCTGCAGAGTTAGTATTTGAAAGATGGTTGTAATTTAAAACAAGTGTCCATCCACCACCATCTGTGGTCATATCACAATAGCAATCCATTGGCGATAATGCACCAAAATCTCCATCAACATCAATAGTATATACACCACTAGCCGCAGAACCGTCTTCTGAAAGTATCTGGCTACAGTCCCTTGGATTTGACTCTACAACTACCGTAACGCTTTGAGTACTCACTGTTCCACAACTTGATGTAAAATCCAGGGTATAAGTATATGTACCGGCTGTAACTGTATCATCAATTTCAAGATTAAATTCAACTTGGCAAGAATATGAACATCCATTATTGATAAAAACTTCATTTATACCTGCTATATCATTTGATGAGGCGGTGATTGTTCCAGGTGAAGTTCCATTTTGAGTAACATCAAATGAGAATTCTAGTTGAGATGTATTTCCTGTTGAAGGACGTGTAACAGTTTGTGCCAATTTATCGGGCGACACTGTAAAATCACAACCATTTACAGTTATTTGTACTGTTACAAAAATAACAAGTCCACAGGTGGCTTCAAGTCTAAATACGACTTCTCCAACGTCATTTATATTAGCGGTACTTGTTGTTTCTAATGTAAAGGTAATATCTTGTGATATCGGTGGCGCGGTATTATTATTTGTTACTGAATTAAGGGTAACATCAAAACCTGCTGTTGCGGAAAACAAAGTTGTAGATATTGCTCCGGGTGCTCCAGCAGCAGTTTGTAAATTTATAGAAATAGTTTGAGAATCCCCTTTTTCCATTGTATAAGTAAAGAAATTGGGAGTTGCCGTAAATGCACAGTTTGGATTGGATATAAGCTCAAACCATTGCCCATTATCATAATACTGAAATGTATTGCTTTCAGTATTGTAAATTAAAAGACCATCAGCAGGGCTTGTTATATTGTCTCTTTGTGATGTTGTCATCCTTGGAATCAAGACACCTGATTCAGAACTGGTAATATCTAATATTGAAGAATTATCAGGAGTTGTTGTCCCTATTCCTACTTGACCTTTTGCATGGAAAAGCGAAAGAAACAATAAAAAATATATTAATATTCTCATTGCATTTTTTTTGGACAACAAATATAAGACCAGCTCAACCATGCTAAAAAACAGGTCAACGAAATTATAAGTTATTGAACTAAAAGTATGTGAAAAAAGGAGATGGAAAACATGTATTTCACTAAAAATTAGATTTTTAACCTTGATTATACCCAAAACGTTTTAACTGGTTTTGGTTGCTACGCCAGTTTTTATTCACTTTGACATAAAGCTCAATATGGATTTGTTTTCCAAAGAATTTTTCTAAATCCTTGCGTGCTTCCATACCTACACGTTTTAAAGCATTTCCTTTGTGCCCAATGATGATTCCTTTTTGGGTGTCGCGCTCAACCATAATAACTGATCGGATGCGGATGATGTTTTCTTCTTCAAAAAACTCTTCGGTATCGACCTCAACAGCATACGGTATTTCTTTTTTGTAGTGCAGTAGTATCTTTTCGCGGATGGCTTCGTTTACAAAAAAACGTTCAGGTTTATCGGTAAGTTGATCTTTAGGATAAAATGGTGGCGACTCTGGTAATAACTCTACAATTCTGTCAAAGACATTTTTAACGTTAAATCCGTTTAATGCAGAAATTGGATAAAACTCCGCATTGGGCACTTTACTTTGCCAAAGCTCGGCTTGAGCTTCAAGTTGGTCTTGTGTGGAATTATCTATTTTATTAAGAAATAATAAAACTGGAATTTTTGAATTGGTTATTTTATTGAAAAAGGCTTCATCTTTTAATGCCTTCTCACCTATTTCTACCATGTAAATCAACACATCGGCATCTTCAAAGGCTGATTTCACAAAATCCATCATGGACTCTTGCAGTTGGTATGCTGGTTTAATAATTCCGGGCGTATCACTGAGGATGACCTGAAAATCTTCGCCATTAACAATACCCAAAATACGATGTCGTGTGGTTTGTGCTTTTGAGGTGATAATGGATAGCTTTTCGCCAACAAAGGCATTCATTAAGGTGGATTTCCCAACGTTTGGGTTTCCAATAATATTTACAAAACCTGCTTTGTGCATAATTTAAATTTGATGCAAAGTTACGACCTTGGTTTGTTTAATTGCCTATCATACATTACAATACTTCCTGCGACGGACACATTTAAGCTTAATTGTGACTTGAACTTTACTAAAAAATGACTTTTTTCAATGGCCTGTTTAGACAAACCGTGATCTTCTGCACCAAGTAAATACACACAACGTCTCGGATGATGAAAGGTTTCTAAATCTTGGGCAGAATTGGTTAATTCTACACCAACAATACGTGCACCTTTTGGCAAATTATTGAAAAACTCATCAAAAGTTTCGTAGTGAAAATAGGGCATTGACTTTACCGCATTATGCGTATCCGAAGCTTGCTTGGCGTATCGGTTACCAATAGTGAAAATAAAACTGGCGCCTAAATTTTGAGCAGAACGCCAAAGCACGCCTAAATTTTCGGGTGTTTTACCATTTTGAATACCAATGCCAAAAAATTCGTTTTTGAGGTTATCGTTCATGTTGTAAAAATAAAAAAGAAGCTGTCTCAAAACCTATTTTAATGTCATTCTGAGCGCAGTCGAAGAATCTTATATAATTCATAATCAATACATTTCGACTGCGCTCAATGTGACATAAGACTAAAATTTGAAGTTTTGAGACAGCCTCCTTCATATTTATATTTGTGCATTAAGAATATATCAGACAATTCTACCATCTAAAAGATTTACAATTCGCGAGCCATAGCTGGCATTTTTTTCGGAATGTGTGGCTTGGATAATGGTAACACCTTCTTTATTTAATTCTGAAAAAAGCTCCATGATTTCGTCGCTTTGTTTTGAATTTAAATTGCCCGTAGGTTCATCGGCAAGTATCAATTTGGGTTTACCAATCAATGCGCGCGCAATACTAACCAACTGTTGCTGTCCACCACTTAACTGTTGCGGAAACAGGTCTTTTTTTCCAACAATATTAAAGCGATCCAGCATATCTGCTACTAGACCTTTTCGTTCTGAAGATTTTATGGATTTGTACAACAAGGGCGTTTCAATATTTTCCCAAACATTTAATTCGTCAATGAGGTGATAGGCTTGAAAGACAAAACCAATGTATTCTTTGTAGAGTTTTGAACGTTGTTTTTCCTTCATACTGTGTACTGGTTGCCCCAAAAAGGTATAACCGCCATCGGTAAATGTATCGAGCATTCCAATACAATTCAATAATGTGGATTTCCCTGAACCCGATGGTCCCATGAGCGAAATGAATTCGCCTTCGTTTACCTGAAGATTTATGTTGTCTAAAATATTAATACGATTGCTTCCCGAATTTACGGTTCTTGATGCTTCGTTTATGCTTAAAAGTCTGTCCATTTTTGTTTTTGTTTAATACCGTTGATCTTTCAATTGCTTCAATATTTACATACCTATTATCGATACAATTTTCGCCATTTCATATCGAAAATCACTCGAATTGACGGATTTGGTTTTTCAGTTTTAAAATTTATATTCTTGTCACTCTTGAATCGCCAAAACTCAGGCCTTGGGTAACCTCAGCATTACCTTTGTAATACAATTCAGCTTCGCCATAAGCAGTAAATCGAATTTTTTGGGATGAATTTAATCGGATTTCAGCTTCGCCATAGGCTTTGAGTTTTGAGATTTTATTTTCTACATCAACCATATTTATAACTCCTTCGCCATAAGCAGTAATGCTTTGATGATCTGTTTTGCCCTTTTTTATGGTCAATTGACTTTCGCCATAAACATCAACATCAAAATCCTCAAAATCTATTTCGTTAAATGTAATTTCAGACTCGCCATAAATTCTTAGCTTAAAGCTGTTATTGGTTAACTTATCTTTCACCAGAGTACGTTCTTCGCCTCTAAGTGACAAAACAGCAAGTGTTTTATACGTGACCACAATACTTAAAACTTTACCGTTATAAATTGGTTTTTTGATTTTGTAATGCTTTGTCTTTACCTTTTTGTTCTTGGTAACTTCCTTTGCACCGTCTAAATATACACGAAGTGTTTTTCCGCTAACTTCAATATTAATTTTGTCTTCTGGTTCAGTACTATCCAAAATGGTGACGGACTCTTCATCACCTTGTACAAAAGTGGTTTCAATATGCGGACTGATAATTACCTTATTAAAGGACTCAACATTCTTTTTTGTTTGTGCAAATAATATATTGCTACATGCTATTACTGCAATAGTTATAAGTTTTACTAAAGTTTTCATTTGTTATGCGTTTTTTGATTTGTTATTCTGTTTTTAAGCTATGAACAGGATTTGCCATTGCTGCTCTAATTGCACGCAGCCCTAAAGTAAAGGATGTGATTAAAAATGCAATAAGTCCTGCCAAGCCAAACATCCACCATTTTATGGTTATACTGTAAGCAAAACTGTCTAACCAAGAACGCATTGCATACCATGCCAAAGGAAATGCTATCACAGATGCTATTCCTACTAAAACGAGATAATCTTTGGACAGAAGAACAACAATTCTTGTTACACCAGAACCCAAAACTTTGCGTATACCGATTTCTTTTACTCGTCTTTTGGCTGAAAATGAAATCAAGCCAAATAAACCTAAGCACGAAATAAAAATTGCCAGAAGTGCTGTGATACTAACGGATTGCAAAATACCTTCAATCAACAAATACTGTCCACTAACTTTATCGGTTAATCTTGATTGTGTAAAGGTTTTTCTAGAATCTATAGTTAGAAATGCAGATGCGATGCTATTTTCAACTTCAACTTCGTGACCCTCAATAACACTTACCGTCAAAAACCTATGGTGCTTCAAACTTTTAGGATCTCTGTAAATATGGACTAATGGTTCAACAGCATTTTGCAAATCTTGATAATGGAAATCCTTTACAACACCCACAATAGGGAATCCTTCATCATCACCAGTTTTAAAATTAAGTCGTTTGCCTTCAATGGAGTTCCATCCAAAAGCTTTAAGTGCCGCCTCATTAATAATTACTGAATTTTCTTGAAAATTATTATCGAGATTTCTATCAAAATCACGTCCTTCAACAATTGGCACACCTAAAGTCCTAAAATAAGAATCATCGGCGTGAGACCTGCGCATCCTAACATCCTTTTGTAACTCAGCATCATAAAATGTGGTATAATTACGGTAATAATCTGAAGGTACGGCCTGACTTGTAGACACACTTTTTACATAGGGATTGGACTCAAGCTCATTTAGCAATGCGCTAAATTTTGATTGTGCAACATCCAAATTTTTATAATCTAAGTCTATATTTCCAACCAATATATTTTCACGCTCAAAACCAAGATCTGCATTTTTCATGTATCCTATTTGCCGGGTCAATATTATAGCAATACTGATACAAAGAATAGATATACTAAATTGAAGAATAATGAACGAATTACGCACTAAAAAATTACTTTTCAGCTGGTCTATCTTTCCCTTTATACCCAAGGAAACTGGTACTTTTACAAATCGAAAACTTGGCAAAACTGATACCATCAGCGTCGCCAAAGCACCAATTACTATGATCCCAATTATTACAGGATAGTCTCTAAAAACATCAAATGAAATACGACCAAATTCAGGACCAAAAGTATTATTAAGTCTTGGCAAATTAATGGTTAAAAACAAGAAGATTGACAGTAGAATCGATGCAAATACAAGAATCGCATTTTCCACGCAATATTGAACAATGAGACTTGTTTTACTGCTTCCAAGTACTTTTCTCACAGCCAAACTTTTTGTTCGACCGAGCATTGTCGATGTATTCAAGTTTAAAAGATTAACCAGAATAATAAGTAAGATAAAAAAAGCTGCCACTATTGAACTTGTGATAATAGTGTTAACTACAGGGATGGCATCTGTTCGCATTTCCTCAAACTGTTTAACTTTCATTTCTGCAATTACTGTAGGATCAGTATAATTTTCTTGCACCAATCTATCTACGGTTTTTTCTAATTTGGCAATATCACTATCTGGTCTTACCTTTAAAAACACTGGAGAAAAACTATTACCCCAAGTTGTCTGGGCTTTGAACGTTGGATTCTCTTTTAATAAGGTATTTGGGAGTAATACACCTAGTCTTAATGAAGAATAAGGGCTTATTGGCTTTAAAACACCTGTTATTTTTAAATTTAAAGTGTCTGCTCCAATCAAAGTTTTACCCACTGGATTGCTATCACCAAATATTTCTTGACTCACTTTATCTGTGAGTACTATTGAATACTTTTCTTTTAAAGCTGTTTGTGAATTTCCATATTTTAAAGGTATATCGAATACTTCGAAAAATTCTGGATCGGCGTAGTCTGTTCGTTTTTGAAAATCTTTCTCACCTGACTCCAACCAAATATTTCCCCAACCGTGCAAATGTGTTCCTGCTTCAACTTCGGTTGATGTATTGACTATTGCATCCAATAAAGGATAAGGTACTTCCCTATAAGTAGTACCATCTTTTAAATGTGTTCTTAAATAAACAATTTCATCCTTTTTATTTACCACATCATCAGCGGTATAATAAGCATATACTGAAAACAATAGTGTTAACACGCTGGAAACACCAATACTTAAACCAATAAGGTTTAAAAGCGAAAGCGTTTTATTCTTCCATAGGTTTCTGAACGATATTTTGATATGATTAATTAACATAACTGCTCTTTTTTTGATTTATTGAAGTAGTATAGAAGATGATGCCAAAATCATAAGCTTCTAAATATCAATATCTTAAAATTTATTTCAAATTAAAAAGTGTCCGATTTTGATACATCTTTTGTTCAAAATCGGACACTTGAAATTTTATTATATTTTATTTTTTTCTATTCCGTACCCAATGATTTTACAGGATTCTGCAACGATGCTTTAATGGTTTGAAAACTCACAGTTAATAAGGCTATTCCCAAGGTTACCAAACCTGCAAATATAAATGTACTGATATCTAAACTGTGTCTGTATTCGTATTTCATAAGCCATTGATTAGAGAAGTAATAGCCTAAAGGCATGGCAATTAAAAATGAAATAAGCACCAAAATGATAAATTGCTTAGATAACAACTGCCATATGGTTTGTACTGATGCACCTAAAACTTTTCGAATACCTATTTCCTTTTTCCGCTGAAGTGCCATATAAGTAGAAAGCCCTAAAATACCTAAGCAACTGATAAAAATGGCTACAAATGAAAACCAACCAATTAGTTTTGCTATACGCTGTACAGAACTGAACTTACGTTCGTGTTCAGCATCCATAAAGGAATATTCAAATACATTTCCAGAGTCGTGTTTATTAAAGACACTTCGCATGTTATCTAGTGCGCTTTCTACTGATGAAGCTGAGCAGAGGCAAGTTTAATATTTACCCAGCTTAAAAAGTGCCCCTCATGAAGTATGTATAATTCGGGTCTATTAGGGTCAAATGGTGAGCGCGTTACCATGTCCTGAACCACACCAATAATTCTAAAAGTGCCATTATCGCCCCATCGTACTTTCTCACCAATGGGATTTTCGAGTCCCATATACTTTACAGCAGTTTCATTAACAACAAAAGCCAGAGAATCGCTGGCAAAGTCTGATGAAAAATCCCTGCCTTTTAAAATATTCCAATTAATCATATCGCCAAATCCGTCAGTTGCACGTATGGTGTAAAACTCAGGTACAAAATTTGGGTCTTTATCTTTCCAATCCCAATCACCGCCATTGGTCATGTATGCGTCAGTAATTTTCATATCGGAAGCTGTAACGCTTTCAATAAAAGGAGAGTTTAACAATTCACTTTTAATAGTTTTAAAACTTTGCCTCACTTCAGCTGTTTTTATGGGAACACTTACCAATAAATCTTTATTGAATCCCAAAGGTCTGTCCTTGGCATGATTAATCTGTCCTAAAACCGTTAGCGTTCCTATAATAAGTATGCTTGAAACGGCAAACTGCACTACTATGAGTGTTTTTCTTAACCCAATAGAAGACTTACTGTTTTTATTCAGTCCTTTTAAAACACGAACAGGTTTAAAACCTGATAGGTAAAAAGATGGATACAAACTGCTACATATACCTGTAACTATTATTAATGCAACGCAAATCAACCAAAAGACTGGATTATAAAATGGCATTGAAATATCCTTTAAAGTGATGGTATTAAACTGTGGCAATAAAAACCTAGCTATTACAAGCGCAATAACAAACGACACAAGAATAACTATTAAAGATTCAATAAAAAACTGAAGTATGAGTTGCGCTCTTGATGAGCCTAGCGTTTTTCTAACACCGACTTCTTTACTGCGCTTAATAGCATAAGCGGTACTTAAATTCATGTAATTAATACATGCTAAAAGCAATATAAAGAGACCAATAATTCCGAAAATAGTAACGTATTCAATTCTGCCACCAACATTAACGCCATTTTCAAAATCTGAATACAAATGCCATTTGGACATTGGAAAGAGAAACAGTTCGTAATTTTTTTCAACACTTCTATCAACGTAATTTTGGTTCATCACATCCTTGATAGTGTTTGACACATCTGAGAAATTCTGTCCTTCTGCCACCTGAACAAAAAGCTTAAACCATCTGTTTCCCCAACCTAAATTTTGATCATAATTTTCTCTGGTCTTTAACAATTCCCATGCACCTATATAATTTAGATTCTCAAAACTAGAATTTTTAGGTAAATCTTTATAAATGCCAGAAACCATAACATCCATATTATTATTGAGTGTTATTGTCTTCCCCATTGGGTCTTCATTACCAAAAATACGTTTAGTAGCACTTTCTGAAAGTAAAACAGATTTCATATTCTGAAGCGCATCTTTTGAGCCTGATACCATTTGCAAATCGAGCATATGGGTAATTCCAGGTTCGGCAAATCGTCCTCGCACTAACAACATATTGTCATTGAACTTCACATTGCTTTCATCTTCCCATGTTGCCGTAACAATATGTTCAAAATAGTCATTGTACTCGTTACGTAAAACTGGTGCCAGTTGTAACGGCATGCCATCATCGGTTCTAATTTCGTCACCATAATTATTATGATTCATAACCGAAGCTATACGCTTATAATTTGAAAGTGCTTTGTTGTGTGTTAACTAACTATGCACCCATAAACCAATAAGAATAACAGCGGTAATACCAACAATAAGACCAATGGCATTGAGGGTAAAAAAATTTCTGTTGTGTAAAATACTTCTTATTCCGATTTTAAGATTTGTTCTTATCATAGCATCTATTTTTAATTGATAATGTGGTCGTCTATTCCGACCTCAATGCATTTACAGGGTTTGCAGTGGAAGCACGCAACGTTTTAATACTTATCACTATTACAGCAAAGGCTATCATAGCCAAACCGCTAATTAAAAACACCCAAAAACTCATATTAGTTCGGTAAGCAAAATCTTGTAACCAACTGTCAATAAAACACCATGCTATTGGTACAGCAATGACAAATGCAATGGCAACAAGTACCAAAAACTCTTTGCATAGTAATTTATTAATTTGAAAGATTGATGCACCCAGAACTTTACGGACACCTATCTCCTTTACGCGTCTATTTGTGGTGTAAATAACGAGGCCTAACAAGCCTAAACAACTTATTAAAATTGATAAACCTGTTGCCCAATTTAAAAGTGTAGATATCTTTTTTTCCCGTTTGTAGAATTTGGCAATAGTCTCGTCCATGAATTCAATACGAAAATCGTCAACTTCGGTGTAAACGGATTTATAGGCTGTTTCAATTTTGTCTAATGTAGCTTTAAAATCTGAAGTTTCTGAATTTTGAAATGTTACGTGCACGGCTTGAAAACGGCTAAAATCTGGTCGGTACCAATCGCCAGTCAAAGCCATAGGGCTTATTCCAGATTTTAACGAACGTTGATGAAAATCTTTAATTACACCAACTATAGGGACTTTTTTATCGCCAAAATTCACTAAAGCGCCCAATGCCTTTTCTGGTGAATCGAAACCGTAAATTTTCTGAGCAGTTTCATTTATCACTAATTCTTCAATAGTGTCATTTCTGTGCGTGCGACCCGCTAATAAGTTCAGTTCAAATACATTTAAATAATTTGTATCCCCAAAAATAAATTGCAAATCTGCTTGCACTTCCTTTATCCCATTATCCAAAGTTGTGGTTGATGTATTTGTACTTTGCGATGCTGGTGGCATTCCGCCAAGGCTTAAATTTTTAATCTCTGGAATTGATTTCAACTTTTGAGCGTATAATTCCTTCTTGGAAAGTTCGCGCTCACTTCTTGGACTAAATATTGAAACAACAGCCTCAGTCTTAAAACCCATATCTTTATTAAGCACATAGTTAATTTGCTTACCGACTAAAAGCGTAGCTATAATAAATACTTGTGCAATAGTAAACTGAAAAACAGTTAAAACCTTTCTGAGTTTTACTTTCTTTTCACCAGTAGTTAAATTATTTTTTAAAATAGAAACGGTATTGAATTTTGATAATACGACAGCTGGATAAAAACCTGATAAAACCGTTACCAATACTAAAATAACTACCACACCAAAAATAACTATGGGCGAACCAAATAACTGAAAGCTTAGATCTGCAGGTACAAAATCGGTAAACGCTTCGATCAACCATTTTGATAAGGCCAACGACAACAAAGCCGACAGTAAAACCAGTAGAAATGTTTCGCCCAAAAATTGTCCAATCAATTGTTTTCTGGAACTTCCCAAGGTTTTTCGAATCCCAATTTCCTTAGCGCGTTGGGTAGCTTGTGCTGTATTAAGATTAATGAAATTAATACAACCTAAAAGCAATAAAAACAAGGCTATAAAGGCTAAGTTTCGTAACAAAGATTTACTGGCTTGACCACGTTCCCAATCATAAATACCGTAGTTGTCATCAAAATGAAGATCTCTTAACGGTTGCAACACAAACTTTCGTGATTGGCCGTAACGCTTCATTTCTTCATCGGTATGTGCCTCGGAGAGCGCGTCAAAATCTGCTTGAATTTGCTCAAAATTGGCGTTGTTTTTTACTTTAACATACAATTGGGTGCTGGAGTTTGTGCTGTTCCAGTTTTTCTCCAAAATATTATCTCGCATTCTGGTTTGAAGTAAGGTTGGACGCGAAATAAATTCCTGAAACACCAAATCTGTTCTGCCCTTAAAATTCTCAACAATACCAGAAACCTTGATGTTTAAAGAATCGTTATACACCAAAGTTTTACCAATAATTTGTGATGGTTTCAAATCTGGAAAATAATCTGAAGCCCGTCGTTTAGTTAACACAACTTCGTTGGGCTGACTTAAAACATTCGTCGCATTTCCGGCTAAGAAATTGTAATCAAACGTTTCAAAGTAACTTGGGCTGGCAAAAATGACAAACTTTGGCCACTTTGACGCTATGTCTTTTTCTCTATTTTCAACCTTAAATGGTCGTTCTGTAAAAAAGCCATTAACAATTTCAAAGTTGGAATTGTCCTTAATAGCATCTTCTAACGCAATGGTAACGCCAGGATTATGGAACTTACCTTCTGGACTTTTGAAATCGGTAACAACTCTGAAAATGCGGTCGCCATCTTTGTGGAAATTATCAAAAGTATAGTCATAATAAATCATTAATCCAATAACGAAAGATGCACTCAACCCAATGGTTAAACCAATAATATTGATAAGCGAAAACACCTTGTTTTTCATAAGGTTTCGCCAAGCGATTTTGAAATAGTTTCGTATCATGACTTTATGTTTTATTCTGAACGTAACGCATTTACTGGATTAGCAACAGCCGCAGTGATAGCCTGAAAACTTACCGTAAGCAAGGCAATTAATAAAGCACAAACACCAGCTACAATAAACATCCAGAATTTAATATCTATTTTATAAGCAAAATCATCCAGCCAACTGCTCATGGCGTACCATGCCAGTGGCACCGAAATTAAAAAGGCAATAGCTACTAATTTGATGAATTCTTTAGATAGTAAATTGACAATACTACCAACCGAAGCGCCAACAATTTTACGGATACCTATTTCGCGCTTTCGCTGAATTGTACTGTAAGCAGCTAAGCCCAATAAGCCTAAACAGGAAATAAAAATTGCCAGTAACGCAAAGCTTAAAAACAGCTCGCTAAAATTTTCTTCTGCTTGGTATTGTTCATTGAATAATTCATCTAAAAAGTAATACTCAAACGGATCGGCTGGCATCATATCTTTCCAAACAGTTTCTATTGAAGCCACCGTTTGCTGTATATTGTTAGACCCAATACGAACACTCATTAAGTTGGTTCCCGTATTGTCTAACCGCATGGTAATGGGTGAGATTTCAGAATGTAACGACCTAAAATTAAAGTCCTTTACTACGCCGATAATTTGTCCTTCGCTACCCCATTGGCTATAGCGTGCTCCGATAGCATCTTCGGGTTTTGAGTAGCCGAGAAGCGCTACTGTTTTTTCGTTTACAACCATAGCTTGACTGGAATCTGATGGAAAATCTCTCGAAAATCCACGACCAGCAATTACTTTGAAACCCAATTCTTTAATATAATCTTCGTCTACAAAATACAAGTCCAAATTGGCAATTTGCATGTCGCCTTGTTGGTTTTCAACTTCAGAATATGCAGCAGGATTTCCAATGCCCGGAACACTACCTGACAAGGCTGTACCTTTTACATTTGGAATTTGATTAATACGGTTTTTCAGCGCATTCTGACTTTCATTTATGGCTGTAGGTAAAACAATGATTGGCTCTTTGGTAAACCCTAAATCTTGGTTTTGCATAAAAGTCATTTGGTTGTAAATAACAATAGTACCAATAATTAAAGCTATTGAAATAGTAAACTGAACAACCACTAAACTTTTGCGCAAAAGTATACCACGATTACCTGTTGAAAACTTGCCTTTTAAAACACTAACTGGTCTAAACGACGATAACACCATAGCTGGATAGATGCCAGCAAGCAAACCTATAATTAAAGCAATACCAAAGAGATAAAAAATATTTGTTGGCTCGGTAAAAATTCCACTACTTACGGTTTTACCAGCTAAGGTATTGAAGAATGGTAAGCTTAACGCGGTTAAACCAACAGCCAAAATAAAGGCCAATAAACAGACAATGATAGATTCGCTAATAAACTGAAATGCCAATTGGTTTTTTACAGCACCAACGACTTTGCGTATGCCAACTTCTTTGGCGCGCTCTACCGATCTGGCTGTAGATAAATTGATAAAATTAATACTGGCAATCAACAGAATAAAAATACCGATAATAGCAAAAATATAAACGTTATTTATGTTACCACTTGAAGAGCCACCACGAGAAGATTTCAAATACACATCTTTAAACGGTTCTAAAAATAGAGTTACAAACATTTGAGATGAGCGCATTTCTTCACCCGTACGTTTCTCTAAAAAATCTGGAAATTTTGCAACTAAAGTTTCAGGATTTGTACCAGCAGCAGTTAGTATATAATGTGCTGGCCCATAATTTCCCCATTGTTCATCACGATTACTTGGCGGTGCAGTAAAGGTAACCATGGATTGTAAAATACTGGCTTGAATGTGTGAGTTTTCAGGAAAGTTATCCATAACGCCAGTAATTTCAAGTGGGTTTTCACTTTCTTCAATCACTAAATTTTTACCAATCGGGTTTTCGTTGTTGAAGTATTTGCTGGCGATTTCAGCTGAAATCACAATAGTATTTGGTCGGTTTAGCAAACCTTCTTTTTCGCCCTTCAATAGTTTAAAATCAAAAATCTCCATGAATGAAGAATCGACCGCTACCACATCTTCTTCAATATATTTAGTACCTTCTTTTACAACCGTAAATTGCGAATTCATTACACGCGTTGCTTTTTCAATTTCAGGAAATTCAGATGCTAAATTTGGTGATACTGGCCAGGCAGAGATACTGGCTTCAATAGTTTCGGACGGTGTTTTTATATCTGCTACGACACGGTAAATATTATCAGATTTACTGTGCATGCTATCATAGCTCAACTCAAAACCAACGTAAAGTAACACCAAAAAACCAGCCGTCATACCAATGGCCAAACCGCTTATGTTTAGTAGTGCAAATCCTTTGTGTCTTAATAAATTTCGAAGTGCGATTTTTAAATAGTTACGTAACATAATTTTTTTGGTGTTTTTGATTGATGATGTCTTATTCCGTTCGTAAGGCTTTAATTGGATTTTCGGTAACTGCTTTAAAGGTTTTAATGCTAATTGAAAAAATAACCAAAACAAATACAATGAGTATTGGCACTATAAATAACCAAATGTTTAAATCAATTCTGTGGGCGAAATTTTTCAGCCATTTATCAATAATTAAGTAGGTTATTGGTACGCTGATTATCACCGAAATCAATACCGTTTTTATAAAGTCTTTTGAAAGCAACATTAAAATTGTTGCACTGCTTGCACCAACTACCTTGCGTATGCCTATTTCTTTTTTTCGTTTAGCTACAGCAAAAGATGCCAAACCTAACAAACCTAAACAGGCTATAAGAATTGAAAAAATGGTAAGTATAGTATATACATTTTTAAATCGATTTTCGGCATTAAACTGCTTTTGGTATTCTTGATCCATAAAGAAATACGAAAACGCCGAGTCTGGATAAATTTTATTAAATGTGTCTTTTACCTGTGCTAAATTATCACTTGCAGATCCGCCATTAAAATGTACTGTTGCCAAACCTCTGAAGCTATTATTAAAAATATGAATCATTGGCAAAATAGGCTGTTTTGGCGATAGTTGATGGTAATTTTTCATAACACCGGCAATGGGCCATTCGCCACCCCAAAACGCTAATTTTTTCCCAATGGCTTCTTCAGGATTACTAATATTCCATCGTTTTAAAGCTTCCTCATTTACAATTACATTTCGTTTTTGTGGTGTTGTGGATTCATCAAAATTATTTCCAGCAAGCAAATCAACACCCAACATTGGCACATAATTTTCATCTATAAATGTGAGGTAAAAATTATGGTATTCATCTGGTTCAACTCCAGTCACATGAATATCTGCCGTTGTTGATAACGCGCCTGATGGTTGTCCTGGCACGGTGTGCGATAAGGATACCGATTTTATATTGGACTGCACCAGTAGGCTTTGCTTAAATACGGCATAATTAGTATTGGCATTTTTCACTGGTGCTTCAATAACAATGCGTTGATCTACTTGAATGCCTTTATCTAAACTTTGCATAAAATCTATCTGCTGATTAACCGTGAAAGTTTGAATGAGCAACACAATAGTTACCGCAAACTGAAATACGACGAGACCTTTCCGCAATAAATTCCCTTTTATGGAATGCGAAAAATCACCTTTAAGAATCGATGAGGCTTTAAACGATGATAATACAAATGCCGGATACAACCCTGAAAGTAAACCGCCCAAAATCACAAATGCCAAAAGTGGCAACCAAAAGGATAATTTACCGATGATTACAAACTGCTCTGGTAATCCAGAAATGTTCAAAAATGCGCTTTTTGATAGCCATACCAAACCTACAGCCAAAACTCCAGAGAGTGTTGTCATTACAATAGATTCGACTAAAAATTGAAATCGCAATTGTGATTTTGTAGAACCCAATGCTTTTTTAACACCAACTTCCTTGGCTCTATCCAATGCTTGTGATGTCGTAAGATTTACGTAGTTGACAAAGGCACTCACTATAATTAAAACCGCTACTGCAAACAAAAAGATAACCGCATTGGCATCGCCATTAGTTTCAGGCTCAAATGTTTTTTTAGAATGCAAATGAATATCCTTTATAGGTTGTGCGACTATGGCTTCACTTTCAATTTTTTCTTCAGCAATTAAGCGCTTGTTGAATTCCAAAAGCGCATAGTTAAAACGTTCAAACTCTACACCTTTTTTTAACTGTACGTACATGTATGAGTTATTACCATCCCAATTATCTTTTGTTTCGCCGTGTCTATTTAGCATTTCTTTATCCGACAGCATTGTTGGGTAAGACACAAGCATATCAAATTTTAAATGTGTGTTTAACGGACTATCATGCGTAACGCCAACAATATTGTATAATATTTCGCCACGATCGCTTGGCGACTTTAAGGTTTCGCCGACAACATTTGTACGGTTGAAAAATTTTAAAGCCACCGATTCTGTAATCACAACTTCGTTGGGTTTTCCAAACATGTTATTGGCGTTACCATAGAGCAATTTGTAGTTAAACATATTGAAGAAATCTGCATCAACCGCATACACATCTTTCATTAAAAATTGCTGGTTATTGATTTCAATGGGCGAATTTGGCTCACCAAGCGCATAAGCACGTGTGTAGTATTCAACCTCTGGAACCTCATCTTTAATCCTTGGACCAACTGGCGGATACATTTCGCTGTCTTCAGTCGTTACCGTTTCACCAGTTAAAAAGTTTAATGTTAGCCGTGCTATTCGATCTGCGTTGGGGTGCGTGTTTTCATAACTTGTTTCAAACTTTACATACTGAATAATAAGTAAGGTTATGGCAAATGCCGATGCCAATCCTATAAGGTTTATACTGGTTAACCCTTTGTTTCTCAAAAGATTTCTTAATGCTATTTTGAAATAATTTTTAAGCATGACCTTTAATTTTGATTGACGATTGTTTTAAATTACTCCGTACGTAACGATTTTACAGGATTTGCTGTTGCTGCTCTTAGCGTTTTGTATCCGATAGTTAGAATAGCTATAACAATAGCAATGCATCCAGCAAATACAAAAACACCAATATTCAGATTGATTCTATACGAATAACCATTCAGCCACTCAGAACTAAGCCACCATGCTACAGGAGTAGCGATTACAAAAGCGATGACTACTAGTTTTACGAAATCTGACAACAGCAATTGAATCAATCTTAATACACTTGCTCCAACTATTTTTCTTATACCAATTTCTTTTGTTCTCTGATTTACAACTATTAGTGAAATGGCAAATAGTCCGATACAACTTAATAAAATAGCAACTACAGAACCACTTGTAATTATTTTGGCAAGGCGTTTTTCCCGTCTTAATGTGCGGTCAATATTTTCATTTAAGAAAGATCCTAAAAAAGGTGCATTAGGTTCAATGGTCTTCCAAACTGCTTCAATTTTTTCAAAAGCCTCGACTGCACGAGCTGGCTTAACTTTTACAAAAGCGTAATAAAAGTCTGTTGTATTATCTAAAAAAAAGGTTAACGGCTCCGTCTTTGCTTTTACACCTTTAAAATCATAGTCTTTTACTACACCAATAACCTTATGGTATATATTATCATAAATCATCACTCTTATTTCAAGTGGGTTTTCTTCGCCATATTCCTTTACCATAGATTCATTAATTACCATCGACAGACTATCTGAAGAAAAACTTCTATCGAAACTTCTTCCTGAGATTAATTCTAAACCCAGTGTTTTTACGTAATCATAATCCACGATCAAGCCGTTTGTTTTTATACCTCTTCCATTATAATCAAAACCAGACATACTAGAATATGAGCTACCATCTTTTCCCCTACCAAGATTGTTATCCGCAGCGGAAACACTTATGATAAAAGATTCGTTTTCTAGACTGTTTCTAAGTCTATTTACAACTAGTTTGCTATCTAATCCTCCATTAAGAGGAATAGAAACAACGTTATTTTTGTCAAATCCTAAGTCTTTATTCCGTAAATGATTTATTTGTTTGCTTAAAACTATTGTACTGCTAATAAGAACAATTGCAATACTAAACTGGATAACGATGAGCACATTACGCAATCTACTTCCTTCTTTAGCCTCTAACTTGCCTTTTAATGCTTTTAAAGTACCTAACTTACTTGATAAATAAGCTGGATAACCACCTGATAAAATTGTTATTACAATAAATGACATTATCATATAAATAATGACATCTGTTTTGAATAGCGTTTGAAAATTCCCAGAGGTTCTGAACATAGCCTGAAATTCGCCTAACACAGCATAAGCCAATAGCAATCCAAGACATAAAGAAATTAAGTAAACAAAAACACTCTCCAACCACAATTGGCAGAATAATTGATATTTTGAGGCACCTAGGGTTTTTCTCATACCTATTTCGCGCAGTCGTTGGCCACCTTTAGCAACTCTCATGTTTATAAAATTTATACTCGCAATACATAAAATGAGAAGAGCAATACCAATGACCAGATAAGTCGTGGTGCGAGAAACTGTTGCTATACCCGCTTCAAAATTTACAAATGCGTAATCAGCATAAGGATGTAATCTAAACTGAAGAACCTGTCCGTTTTCGTCCTTTACTATACCATCTCTTTCAGCATTTTCAATAGTCTCCTTGTAATGTTTAGCAACAAAAACTCTAGTTCGTTCTTCAAATTCTTGTACTGTAACACCATCAGTTAATTGAAGATATACATTATGGAAACTACTACTCCATTCATCAATTGTATCCTTGTAGAAAGGCAGAACTTCAAATCGTAATAAAATGTCAAAATTCATTGTGCTCTGGTCTGGAATATCTTTTAGAACTGCAGTTATTTGATAAGTGGTTTTACTATTATCTTTCTGTAAAGAAATAGGCTTTCCTACCACATCAACACTGTTAAATAAGCGTTTTGCAGTTTCTTCAGTAATAACAGCTGATGTTAAGTCTGACAAAGGTTTATGTCTATCACCCTTGATAACAGGATAAGTGAACATTTTTAAGAAATCTTCATCCACATAACTGGCATCTAATTGAAAATCTTTATCATCTTTAAATACGATAGCATTCTCTTCTAGATGTCTTGTTATATTGCCAATACCTAAAACTTCTTCTTTAAGTGTCGGAGCAAAAGGTGTTGGTTTAGATATAACAGCTGATGGTCCTTTAGGTGTTTGTTGGGTAGCATAAACTTGGTATAAATTATTTTTGTTTTCATGAAATTGATTAACAGATAGACTATTTAATCCAGAAATAATCAGTAAGGTAGCTATGCAAAACGCTACAGAAAGCCCTAAAACGTTAAGACCTGAAAAAATGCGGTCTTTCCATAAATTTCTAAATGTGATTTTTATATAGTTGCGTAACATAATTAGTTTTTTTACTGATTTTTTAATTTTAATTTTTATTCAGTACGTAATGATTTCACAGGATTTGCTGTTGCTGCTTTTATAGCTTGAAAACTCACCGTAATTAAAGTTATGAGCAATGCACCAGTACAAGCCAAAACAAATACAGACCAACCTACATCGGTACGGTAAGAGAATTTCTGCAACCAGCCACTCATTATGTAATACGCTAAAGGCGAAGCAACAACTAAAGCTATAACCACCAAGGTGATAAAATCCTTGGAAAGCAGTAACCAAAGTTGCCCAATAGACGCTCCCAAAACTTTGCGCACACCAATTTCCTTTGTGCGTTGTTCTGCTACAAATGAAGCTAAACCGAACAAGCCTAAACAGCTGATAAAAATGGCTAATGCGGTAAATACTTTTGCAAGACTTGCAACGCGCTCTTCCGATCTAAATTTTTTACCGTATTCCTCGTCAACAAACTGATAATCGAATGGCGTACCTGGGAAATTTTTCTTAAAAACAGCTTCAATAAGTGCTAAATTTTCGCTTGTACTTTTTTCTGGATTTAATCTTAAATTGTAAAAGGCAATGTTGCCATATCTGTCAAACACATACATGGCTTGCTTTACAGGTTCATAAGGCGACTGTACAATCATGTCGTCAATAACCCCAATTATTTTTAATGGATCAGCGTCTTCACCCTCATCGGATGATCTAATAAGTTTTCCTATGGGATTTTGAAGTCCCATGTGCTTTAAAGCTGTTTTATTAAGAATAACAGCATTCGTATCTGTTGCAAACTCTCTTGAAAAACCTCGCCCTTCAATAATTTTGAGTCCAAGTGTTTTTACAAAATCATAATTAACATTGGTATAGGCTAAATCTTCTTGTAGACCTTCTGGTTTGCCTTCCCAGGTAAAACCGCTTCGGTTAGACCAAACACTGGTTGTTGGGCTACTTGTAGTCGTCATGCTAACCGCGCCACCAGATGCTAAAAATTGGTTGCGCATTACTTCTTGTTTGCCATCAAACTCTGAACTCATTACTGGAATTTGAATTAAACCATCTTTATCGTAACCTGTGGGTCTATCTTTACTAAACTGAATCTGGTTCATAACCACAAGCGTACCAATAATCAATGCTATTGAAACTGTAAACTGTGTAACTACCAACACTTTTCTTGGCAACGAAGAATAACGACCCGCTTTAAACGTACCTTTTAATACCGCAACTGGATTAAATGACGATAAATACAACGCTGGATAACTGCCCGATAAAATAGAAGTTATTAAAATAAAGATTATTGCAAAGCACCAAAACATCACATTTGTCCATGGAAACTCAATAGTTTTGCTTGCCAAATCATTAAAGCCATTTAACGACAACAGCACAATACCTACGGCTACAACAAAGGCAAAGCAAACGACAAGAAAGGACTCGGTTAAAAATTGGAAAATCAGTTGCCCGCGTTGCGAGCCTATGGATTTTCTAATACCAACTTCGGTGGCGCGCTTTTCGGAACGTGCTGTGCTTAAATTGATGAAATTGATGCATGCCAACAATAAAATAAAGGCACCTATTATACCAAAAAGCCACACATTTTCAATGCGCCCACCAGATTGGATGCCGTTTTCAAAGTCATTACGTAAGTACCAATCTTCCATGGGAAACAAGAACATTTCCGGATTATATTCAACTAAATCTGGTGCTTTTACTTGCTTAACATTTTTAATCTTTGCAGTGACAGCATCCATTGATGTATTTTCGTTAATCTGTACAAACAGCTGAAACGAATTATTATCCCATATATCTTTGGAACGCTCCAACCATTCTTGCGTGGTTACATAAAATTCCCACGGCATAATATATTCCATACCAGAAAATGTGTTTCCTTCTGGAATATCTTTATAAACTCCTGATACCACTAAATCATGCGCATTGTTGACTTTTAAGGTTTTGCCAATAGCATTTTCAGAATTGAACAATGCTTTCGATGTAGATTCTGAGATCATAATAGCATTCATATCCTCTAAGCCATTTTGTTCACCAGCAAGCATTTCTAAATCTAACACATCAGTTATACCTTTTTGCATGGCGTTTCCTGTGATGTAAATATTAGTTTCCTCATGTTTTAGATACCGTGGCTGTTCCCATGATGCCATGATAATGTGCTTAAAATTATCGGCATAATCTTCGCGCAAGGCAAATTCCAAAGGTCTTGGTATTGCAGGACCAGTACCAATATTGCCATTCCATGTTTGATGCTGGTACACCTGAGCAATTGTAGCTTTATTCTTGTGATGGCTGTTATAGTTTAGCTCATCAAAAATCCAAAGCGCAATAAGCATGGTCGCGGCCATACCAATGGCCAAGCCAGAAATATTAATAATGGAATACACCTTATTTTTAAGAAGATTTCTGAATGCTATTTTGAAATAATTTTTAAGCATGATGTTTTTGGTTTCAATTAAAAAGCTGAAATCAATTTTGAGAACTGTTAGTTGATTGATTGATGAAAATGGATTGATTGATCCAAATTGATTTCAGCTTTTTCTTTTTTGATTGATTAGTATTCGTTTCTTGATTGATGATAATTTGTAATTCTGATGAAGCCGACACGAACATTTCGGAGTTTTTCGGTTGGTTGTTGATTGGTTGAGTCTTTCCAAAATGTTCTGTATCGTTCCATCTTTTTCTGATTGATTAGGTTTAACTGTTCGTTTTTATTGTGCTGAACTTGTTTCAGCATCTAATTGATTGATGATTCATTTTTTAGACTTACGAGGTTTTACAAACCTGCAAGGTCTTTTTCTATGCCAAAATATTCTCGGTTACTTTTTGTCCATCTAACATTCTAATTATTCGGTGGCTGTATTTGGCATCGTGCTCACTATGCGTTACCATTATTATAGTAGTTCCAGCTTCGTTTAAATCGATTAGCAAGTCCATTACTTCATTTCCATTTTTACTATCCAAGTTCCCTGTTGGCTCATCGGCAAGTATTAATTTTGGATTATTAACAACTGCTCTGGCTACGGCAACACGCTGTTGCTGACCACCAGACAATTGTTGCGGAAAGTGATTACGACGATGCATAATCTGCATTTTTTCAAGCACTTCTTCCACTTTCTTTTTTCGCTCAGCAGGTTTTACACCGGTGTAGATTAATGGCAATTCTACGTTTTCAAAAACGGTTAATTCATCAATAAGATTAAAGCTTTGGAATACAAAACCGATGTTGTGTTTTCTTAGTTCAGAACGTTTACGTTCGTTATAACCAGAAACCTCAGTTCCATTAAACTGAAAACTTCCGCCATCTGGGTCATCCAATAACCCAAGGATATTGAGCAGTGTAGATTTACCGCAACCCGATGGTCCCATAATGGCAACAAACTCGCCTTCCTTAACATCAAAAGACAGCTTGTTTAAAGCTATGGTTTGTACTTCTTCTGTTTTGTAAAATTTTTCTAAGTCTTTAATCTGTATCATTTTATTTGGCTTTTGGCTCTTAGCTTTTGCTGTGAGTTATTTGTATTGTTAATTTGTTTTAATTTTTGTTATTCTTGTTCTCGATACAATTCCGAAACTTCTCGGAATCACTCGAACTGACGTTCATATTTTTTTCATTTCAAAATGAGTTCATCCACATCACCAAAGGAATCGTAACTTGACGTGATGACTTTATCACCAGCATTTAAACCTTCAACCACTTCGTAGTACGATGTGTTTTGACTTCCTAAACGTATATCTACTTTGTATGCAGTAGATTCATCTTCGCTTACCTTAAAAATCCAGTTGCCACCTGTTTTTTGGAAAAAGCCGCCTTTAGCAACCAATAACGCTTCTTTTTCTGCGCTCAGCGCCACACGAATTTGTAAATTCTGTCCACGACGAATACCTTCTGGCGTTTCGCCTTCAAACTGCATGTCTACTTGAAAGCGTCCGTTGGTTACTTGTGTAAATACCTTTTTAATAACCAGAGTATAGGTTTTTCCATTTATGGTTGTAGTTCCCGTTTGTCCGTTATAAATTCTGGAAATGTAATGCTCGTCAATATCAACGCGCACTTTGTATCCCGTGGTAACATCTACTTGTCCCAATCGTGTGCCTTTAGTAATGGACTGCCCAATTTCTGCATCCAACGAGGTTAATTGCCCATCAATTGGTGCACGTACTACTAAGTCGCCAACTTTTTTTCGCATCAATTCTAAAGCGCTTTGCGTTCGTGCCAATGAACTTTGTGACTGGCTATTTTCTAATTTTACAGAAATGGAATCTTCTCGCAGTACTTGCTTTGACAGCTTCATGCGTTCCACTTGATAATTGTAATTGTTTTTAGACGACTCATAATCTTGACGCGCAATCACACCTTTTTGATATAATTTTTCATTCATATCGTACACGCGCTTTGCTTCTATTAAAGCATTTTCAACATCGGTAAATTGGTTTTGGCGGTTTATAGTATTTTGACGTGCTTGATTTTGGGAAATTTGCATTTGAGTCAATAAATTATACACTGAAGTTTCTTGGTTTACCAAGCTCAATTCCAAATCAGTATTTGATAATCTCAAAATAGGCTCGCCTTTTTTCAACATAGCGCCATCTTCAACAAATTTTTCCTCAACGCGCCCGCCTTCTAGAGCATCTAAATAAATGGTAGTTATAGGCAATACGATACCACTAACAGGAATATTTTCTTGAAAAACAGCATTAGCAACCGTGTGCATCGAAATGCGTTCTTTCTGAACATTAAGTTTAGAACCTCCAGATGTTTGTATGACGACGTAAACTATTAATGCAACAACAGCTAAAATACCAGCACCAACTAATATCTTTTGTTTTGAAAATTTCTTCTTCTCTATTGGTATGTCCATTTTAAAATCTTTATTTTCAATCAAATAATAGTGAAGATGATGCCAAAAAATTAAGTTGTTGATTTTCAGTGTTTAAAAAAAATAATTGAAATTAAAAGTGTTCGGTTTTGATACAGTTTGTGTACGAAAGTGAACGATTTGTGAATTACTTCATTTTATGAATTAAAACAACTAAATTCGTTTATATATTTAAAGCAACTAAACTTTCTATTTCATAAAAATGCAACTAAAAAACGCTTCCATACTTGTAGTAGATGATGATGTAGATGTGCTAAACGCGTTGCGCCTTTTGCTAAAACCTAAAGTAAACTCTGTTACTGTAGAGCAAAACCCAAATAATATTACTGCTTTAATCTCCAAACAACATTTTGATGTAATCATCTTGGATATGAATTTTAGCGGTTTGGTAAATACGGGTAACGAAGGTATCTTTTGGCTCAACCATATTAAAAAATATAGTAATGACATTGCGGTGATTTTAATGACTGCTTATGCCGATATTGATTTGGCAATTCGCGGATTAAAAGAAGGCGCCTCAGATTTTTTGGTGAAACCATGGAAAAACGAAAAAATAATTACTACCATCAGCACTATTCTTTCTAATAAAAAGAATGATACCGTGTCAATTTCGGCATTAAACGCAAATTCTACAGATATCGTTGGTGAAAGCGACGTAATGAATGATGTTTTTGTAAAGTTGAAAAAAATTGCACCTACGGATGCCAATGTGCTTGTTTTGGGTGAAAATGGAACTGGTAAAGATTTGATAGCTCGCGCTTTGCATGATAATTCTAACAGAAAACACAAACCATTTGTCAAAGTAGATGTTGGTGCATTAACCGCTTCTTTATTTGAAAGCGAGTTGTTTGGTTACAAAAAAGGTGCTTTTACAGATGCTCGTGAAGACCGTAAAGGCCGATTTGAAATGGCCAATGGTGGCACCCTTTTTTTAGATGAAATTGGTAATATTTCCCTTGGCCAGCAAGTACGTTTATTGACCGTTTTACAAAACCGACAAGTAACACCTTTGGGTTCAAATGATAGTATTCCCATCGATATTCGATTAATCTGCGCTACTAATTTAGAACCTGAAGTTTTAGCCGACGAGAAGAAATTCCGAAAGGATTTAATTTACCGCATCAATACTGTAGATATTATTATTCCACCTTTGCGACAACGTGGCACGGATGTTACACTTTTGGCAAAGCACTTTGTAGATGTTTATGCCGAAAAATACAATAAACCTAACTTTAGTTTTGGAAAAGGATTTCTTTCAAAATTAAAACAGCACGATTTTCCTGGTAACGTTCGCGAGTTACAATACGTGTTGGAACGCGCCGTAATTATGACCGATGGTAACGAACTCAACGCTGACGATTTAGTGTTTTCTTCTATTGAACGGTCTACGAAAACTACAAGCTTAGAAACATCTAGCCTAAAACTGGACGATCTTGAAAAAAATGCCATCATAAAAGTGCTAGAAAAACACAAAGGCAACGTCTCAAAATCGGCCAAAGAACTTGGCATTACACGTACGGCATTGTATCGCCGTTTAGAAAAATATGAATTATAGACCCTACATTTTAAGGCTTTTTTTTAGGATTACACTCTTAGTATTAGCCATTTTTGGTCTCGTTCATTTCATTGATAACGGGCAGAATACCTATGCTGTTTTGGCAGGCTTATTTATGCTTTATCTCGTTGCTAATACCTATGGGTTTGTAAAACGCCGTTTTGTAGCTATGGACGATTTTTTTGAAGCTGTAAAATATCGTGACTTTTCACGGTGGTTTCCTGAAGATAAAGGTCCAAAAGATATTCGGTTTTTGTATACGGGCTTTAATGAAATTAACCGCACTATTAAAGAAATCAATGCCCAGAATCAAGCGCAATATGTGTACCTACAGAAGATTTTGGAAATGGTTGATATTGGTATTATCGCATTTAATTTAGAGTCTGGAGACGTTTTATGGACTAATGATTCTTTTGGCGAAATTTTGGATATGCCGTCGTTTAAAAATATTCGCTTTGTCGAAAACAGAAAACCTGAACTATTCGCTACGGTTTTTGAAACCTATCATCGTGAGCCCAATTCCATTTCAGTAGCATTACAAAATGACAGCATTAAAATATTGATTTCTGATACTGTGTTCACTGTTGATGACAATGCCTTTAAACTGATTGTAATTCAGGATATTGACGATACTTTGAATAAAAACGAATCGGAATCTTGGAAGAAATTATTGAGCGTTATGACGCATGAAATTATGAATTCCATAGCGCCAATTTCATCATTAGCGGAGACTTTGCAAAGGAATGTTCAATCTGCAATTGATGATCCAGAATCTGAAATTTTAGAACTCCCAGATTTACATTCAGGAATAAAAACCATAAAAACCCGAAGCGAAGGTTTGCTGAAATTTGCCAAAACCTATCGCAGTTTAAATAAAGTTACACAGCTTAATTTGCAACGGGTAAAGGTTTCGGACTTGTTAGAAAACATTAAACTGCTAATGGCGCCATCTATTGAGGCTAAAAACATTAAGATAGAGTTCGATATTCAAAAATCACGTTTGGAACTAGATATTGACACCCATTTAATTGAGCAGGTTTTGATTAACTTATTGCTCAATGCTGTTGATGCTTGTAAAAACCAACCCGAGCCACAAATTAAAGTAACGGCTTTACAAAACTCAAATCGGGATGTGGTGTTAAAAGTTTATGACAATGGTTCTGGTATTCCTGCAGATATTTTAGAGAATATTTTTGTACCGTTTTTTACCAGTAAAGCTACAGGAAGTGGTATTGGCTTGAGCTTGTGCAAACAAATTATGCTTTTGCACAAAGGGCGAATATTAGTTAAAAGTGTTGAAGGTGAAGGCACTGTTTTTAGTTTGGTGTTTTGATAAAAGCATATACTTGAACGTAATTGCTTTTCAATTTAGTAGCGAGGAATGGATTAACTCGCCCAGCTCGTTGGACCTAAAAAGGGAAGCTTATACAACAACCCAAATTTTAATCCAAAATTCAATTTTTTGACATTTTGATTTTAGAAAATTTACTATCTCAAATCTCATTTACAAAAAAAGCCAAATACTTTTATATTTGGCTTGTTGTAGCGAGGACTGGACTCGAACCAGCGACCTTCGGGTTATGAGCCCGACGAGCTA
>CAYSVY010000011.1:0-109681 GCA_964434705.1 uncultured Flavobacteriaceae bacterium
TATTCCTGCATTAAAAAAGAAATTGTTTAATCCTGCGCGTAGGATGGTTGTTTGTATTCATTCAGGAATTACAGAAGTAGAAATGCGTGCCGTAAAAGAATCTTGCGAACGTGTAAACGGTAAAGAAGTTTACCTTATCCATGAGCCCATGGCCGCCGCTATTGGTATTGGTGTAGACATTATGCAACCAAAAGGAAATATGATTGTCGACATTGGTGGTGGCACCACTGAAATTGCTGTAATCGCTCTAGGTGGTATTGTTTGTGATAAATCCGTTAAAGTTGCTGGTGATGTGTTTACCAACGATATTATCTATTACATGCGTACACAGCACAACCTTTATGTTGGTGATAGAACAGCAGAAAAAATTAAAATACAAATTGGTGCCGCAACTGAAGATTTAGAACTACCGCCAGAAGATATGAGCGTACAGGGAAGAGACTTGTTAACGGGCAAACCAAAACAAGTTCAGATTTCTTACCGAGAAATAGCTAAAGCCTTGGACAAATCTATTTTAAGAATAGAAGACTCCGTAATGGAAACGCTTTCACAGACACCACCTGAACTTGCAGCCGATATATACAATACAGGAATCTATTTAGCTGGTGGTGGATCTATGTTACGAGGATTGGACAAAAGGCTATCGCAGAAAACAGACTTACCTGTTTATATAGCTGAAGATCCGCTTAGAGCTGTTGTAAGAGGTACTGGCATTACACTCAAAAACTTATCCAAATACAAAAGCGTATTGATAAAATAGTGTAACTAATGCAACATATTTTCAATTTTGTAATAAAGAACAAAACCTTTCTGTTGTTTTTATTACTGTTTGTTTTAGCATTAGCGTTAACAATTCAATCTCACTCGTATCATCGGAGCAAGTTTATAAATTCTGCAAACAGTATTACAGGTGGTATTTATGGTACATTCAATGGCATGAGCCAGTACCTTGACCTTAAAACACAAAATCAGATTTTAGTTGAGGAGAATAAATTACTCCGACATAAAATACTCAACAATGCAACTGCCACTAAAAACCCAACTGGAGCATCAAATTCAATTGCTGAAAATTATAGTGTAATTCCTGCTGAAATCTATAAAAATAGCTTCCGGGCAACAAATAATTTCCTGACTATTAATAAAGGCCTAAAAGACAGCATCCAACAAGACTACGGTGTAATTAGCTCTAAAGGAATAGTAGGCATCATTGACAACACATCCAACAAATATGCTACCGTACTTTCAGTTTTAAGCAAAAACAGTAAAATAAATGCCAAAATAAAAACCAACAACCAAATTGGCTCTTTAACCTGGGACGGAAAATCGCCGTACGTAGCACAACTTGAAGACATATCAAAGTTTGCAAAAATTAATGTTGGAGACACCATTATAACTGGTGGAGAATCTGCAATTTTCCCAAAAGGAATAGGCATAGGAACCATCGAAAATTTTGAAACCGACGTTTCTGGAGACACTTACACAATTGATGTGAGCCTTTTTAATGATATGACAACCTTACAGCATGTTTACATTTTAATCAATAAGGACAAAGAAGAAATCAAAACGCTAGAAGCCTCCAATGATCAATAATATAATTGCTAAAAATATTACACGCTTTGTTGTTTTGGTTCTCCTGCAGGTACTTGTATTTAATAACATAGATTTCTCGGGTTACATAAATCCTTACATTTATATCGTTTTTATTTTACTATTTCCTGTTAACAGCAATAGATTGGCATTTTTAATTCTATCTTTTATACTGGGATTAGTGATAGATATTTTTTTAGATTCCGGTGGCGTTCATGCCGGTGCCAGTGTGTTTGTTGCTTACGCAAGGCCAATTTTCCTGAAGTCTTCTTTTGGAACGTTATACGAGCATCAAGTTGTAAAATTTGGCAGTATGGATGCTAGTAACCTATTGCTTTATATAGCCTTAATGGTTGTAACACACCATTTAGTATTGTTTATGCTAGAAATTTTTAACATCTTTGAAATACTTCTCATACTTCAGAAAACGTTATTTTCAAGTATAGCTACCATCATATTAGCGGCACTTTTCATTCTCTTGTTCAAAACCAATAAATGAGGAAAATATTACTCTTGTTATTAGTATTTACAGTAGGTTTAATATTCATTGGAAGATTATTTTACCTTCAGGTTTATAATTCTGATGAAGGAGATATTTTAGAAGACACCGCAATACGTAAAGTATTCACCTATCCAAAACGAGGTTATGTCTATGACAGAAATGGTGAACTGCTGGTAGCCAACAAACCATCATACGATGTTATGGTTATTCCGCGTGAGGTTGAGCCTTTAGACACCTTGGAGTTTTGCAAACTTCTCAAAATATCAAAAGAAGAGTTTCTTAAAACCTGTAAACGCGCAAAAAATTATTCACCAAGATTACCCTATGTACTTGTCTCAAATTTAGCAAAGGAGGATTATGCTGTATTACAGGAAAAAATGCGAAAATATAAAGGATTTTATATTCAAAAACGCTCCATAAGAACGTACCAAAAATCAATTGGAGCTAATGTTTTAGGAGATCTTGGAGAAGTGAATCAGGCCATTTTAAACAAAGACAGCTACTACAATAAAGGTGATTTAATTGGCAAACAAGGCGTCGAGAAAACCTATGAGAAAACCTTGCGTGGTGTTAAGGGAATTAAGTTTGTCCAAAAAGACAGATACAACAGAGATATTGGTCCATATAAAGAAGGAGCTTTGGATATTCCCGCACAACCAGGTAAAGACATAAAAATTACCATAGATTCCAAATTACAGGAATACGGTGAATTATTAATGAAAAACAAACGCGGAGGTATTATTGCCATTGAGCCAGCTAGTGGCGAAATACTGACAATGGTTTCAGGACCAACGTACGATCCAAACCTTCTGGTAGGCAGAAACAGATCCGACAACTTTAATAAATTATTCAGGGACAGCTTAGCAAAGCCACTTTTCGACAGAAGTCTCCAAGCCATGTATCCGCCAGGATCTCCATTTAAAACACTTAACGCGTTAATAGGTTTACAAGAAGGCGTTGTTAGTACAACCGATAAGTTTTCGTGCAATATGGGTTACCGTTATGGCAACCGAAAAATGGGCTGCCATGCACATAGAAGCCCAGCAGATATGAACTTAGGGATTTACGAATCTTGTAACGCTTATTTTGCTAATGTTTACAGAAGAATTATGGATAAATACGATTCCCCTGCTGAAGCCATGGACAAATGGAGCGAACATATCCGTAGTTTTGGTCTAGGTAATTATTTAAACAACGATCTATCCGTTGGTCAACCTGGTAAAATACCTACGTCTAAAACCTATAACCGTGCTTATGGCGAAGGCAGATGGTATCCTACCTTTACATTGTCTAACGCTATTGGGCAAGGTGAAGTTTTGGCAACACCAATTCAACTCGCTAATATGGTAGCGGCTATTGGGAATAGAGGTTTTTACTATACGCCACACATTATAAAAACCATTGAAAATGATACCATTAAATCAAAATTCAAAACTCCAAAACGCACCACGATAGATAGAGAGCATTTTGAACCTGTAATTCAAGGCATGTTTGATGTTTATAATAAAGGTACAGCAAAAAACCTTCAGGTAAACGGAATAGAAATTTGTGGAAAAACAGGAACAGCTGAAAATTTTGCCATTATTGAAGGAAAAAAAACTCAACTTACAGACCATTCTATTTTTGTGGCTTTTGCACCCAAGGACAATCCTAAAATAGCACTCGCTGTTTTTATTGAAAATGGTTATTTTGGAAGTAGGTTTGCTGGTAAAATAGCAAGCTTAATGATTGAAAAATATCTCAAGAATGATATTTCTCGAACAGACTTGGAGCGTTGGGTGTTACAGCATTCATTAGAACATGAATATGAAAAACCCTATTCGGGCGAACCCTTTAAAATAAACAGGGAAACCACATTGGAAGTCATTGATGATGATGCTTACGACCATTTAATTGACTTAAAATCTAAAATTGACCGTAATGATTAGGGAAGGTCATAAGCGCTTTCAGTTTGATTGGGTAATCATCCTCGTTTTCTTATTAATGCTTTTGTTTGGGTACGTTAACATCATATCGGCATCTCACACAAATGAGGTTATAAATTATTTAGACACCAGTGAACGTTACGGAAAACATCTCATATTTATAGGACTTACTCTTGTTTTAATACTCATTATACTATCTCTAGAGGCCAAATTTTTTGAACGGTTTGCAAGCGTTATATATTTAGTAGCTATGTTATCGCTTGTGGGGTTATTCATTTTTGGAAAGGACGTTAATGGCGCACGGTCTTGGTACGGTATAGGAAGTATGACCATTCAACCAAGTGAGTTTGCAAAATTTGCAACGTCATTAGCCGTAGCCAAATACATTAGCGATATCCAAACGGATATGAAAACCTTAAAGGATCAATTGAGGACTGTTGGTTTAATAGTGCTACCAGCACTACTTATCCTGTTACAAAATGATGCAGGCAGTACTTTGGTATATGCCGCATTTTTCTTTGTTTTTTATAGAGAAGGTCTTCAGCATATTTACTTATTGGTCGCGCTTTCATTGGTGTTTATTGCAATACTGTCACTAAAG
The DNA here is from genome assembly GCA_964434705.1 of uncultured Flavobacteriaceae bacterium. Taxonomy (GTDB): domain Bacteria; phylum Bacteroidota; class Bacteroidia; order Flavobacteriales; family Flavobacteriaceae; genus Winogradskyella. Next base: position 4,616 of record CAYSVY010000011.1, read on the forward strand.
TTTGGAGTATTGATTACAGTAGCGATCGCCCTTGCAATCCTGTCTACTGTATATTATTTTAACCGTAATCGAAGAGGTATAGTGTTGCAAAGTTTAGGGCTATTGCTATTCTGTAGCATTTTCAGCTTTGGCGTTAAGACATTTTATAAACATGGTCTAAAAACACATCAACAGAACAGGATTAGCCTTTGGTTACGTTTAGAAAAAGATCTGGTAAAGCTTGAACAAATGAAAAAAGCCGAAGCCTATAACCTTATACAGTCTGAAGAAGCCATAAGTTCTGGTGGCATATTTGGAAAAGGATTTATGCAAGGTACCAGAACTACTGGGAAGTTTGTCCCTGAACAGGATACCGATTATATTTTTAGTACAGTTGGCGAAGAATGGGGCTTTGTGGGTTCAGTAGCGGTAGTTTTACTTTTCATGATTTTGATTATGAGAATACTCTATTTGGCCGAACAACAAAAATCACAGTTCAGTAGAGTTTATGGCTATGCCGTAGCTTCCATTTTTTTTGTCCATTTTACCATAAACACGGGCATGGTTATGGGACTTATACCTACAGTTGGCATTCCACTACCCTTTTTTAGCTACGGTGGCTCTGGACTTTGGGCATTTACCATATTACTGTTCATTTTTGTAAAATTGGACAGCAATAAAATAAATGAGTGGTAAGCAGTTAAAGTTATTTCAAGCTCTCTAAACTCTTATTAAGTGTTTCAATTTTTGCTAAAGCATCGGCTTCTTTTTTCTTTTCGGACGCGACAACTTGTTCGGGTGCATTATTAACAAAACGCTCATTTGATAGTTTTTTCTGTACAGATTTTAAAAATCCTTCGGTGTAAGCAAGCTCCTTTTTGAGTTTTTCTACTTCTTGGTCAACATTAATTGCGCCAGTAATTGGAATAAAATACTCGTTAGACTTTACCCTAAAAGTCAGAGCACCATCCATAGATTCGGTTATAGTTTCAAGTTTTGAAACATTACCCAATTTTGAGATTACCGCGTTGTATTTTTCATCAAGCTTTTCGTTGTTAATGACATAAATCTCAATAGTATCCTTAAAAGAAATATTCTTCTCTTTACGGATGGTTCTAATACCTGAAACAATATCTTTAACCATATCAAAATCTCCTATCAATTGCTTATCAAAAGGTTTTTGTTCAGGGTATTTTGAAATTATAAGTGCTTCTTCAGAAGTTCTCTCTTTCATGTACTGCCATATTTCCTCAGTTAAAAATGGCATAAACGGATGCAATATTTTTAAGTTATTTTCAAAAACTTCCACTACCGTTTTAAATGTTGTGGCGTCAATAGGTTGCCCATAGGATGGTTTTATCATCTCCAATAACCATGAGCAAAAGTCGTCCCATACCAGTTTGTAACTAGACATTAGTACGTCTGATAATCGGTACTTGCTGTAATTGCCTTCCACTTCTTCCAACGCACTATTGAAGCGCGCGTTATACCAATCCAATGCAATTTTTGCCGATTGCGGTTGCTCAATATCTGCCACTTCCCAACCTTTTACCAGCCTAAAGGCATTCCATATTTTATTAGCAAACTGCTTTCCTTGTTGGCATAATTCTTCGTCAAACATTAAATCGTTACCAGCTGCAGAAGATAATAGCAAGCCTACACGAACACCATCAGCACCATAGTTGTCTATTAACTCTAGTGCATCTGGAGAATTCCCTAAAGATTTAGACATTTTTCGCCTCTGTTTATCTCTAACCAAACCGGTTAAGTAAACATTGCTAAAGGGTTTTTCATCTTTAAATTCATAGCCCGCAACAATCATTCTGGCAACCCAGAAAAACAAAATATCCGGACCTGTTACCAAATCGTTTGTGGGATAGTAATATTGTATTTCCTCATTTTCAGGATTTCTGATACCATCAAATACGGATATTGGCCATAACCAGGATGAAAACCAAGTATCCAACGCATCGGAATCTTGTTTTAAATCTTTTAATGTTAAATCAGATTTTCCTGTAGCTTTTTGAGCAAGTTTCAAAGCTTCCTCTTCATTTTCGGCAATTACAAAATCGTCTTTACCTTCGCCGTAGTAATAGGCAGGAATTTGTTGTCCCCATATTAACTGCCGTGAAATATTCCAATCACGAATATTCTCCATCCAATGTCTGTACGTATTGTTGAAGCGTCTAGGAAATAGCTTTACGTCTTCATCTTCCAACACCGCTTTAATAGCAGGCTTCACCAAATCTTTCATTTTTAAAAACCACTGATCCGAAAGACGTGGCTCTATAATGGCCTTTGTACGTTCAGAAATACCAACTCTGTTGGTGTGGTCTTCAATTTTTACTAAAGCGTTTAGCGATTCTAATTCCTTTATTATTTTCTTGCGCACCTCAAAGCGATCCATGCCTTGATAATGCAATCCGTAACTGTTAAGTGTAGCATCTTCATTAAAAATATCGATAACCTCAAGATGGTGTTTATCGCCAAGCATTTTGTCGTTTTCGTCATGTGCTGGCGTAACCTTTAAGCATCCAGTACCAAACTCAAGATCAACATATTCATCCTCAATAATAGGTACAACACGTTTGCTGATTGGAACAATGGCGCGCTTTCCTTTTAGGTTTATGTGGCGTGTATCATTTGGATTTATACAGATGGCGGTATCTCCCAAAATAGTTTCGGGCCTTGTGGTAGCAATAGTTAGTACCTCATCAGAATTTTCCAGCTGGTAATTGATATAATAAAGCCTTCCTTGTTTATCTACATATTCAACTTCTTCGTCAGAAAGTGTGGTTTTAGCTTCAGGATCCCAATTAACCATACGGTAACCACGATAAATGAGGCCTTTGTTGTACAAGTCTACAAATACTTTTATTACGGACTCGGACATGTCATCATCAAGTGTAAACTTAGTTCTGTCCCAATCGCATGAACAGCCCAGTTTTTTTAGTTGCTCTAAAATAACGCCACCGTATTCGTGTGTCCAGTCCCAAGCGTGTTTTAAAAATTCTTCTCTACTCAGGTCATTTTTATCAATACCGGCTTCTTTCAATTTTGCAACCACTTTTGCTTCTGTGGCTATGGAAGCATGGTCAGTACCAGGAACCCAACAGGCATTTTTGCCTTGTAACCTTGCCCTTCTGACCAAAACATCCTGAATTGTATTGTTAAGCATGTGCCCCATGTGTAAAACACCAGTAACATTTGGTGGTGGTATTACTATGGTGTATGGCTCTCTTTCATCTGGTGTTGATCTAAAGTAGTTATTCTCCATCCAATACTGATACCACTTACTTTCTACTTCTAAGGCGTTATATTTTGAAGGAATTTCCATGTTTTGGTACTGTTTTTGCTAATAGCTAGCAAAAGTACTTATATTTCTTTTTTATGAAAATTATGTTGAACGAATAATAGCCAAAAATTCACACTTGATGTTAAAATAAAGCGCATTATAACGCATTAATTTTGATGAAACCCAAAAAGTACCTAATTTTGAACTCATAATAAATCATTATATCCGATGAAAAACGTATTCACTTTTCTTTTTGTTGCCATAGGTCTAAGCCTTTGCGCACAAGAAAATTTAACAAATGTCAAAGTAGATGCTACTGAAAAGAAAGTTGCAAAAATTGAATTTAAATCTGAGGTTATTGACTACGGAACAATTGACAAAGGCTCTGATGGTGTGCGCACCTTTGAATTTACAAATACGGGTAACGCTCCACTTATTATATCAAATGTAAAATCATCTTGCGGCTGTACCGTACCCGAAAAACCTAAAGGACCAATTATGCCAGGCGAAACTGGTGAGATTAAGGTAAAGTATGATACCAACCGTGTTAACCCAATTAGAAAAACAATCACGGTAATGTCAAACGCTGAGAGACCGAACATAGCTCTTAAAATAAAAGGCTTGGTTGTTGACCCAAGTAAAACAAGCGTGCTTGAGAAGAAAAACAAAAGCTCTGTAGAACAATAAAACAGATAATTTTTTATCAATTAGAAGAGCCTTCAGTTTGAAGGCTCTTTTTTTGTTTGAAAACATCGTCCAACCTAAACTGAAAGGTCATTGGTTTATCTTTACGTAAGATTTTCAGTTTAATTTGTTTTCCTTCTTTATCATAAAAATGAGAATTTACAGCTTCTAAACTGAGAGCGCTTGTATTTTTCCCATTTATCCCAACTATAACGTCTCCAAGTTCAATACCGGCTTTTTTAGCATTTGAGCTTTCTCTTATTTCCACGACCGTGTAAGCTGGCTTTAAAACAAATCTATACTTAATAACCAAATTTGCAGTATTCTGGCTTTGATTATTTGAATTAGTCAATAAACCCGTAGAGGAATTATATTGCTCCTTTACAACTCTAAAGCCTCGTTGCTCTACAATTAAACCGCTATTGTTATAATTAAATGGCTCATTAAAAAACCTATTTTTCTTTAACCACAATTGCTGGTTTGGATAATCGAAAAACAAATTAAAGCGCTTTAACAAGTTTCCAGAAAGGCTACCGTTACGCTCTTTGTAACGTCTTGCTGTTCCTATTGATAGAGAATCTGGAAAAGCTACATTAACCCCATTAAGAGAGTGATTGCCTATTATTATTTGGTCAAGTTTGGAACGCTTACCATAAACCGAACCGCTTAATCCTTTACCGAGATAGTCATCAAAAAAGCGATTTTTAGGAGCTATTAACCCAGCTGATGTATCTTCAAATAACCATATAGCGTCGCTGCCGCCAGAATCAATCAATAACCTAACAGGCTTTTTTTTGCTTCCTAATTGCGCTTCAATATCAACATATGGTTTTTTACGGTGTAATATCAATGGTAACGTTTCCCATCTGAAACTTTTTCGTTTCTTAAAAACGTTGGGGTCAAAAAACCGAATGTATCGTGATCCGTAGTTAACCTCAACAACAAAGTCCTTAAATAAGTCATATCCAATAATGCCATGAACGGGTACACCTAAGCGTGGCGTAAAATTTATGGCAGCATCAAAAACAATGGAGACAGACGTATTCAAAGAAATTGCATCACCTATTTTTAATATATTTCCTTTTGACTTAATTCCTTGAATAGAACCTTCAGAGCCTAAACCTCTTAAATACATCTTCTCCACATTCTTCATTTGCAATGAATCCATATTAACCAAGTTGAACAATATGGGTTGGCTAACTCCAGTATCTAAAACAAAGGACAGTTCAACGCCATTCAGTTCAACAGGAACAATCATGATGTTGTTGATAAGCTGAAACCTAATCTTGTCACTTTTAGGTTTATTGAGCGTAAAATTATTTTGACTCGGCAAATAAAAACAAACCGAAAGTAGAAGAAAAATAAAACCGTATTTTGATAAGGTTTTCATGAAATTCCTTTTAATTAAATGTACAATTCTAACAGCAATAGTTTAATTTTATAGCTGTTTTTTAAACAAACTTTAAGACTATTAATTTTTCTCTGTAAAACTAAAAAAATGCCTAAGATTTCTGAAAAAGGACACAAAATGCCCGAGTCGCCAATACGCAAATTGGTACCTTTTGCCGAACAAGCCTACAAAGACGGAAAAACGGTTTATCATCTTAACATTGGTCAACCAGACATTAAAACACCACAATTGGCCTTAGATGCCGTAAAAACGCACTCATTAGATATTATTGCTTACACACGTTCCGAAGGGTCGGAAAGTTATAGAATGAAAATAGCAGATTACTATAAAAAATATGATATAAATGTTGATCCGAAAGACATCATTGTTACAACTGGTGGTAGCGAGGCATTACTTTTTACGTTTGGAAGCGTAATGGATATTGGTGACGAAATTATTATTCCGGAACCTTTTTATGCCAATTATAATGGGTTTTCCACAGCATCAGGTATTGAAGTTGTACCGGTTATCTCCAAAATAGAAAATAATTTTGCATTACCTCCAATTGAAGAGTTCGAAAAACTAATTACGCCTAAAACAAAGGCCATTTTGATATGCAATCCTGGTAACCCAACAGGTTATTTGTACTCTAAAGACGAAATCAAAAAGTTGGCATCCTTAGTTAAAAAACACGATTTGTTTTTAATAGCAGATGAAGTTTACCGAGAGTTTGCCTATGATGGCACAGAGCATTATTCAATTTTAAAAGAACCTAGCATTAAGGATAATGCAATTGTAATAGATTCTGTTTCAAAACGCTACAGTATGTGTGGCGCTCGTATTGGTTACCTTGTTTCCAAAAACAAAGAAGTCATAAGTACGGCATTAAAATATGCCCAAGCCAGGCTAAGCCCACCAACCTTAGCTCAAATAGCTGGTGAAGCTGCTCTAGACACACCAAATTCCTATTTTGAAGATGTCATTAATGAATATGTTGAACGTCGAAACACCCTAATAAGCGAACTTCGTAAAATTGATGGTGTAAAAGTTGCTAAGCCTAATGGTGCTTTTTACTGTATTGCAGAATTGCCCGTCCAAAATACCGATGATTTTGCAAGATGGCTACTTGAACATTTTAGCCTTGAAAACGAAACTGTTATGGTAGCTCCTGCAGCTGGTTTTTATTCATCTCCAAATGTTGGAAAAAACCAAATACGAATCGCTTACGTACTTAATAAAGAAAGTTTAAAAAAAGCTGTTCGCATTATAGGTGAGGCTTTAAAGGTTTATAAAGATTAAATGAAGGTTCAACACAATGTTTCCTTAAAACCCTATAACACTTTTGGTATCGATGCCAAAGCCAAAGCCTATGTAAATATCACGAATGAAGAATCGCTTTCTCAAGCATTAAAAAACAATCAAGAAAAGTCCCTTTTTATTCTTGGCGGTGGTAGTAATATGTTATTGACCAAAGACATTGACGTATTAGTCTTACACATCAACTTAAAAGGGATCCAAATTGTTGAAGAATCAGAAACTGAAGTTATCGTCAAAGTTGCCGCAGGCGAAAACTGGCACAATTTTGTGCTGTGGTGTTTAGAGCAAAACTATGGTGGTGTTGAAAATCTTTCATTAATTCCCGGGAATGTTGGCACTGCTCCTATTCAAAACATTGGCGCTTATGGTGTTGAGTTAAAGGATGTTTTTCATTCCTGCCAAGCAATAGAGATAAAATCTCAAAAGACAAGAACGTTTACAAAAACCGATTGTAAATTCAATTATAGAGAGTCTATTTTTAAGCAGGAGCTAAAAGACCAATATATTATAACAAATGTATGCTTTAAACTAACCAAGACCAATCACAAACTAAGGGTAAGCTATGGCGCTATTTCCACTGAGCTTCATAATTTGAATATTAAAACACCTACCATACAAGATATTTCAAAAGCAGTTATTAATATCCGTCAAAGTAAGCTTCCAAACCCCAAAGAAATTGGAAATAGTGGCAGTTTTTTTAAAAATCCTGTAATAAGCAAAACAGCATTTTTAAAGCTTCAAAAAATGTTTAAGGATATGCCGTACTATGAAATATCGGATACGGAAATAAAAGTCCCAGCAGGTTGGCTTATTGAAACCGCTGGTTTTAAAGGAAAGCGTTTTAGCGATTACGGCGTACATAATAAGCAAGCCTTAGTACTCGTTAACTACGGTAATGCCAAAGGCAAAGACATATTGAAATTAGCTACAATAATACAAACGACCATAAAAAAACTATTCGGCATACAAATTGAAAGAGAAGTAAATATTATTTAATTAAAAAAAGCGTTTCCCTAAATCTCGCTAAACTAAATTTTAAATATTGAAGCAAACTATTGAACAACGTATCATTCAACTTTTAGAGCGCAAGGACCAATATGCGCTAAATCTGCTATATGAACATTATTCAGACAGCCTATATGGCGTTATTCTTAAAGTAACCCGAAACGAAGAAATTGCTGAAGATGCGCTTCAGGAAACTTTTATAAAAGTTTGGAAAAATGCCCATAAATATGACTCTACAAAAGCCAAGCTATTTACATGGTTATTCAGAATTGCCAGAAATACAGCAATTGATAAATTACGGAGTTTCAACAAGCGCTATCATAAAGAAGTCCAAATTGATAAATCAAACGTATATATACTTCCAGGAACAAATTTAAATCAAGATGTACTGGATATTAAAGAACATGTTTCAAGGCTTGAAAAAAAGTACCAAATAGTACTCAACGCTCTGTTTTTTGAAGGAATGACACAGCAAGAAGCTAGCGATGAACTTGAAATACCTCTTGGCACCGTAAAATCCCGGTTGAAAATTGGACTACGGGAATTAAAAAAAGTCTATGACTATTAAACGTAAAAATATGGAAGAAAAACTACATTCTTTTTTACAATCTGGCATACTGGAACGTTATCTGGTCGGCGATACCTCCACGGCAGAAAACCTGGAAGTGGAACACCACATAAGCAATTATCCTGAAGTAGCTAACGCTTTCGAAGAGTTACAGCAAAATCTTGAGATTATGGCCAAAGTCGATGCTGTGGAAGCACCACTTGGCGTATTGAACAATATTCTACAAGCTACCAAAGAGAATACTGAAGTTAAGTCTATTGCTCCTAAAAAAGTGCAGTGGTTTAATATAGCTGCGAGCATCACAATTTTGTTATTGGCAGGATCTACTGCTCTTCTGTATATCAAAAACCAGGAATTAAAAATTGAAAATCAGATTGTTGTTGAAGAAATCTATGATTTAAGAGATGATATCCAAAACAATGATGCCAAGCTTAAAAACCTTGCCTTGGAAATGGAAAAGCTTAACAATCCGGATTCTAAAAAATATCTGCTTGAAGGCAACGATCGTGCAAAAGACCTAAAAACTGTAGCGTACATCAATCCTATTGAAAAAACATCAATGATCGATGTTATTAGCTTACCGAAATTACCAGAAAACCAATACTACCTAATTAGAGCAGAACTGGAAAACAAAATGGTAAATCTGGGTATATTAGATGATTCTGAAAGACGCCTGAAACCAATTCCTTACATGGAAGATGCACTCGCCTTGAGCATTACCATTGAAAATAGAGATGGCGATGCATCCACTTCTGAAAGTAGTGAAGTTGCAGAAATTTCACTTAAAGACTAAAAAAAGCCACTTTAAAAAAAGTGGCTTAAAATTCAATTAGTAAATCTAAGTTCTATTTCACCATTGTCACAATACGCTGTGGTAGTGGCGCGTCATAGCCTGCATTACCAAGTGCCTCAACAATTTTTTGGCGTGTATCCCAATACACATCCCAGTAGTTATTACAATCTACATAAGGCAAAGCCAATAGTTCAACACTATTTTCCCCAAGATTATTTACAGCAACTCTTGGGTTAACGCCATCACCTTTAAGTACGTTGTCATCTTCATTTAAAACGTTTAAAACAATCTCTCTGGCTTTTGCAATATCAGCACCATACCTTATAGCAAATGGCATATCCACACGTAGGTTCCCAATTTTTGTGAGGTTTGTAATTTTATTTGCAGTTACTGCTGAATTTGGAATAATCTCCGTTTCGTTTTGAAAGGTCTCTATAACGGTTACAAACACTGATATTTCTTTTACAAACCCAAAAGAATCATTGGTCTTAATTAAATCCCCAACTTTAAAAGGTTTAAATATCAATAGCATAATACCTGATGCTATATGACCTAAAGAGCCATTAAAAGCTGCTCCAATAGCGACACCAATACCAGCAAGAAGCGCTGCAAAAGATGCAATAGGAACACCAACTATTCCTGCAATGGAAATAATGAGCAATAGTTTTAAAACAAACCCAATTGTAGTGAGGAGAAAAGGTTGCAAGGTTTCATCAATAGTACGTTTTTCGAATACTTTTGATATGCCTTTCATAACAATTCTTATAATCCAAAGCCCAATGATAAGTGCAAAAATTGCTCCTAACAATTTTAAGCCCCAATCACCAACACCTTCAATAACGGTGTTATAAAAATTATCTAATGCTTGGTAAACGGTATCCATAATATTCTAAATTTAAGTTGATTAATACTTTTTTATGACACTATTATGTTTGATTGGTCACCTAATGTAATGTAAAATTTAGGACTAATTAGTATCTTTGTAATTAAGTTATATGACATATTTAATATGAAACTTCTTTTTATCACATTAGCACTATTATTATTAGCCTTTGCAGGTATTGCCATAAAAATATGGGCAAAAAAAGATGGGAAATTTGCAGGTACTTGTGCAAGCCAAAACCCAATGCTCAACAAAGAAGGTGAAGCTTGTGGTTTCTGTGGCAAAACTCCAGATAAGTTTGATACTTGCTCAGAGCCTCAACACTCTTAATACATCCATGTCTATTTTGTACTGGCTATTTATTTGTTTTACGGTCTTTACTGTTATACAAACTATCTACTACGTCGTTTTTTTAAAAGGTTTTGCTTTTTTTAAAGAAAAATCAAAAACCTTAAAGTCTATTCCTGTATCTATCATTATCTGTGCTAAAAACGAAGCAGAAAACTTAGAACAGAATTTACCTAGCATTATAGAACAAGAATATGAAAACTTTGAAATTATACTTATAAATGATGCATCTCAAGATGATACACTTGAGGTTATGGAAAGGTTTAAAGCCCAACATAATAACATTAAAATAGTAGATGTAAAAACAGTTGAGCAATTTTGGGGAAACAAAAAATATGCGCTTACCTTAGGTATAAAAGCCTCAACTCATGAATTTTTACTTTTTACAGATGCAGACTGCAAACCAGTTTCAAAATATTGGTTACAAGAGATGGCAAGCGGTTTTTCAAATGAAAATCATATAGTTTTAGGTTTCGGCGGTTATGAAAAAGTAAAACATTCTTTATTGAACAAATTAATTCGTTTTGAAACATTAATGACTGCAATACAGTATTTTACGTATGCAAACTTAGGCATGCCCTATATGGGTGTTGGCCGCAACCTTGCTTATAAAAAGACACTGTTTTTCAACAATTCTGGATTCATGAGCCACATGGATATTAAATCTGGAGATGATGATTTGTTTATAAATCAAGTGGCTAACTCAAAAAATACAATTACGCGTTTTAGTGAAAATGGTTTTACACTGTCTATACCTAAGACGACCTTCAGTCAATGGGTTCGTCAAAAAAGAAGACATATAAGTACTGCAAAACATTATAAGCCAAAACACAAGTTTATATTGGGCTTGTTCTATTTTAGCCAGCTATTTTTCTGGTTGCTTGCAATACTTTTGTTAGTATTCCAGTATCATTGGAAACTTGTAGCCAGTATTGTTATTTTTAGATTGCTGTTACAACTTTTAACCACACTATATTCATCAAAAAAACTTAACTGTAAGGATCTTGTTTTATTTGCGCCTTTTTTGGAGTTCTTTTTAATTATCTTTCAAATGTATATATTTAGTGCTAATCTTATTTCAAAACCACATCATTGGAAGTAAATAAAGCCATTGAGCTTGCAAAACAAAACAACCAAGCTGCCTTTAATTTTTTATTGGACACTTATTGGAATGCTGTTTATGGCTTTCAATTAAAGCGAACCAAAAATGAAAATGATGCCGAGGATATTTCCATACAAACGTTTTCAAAAGCTTTTGATAAAATAGATAGTTATAACGATAAATACAGTTTCAAAACCTGGCTCATTACCATATCCAAAAACATACATATCGATTTAATTCGAAAACGAAAATCAACCATCAGCAGCAGAATTAGTAATAATGAAGATCATGAGGTCTATGATATTGCTGACGAATCGCCCACTCCAGAAGATAGGATTATCAGGGAACAGAACTTGAACAGATTGCTCAAAGACATAAAAAAGCTTAAACCACACTATCAACAAGTCATTAACCTAAGGTATTTTCAAGAACTGAGCTACAAGGAAATATCTGAGCAATTAGACGAACCCATTAACAATGTTAAGGTAAAGCTACTAAGGGCTAAAAAACTGCTGGCGCAAATCCTTACCAATCCAAATGCTTAAACGTCTAAAAAAGCTTGGTCCAGGATTATTGTTTGCTGGCGCCGCAATAGGGGTTTCGCACCTGGTACAATCTACAAGAGCTGGTGCCGATTTTGGGTTTGGATTGCTATGGGCTTTGCTATTGGCCACATTTTTTAAATATCCTTTTTTTCAGTTTGGTCCACGTTACACTTTGGCCACTGGCGAAAGTCTTTTGGACGGCTATAAAAGAATGGGAAAAGGGATTTTGATTGTGTATTTCGCACTCACATTTGCAACAATGTTTACCATACAAACTGCCGTAACCATCGTAACAGCTAGCTTGGCATCAACAGTAGTTTATGAGTTTAGCCCGTTAATATTTTTTGGTCACACTATTTCAAGCATTCAATTATGGACATTTATAATATTGATTTTCTGCACTTTGATTTTAATTAAAGGCAGATACCGGTTTTTGGATGTATTGATGAAAGTAATTATCATAGTCCTTAGCATAAGTACCGTTTTTGCTGTATCCAAATCATTTTCAGGCAACATGGACAAATTGGATTTAACACAAGTTTTACCTGAAAAAACAAACCTTGTATTCCTTATTGCGTTTATGGGCTGGATGCCCGCACCTCTAGATATTTCTATTTGGCATTCTTTATGGTCTATTGAAAAACAAAAAACAGATAAGCAACTAAATGTAAAATCTTCGTTATTTGATTTTAATGTCGGTTATATAACTACCCTTTTTTTAGGTGTCAGTTTTTTGGCTATGGGTGCTTTTGTTATGTACAATACAGGTAACAAACTCGATACTAGCGCTGCTGGGTTTTCTGCACAACTCATTAATATGTATACGGAAAGTTTTGGAAATTGGGCATTTATGCTCATTGGTTTGGCAGCACTAACTACAATGTTCAGTACAACAATAACAACATTAGATGGATCGCCTCGTGCCTTAGAAAAAACATTAGAATTATTAAGTAATAAAACTTCAAAATTAAACTACGCGTTTTGGATTATTGTTTTGTTAATCGGAACCCTTTTTATATTCTTCGTATTAAGTTCAGAGCTTGGGCTTCTTGTTCAAATTGCTACTGTAATTTCCTTTTTAACAGCACCGTTTTATGCTATTGCCAACTACAGATTAATGACGTTAAATCATGTACCCAAAATGCATCGCCCTAGTATTTATTTACATATGTTGAGTTGGCTGGGCATTATATTCTTAATTGGTTTTGGGCTGTGGTACCTAGTCAATCTATAGTAGCGTTTAATAATTTACTTTGTATCTTTGCTTTTGGAAAAGAAAATTGCAATGGAAACCGCTATAAAATCAAATATTTTACCTGAACGCAAACCAAAATGGTTACGTGTAAAGCTTCCCACGGGAAAAAAGTATACAGAGTTACGTGGCTTGGTAGACAAGTACAAACTAAACACCATTTGCACATCTGGAAGTTGCCCTAACATGGGCGAATGTTGGGGCGAAGGTACGGCTACATTTATGATTTTGGGCAATGTATGTACACGCTCATGTGGCTTTTGCGGTGTAAAAACAGGAAGACCAGAAGATGTGGATTGGGATGAGCCTGAAAAAGTAGCGCGCTCCATAAAAATCATGAAAATAAAACACGCTGTACTAACCAGTGTTGATCGTGATGACCTTAAAGACATGGGTAGTATTATGTGGGCAGAAACTGTAAAGGCCGTGAGGCGCATGAACCCCGAAACTACATTGGAAACTTTAATTCCGGATTTTCAAGGTATAGAAAAACACATAGATCGAATAATTGAAGTTGCACCAGAAGTCGTATCGCATAACATTGAAACCGTAAGGCGTTTAACTCGCGAGGTGCGCATACAAGCCAAATACGACCGTAGTATGAGTGTGCTTAAATATTTAAAATCCCAAGGGCAACGACGCACAAAATCTGGTATTATGCTCGGACTTGGTGAAGCTAGAGAAGAAGTTATAGAAACGTTACATGATTTGAGAAACAATGATGTTGATGTTGTAACCATTGGGCAATATTTACAGCCAAGTAAAAAACATCTTCCTGTTAAACGCTTCATAAACCCCGATGAGTTTGAAGAATACAAAGAAATAGGGTTAAATCTTGGTTTTAGACATGTTGAAAGTAGCGCTTTAGTTCGTTCTTCTTATAAAGCTCAAAAACACATTAATTAATGATTAAGGTTGCCATAAATGGCTTTGGCAGAATTGGCAGGCGAGTCTTTAGACTAGCACGCTTAAATCCAAATATAGAAATTGTTGCGATAAACGATTTAGCAGATGCTAAAACCTTAAGCCACCTACTGAAGTACGATAGCATTCACGGTGTTCTTGACGCTGAAGTTTCATATAAAAGCAATTATATTATTGTAAATGGTATTTTATACCCTTTATTAAATGAAGCTGATATTAAAATGCTAAGCTGGACAGCTTTTCAACCAGATGTTGTCATTGAGTCGACAGGCAAATTCAAAACCAAGGAAACACTAAATTGGCATATTAAAAATGGAGCTAATAAAGTAATTCTGTCTGTACCACCAACAGACGACTCCATTAAAACCGTAGTATTAGGTGTAAACGACCATATTTTAAATGGTGATGAAGTCATTATATCAAATGCGTCCTGTACAACCAATAATGCTGCACCAATGATAAACCTTATTCATGAAAATTTCAGGGTAAAACAGGCTTACATAACAACAGTACATTCCTATACTACAGATCAGAGTTTACATGACCAACCGCATAGAGATTTAAGGCGTGCACGTGCTGCAGGTCAATCTATTGTGCCTACTACTACAGGAGCGGCAAAGGCCTTGACAAAAATATTTCCAGATTTGGCAGATGTTATTGGCGGTTGCGGTATAAGAGTTCCTGTTCCAAACGGATCACTTACTGACATTACTTTTAATGTTGAAAAACCTGTAAGCATAAATGTGATAAACACACTTTTTAAAGAAGCCGCTTCGAATGAACTTAAAGGTATTCTTCAATTCACCGAAGATCCTATTGTTTCTATAGACATAGTTGGCAATAGACATTCTTGCATATTCGATTCGCAAATGACTTCAGTCATTGGTAATATGGTAAAAATTATTGGTTGGTACGACAACGAAACAGGATATAGTTCTAGAATTATCGACCTAATATGCAATTTGTCGGCAAAAAAGGTGCTTTAATCGAATAAATAATTATATTTGTCTAATAACTAATGTGTATTGGTGCCTCAGATCAAACATATTGTCTTTCTTATTTCTGTTTTATTGTGTTGCTTTTCTCAAGCCCAAACATCAAAACAGAAAGATATCGATGCCCTAGAATTAAAGCTTGAGGAACAGATTTCACAAGCTAAACTATTCACCAGTAGATCAAATTATATTGAAGCCAAATCTTTGTTAGAAAAAGCACTGATTTCAGCCCAAGAACTTGGAGACAGGAACAGTGAAGGTGTCTTATATACTAAAATAGGAAAACTGCAATACTTGGTTGATGAAACTGATAAAGCCATTTCATCACTGACTAAAGCGGCTCAAATACAACGAGAAATTGAAGATTATGCCAACCTAGGATTGACTTACAATATTAGAGGTGTCATTCACAGTGCCTTAAACGAATACAGTACGGCATTAAGCTACTATAAAACCGCTCTTAATAATTTTGAAAAAGAAAATCTAGAAAAATATGCATCTGAGGTTAACCTCAACGAAGCCTTGGTATACATTAAAATGAACGATGTTCAAAAAGCACAAGAAAAGCTGGAACGTTCAATAATACTGGCTAAGAAACATAGTCTACCAAGAGTATTAAGTTCTGGATATTTTCAAATAGCAACAATTAATTTTAAAAAGAACAATTTTGAGCTTGCCTTAAACCATGCTCAAACAAGCCTTGAAATTGCTGAAAAAAACAAATTATATCAAAACACTAGTGCCATATTTTTATTATTGAGCAACATTTATACAGCAAAGGATAATTTTAAAAGCGCTCATAAATACTTAAACAGGCATCTTGCTTTAAAAGATTCTCTACGAAATATCGAGAACCTTAATTATTATGCACAAAACGGACTGCAACCAATCAAACGGTTCAAAAATGCTGACAATCAGCAGTTAAAAGATCAGATTACAGAAGTAGATTCTGATAATGCCTTAACACGCATAACAACCATACTAAGTATATCCTTAATTACAATTTTATCATTGTTAACGCTTTCGTTATATAAAAATAATAATATTAGGTTGCGCACTAACAACATGTTACAGACCAAAAATGACGAATTAATAGTAGCCAAAGAAAAAGCTGAGTTGGCATCTAAAACCAAAGCTAATTTTCTGTCTACTGTTACGCATGAATTAAGAACGCCATTATACGCTGTTACGGGATTAACTAATCTTCTATTGGATGAAGACCCAAAAGAAAAGCAGATACCTCATTTGAAATCCTTGAAATTTTCAGGTGATTATCTATTGACATTTATTAACGACATACTTCAAATCAATAAAATTGAGGCAAACAAGGTTGAACTAGACCCCGAAACTTTCAACTTAAAAAACAAAATAGAAAACGTTATTGCGGCCTTAACAAATTCTGCTAAGGATAATAACACCATGATCCATTACAACTATGAATCTGACTTACCAGAAACTTATTTGGGCGATCAACTTAAAATATCTCAAATTTTAATAAACCTAATTGGTAATGCCATAAAGTTTACAAAAGATGGAGATATATGGGTAAGGGTTAAAAAAGTCAGCAAAACAAATAAAAATTACCAGTTGCTATTTGAAATTGAAGATAATGGCATAGGTATTTCAAAAGAAAAACAAGATCAGATGTTCGATAGTTTTTCTCAGGGTTCAATACAAATCAACAGAAAGTATGGTGGTACTGGTTTAGGATTGTCCATTGTCAAGGGTCTTATTAAAATCCTCAAAGGAAAAATATGGTTAAAAAGCCAACTAGGTAAAGGCACATCGTTTTTCTTTGAACTGCCCTTAGAATATGCCGAAGTAAAAACTGTGATAAAACCAAAGGCAAGCGAACATTTGAAAAACATAAAAACATTGGATTTAAATAACATTAAAATCTTGGTGGTTGAGGACAATAAAATCAACCAAATGATTACAAAGAAAATCCTAAATAAAATGGGGTTGCAATGCGATATCATAGACAACGGTGAAGATGCCGTAGATATGGTTCGCAACACTGCGTATAATGTTGTTTTAATGGATATTCACATGCCTGGCATTAGCGGTTTGGAAGCAACAAAGCGAATTCGTAAATTCAATACAGAACTTACCATATTTGCCCTAACAGCAGTTACTTTAGAAGACAAAATGCACGAATTTGATGAGGCTGGTTTTGACGATATTATATCAAAACCATTTAAACAGGAAACCTTTGAGAAAAAACTGTATTTAGCCTTGTCACAAAAAGAGGAACCAGCCAGCAACTAATTAGTAAAATCCAAAATAAGCTTATCAAAAGCTTCGGCCTGATCGATTGTAATTTCTATTGGAATATAGTACAACTTGGGCAACAAAGATTCGTACGCACTCAAGCGCATAAAATCCTTTTCGGTGGTTAACAACAATCGTTTTTGTTCCAGAATTTCAATATCCTTTGTTCTGAAATTATAATGGTCACCAAATTCCAGATGCGTAAAATTTTTCTTTTTTGTCTCTAAAAATCTTACTAAAGGTTGTGCATTGGCTATTCCTGTCACCAACGTAAAATCATCGAAATCTTCAATTGGTTTTTCATCATTTTGTGAGTAAACAAAAGCACTGTAAGTTATACCACTAAAGAAAAGGTTTTGATGGAGATTAGGCGCTATATGTTTTCTAAACTTTTGTTTTGTTATTTCGTCTAAGTTATATGGACACTTTGTAACCACTATAATATCTGCTCTATTTGCACCAGATTTTGGTTCACGTAAATTACCAGTTGGTAAAACCATATCCTTAAAGTAAGGTGCCTCAAAAGATGTCAGTAAAATTGTAAGGCCTGCCTCGACCTTTCTGTGCTGATAGGCATCATCAAGTAAAATTACTTCTGGAGGATTTGGCAGTTGACGTAATTGGTCAATTCCATTTTGCCTGTTTTCTTCTACAGCAACTTTGATGGATTTAAACTTCGTGAAAAACTGAAAGGGTTCATCGCCAATAGTATCTGCATTGGCATTATCATCAGCTAATAAAAACCCACTGGTTACCCTTTTGTAACCACGGCTTAATGTGGCCACATTTTTTTCAGACTTAAGCAAGCGCACCAAATACTCAATCATGGGTGTTTTTCCAGTACCGCCAGTACTTAGGTTACCAACGCATATTACAGGAAAATCGTAACCTTGCGAAGGCTTTATCCCTTTATCATACAATTTGTTCCGCAACCACGTCACTAAAAAATAAATGGGTACAATAGGAAATAGTATGTAGCGCAAGAGTTTCATCATCACGAAAATACATTATATATTTGAACAAACCTTTTTTACATGCGTATACAAGACGTCATTAACCAATTACATGAACTAGCGCCATTAGCCTATGCCGAAGATTTTGACAATGTGGGTTTATTAGTAGGCAACAAGGAAAAAGAAGTCAGCAATATACTTGTAACATTAGATACTTTAGAAACTGTTGTTGACGAGGCAATTGAAAAAAACTGCAACCTAATCGTAAGTTTCCACCCAATTATATTTAAAGGTCTAAAAAAACTGAACGGAAACACCTATGTAGAACGCGTTGTCCTTAAAGCTATAAAACACGATATAGCCATCTTTGCCATACACACTGCTTTAGATAATACGTTTCAAGGTGTAAACTCAATAATCTGTGACCAACTCAATTTAAAAAATAAACGCATTTTAATTCCACAACAAGGCACAATTCAAAAATTAGCTACTTATGTACCAGAGACTAATGCAGATGCATTGCGAAATGCATTGTTTAATGCTGGAGCTGGCAGTATTGGAAACTATGATTCTTGTAGTTTCAATACTTCAGGTATAGGTACTTATAAAGGCAACGATAATTCAAACCCTGTTATTGGCGAAAGGGGTAAATTGCAGAAAGAAGCGGAAACTCAAATATCCATAACGTTTCAAAAACACTTGCAATCTCAAATTTTGAAAACGCTTTTTCAAGTGCATCCCTATGAGGAAGTAGCCTATGAAATAACCACACTTAACAATACCAACCAGCATATTGGCATGGGCATGATGGGCGAATTGAAAACTGAGCTAGAGGAAAAGGATTTCCTACAATTTGTAAAAGAAAGGATGAAATCTTCTGTAGTTAGGCATTCAAAACTTCGCAACAAAGCCGTGAAGAAAGTAGCAGTTTTAGGTGGCTCAGGAAGTTTTGCCATTGGCAACGCCATAAATGCTGGTGCAGATGTATTTATTACTGCAGATTTAAAATACCACGACTTTTTCACTGCCGAAAACAAAATTGTAGTTGCAGATATTGGTCATTATGAAAGTGAGCAGTATACAAAAACATTTTTAGCGGACTATCTCTCAAAAAAAATTACTAATTTTGCACCTGCCTTACAGGAAAGTAAGGTTATTTTATCAACAACAAATACAAATCCCATAAAGTATTTTTAATTATGGCAAAAAAAGCTGAAGCTACTGTAGAAGAACGATTAAGAGCCTTATACGATTTACAATTAATCGACTCCAGAGTAGACGAAATCAGAAACATCAGAGGTGAGCTTCCTTTAGAAGTAAGAGATTTAGAAGACGATGTGGCTGGCCTAAATACCCGATTAGAAAAGCTTAACGATAGCCTTAATAATATTGACGAAGAAATTAAATCTAAAAAGAATTTAATTGAAGAGTCTAAAGCATTGATTAGCAAATACAGTGAACAGCAAAAAAATGTTCGTAATAACCGTGAGTACAACTCATTGACTAAAGAAGTTGAATTCCAAGAATTGGAAATACAGTTGGCCGAAAAGCACATCAAAGAGTTTAAAGCGCAAATTGAACAGAAAAAAGAAGTTATTGAAGAAACAAAGGAAAAACTAAAAGATCGTAGTGAGCACTTGAAGCACAAAAAAAGTGAGCTTGACGAAATATTGAAGGAAACCGAAAAAGAAGAAAAAGCGCTTCTTGAAAAATCTGAAGAGTACCAAAAGAAAATTGAGGAGCGATTAGTTACTGCTTATCACCGTATAAGAAATAACGTAAAAAATGGTTTAGCAGTTGTGCCTATTGAGCGTGGTGCTTCTGGAGGTTCTTTTTTCACCATACCACCTCAAGTGCAGGTAGAAATTGCAGCTCGTAAAAAAGTAATTACTGACGAGCATAGTGGTAGAATTTTAGTTGATGCCGCATTAGCTGAAGAAGAAAGAGCAAAAATGGAAAAACTGTTTGCCAAATTGAGCAAATAAACTTTAAACATACCATAAAGGCCTCAGTTATTACTGGGGCTTTTTTATTTAATATAATTTTAAAACTATTCCCTTTAAGGTATCGTAGTTTTATACGTCTATTGAAAAAGAAAATAATAAAACAATGAAAAACATTCTTTATCTCTTAAGTATTAGCCTATTATTCAGTTGTCAAAATCAAGCACAGAACAATCCCAAACAACAAGCTGTTATTGACGCAGATCCAGTTGTGGTGCCGTTACAAAACGGCAAAGCACGTGCCTATTTTGCTAGCGGTTGTTTTTGGTGTGTTGAAGCTGTTTATGAAAGCGTTAAAGGTGTAGAAGAATCCATAAGCGGTTACTCTGGTGGTTATACTGACAACCCAACTTACGAAGCCAGCAACACTGGGCGCACTGGTCATGCTGAAGCGGTAGAAATTATATATGACCCTAAAGTAGTTAGCTTTGCCACTTTAGTAGATGTCTATTTTGCATCACAAAATCCCACGCAAGTCAATGGACAAGGACCAGATCGCGGCTCACAATATCGCTCCATAATTTTTTATCAGAATGACGAACAGAAGAAAATAATTGAAGAAAAGAAATCGGCGTTGGCCAAAAAACTAAATGCTAAAATTGCGGCAGAGGTGTATCCGTTTCAAAAGTTTTGGGTAGCCGAAGACTATCATCAGGACTATGAAAAGAGAAACCCATATAATAGATATATTCAAGGTGTTTCTATCCCGAGATTAAAACGTTTCCAAGCTAAAATGCCAGAGGTTTTAAAGAAAAACAAAAAGCATTAAATAAACAATAATTCATATTTACCAATACATTGGAAGTCAGGACAAACTATATCATGAATCTTCATCTGAAAGAATTGGGTTATGATTTCCAAAACACTTCAACAGAAATCCCCTCTTTTTTTGAAACTAAAATAAATGAAACTGTTGATGCTTTAGCCAAACGTTTTCCAGATGGAACAATTACTGAAAAACTAAACAGCAATTCCATCACTAATGAACCTGACTATATCTTATTTATGGATGCACTACCTGATTATTTAGGTTATGAGGCAAGTCAGGAAATAAAAGTTATTGACTTTTTGGGATTAGGATTAGAAATTTTAAAAAGACTATCTAATAAACTTAGCCATTACTTTCCTAAAGATAGATTTTG
This sequence comes from uncultured Flavobacteriaceae bacterium, assembly GCA_964434705.1. GTDB lineage: Bacteria > Bacteroidota > Bacteroidia > Flavobacteriales > Flavobacteriaceae > Winogradskyella. The sequence continues at coordinate 26,065 of CAYSVY010000011.1, forward strand.
CTTGATTATGGAATTTTCGAGTGTACAAGAAGACATAGTATACCCAGGTTTAGAAGCTTGTGATGTCTATTGCTTCAAAAATTGGGACGAAAATTATGACCATTTCAATAAAATGGATGAATGGTATTTAGGGAAAGATTATACTATTGGTTTACTTGAAATAAAGATTTAAAACATTCTAAATTGTATAGGTTAAGGCTTAGAACTAAAAGATTTTAAAACTCTAAAAAGTCTTTCACTATGCTATTTTTTCGTTGCTTTTACCTCAAAAACCAATGGGAACAACTGGTTTTTCATTTTGTACATACCAGCTTCAGTTTTTATCAAATCTGGAAACACATCATAAGGACTTTCGTCGTGTTCGTTAAGATATTCAATCGTTAAACCAGCTTCAATAAGTGCGTTTATCACTTCGCTTAAACCATGATTCCAACCGTATTCTTTACTTATCATCTCTGAAGATTCATCGGCATAGGTTCCTTTATATTCTTCGTAAATCACTTCATTTTGATTGTAATGGTATTTCATTTCGGGTTTGCCTGTTGTGTAATCAAACATCCAAGCAATGGGATGAAATTCAACCATGTAAAACGTTCCGCCAGGTTTTAAACGTTCAGAAATTTGTTTTGCCCAAGGCTTCAAATCTGGCAACCAACCAATAACACCATAGCTGGTAAAAACAATATCGAATGCTTCTGAAATATGTTTCGATATGTCTAATACATTACAACACACAAATTCTGCATCGAGTTGCAATTCTTCGTTTAATTGCTTAGCTAATTTTATGCCTTCGTCGCTTAAATCTACGCCAACACACTTCGCTCCCATTCTACTCCAACTCAAAGTATCTTGCCCAAAATGACATTGTAAATGCAATAAAGATTTTCCATCAACATGAGGTAGAGCCTTTAATTCGTATGGCATTAAAGAGCTTTTACCAGACATAAAAGCGTCCATATCGTACATTTCACTTTGGGCATGTATGGCTACTTTTTTGTTCCAAGTCGCCTTATTTACTTCAAAATAATTGGTGTTGTTGTTAGTTTTCATAATAAAAATATGTTGCTTTCCCTTGAAAAAGCTATAATTGGCTTTAATTTTGTCACTAAATTAAACTTTCTTTCAAAATGAAATATACCGCATTAGTTTTCCTATTAACACTTTTTGTGACATCGTGCCAACCTGAAAAAGAACTTACGGTAGCAGAAAAAATTGCCAATGCGCATGGTTTTAAAAACTGGGATAATGTTTCCGAAGTAAACTTCACCTTTCGTGTAAACAGAGATACCATTATTGGAAAAGGACGTTCATGGACTTGGCAACCACAAACAGGAAAAGTTAGCATGACGGCTAACGGAAAAACAACAACTTACAATCAAAGAAATCTAACAGCAACAAATAAACCAATAGACCGCGCGTTTATAAACGATAAGTTTTGGCTTTTAATTCCGTTTCAGTTGGTTTGGGACACTACTGCTACAATTTCTGAAGTATCGCAAAAAGAAGCACCAATTAGTAAAACTAAAATGGATAGGATAACCATAACTTATCCTAACCAAGGTGGCTACACACCTGGCGATGCTTACGATATTTATTTTGATAAGGATTTTATAATTCGCGAATGGACTTTTAGAAAAGGAAACTCTAAAACACCAACGCTATCAACTACTTTTGAAAACCACAAAGATTTTAATGGTATTAAAATAGCCACAGACCACAAGAAAGACGATGGCAAATGGAATTTAAATTTCACCGATATAAGTGTAACTTTAAATTAACCTAAAATTAAAACTTTGGCATTACATTTGTATTAATATATGTAAGTTTCACGATGAGTTTTCGACACAACGTATAGCTTACATTTCCGCATTATGCGCCTATATATATCCAAGGCTGTCAACTGTTTGGCAGTCTTTTTTTATCCTTTAAATTCAGCTTTTATATGCGCACCATCACAATACGGTTTATTGGCCGATGCGCCACAACGGCAAAAGGCTGTGGTTTTATTTTTGGTCTCGCTATTGCCATCTTTATCGGTAACCTTCAACGTGCCGTAAACCAACAAAGGACCATTTTCTAAAACCTCAATTTTAGTTTCCAACGTTTCAGCTTCGTTGTCATTTTCGTCATTCATGTAATAGCTCAATGCGCCACTTGGGCATTGCTTCACTTGGTTTACAATGGCTTTGGTAGTTGCATTATCAATTTTTATCCACGGTTTTTCTTTTGGTTGAAACACATCGCCTAATCCTTTCACACAAATAGCAGAATGTATACATTTTTCAGCTTCCCAAACTACTGTGGTTTCACCGTTTGTGTATTCTTTCGTTTTTCCCATAGTTTATAATTATTAAGATTTTAATTTTATGCATTTCCTTCGAAAATTCGGGTTAGGCTTTCCGTTTTATTGGTCTAGGCTTTGATTTACACTTTTATTATGTGTGGCACAAAACCAAAATGAATTATAACCATTTTTATCTGTTGGCTCATATATTTTTTAGGTTCATGTAATAGTCCTTTGTTGGTTTGTCAAATTTTTCAACTGCATAACGCAATGTTACTCTCGGCATAGTTTCAGCGTGTTTGTCCAAAAATTGCTTAAGCCTTTTTTCATCCTTTTTTCCTGCCTCTCTAATCCAACTTCCAACTGCCTTATTCATGAGTTCTTCTTTATCATCAATCAATAGTTCTGCAATTTGGAATGTATCATCTATCTGTCTTTTTTTGATAAACGCATAAGTGCTTACAATTGCGGTTCTGCGTTCCCAAGGTATTTCGGATTTTGCCAATTAGTAGAGGATATCACGAGGCTTATTTATTAAATATTCGCCAATTATGTTATACGCGCCTCTGTCAACAAAGTCCCAATTATTTAAACGGTCGTGTCTTAAAATGTACAGGTCAAATAATTCTTTTTTTTTGGTTTCAGTCGCTTTTCTTGATTTGGCTTGAAAATCCATAATACTTACTGCTCCCATTCGGATTTCGTAATATTCGCTATCCAAAAGCTGGTTAATTTCAAATATTGGCATCTCGGCAAATTCCTTTGCAGTTTTAAAAACATCACCAAATTTTACTCCAAACGATTTGGTCAAACCATCATTTCCCTTGAAGAACTTTTCTACTTTGTTGAGTTCTTTTTCCGATTTAAATTCTGATAATCTGTCTATAAATTGCTTTGCTGTCATAGTGTTCAACGTTTAGGCAACATTGATATCGTGAACTTTGGCGCTAATAAAAAGGCATGTAAAAACTACTCTTTTGGCTTGCTAAGCAAAATCCCTAATGCTATGCCAACCAAAAAACAATTCAAAAAAATAAATGTATGTCCATACCCAAAAATCACTCTTAAGTTACAAAATAAAACAGCGCATACTTAACATTGTTTCTTATCAAAACTCAATTTATTATTAGTCTAAATATGTGTATTTTTATAGAAATAAAATTTAAGCCATTGTCCAACTTTAAACTAGGAAAATCCTTTGCCAAATCCTTAGACCAAAACGATAAACTTGCATCGTTTAGACATCAATTTCACATCCCAAAAGATAAAGACGGAAATGAATTGATTTACATGACGGGCAATTCTTTAGGCTTACAACCAAAAATTACTAAAGATTACATCAATCAAGAATTAGAAGATTGGGCAAAACTAGGTGTCGAAGGTCATACCGAAGGCAAAAAACCATGGCTCCATTATCACGAGTTTTTAACCGAAACCATGGTAGAAATTGTTGGTGCAAAACCCATTGAAGTTGTCGTAATGAATTCGCTTACGGCAAATCTTCATTTTATGATGGTTAGCTTTTACCAACCAACACCAAAACGTTATAAAATTTTAATTGAAAGTGATGCCTTTCCGAGCGATAAATATGCCGTAGAATCGCAGCTACGCCATCATGGCTACGACGATAAAGAAGGTTTAATTTTATGGAAACCACGCCACGACGAAGAACTTTTACGCTATGAAGATTTAGAAACTATTTTAGAAAATCAAGGCGAAGAAATAGCCTTAATAATGATTGGTGGCGTTAATTATTACACAGGGCAATTTTTCGACTTAAAGCGTATTACTGAACTCGGTCATAAATACGGTTGTAAAGTAGGATTCGATTGTGCTCATGGCGCAGGCAATGTGCAACTTAATTTACACAATTCGGGTGCCGATTTTGCGGTTTGGTGTACATACAAATATTTAAATTCTGGTCCAGGAAGTTTGTCGGGCGCTTTTGTGCACGAACGCCATGCCAACCGAAAAGACCTCAACCGATTTACAGGCTGGTGGAGCCACAATAAAGAAACCCGTTTTAACATGCGCGGTGAGTTTGACCAACTGCCAGGTGCCGAAGGTTGGCAACTCAGTAATCCACCAATTTTATCTATGTCGGCTATTCGTGCATCCTTAGATGTGTTTAAAGATGCTGGTTTCGATAAATTGTGTTTAAAATCGAAACAACTCACAGGCTATTTCGAGTTTTTATTAAACGAACTCAACAACCCAAACATAAAAATAATAACACCAATTAATCCTAACGAACGCGGTTGCCAACTATCAATACAAGTAAAAAATGTCAATAAAAGTTTACACCATAAACTCACTGAAGCTGGCATAATTACCGATTGGCGCGAACCCGACGTAATTCGTTGCGCACCAGTACCATTGTACAATTCGTTTATGGATGTATTTGAGTTTGTAGAACGATTAAAATTAGTCTTATGAAAAAAAGCCTATTGATTATTGTTTTAGCCCTGATGTATAATTTCACTTTTGCTCAAGAGGTTTATAAAGAAGATTTTGAATATTTCTGGGAAACCCTCAAAAGAGAATATGCCTATTTTGATGTAAAACAAACCGATTGGGATGCTGTAAAAACAATCTATTTAAAACGATTAGCAGAAATAAAAGAAGATTGGGAGTTTATATACCTAATTGAACTTATGAAGCACGAGTTGTACGACTCGCACTTAAGTCTTAACCAAAATCTTCCGTTTTCTTTTAGGCTAACACCAAATGATTTAGATGCTTATATATGCTTAAAAAATGACAAATATGTAATTGATGATATTAGGGAAAGCTTCATAATTACAAATGAAAATATAAAAATCGGTGATGAAATTGTTGCCATTAATGATAATAATTTTGAAGATATCGTTAAACTAAACCTACCTGCTTCAATAAAAAACCCAAACAATGAAGTGAAAGAATATGTTGCAAATTTAATTTTTGCTGGACGACATAACGAACCGAGAAAAATTAAACTTCTTCGCAATAACCAAGAGATAATATTGAACTTGGACAAAGCAACTCCCAAGAAGAACACAAATGCATTAGTAAGCCAAAAAATATTACCTAACAACATAGGTTACATTAAAATTCACAATGCATTAGGCAATAACGATGTCATAGATTTATTTCCAAAAATAGTTGACAGTCTCAAAAACACTAAGGCACTTATTATCGACTTAAGAGAAACGCATAGCGGAGGAAATACTGAAGTTGCAAAGTCAATAATGGGCAAGTTTATTACCGAGGAAATGCCTTACCAAATCCATGAAAGAGTTGGATTAGAAACAGAATTTGGCATTAAAAGGAAATATATTGAGATTTTAAGTCCTTTAAATAACCCATACACAAAACCCATATATATTTTAGTAAGTAGATGGACAGGCAGTGTTGGCGAAGCTATTGCGCAAGGATTTTCTAACATTAAAAACGCAACGGTTATAGGTACTGATATGTCCAAATTATTAGGATCTATCAATTGTAGAGAATTACCAAATTCCAAATTACGATTCTGCTATCCTTTTGAAAAACTATTCAATGTAGATGGTACGCCTAGAGAACAATTTGTACCTGAAATTTCAACAAACAGTTATAAAGAAACCTATAAAAAAGCGCTACAATTAGTAAATGAATAAACAACAAAACATACTCATCATTGGCGCAGGACTTTGCGGAAGTCTATTGGCGTTGCGGATGGCACAGCGTGGTTTCAACGTTACCGTTTACGAAATGCGACCAGATTTACGCAAAACCGATATTTCGGCAGGTCGTTCCATAAACTTAGCATTTAGTGACCGTGGCAATAAAGCCATGAAATTGGTAGGTTTAGAAGACAAAGTAAAAGCTTTGTGCATACCTATGAATGGCAGAATGCTTCATGATAAAAACGGCAATACATTCTTATCTAATTACAGTGGTCGCGAGCATGAATACATTAATTCCATTTCGCGTGGCGGACTTAATGCGTTGCTTTTAGATGAAGCCGAAAAGCACGAAAATGTCACTATCCATTTTAATAAAAAATGTCTGTCTGTCGATTTCGAAAAAACCACTGCTTTATTTCAAGATTATCAAACAAAAAAAGAATTCATAGAAGATGCTGATTGTATCATTGCCACAGATGGTGCGGGTTCGGCATTACGAAAAAGCTACTTTTTAGAAAAGAAATTTTTGTTCAGTTTTTCGCAACAATGGCTCACTCACGGTTACAAAGAATTGACCATTTTACCAGATAAAAATGGCGATTACAAAACCTATAAAAATGCACTTCATATTTGGCCAAGAGGCGATTTTATGGTCATCGCACTTCCTAATTTGGACGGGAGTTTTACAGTAACTTTATTTTTAAGTTATGATGAAGGCGAATACAATTTTAATAACCTCACCACACCAGAAATGGTTACGGAATTCTTTCAAAAAGAATTTCCTGATGCTTTAGAATTGATGCCAAACCTTACTGTTGATTTTTTTGAAAACCCAACTGCACCTTTAGGAACCGTAAAATGTTCGCCATGGAACTACAAAGGCAATACCCTACTTATGGGCGATTCGGCGCATGCCATAGTGCCATTTTACGGTCAAGGCATGAATGCTTCTTTTGAAGATGTTGTTGAATTTGACGCTATTCTCGATAAACATAAAGGTAATTGGGAACACATTTTTTCGGAATTTAGTAAAACCCGAAAACCAGATACGGATGCCATTGCCGATTTAGCAATCGACAATTTTCACGAAATGAAAGACCATGTTGGGCAAGCTATGTTTCAAGAAAAAAGAAAAATTGAAATGGCTTTAGAAAAAGAATTTCCTGAAGACTATTTATCAAAATACAGTTTGGTAACGTTTAACGAACATATTGGCTATCGTGAAGCCATGTTACGCGGTCGAGCGCAGGATAAGGCCATTCTAAATTTATTGGCAGATAAAAAGGTCTCGACTGCGCTCGACCTGACAAATGAAAAAATATTAGTATCTATTTTAGATAAGGTAAAAACTGAAACCGAAGCCATTTTAGAAGATGATAGGATTGCAGGATTAAAATAAAGCCCATCCTAACCTTCCCAAAGGGAAGGAAAAGGGCAAGTTAAATACCAACTCAAATACCCGATTTGAGTTTTCCCCCTTTGGGGAAATTAAAAGGGGCATTTTCATGAATACAGTTACACCACGAGGCGCATACCCACATGTAAAAGTAGTTGGCAATTTTGTATTTGTGTCTGGCACCAGCTCGCGCAGACCAGACAACAGCATTGCTGGCGTTGACATCATTGACGACATGGGAACAAAAAAATTAAACGCTTACACGCAAACCCAAGAAGTTTTAAAAAACATAGATGCTAATTTAAAAACTGTTGGCGCATCACTTAAAGATGTTGTAGATGTAACATCGTTTTTAGTAAACATGAACGATTTTGCTGATTATAATAAAGCTTACGCTGAATTTTTTGATAAAGAAAATGGACCTACACGTACAACCGTTGCTGTACACCAATTACCGCATCCAGATTTGGTGATTGAAATTAAAGTTGTGGCTTACAAGCCTAAATGATTACTATTCAAATGCAAAAAATCCAAAACTACATAAACGGCAAACTTCAAAACCCTATTTCAAATGAATGGTTAGACAATTACAATCCATCTAACGGCGAAGTTTATGGGCAAATTCCCAATTCTTCTAAAGCCGATGTGGAGCAAGCCTACAAATCTGCCCAATCTGCATTTCCAAAATGGTCACAAACTACTTTAGAAGAACGCAGTCGTATTCTTATTAAAATTTCTGAACTGCTCGAAGACAATTTACAGCGTTTTGCCGAAGCCGAAAGTAAAGACAATGGCAAACCACTTAGCTTAGCAAAAGCTATTGATATTCCACGCGCATCAAGCAATTTTCGTTTTTTTGGCAATGCCATAACCCAATTTGCCAGTGAAAGTCACGAATCTGTTGGGCAAAATGCCATCAACTATACCTTGCGCCAACCTATTGGTGTGGTTGGCTGTATTAGTCCGTGGAATTTACCTTTATATTTATTCACCTGGAAAATTACACCAGCAATCGCTTCGGGCAATTGCGTGGTTGCCAAACCCAGCGAAGTTACACCAATGACAGCTTATTTATTGGGCGAAATTTGTAACGAAGCTGGCTTGCCAAAAGGCGTGTTGAATATTGTTCATGGTTTAGGAACAACCACAGGACAAGCCATTGTAGAACATCCAAACATTAAAGCCATTTCCTTTACTGGCGGAACGGAAACAGGCGCACATATTGCTAAAGTAGCGTCGCCTATGTTTAAAAAACTATCGTTAGAATTGGGTGGGAAAAACCCAAATATCATTTTTGCAGATTGCAATTATGAAGACATGTTAGCTACTACGGTACGTTCGTCTTTTGCCAATCAAGGTCAAATTTGTTTATGTGGAAGTCGTATTTTTATTGAAGAATCCATTTACGAGAAATTTAAAACCGATTTTGTCGAAAAGGTAAAACAACTTAAAGTTGGACATCCACTTGAAGCCGATACCAATATTGGCGCATTGGTATCCAAACCGCATTTTGAAAAAGTAAAATCGTATATTGAAATAGCCAAACAAGAAAACGGAAAAATTCTTTGTGGCGGAAATGAAGTTACCGTTAAAGGTTATGAAAACGGTTATTATTTAGAGCCAACTATTATTGAAGTCACAACCGATGAATGTCTTGTAAACCAAGAAGAAATTTTTGGTCCAGTTGTAACTATTATGCCGTTTAAAACTGAAGCCGAGGTTTTACAAATGACAAACAAAGTAAAGTATGGTTTATCAGCCACACTTTGGACCAACAACTTAAACCGTACCATGCGGATGACGCAACAAATTGAAGCTGGTATTGTTTGGGTAAATACGTGGATGCTACGCGATTTACGCACACCTTTTGGTGGTGTAAAAGCCAGTGGCATTGGTCGCGAAGGTGGTTTTGAAGCACTACGCTTTTTTACAGAAGCTAAAAATGTGTGTATTAAATATTGACAAAATTACTGTAATGTTGAATTATACTCAGCACCTCATTACAAAGTGAAATAATAGAATAATGCCAATCATAACAATCAACAGAATTAGAGAATTTGAAAATAGATTCAGGAAAATTCGAATAGAAATTGATGGTAAATTAGCAGGGAAAATCAAAAATGGTGAAAAAAAGCAGTTTACTGTTTCTCACGGTAAACACTATATTCAAGCAAAAATTGATTGGTGTACTTCAAATATCTTGGAAATAAACTCAACACAGGAGGTCAACATTGAGTTATGTAAAGGCGAGGGTTCTGTTTTATATAGAACCATCTCTGGATATAAGGAATACTTGAAATTGATGCAAGTCTAATTAAATTTAAATATTAATAATTTAAAATGGTTCCCCCTTTCGTGGGAAATGAATATGGATTTACAACTCAACAATAAAAATGCCTTGGTCTGCGGAAGCACCCAAGGCATAGGAAAAGCAACAGCAGTTGCCTTAGCACAAGAAGGCGTCAATGTTACCTTAATTGCCAGAAACGAAGAAAAACTAAAAGCAGTTTTAGCAGAATTACGAAGCCACAGAAATCACAATTATATCGTGGCAGATTTTTCTAATCCGGAAGAATTAAAATCGAAATTAGAAAACAATAATAGCTTTCATATTTTGGTCAATAATACTGGCGGACCAAAAGCTGGAACGGTTTTAAATGCTGAAATTGAAGAATTTGAAAACGCATTTACGCAACACCTAAAGTGTAATCATATATTGGCGCAAGCCGTTATTCCGTTTATGGAATCTAAAAACTACGGACGTATTATTAATGTAATTTCCACGTCCGTAAAACAACCCATAGAAGGTTTAGGGGTAAGCAATACCATTCGTGGTGCAGTAGCCAATTGGAGCAAAACTTTAGCTACCGAAGTTGGTCCGTTTGGCATTACGGTTAATAATGTGTTACCTGGCGCAACCGCAACAGAGCGTTTAACCGATATTTTACATAACGTTGCCAAAAAAATAAATGGCACTTACGAGCAAGCCGAAACCATGATGAAAAACGTAACGCCAGCCAAGCGCTTTGCTCAACCCGAAGAAATAGCACACGCCATAACATTTTTAGCCAGCAGTTGTGCCAGTTATATTAATGGTATTAATTTACCTGTTGATGGCGGACGCACAAAATCACTTTAGAATCAAGACGTATGACTTTTAGAAACAAGACTTTTTAAGTATTTTTATAAAGTCATGATTCTTATATCTAATTGTCTAAAAATCTAATTAATTATGAGCAAACTATTTCCACCCATAAATTTTAAAGTTTGGATTGACGAAAACCGTCATTTACTAAAACCACCAGTTGGCAACAAAGTGGTTTGGAAAGATGCCGATGTGATAGTTATGGTTGTTGGCGGACCAAATAACCGAACCGATTACCACTACAACGAAACGCCCGAGTTTTTCTATCAAATAGAAGGCGATATGGTGCTAAAAGTAATTGAAGATGGCCAACAAAAAGATATTCCTATAAATGAAGGTGAAATTTTTGTGTTACCGCCAAAAATACCACATTCGCCTCAGCGAGGTGCTAATACCGTTGGTTTAGTTGTTGAATACCCAAGACCAGAAGGTGTTAAAGATAAATTACAGTGGTATTCAGAAGACAATGGCGATTTAATTTATGAGGAAGAATTTTTGTTGGACAATATTGAAACCGATATGCCTGCTATTTTTGATAGGTACAACAATACGATTAAAGAGAAGAGTTCTGAAAAGTGAAAAAAGAAAAGCCCATCTTAATCTTCCCAAAGGGAAGAAATATATACTAGTATGAATAAAAACGACGAAAATAATTCTTCCCCTTTAGGGAAGCTAGATGGGACAAAACTACGCATAAACGGTCACTCACATTTATTGCCGTATCCAGAAGAAATTCCTCAATTTATGAAGGATAAAGGTATTTTTTGGGTAGATAAAGACCGTAAGTTTATGCTTCAGAAAGACTGGAATCGTCCTATTACAGATTCAAGTTTCTTTTTAAACGAGAAGTTAGCTTGGATGGAACATTTTAAGATTGACCACGCGGTAGTTTTAAACCTATCGCAACTCTACGGCAACGGTTTGCGACTAGAAGAAATGAAGCAAGCCTTGCGGTTTCAAAACGATTTTAATGCGCGCATTCAGCATGAACATCCGAGTAAATTTACCTGTGGTTTTGTGGTACATCCAGGTTTTGTACGTGGCGCGTGTTGGGAAATTGAGCGTTGCGTGGAAGTTTTAAGTATGCGTTTACTGTGTTTACCAACGCATTATATGGACACTATTGGTACGTGGCGTTGCATTTTTGATGAAGAAAATGAACCTATTTTTGAGCTTGCCAATAAGTATAATTTGGCTGTTGAAATTCACCCGTATGATGGCGAAAAATTTATAAAGCTCGAAAATACCTCGTGGCGTTTTCATCTGATATGGATGTTGGCGCAATGTGCCGATGCTTACCACTTTTTAACTTTAAACGGTTATTATGAAAAATACCCAAACATGCGCATTTGCTTTGCGCATGGCGGGCAATTAGCACAAATTAATTTAGGCAGACGCATACAAGGCTTTGATGGACGACCAGATTTGTTTGAAGGTAAAGTACATCCGAGAAAAGCTGTAGGACATAAAAATATTTTCTTTGACACTTTAGTCCATGATACCGGAAGTTTAGAATTGTTGATTAAAAACCAAACTTCGAAGCAAGTTATTATGGGCTTGGACGACCCATATCCACTAGGAGAAATGGAAAGCGAACAACAATCGTCTTATCCAGGAAAAATTTTAGATTTAGCCATTGAACGCCATATTATAAACGATACCGAAAAAGATGCTATCTGGCAAGATAATGTGATACAGTGGCTTTGCGGTGATGATAAGAATGAGAAAGAAAAACTAGTAAACAGAATTCTAAAATCTTAGTCAAGACCTGTCAGGTTTTTAAAAACCTGACAGGCCTAAAACATTATATGTACTTTCTCCGAGAAAAAATTGATGATTATATTGTTTCGCATTCTGAAAACGAACCAGAATTGTTAGAGCAATTAACGCGTGAAACTTACCAAAAGGTATTGCAACCCATTATGTTGAGTGGTCCGTATCAAGGTCGTGTATTGAGTATGATTTCAAAATTGGTCCAACCACAATCTGTTTTGGAAATTGGCACTTTTACTGGGTATTCTACTTTATGCTTGGCTGAAGGTTTAGCTAATAATGGTACTATTACTACGATTGATATTAATGAAGAATTAGAAGATTTTCAACGTAAATATTTTGATGCTTCGGGCTATGGCGAGCAAATTACTCAGCATATTGGGAATGCTTTGGATATTATACCAAAATTGGATGTAATGTTTGATTTGGTATTTATTGATGCGGATAAACCTAACTACAGTAATTACTTCAATTTAGTTATTGATAAGTTGAATTCTGGTGGTATTATTTTATCGGATAATGTGCTGTGGCATGGTAAAGTTATTGAGCCTGTAAACGATGAGGATATTTCTACCAAAGCTATTTTGGAATTCAATTCTTTACTTAAAAACGACCCGAGAATTGAAACCGTTGTTCTACCCATTAGAGATGGATTGACCATTAGCAGAAAGCTGTAATTTTGGGAAGCCTGCGTTAGGGATAATAGTGGAAATCCTTTTGCTGAGGCACGATGCAAAAGATTGCAACGGATAGCCCGACCCCGATTTTTTCGGGGTAACACCCAATTTAATATTATTCATTTTAAAATGCGAGTAATATGAGTAGCCTCGCTAGGAATCGAACCTAGATCTAAAGTTTAGGAAACTTCTATTCTATCCGTTGAACTACGAGGCCTAAATGCTAGTATGAGATGGTTGTTAGGGCTTACGCTTTATTGAGCCGGCAAAATCTTCGACCTCATCGCGAACTTTGTTAAGCTCTTCTTTAATGTTTTGAGCTACATCGGTATCTACCACGCCACTTTCTTTGGCGCTTTTTGTAACCTCGTGCTTTATGTCGTTTGTGGCATCTTTAAGAGTACGCATGCCTTTACCAAGTCCGCGTGCTATTTCAGGAATTTTATCTGCACCAAATACCATAACCACTATAAATAGTATGAAGATTATTTCGGTACCGCCTATGAATAAAAAAGTGAGTTGCATAGTCATTGTACAAATATAAAGAGTTTATGGTGATTGGGTAATGTTATTGTAGTTTTTGAAGCTACGCTATTTATAATTATTATGTTTGATAAAAAAAACCGACTCTTTCGAGTCGGTTTTTTTATTCGGTTTTAATCTTTTATTGTGTTTTTGAATTTTTCAAATTCGCTCTCTTCTGCTTCTCTTGGCCAAGAGTTATTGGTGGTATCAACATCTGCTGTTTCCTGGTCTGGATCTACAGTTATGCCTACAATTTCTTTATCACTTGCAACTGCTCTGGTTACTTCTTTGTCATTTAACCTCCATATTTGCGCTGGAAAGGTTTCTCTCTTTTTGGTACCGTCTTTATAGGTATACTCAACAATTAAAGGCATTACCAATCCGCCTGGCTTATCATAAGTTACTTGATAAAAATATTTTGGGGATTTTAATTCTTTGCGTTGCTCTGGAGTAAAATTATCCATAATAAATTCTTTTACTGTTGGTAACTCGGCCAAATTGGCAGTAGATTGGTCAAAACCTTCTTTGCCTTTGCCATCTTCAACAAAATATAAAAGATCATTTGGGTCAATATTATAGCGTTCTGCTATTTGCTTTCCTTCTTCTGTTGGTGTAGTTGTAACAGCAAATTTCTTTACTTCCTTAACACCAATATCCGTATAGTCCGTAGTGTAGAACCAACCTCTCCAAAACCAATCTAAATCTACTGCTGAGGCATCTTCCATAGTACGGAAAAAATCTTCTGGAGTTGGGTGCTTAAATTTCCAACGGTTGGCGTATTCTTTAAAAGCGTAATCAAACAACTCGCGTCCCATAATAGTTTCACGCAAAATGTTTAGACCTGTACCTGGTTTTGCGTAGGCATTGCTACCAAATTGGTACGTATTTAAACCTTTGGTCATTATTGGTGCAATATAATCTTGGTTGCCACCCATATACCTCACTATTTTGCTTGCTGGTCCCCGCCTTGATGGATATGCCGTTTGCCCTTCTGATAATGCAGATGGATACCATTCGCCAAAATCTTGTTCTGCGATGTATTGCGCAAAGGTATTTAATCCTTCGTCCATCCAAGTCCATTGACGTTCATCACTATTGATTATCATTGGAAACCAATTGTGACCAACTTCGTGAATAATAACGCTTATCATACCAAATTTTGTACGATCGGAATAATTGCCTTCTGCATCTGGACGGCCAAAGTTGTAACAAATCATAGGATATTCCATTCCCATTGGTGCGTGTACAGAAATGGCTTTATGGTACGGATAATCAAAAGTCATACGTGAATAGCTTTTTAAGGTACTTGCAACGGTGCGTGTTGACCATTGTTCCCAAAGTGGATTCCCTTCTTTTGAGTATAACGATACTGCCATTGCTTCCTTTGTATCAAGCTTTACAGCCATCATGTCCCAAATAAATTTACGGGATGTCGCAAAACCAAAGTCACGAACGTTTTGAGCAGACAATTTCCATGTTTTTTTGTCCTTGCTTTTTGTTTTTTCTGTAACTCTGGCTTCTTCCTCAGTTACAATCATTACGGGTTCGTCATAAGATTTTTTAGCCTTTTTATAGCGCTTCATCATTTCTTTGGTGAAAACTTCTTCGCGATTTGTTAAGTAACCTGTGCCGTCTAAAATATGATCTGCTGGTACTGTAATATTGACATCGAAATTTCCGAATGGTAATGCAAACTCATCGCGTCCCCAAAACTGTGAGTTTTGCCAACCTTCTACATCATTGTAGACTGCCATGCGTGGATAGAACTGCGCCATAACATAGATACGGTTATCATTCTCGGGGAAATACTCGTAACCTGAACGACCACCATCTTTTACATGATCGTTAATATTGTACCACCATTTGATTTTAAAGGAGAATTTATCTCCTGTGTTCATTGCCTTTGGCAATTCAACACGCATCATTGTGCGGTTAATTATGTATGGTAATTCGTTTCCGTTTACATCAGTAACTGCTTGAATATTAAAGCCACCATCAAATCTTTCTTTTAAGTATGTTCTGGCTAAACGCGATGGCGTTGTTGCTGGGCCAATACCTGTATTTCTAATAAGTGGTGTTTTAGAGTCTCTTGCTCTCATGTTCTGATCTAATTGCACCCATAAATAGGTTAGCGGATCAGGTGAGTTATTGGTATATGTTATGGTTTCGTCACCATATAATCTGGCATTCTCATCATCAATTTCAATATCCATTTTATAATCTGCCTGCTGTTGGTAGTAGGCTGGACCTGGCGCGCCTGATCCTGTACGAAACATATTTGGCGTTGCAAATTCATCATACAACTGTTTAAATTTGTTGTTGTTTGTATGACCTTGTGGTTTTTCTTTTTCTTCGGTTTCTTGAGCAAAAACTGTTGCAGAAACAAAAATAAAAGACAGTAGAAAGGATTTGAAAACCTTCATAATTGATTAAATTTTTTAGAATGATGCCGAAAATAGGAATTTTCAGTTTTAATGAGTTGTGTTTTAATCAAAGTTTAACACGGTCTTATCATTACCGATAACGTTGATAAAACTCTTCTTTTTATCGTAGATTTTTAGACGGACTATGTTTTGCTGATCTTGGAAAACATCAAACAACAGGGAATTGGTAATTTCAAGTTTAGAAATATTGCTTATGTTTTCGACCTCTATATAGCAATAGGTAATATCATCTTTATATTCTTTTCCCAAAAACACCATGTTAGTTTCATTGGCATTAATTTTAATATCAAGTCTCTGTTGCAAATAGCGTTGTATGTAGCTGTTGACTTTCTTGGATTCATTATCTTTACCAAGTGTTATGGACTCATCATAACGCTCCCTTAATACTTTTTCAAGATCATCAATGAAAATTTGACTGATGATCTGTAAAGATTTCTGGTCTTCTACGTATTCTATTTTTGTTACACTAACATAATATTCATGCTTGTGGCTGTCAGCACTTATAAAAAGCAAAGCAAAGCTTAAAACCAGTATGTAATTATATATTTTCATTTTTTTAATACTTCTCAAAAAGCATTCCGTTTAATTTTTATTGGGGTTGATATTGTCATTGTATTCTGAAAGTTTAGACTTCAAAAATTCTAAAACATCCCTGAAATCTACGCTATTGCATATATCTGAAAACCTTTCATCATCTAAACAAAAATAAAAATATTCGTTCTTTTGATCTTCTGAGAGTTCGGAGTTCTTGAACAGCATTTCAGAATATTCGGATTTAAAATTGAGCATACATGCATTTTTAAATTCAAGCCGCACGCGTTCCTTTAGTTTTTTTGTACGCCCTGACACTAAGTTCAACAACTTATGCATGTTTAAACCAACCCCACCACCATTTGCTCCACCAGATAGTGCGCCCCAACCACCGCCATCTGCATCAGCTAATTTGCGCTCGCTAATTGTCTTAGGTTTCCCTACATAACCGGGAATGCCCAAATCGTAAAAGTTGAGTTCTGCTTTTGCGTCTAGTTTATTTAGGTCCGAATTTAAATCACCCGTTAGTGGACTTCCAATATAAACCTCATCCAGCTCTGTGATTTTTTCGTTTAACTCTATTTCAACATAGCTTTTCAGTAAAATATTTTCATCAACAACTATTTCACGTGTTTCATATTTTAAACTAGAAATTGTAAGCGTATCTTGTAGTTTTACAAAAATTTCAAAACTTCCGTCGGTATCGGTAACTGTATATTTTACAGAGCTTTTATTGAGTATGTGTATGCCTTCTACATCATCTGAAGCAATGACTTTTCCCCTAATTTGTTGTAATTGTGCAGAGGCAAAAAAGGTACCTAATAGTAAAATTGAAATCAGGATGTAACGCATTGAGATCAATTTCTTTTTAGTAGAAACAATTGGCTTTGTTGGTTCAAAAACTCTAAGAGCTGTATTTCGTTTTTAAGCTCTAAAAGCGAACGATCATAATCCTTTTCCTCAACAAAATCTATAAATGCTTCGGACAGATCTGTAGGTATTTTAAAATGAGTATTTAGAAATTCAGGAGAATACCGCTTTTCTATAGGACTAATTGTTTCACGGAACTTTTCATTGTTATTTTTAGACTTGTTTTTCTTCTTGAAAAATGAATTGTAGAGACTTACAAAATTAAGGCCGTTTGTAAACCTGTTTTCATCAATTACAGGATCGTATTCAATTCGAGATTTCTCGTCGCGTTCCATGTCGTAGTCATCAAAATCTTCTTCACCTTTGTAAACTTCGTCCATATCTACGTTATAGGTTCTTACCGCATCCAAATCTGCTGTTAAATCACCGGAAAGGTCATAGGGCAAAACAATAACTTCATCGAGTTTGTTGACATCTTCAACCAACCGAACCGACATTTGTTTTGACGCTATTATTTTATCGGATATAATTATTGTGAAATCCTGAAACTGCAAGGCTCCAAAGCCAACAACATCGTTCACTGCCACTTCAATTTTAAAAACGCCATTCTCATCTGTAGTGGTGCCTTTATTGGTATTTTGGTTGTAAACGGTGATACCTTCTTTTTCATCAGATTCTACATTTATTCTTCCTTGAACCTCAACGCGGTTAACCTCTTGCGCTTGGACCAAAAGCACTGAAAGGAAGAAAAACATATAATTGAAATACTTCATGACGAAAAATTTAAGAATTATAAAACTCGTCATTAATATTATAAAATTGTAATAAGCGGCTTGTAATTTTTTGTTAAATGATAAGCTTTGTGCTAATTCCCAGTCTTTTTAGACTGGTTTAAAAACGCTATGCTTTTTTGATTTATGAGTTCTAAAAACTCCAACTCTCTCCCATAATTCAACAATGTAAAGTCAAAATTTTCACGTTCCACATAACGGATAAATTCTTCTACTCTATGCTTTGGTATATTAAAATTGCGCGATAGAAACTCAGACCCAAAATAGTACTTAATAGCCTCAACGGGAACTTCCGGGACACCAACTTTTTCTTTGTTTTTGACCTCAGACCTAAATAGGGGCAACAACAACTGGTCTACCACATTGACAAGATCCAAACCGTTTACAAGTGGTTTATTTTGAGAGGTTACGGAAGTGATTAAAATATCATTCCTGGCAAATTCAGATTTGCTTTCATTTAATTTTGGTTCTTGACGTACACCATAATATACAGCATCCATTTTAGGTTTAAATGTTTTTACCTTACTAATATCTGCATTTAGTTGCCCAGTTAATTTTGTATTTCTGATTACAATTTCGTCAAGTTGGTTGACTTCTTGAATCAGAAAAATACTCAAACGCCTGCTTTGAACAATTGAGTTGTTTATGATGACATCAAAATCTTGATACTGCAAACCACGTACTTGAACAGTATCATTAACCTTGACATTGATAGAAAATTCCCCTTTTGCATTGCTCAATGTGCCCTTTTTTGAAGTGGTATTATAAATTGTAATGTCTTCAAGATCGCCGCCTTCTACCACAATTTGCCCAGTAATCTCTACTCTATTTTCAAGCTGTGCTGTACTTAATTGTCCTACCAATAGAAGAAGTGTAACGGTAAAATATCGAATCATTTTTTTTCTTTTAAGATACTATAAATTATAGATTTTTCATAAATTAACTCAAATAATTTATCATTAATAAAATTGAAATCACTACTAATTGCTAGCACCTCTACGGTACACGGATCTGGGTATTTGGATTATCTTCTAGATGAACTTTCAGAACATTTTAAATCTACAAATGAAATACTTTTTATTCCATATGCCAGACCAGGTGGCATAACCCATGACGATTACACTAGTGTTGTTTCAAAAGCGTTTTCTAAAATCGGGAAATCAGTAATAGGCCTGCATGAATTTGCAAATCCAATAAGTGCTATTGAGCAAGCCCAAGGCATATTTACTGGAGGTGGCAACACTTTTGTGCTACTAAACCAACTATACAAACACAACCTTTTGGACTCCATGCGCAAGACTATTGCAAAAGGAATTCCTTACCTTGGAACAAGTGCTGGCAGTAATATTTGTGGGCTAACAATTAACACTACTAATGATATGCCCATAGTATACCCGCCAAGTTTTGAAGCTTTAGGTTTGGTAAATTTTAATATAAATCCGCATTATTTAGATCCAAACCCTGAAAGCACCCACATGGGCGAAACTCGAGAAACTAGAATAAGAGAGTTTCACAAATTCAATGTTCAGCCTGTGATTGGCCTTAGAGAAGGCAGTTGGATACAAATTAAAGACGAAAACATTACCCTAAAAGGTCCTTTATCGGCAAGATTATTTATTCAAAATAAAGAACCTTATGAAATTAATACAAATTCTGATTTAAGGTTTTTAAATTAAACACGGTAATACTTCTCAGCATATTCTCTTTTTTGGCCTTTAAACTATGTGACTATTTTAATAATAGTGTGTCTTAACTATAAAATATTGTTGAAAAGTTAGAAGATAACTTAGATAAAACAGCTTATAAATTGCATTAAGCCATTTTTATTTTTGTTCTGCTATTTTTCATAAAATTGTAAGGTAAAGGTAAATTGCAAAGATTATTTAAAGCATATTTTATACTATATATTTTGATTTTTGTTCCAGTTTTGGGCTTCTCTCAAGTCAAAATTGGCGACAATCCTTCATTAATTGATTCCAATTCCATCCTTGAACTGGAAAGTAATAACAAAGTTTTTGTACTTACAAGATTAACCGACAGTCAAATAAATGCCTTAACACCATTACCTGGAGCATTAGTATACAATACCGACTTAGAATGCATTTTTGCTTTCAACGGCTTAGAATGGATCAACTTATGTAATGAACCTAATATTTCGGTTACGAATATTGCACCAAACACAAATTCAATTGGTGATTTTTGGTTTAATAGTAACGATTCCGTCGTTAGCGTTTGGAACGGTACAGAATGGTTACCTATAAATATCAATCCTAGACGGGGAAATGGCCCACCAACTACCGCATTACCTAACTTAATAGCGGGTGACGTTTATGTTGATCAAACCAATGGTGACCTTTACACTTTTAATGGTACTGACTGGGTAATGGTAAATCAAATGCTTAATGCAGACAATGGACTTACACTTACTGGAAGTTCCGTACAATTAGGAGGTGCACTTATACAACCCACGGTTGTAACTACAGATAGCACAAACACATTGGCACTTCAAGGATTAGAAACAACCACCCTAGATGGCTCCAACAGTGTAGTTGTCGCAGATAATACTACAGGTGTTTTACAGCAAGTTTCTGCATCAAATTTAGTACAACAACAGCAGATCGTGATAATTGCAACTGAGGGTCAATCACAGTTCAGCACACCACTAAATGCAGTAGATATAAACAAAATTGACGTTTACCGAAATGGTGCTAGAATCGCATTCACAATTGTAAATACTACCACCATTGAAGTAGAAGCAGAAGCCACCTGCTTTGCTGGTGATGAAATAAGAATAGTTCAAATAAATTAAATAATAACAACAATTAAACAAGTAAACTATGAAATCAAATTTTTTAAAATTAGGATTAGCATTAATAGCTATACTAACGTTTAGCTTTGGTAATGCACAACAAACTACTGGCGATGTAGGGAAAACCGAAGATCTTAGCCAGGCTAGTATCTTAAATGGTACTGTTAGAGTCATTGATAACAAGGGAACTAAAAAATTCCTACAAGTTAAAAATGGTTTAACCCTGTTAACAGATGTTACTCCAGATGGCGGTTATGTGTCTACATGGCAATTAGGTGGTACATTAACCGACGAAACAACTATTGATGTAGATGGTAATGTATTTGCAATTACGGGTATCGCAGAGGAAACTGGACCAGCAGCTACAGCTTTTGATGGTACTGGTTACACTTTAGTAGTCAGAGATGAAACTACCGGTGAATTAAAAAAGATTTTAGCAACAGATTTAATTCAAAGTGGACAAGAGGCTTTCACAGCAACTGATGGTCAAACAGCTTATCCATTAACAGGAGCACCTGTTTTACCAAATTTTGCACAAGTGTATGTATATAGAAACGGTGCAAAATTAGTAGCAAATACAGATTACACTGTAGCAGGTTCGACAGTTACCTTAACACCAACGGCTTCAGCTCCAAATGATTGGGCAGTGTTAGCAGGTGATGTAATTGAAGTACACTTTATAAAATAATAATTATTAGTTTATAATTATGCTAAGTTCCTGGTTTAAAAGAATAAATTACATAGTACTAATCTCGGTATTGGCTGTATCCTATACAGCCAATACACAAGAGGTTAGGGTTATTGATAACAAGGGAACTATTAAAAACATAACCATAGGTAATACGGTTACCACGTCTAATACCGCTCCGACTGACCCAGTCGAAGGAGACACTTGGTTTGATACTAGCGGCACAACAGCAGTTACTAGGACTTACGATGGGACCGATTGGATTGCAAATAGAGCCAATGTTTATAATGGTTTTTTTATAATAACAGGTTCGGGCGTTACGACGGTTTCAACCATTCCTTTTGAACCAAGTCAGGTCACTTTTGTGGCACACGCAAATGTTGAGTCGTTAGATCTAAATTCAGATAACGGTATCGGTAATAATACTAGAGGCATCAACAATTCATTTGGTACTATGAATGGGTTTGCAAGAAGAAATACTGATAACAGTATTACACAGCAAGTCATTTATGTAGGAGGTCATGGTAATTCAATTAACGACATCTCCAGGTTTTCTAGTAGCAGTAACTGTATAGGAATAAGATATGGTGATCAAAACGGAACTAATTTAGGAGTAATTACAGCTAACCTAACTTCATTTACTGCAAATGGTTTTACCTTAAACGCAACGTATACTAATGGTACTATTACAAACAACAGTACAAACCCAGTGATTAGAGTACAACCTAACGATGTTCAAAATGAAGATGTCGTGGTACTTTTTACAGCATATAGATAACATGATCTTTTGAGATTATTTTATATCATATTATTATTCGGCTGTTTTGGGTTTTCCCAAACCGCTTTACACAATTTCGGTAATATGCAGATGCATCAAGATGCTGAGGTTGGTTTTCATATTGATCTAGTTAATGATGGAACCTTTAATGATAATTTGGGAATAGCAGGCTTTTACAATGAAAACTATTCATTGTCGATTTCTGGCACAAATATTCCTCGTTTTTTCGATGTAGAAGTTGATGTTGTAAATCATCTGTTTTTAAATATTAATACTGAAGTCGTCAATAGCTTAGCCTATATTAATGGTGATGTTATTACGCCAAGAAACAGTCCCAATATTTCTCTCGATTATTTGGACAATGCGTTCTTTATTTTGGAAGGCGATTTTCAAAATACTGATGGCTATTCAAGTTATATAGGGAATGATGAGTTTAGTTTCCCTATTGGAGATGATGATAAATTGAGGCCACTCATCACCACAAATTCAATATTAAACTCAAAAATCAGCGCAGCCTATTTTAACGAAGATCCAAATTTCCCATCAACTTTTAGTACCGCTTTCAACACAGAGTCTACCGATGTATTCATAAACGTTGTGAGTGATATTGAATTTTGGGATTTTGATGGGCCAAATAATTCATTTGTCACCTTAACTTGGGATACGGACAGCGAAATCGAAAATCTAGTAACGGACCTACAAGCCCTCCGAGTTGTTGGTTGGCATATCGCTGACGAAGAATGGAAAGATTTGGGCAACTCAAGTTTTACTGGTACAATTAATGAAGGCTCTATCAATTCATTTTTATTTAATCCATCAGAATACGAAGTCCTAACATTTGGCACTTTGGTCACCGAAGATGACTTGGTTATCTATAATTTATTTTCCCCAAATGCTGACGGCACCAATGATACCTTTGTCATAGAAGGTATTGAGGCCTTTGATAATGAACTTACAATTTACAATAGATGGGGCAATGTTGTTTTTAACGCCACAAACTATCAAAATGACTGGGATGGCAAATCAAATGCAGGACGAGTCGTAAGGCGCAACCAAAAACTACCAGCAGGCACCTATTATTACACACTTGAAATAAAAGAATCTGGAAAAGTATCGACAGGTTGGCTTTATATTAACTACTAACAACATCATAAATACCAAAATATAGAAGCCATATTTATTTTGTAATTTAAACACTTAAATCATATCTAAAATGAGAAGAGGAAATTTTAAAGTACGCCTTATGATTGGTTTGGCCGTGGTGGCTTTTGCATTTTTAAGGAGATGTAGTCAACAGGAAACAAATCCATATACTGGTAGAACGCAAGCCGTATCGTTATCGGCTACAGACGAAATAAAACTAGGGCTAAAAAGTGCACCTGGTATGGCACAGCAACATGGTGGACTTCATCTGGATAACAGATATCAAACATTAGTAGATAATGTTGGCAATAAATTGGTTAACAGTAGTATTGCAAAAGATACGCCTTACAAATACGAATTTCACTTACTAGCAGACGACAGAACCATTAATGCCTTCGCACTTCCTGGAGGACAGTGTTTTATCACTTTCGCACTTTTTAAAAAATTAGAAAATGAAGACCAACTGGCCGGAGTTCTTGGCCATGAAATTGGTCATGTACTTGGTAGGCATTCAAACGAACGTATTACAAATGCCAACTTCTGGAAAACATTTGCTATGGGTGCAGGTGCTATAGATATGGGTGCAGTTGCACAGCAATATGGTCAAGGACAGCTATTGGCAAATGGTAGAGATGACGAATTAGAAAGTGATGAACTTGGCGTAAAGTTTATGATTGACGCTGGCTATAACCCAGAAGAACTTATTGGAGTAATGAAAATTTTGAAAGAAGCCGCAGGACCTAATCGTGTGCCAGAGTTTCAAAGTACGCATCCAGATCCAGAGAACAGAATTGAAAAAATAAGAGAGGCTATTAATAAATACAAAAAAGCATCCTAATAAGAATGCTTTTTAACTAACTCAAATAATTATTTTTAGATTTTAGGCGTCTTTATTTTTGAAACGCTTTAAAAATTGTTCCGCTTCGGTTGCATTTGTTTTCTTGGCATGCTTTAATGCGGTTAGGCCTTTGTCGCACTGAGAATGTACCTTAGATCCAGCATTAATTAAAACTTTTATAACTTCTACTCTGTTAAATTTAGCCGCATAATGTATAGGCAACATACCATTAGACTTTGCATTAACATCAACACCATTATTGATTAATAATTTCACTCTATCAATATCTCCAATGGCAGCAGCCTTGCATAAAGGGCTTACTGTTTCCGCGTAAGACATGATTTTTGGAGCATCAAAGTTTGATTCAAAATTAATTGATGTTGCATTTGCGATCGAGAAGCCTAAAACTAAGGCTAAAACTGTTACTGATTTTTTCATGATGAAAGATTTTAAATTAAATGATTGTTTTTTGATTATGTTAAAGAGACGACTATTTTCTCTAACTGTTACACTAAAAAATCTGAAATAACATTTATTTAACGATTTAAAAACAAATTTGTTAAAGCCAAAATAAAATCCAATAGTCAATAAATACTGGGGTTTAGGTTTGATAAAGATGTTTTAAAATATATTTTTTTGAATTCTGAATTTTAAATCTTGAGGTTAATATTATCTTTGAAATAGTTATAAAAAAACAGGTCATGAACAAGAAAGTAATTCTTATGATTTTAGACGGTTGGGGAACATCTCCCGACCCAAAGGTTTCCGCAATAGACCATGCAAAAACACCATTTATAGATTCACTTTACACAAAATATCCAAATGCATCATTAAGAACAGACGGACTTCATGTTGGATTGCCAGAAGGTCAAATGGGCAATAGTGAAGTTGGCCACATGAATCTTGGTGCAGGACGCATAGTCTATCAAGATTTGGTAAAAATCAATTTAGCTGTTGAAAATAAAACACTTCAAAATGAACATGTTTTAAAAGATGCTTTTCAATATGCAAAAACAAATAACAAATCAGTTCATTTATTAGGCTTAGTAAGTGATGGTGGCGTACATTCACATATCAATCATCTTTTTGGATTGATCGATGCAGCCGAAGACTATGGATTAAATGATGTTTTTGTTCACGCTTTCACTGATGGCAGAGATGTTGACCCAAAATCTGGTTACGGTTTCATTTCTGAGTTAGAAGAAAAATTAGAGAATACTTCAGCAAAACTAGCTACCGTAACGGGTCGCTACTACGCTATGGACAGAGATAAACGTTGGGAACGTGTTAAAGTAGCTTACGATGCTTTGGTACATGGTGAAGGTGAAAAGACCTCTTCCGTCTTAAAATCCATAGAAAATAGTTATGAAGAAAATATTACGGACGAGTTTTTGAAACCCATAGTAAAACTTGATGAAAATGGCATACCAACAACTACCATAAAAGAAGGTGATGTGGTTTTATTTTTTAACTTCAGAACGGATCGTGGAAGGCAACTTACCGAAGCACTTTCTCAAAGTGATTTCCATGAGTACAATATGCAAAAATTGAAATTACATTACGTTACCATGACAAATTATGATGATAATTTTAAAGGCATAAATGTTATTTTCAATAAAGATAATCTTACTGAAACCTTAGGCGAGGTTTTAGAAAAAAATGGTAAAACACAAATCAGAATTGCTGAAACTGAAAAGTATCCGCATGTTACCTTTTTCTTTTCTGGCGGACAAGAAGAACCGTTCAAAGGTGAGAAACGAATACTTCGCAACTCACCAAAAGTTGCCACTTATGACCTAAAACCTGAAATGTCTGCTTATGAACTTAGAGATGCTTTAGTGCCTAAACTTCAAAAAGACAATGTTGATTTTGTATGCTTAAATTTTGCCAATGGCGATATGGTTGGTCATACTGGTGTTATGGAAGCCGCAATAAAAGCCTGCGAAGCTGTTGATCAATGCGTCAAGGATGTTGTAACAACAGCTCTTGATAATGATTACACCACAATTTTAATTGCTGACCACGGTAACTGTGAAACTATGATCAATCCTGATGGTTCGCCTCATACGGCGCATACCACAAATCCAGTCCCAATAATTTTAATTGACAAAGATTTAAAAGAAATAAAAGACGGTATCTTGGGAGATATTGCACCTACAATATTACACTTAATGGGTGTTGCACAACCAAAAAGCATGACAAGATTTAGTTTAGTTTAAAGCTTTTTTTATTTATAAAATTTCGAAATAAGCTTTGTCAATAGATTCTCTGTGATCAGGATGCGCTATGTCTACCAAAGCCTTTACACGTTGCTTTATGGTTTTACCAAATAAATTGGCAATTCCGTATTCTGTTACAACATAGTGTACGTGAGCTCTTGTGGTAACCACACCAGCACCATGTTTTAATACAGGAACAATTCTGCTAATTCCTTTTCGGGTTACTGATGGTAGGGCTATTATTGCTTTACCTTTTTTACTCAATGAAGCACCTCTAATAAAATCCATTTGGCCACCAACTCCTGAATACATACTAGACCCAATGGAATCTGCACAAACTTGTCCCGTAACATCAACTTCAATTGCCGAGTTAATAGCTACCATTCTTGGATTTTGCTTTATATATGCCGCATTATTGGTATAGTTAGATGCACGCATTTCAACAAAAGGATTATCTTCCACATAGTCATATAAACGCCTTGAGCCAATTAAAAATGTAGTTAATGCGCGTCCTCTGTTTATCTTTTTATAGTTTCCGTTTATAACGTCGCTTAGAATTAAATCAATAACACCATCCGAGAACATTTCGGTATGTAATCCCAAATCTTTGTGATTGGTTAATCTAGTGAGTACAGCATTTGGTATATTTCCAATACCCATTTGTAATGTACTTTTGTCTTCTATTAGACTAGCAACATAATCTCCAATTTTACTTTCAACCTCTGAAGGTTCAGTCAGTGGAACGGTCGGTATCTCGTCATCGCATTCAACAAAATAATCAATTTCAGTATAGTGAATAATACCAGCACCATGAGTTCTAGGCATATTTTTGTTTACCTGTGCAATAACAATAGTGGCATTGTCAATTGCAGCAAGCGTAGCTTCAACAGATACACCCAAAGACAAATAACCGTGCTTATCAGGTTCAGAAACATGGATCAGTACAACATCTAAGTCAATAATATTTTTGTGAAACAATGTGGGCAACTCGCTTAAAAACACCGGCGTGTATGAGCCATTTCCCGCTTTTAAAGTATGCCTAACATTTTTACCAATAAAGAATGAGTTAACATGAAAACTATCCTTTAATTCTGGATTAGCATAAGGCGCATCGCCTTCAACATGCAAATGGCACACCTCAACATTACGCAACTCTTCATGTCTTGCAGTCATAGCATTTATGAGTTTTAATGGCGCTGCAGCAGCAGCTTGGATGTACACACGATCGTTTGATTTTATAGATTTTACGGCTTCTTCAGCACTAACGTATTTAAACATTTTATGGAGTTTTAGATTACAAACTTAGGACATGAAACAAACATAAAACCTGTTTTTTATCATATTTTAAATGAATTTTTGAATTGAGTGAAATGGCTATCTTTGCACCTCAAAATTGCAACTATGATTATCGTAAAAACCAAGGAAGAAATTGAATTGATGCGCCAAAGTGCTTTGGTCGTTTCCAAAACTTTGGGTATGCTTGCCAAAGAAACGAAAGAAGGCGTTACCACAAATCAGTTGGATACATTGGCAGAAGATTTTATTCTTGCCCAAGGTGCGCTTCCTGGGTTTAAAGGTTTGTACGATTGCCCATCAACCTTATTATGCAGTGTTAATGAAGCAGTTGTACATGGATTACCAACAGATATACCACTTAAAAACGGTGATATTGTCTCGATAGATTGTGGTGCTTTAATGAACGGTTTTTATGGCGATCACGCATATACATTTGAAATTGGTGAAGTTAATACTGAAACAAAGAAACTTATTGAGGTTACTAAAGAATCGCTTTACGTTGGTATTGATAAATTACGTGTTGGAAACCGCGTTGGCGATGTTGGTTTCGCCATTCAGAATTACTGTGAATCTCATGGTTATGGCGTGGTGCGCGAATTGGTTGGGCATGGTTTAGGACGGAAAATGCACGAAGACCCAGAAATGCCAAATTACGGACGTCGTGGTCGTGGTAAAAAAATTATTGAAGGTATGGTTGTCGCCATTGAGCCTATGATAAATCTTGGCACACATAAAGTGAAACAACTCAAAGATGGTTGGACCATCATTACATTAGACGGAAAGCCAAGCGTTCACTTTGAACATGATATAGCTATTGTTGATGGTCAACCAGAAATTCTTTCAAGTTTTAAATATGTTCACAAAGCACTAGGTATTGTTGATAATAGAGAAGATGATTTTAGAAAAGAGACCTTAGTAATATAGAATGAAAACGCTCTTTAAATTTGCGCTAAAATTAATTCCGCGTCCTCTTTTAATAAGGCTAAGCTATATTGCAAGACCCTTACTTACCTTAATATTAAAAGGTAACAAATTTACAGATCCTATTGACGGTAAAAGTTTCCGTAAGTTTTTACCATACGGTTATGAGAACCAGCGAAATAACGTGCTTTCACCTTCTACCCTATCATTAGAAAGACATAGGTTGTTATGGCTTTATCTTAAAAACGAAACAAACTTTTTTACCGCGGATTTAAAAGTACTTCATTTTGCTCCAGAGCAGTGCTTTCTTCAACGATTTCAGCAATTAACAAATATTGATTATACAACCACCGATTTAAATTCACCCATTGCTGATGTAAAGGCAGATATTTGCAATCTTCCATTTGCAGACAATAGCTATGACGTAATACTTTGCAATCATGTTTTGGAACATATCCCAGACGACACCAAAGCTATGCAAGAATTATACAGAGTTATGAAACCAAATGGTTGGGGCATTTTTCAAATTCCACAAGATTTAAACCGTGAAACGACATTTGAGGACGATTCCATCACCGACAAAAAAGAACGTGCAAAAATATTTGGCCAGTACGACCATGTGCGTATTTACGGTCGAGATTACTTTGACAAATTGCGGTCTATTGGTTTCAAGGTTGAAGAAGTCAATTACACTAGTAAACTTTCCGCAGAAGAAATTGATAAATATAGATTAGCAAAAGGTGAAGTTATCCCAGTTGTATTTAAAAGTTAGATTATAATGTCACAAGAAATCGTAATAATTACAGCTGCTATATTTGGTGCATTGTCCATAATAATAGGAGCCTTTGGTGCACACGCCTTGAAAAAAATACTCAATGAAGACCAATTAAAAAGTTTTGAAACCGGTGTTAAATATCAGATGTATCACACAATCGTTCTATTAGTTATAGGTCTTAATAGCGAGGAAATATCTATAATAGTATATTGGTGTTTTACACTTGGTGTTTTATTATTTTCTTTTAGTATTTACGGATTGATTTTATCCGATAGCGCAGGAAATAAAATGAAGTTTTTAGGGCCAATAACACCTATTGGAGGTCTGTTGTTACTAGCAGGTTGGATTTCAATTATAATCCAATACTTTTAAAACAAAAGACCGCCTTAATAAAAAGACAGTCTTTTCTCTAACTATAAACTAAAAGATTATTGCTTAATAAAACGCTTTATAATTTCGTCATTATTTGTCCTAGCCTTTAAAATGTATATACCTCTATTAAAATTAGATACATCAATAACAGTAGAATTTGTTTGTAAAATGCGTTTTCCTGTAATATCATAAATTACAATATGTTCAATAACATCATAAGAGTCTATATTTAATAAAGATGTTGTTGGATTTGGGTAAAGTACTACCCCATCTTCAGATAACTCAAATTCATCTATTGCTAAAGATGACGCACCAAATTCAAAGGCACCCATATCTACAGTACCATTATGTATCCTTTGATTATTGAGCAAATCCGCAATTACTCCAGATGGTATGTTAGTATTGTCACCAGTATCAACGGCAGGTGAGCCAGATTGCAACGTATAATCGTTGTTTGAAGCATCCACGAATAATGGATCTGCATTACTTGTATTGGTTGAAAATGAAAGGTTAGAAAAACTATCTTCACTTATAGAATTATTTACAAAAACCGTGTTTGGTAATGATACATGACCTTCATTTATAGAAATTCCTGTGGCATTAGAGGTTCCTTGATCGTTAAAATAAAATATAGAATTATTTATTGTAGCATTATGGGTACTATTTCCATCTGTACGTCTGCTTAACGCTATTGTTCCGCGTTCAGAACTTGGTGTTGTTCCGCGATCTAAGTTATTCGCAAATGTACAATTAGTTATAGTTGTGGTTAAGTTAGAGCTAGTGCCATTTGCTCTTGCCTATAAACTACTTCCTGTGAAACCTTTAGCACTAGTACTTTGATCTAAAGACGTATTTTGGTAGAAAAGGCAATTTGTTATATCTAGCGTGGCGGTCACATTATTATTAATTAAAAAATACAATCCACTTCCGTAACGACTTATATTGTTGTAGAAGGTGCTGTTTTCAATAGTCATGCTTGAATTTGCGTTGAAAAATACGCGAATGGCACCACCTGTTAAACCAACATTTTGATTAAACTCACAATTTCTAAAAATCACATTATCCGATAAAGATCTT
Source organism: uncultured Flavobacteriaceae bacterium (assembly GCA_964434705.1). GTDB lineage: Bacteria > Bacteroidota > Bacteroidia > Flavobacteriales > Flavobacteriaceae > Winogradskyella. The sequence goes on from CAYSVY010000011.1 coordinate 57,061, forward strand.
ACCAAAACAGCACCACCATAAGCGTTTGTACTAGACCCATTGGCATGACCATCATTAATCTGAAAACCATCTATAACTACATTGTCCGCATTAATATCCATAACATGATATGAGTTGTCATTTCTACTGGTATTTGAAATACCAACACCTGTATCATCATCATTAATATCACCAGATAGTATGGTTGGATTATTTAGTATATCGCGCTCAGAAATAGCAGATTCCGAACCATCAAAGCCACCATAAATATGAATATTATCTACCCCAACACCAAAAGTTGCAGTTCTTATTGTACCAGGTTTGTACGTACCTGAAGCTACCCAAATCTCGGTTGTATTATTATCTACAACAGTTATTGCCTGAGCTAAAGTTGGCATAGCATTAGCCCATGAATCTCCGCTTCCATCTCCTCCAGAAACATTTGCATTTACGTAATACTTGCTCAATGCTGGTGTTTCTTCAAATTTTTGCATAGAAATACGTCCACTATCTTGGTATAAGACATAAAGGTTATTATCCACCTCATTAACTTCAATATCGGCTATAAAACCATTAGCCGATGTGTTAATTGGCAATGTTGGTAAAACACTCCATTGACCAGAACCTATATTATAACGTTGTATTTGCAATTGATTTGAAGCATCTGAAAACATAAGATACATCAGGTTGCCTTGTGTACGTTCTACAAGTTTTAAATAATTACCAGAATTGCTATTAGTATTTAATGGTTGTGGTAAGCTTTGATTTGTTGATTGACCAAATGATATACCTGAAGTTGTATTTAAGATGTCGTTTCCAACCCAATAATTATTTATCATAGATAATTTATTGAAACGTTTATTACTTAAACTACCGGCATTTATAGAAAACTTAATATTACCATCTGCTGTTAAAGCCCTAACCTGTGAGCTTGTGGATGTTTGACTTAGTTCATTTAATATACTTTCACCATTTTTATCTGTTGTAACAGTTGCACTAGATGAAAACCCTGTCCAAATATTACTACCTGCCCATGAGTTCTGTTTAAAAATTCTAAAATAATCTGATAAACTAGATGTACCTCCAGATTTATGAAAATAGATAACAGGTTCGTTACTAGAATTAAACACAAACTCAAGTGGATTGTTATTAGTTGGAACATATAAATTATTAACAGGACTATCGTCAACCCAAGTAGTACCATCAAACCTATAAACATCTATAAAGGAATTTCCTTCTTTCCAGGCAACCCAAGGTTGGTTATCTACTGGGTTAATAGCAATAGCTAATAAAGTAGCATCTACAACTCCCCAAATTGTTGAGTCACCTACAGCAACCCAGTTAGTGCCATCAAATCTTTGTACAACTGGTGTACCAGTAACAGCATCATCATAAACCACATATGGTGTGCCGTTTGAATCGAAAGTAAAATCAGCTTCACTAGTAAAATTAGTAAATTGCGTATTACCAACTTGGCTCCATTGTGCATATGAAGCATAAAGATTAAGACTAAAAAATAAAACAAGTAGTTTAAATTTCATAACGTAAGATTATTAATGGTTATGAAACAAATTTGCTATTTAAATCATAATGTAAGTCTTCTGAACTTCTAAAACCTTGATTTCAGTTTTTGAATGATTAAATACTTTGAACAATAGCTAAAAACTCATCTTTCTTTTCATTAGAAATTGATACGGTTTTATCATTATCCATTAAAATATACCCACCATCTTTTCTAATATATTCTTTTATGAAAGACAAATTAATGAGGTAAGAACGATGTGGCTTGTAAAAAATAGATTGTTTTGACAATAACTCAACAAAATATTTTAAAGGTTTACTAATAATTAACTCATTGTTAGTGCTTGTACTTATTTTTGTATACATAGCGTCCGCCTCGAGCATTATTATATCTTTAAAATCAATAAACTTTATACCATCTGCTACAGGTAGCCCTATTTTACTAAAGTTATTATCCTTTAGGCTTTTTCGCAACTCTTCAAGGCGTTTATCTATTTTACGTGTCCCTTGATATTGAATGGCCTTAGCAACTGCCTCTTTTAGCTCTTCACTATCTATAGGTTTTAATAGGTAATCTATGGCATTCAACTTGAAAGCATCAATAGCATAGTGGTTGTACGCTGTGGTAAAAATTATATTAAAGTCTACAGTAGCCTCTTCAAAAAAATTGAGTATTTCTAATCCAGAATGTTCGGGCATTTCAATGTCTAAGAAAACAATATCTGGTTTAAAATCTTTAATTTTCTCAACTCCAGAAATGAGATCATCAGCTTCTTCAAGTTGATTAATCTTAAGACACTCTTCGGTGATAAGCGTTTTTAAGACACTTCTCGCTTTTGCTTCGTCATCTATTATTATTGCTTTCATAATTTTTAATATATGCTATTCAGCATAAGGAATTTGGAGTATGACTAAAGTTCCTGTAGCTTTTTGCGTTTGATTATCTATTTTGTCCTCTATTTTAATTTGAATTGGACTTTTTCGTGTTTTGTTTAATAGTTCTATTCTCTGAGCGTTAGCGTCCGACGAAAAAGACTTTGGTTTATAAGTATTGCGTTGATTGATTTCCTTAGAAGCTACTCTACCAATGCCGTTATCCTCAATTTGGCACACCAATACCTTTCTTGTATCATCTAATGTAAAAGATAACTGTAATTTTCTGTTTTCCTTTTTATGCAACAATCCATGTTTTATGGCATTCTCAACATAAGGCTGAATTAGAAAGGTTGGCAATTTTACAATCTCTACATCAACACTTTTGTTAACATCTATGCTGTAATTAAACGAATCCTCAAACCGATCCTTTTCCAGCTCTAAATAAAAATTCAAGGCTTCCAATTCTTCCTTTAGAGTTATTTTATTTTTTTGACTATGTTCAAGATACAAACGGATTAATCTAGAGAACTTCACCAAATAGGTTCTGGCTAATTTTTTTTCGTTATTAAGAATATAATCTTGAATGGAGTTAAGCGCATTGAAAATAAAATGAGGATTCATCTGGCTTCTTAAGCTTTCCAATTTTAAAAATATATTTTCCAATTCTTTACTTTGCTTGTCAACAATGAGCTTTTGACGCTCAAGAAATTGCCTATTCTTATTTCTATAATAATACCAAATTATAAGACCTGATAAAATTGTTAATACTAAGAAAAACCACCATTGTTTATAAAAAACGCCCTTAACATCAAATTTCAATTCCTGAACATTCGAAGTTAAGTTTCCATTAATAGTGCGTAATTTAAAGGTGTAACTCCCTTGTGGCAAACTATTAAAAGTCACCTCATCTAAACCGAGAGTTAAATTCTGCCAATCTTCATTTAATCCTACCAATTTATATTGAAACTTTGTGTTTTCGGCAGATTGAAATCCATTAGAATTAAATGTAATTTTAATTCGCTCATCACTATTTTGAACTGTGAATTTAGGTTTAAAGGAAAACGTACTATCCGCTATTTCAACAGTGTCGATATACGGATCTAAAAGCTTTCTTTTTTTAAAGACCTTTGATTTATCAAAAGAAAACAAACCTAAATTAGAGCTAAACCAAACCGTGTTATTAATTATTTCTATTCCATTTATATTAAAGCTTTCAATTCCATCAACTCTTGTTAAGTTGCTAAACGTCTGTTCTTTTGGGTTTAGGTATTGCAAACCTTTATCGGTAGTTATCCAAACCATATCACCATCTGCTTTGATATAGCTGGTTTGGTTAGACAATAATCCATTATTTGCGGTATAAGTCTTTACAATTTCATGATCCTTTATTTCTAAGACTCCATCCTTAAACGTTGACACCCAAATACTGCCATCATTTGTTTGGGTAATATTGCGCGCAAAAATAGGTTGGCTATTATGCCTCATAATAGTAGGGTTAAAGGATTTGTCATAAACTACTAATTCATCCACATTGGCAACGTAAAAGTTTTCCGTAGAATCATCGTAATAGGTGTTATAAACACGTTTACCTCTTAGCTTTATTTTTTTACTTGCTTCAATTTTACCTTTTGACAACGAAACTAAGGTGTGATCACGCACAAGAGAAGAAAACAAACGACCATCCTTAAGTAAAACCATACTCTTGGAACTACCAAAATGCATTCGTCTATCTAAATGATTGATCGCATAGTCTTCGAAGTTTATAATATAATTTCCAAAAGAAGAATTGGTAGCAACATAAAGGTCATTAAAGGCCTCATTGTAAAGAATATTTCTAATCCTTGAAGAAATATTATCAAATTTTAAATATTCGATTTTATCGTTATTTATGTCATAAATACCTAGCCAACCCAGAGTTGTCCCGAAACATAAATAATTATCACCAACTTTTTCTATTGCAGTAATGTTGCCTATGTTTTCTTTAAAATCATACGTATTAATATTAATGTTTGGTACAACATACACACTATTTCTAAGTGTGGAAAACCAATAATTATCATACCGGTCTTTTATGACTTTAGTAATAAACTTTTTTGGGAAATAGTGGTTTATTTTCTTTAATTGGTAATTCATGGACTGAGAGAATACTTCAACGCCTTTCTCCGTCAAAAACCAGATATCATTTTTTTCCTTAAAGAAGTTATTGATGAGTTTATTTTCAGTTAGTGGTAAATCTTCGAGAGGTTGATATTGGCCGTATTTTAGTATACCTCGTCTGTATCTATCTCGAGTCTGTTCTTGTTGATAAAACAATCCATCTTTATAATTGTATAATCCTGATAAATTTGTAAAACCAAAATGGACATAATGTTGCAACTCACTTGAACCTTTAGTAAGATAATTTACTGTACTATTTTTTCTATCAGGTTTTTAATAGAAAAAGTGTGTCATTTTTAACGACAGAGTTTCTATAAAAAAAGATATTGTCATCTTGCTGTCTGTCTAAAACTTTGATCTCGTCTGACTCAAAATTTTTAGAAAATACAAAATCATTACCATGAGCTATTAAACGATTATCAAAAAAATTAAAGGTATGCAGACGTTCACTTTTTAACACTTTGGATGCATCAAAATCTAAGTGTAAAACATCATTCTCCACATAGAAAAACTGCCCAGTTACATTGGTACACCAAAGTCTATTTTTACTATCAAATTTGAGATTAAAGACAGACAATCCGCGTTGTTCAGGATGAGAATAACTTTTAAATTCTCTTCCATCATATCTGTATAAGCCATTGTTGCAAGCCAACCAAACAAATCCTTTATTATCCTCAACCATATCATAAAATTCGATATCTGGTAAACCATCTTTTTCGGTTAGGTGTATAGAAATAGGCTTTTGTGCCAAACTAGTGTTTGCCAAAAAACAAAAAATAAAATTGATTAAAATTTTCTGGTAATTAGTCAACTATTCCTTATGAGTAATACATTATATCACTAAAGGTATTACATCATTAGCATATTATAATATGGAATTTCTAAAAATGTGTTTTGAGCTTCTGAACAACTCAATGCTACTTAACTAAATACATCATTGCCCTGAAGGAAAGTCATTTAGACCTAGCGTCTCTAACTCATTGTTTTCATTGAGATAAATAAAGTAAACCTGTAGCTCGGGATGGTGGTTTAAAAAGGTTTTAGTTCCTTCAACACCCATGGCCTGAAAGGCCGTTGCGTAACCATCGGCCAACATGGCGTTTGGTGCAATTACGGATACACTTAACACATTGGTTTTGGTTGGGTAACCTGTTTTTGTGTTGATTATGTGCGCGTAGCGATTACCGTTTTCATCGACTCTAAATTTCCGGTACGTGCCAGATGTTGCCATACTTTTGTTTAAAAACGTAATGGTTTTTGACCACGATTTTGAGCCGTCAAAATTAGGGTCTTCAATACCAACTTTCCAAGGTTTTTTGCTTTCTTTATTTGTGCCGGAAAGTCGCATATCGCCACCAATATCTACCAGATAATTGCTTATGCCTTTTGACACTAAAAACTCAGCAATGACATCAATGCCGTAACCTTTGGCAATGGCATTAAAATCTAAATACGGCTTGCCTCTTTTTATAACGCCATTTGGTGTGATGTGTATTTTGTTAAATCCAACATTTTCCATTAAAGACGCTATTGTTGCGCTATCGGTTTCAAATTTATTTTTATCGGGACCAAAATTCCAAGCATTGACAACGTTACCAATGGTTGGGTCAAAAACGCCTTTGGTTTCTTTAAATATTTTTTTTGAGGCATTAAAAACCGTTTTAAAATGAACATCAAACTCAACATCTTCGCCATTGTTAAATCTTGAAATATCAGAATCTGGAATATAGGTTGACATGGATTGGTTGATCACATCAAACAAACTATCAATTTGGTTTTGGTAAACAATCCCTTTTTCGGAATAAAACTGAATGTTGTAACCTGTGCCAAAAATTGGTCCGCTAAGTTTTACATACGGGTTAATTTCTGCTTCCTTTTTGCAGGAAAATAGAGTGATTAAAACTGTAAAAATGAGCAGTTTTAAAACTATATTGTGAGGTTTTACTCTGCGCTCGAAATGACAGTTTTTCATTATTTGGATTTCTTTCATTTTATTAATTCAAATTCATTTCAATAACCTGAATGCCATTGTATTCAATTAAATAATCTTCGTTTAAATAAATGGGCAAATTATCGCCATTGGGATTTCCGAGGCCAACGCCAGCATACAACACTTTTGCATTTTTATCGTAAGCATGTTTTTTAAAGGTTTCCATCCAAATGACATCGTAATTATTTGGATTTTCGGGCATTAAAACCGCACGTACTATAACAAAAAAGTACTGGCTATTTTTATCGATACAGACAAATTGCGGATGCTTTTTTAGCTTGCTGTTGATGGCCACAAATTCGAAACCTCGGTTTTCCAAATCTTTACCAACGTGGTTCATGGCCAAGTTATGAAGTTCTTGTTTTGTTAGGGCTTTGCTCATAATGCAAAGATAAGCATTGCTTAATTATTAAAGAAGATTGGTGATTGGTGATGTGAGAATAAAAAGGTTATTTAAACCGAACAAATTTACTGTCATAAAACGTGTAGTTAGATACTGGAATTACTTCTCCAGTTTTTAAAGTATACCATGGCGATTTTTCAGCATCTTCTAAATTTTTTACCAAATGTACACTTTGCGCTGGCGTATTGCCCTGAAATAACAGGAAAATTTTTTCGCCTTTGGCATTAACAGCTTCGTCACACAACATAACAATATGACCTGGCGAACCACCAACTATAAGCATATCACCAATTTTTAGGTCTTTATCATCAACCAATTTCAATTCGTGAAATAGCGATAAAGTACCCGAATAGGTGTAAATTAAGTTTAGATAATTATAGAAATTTGCTTTTGAAACATCTGCCTTTGCTGTTTTATGAAACGTTACTTTATTGCCATTAATTTTTGGTCGGTAACCTTCGGCAAATTTTAACCATGAGCAGTAATGACCAGAAGTAAAATTGAAGCCTATTTCGTTCTTTCGGTTGTTGTCCCAAAGGTATTCGCTTCGTATTCTAATCAATGCGTCGGCACATTGTTGCAGTCCGTTTTTTGGTACCGAAATATCTAAAATCCCGATATGTCCGCGTTGCCAAAAATATTCGGTATCGTCGTAATTGATGATTTTACTCCCAAAAGGTTTTAAAGTATAATTGCGCAAATACTCTTGAAAACTTCCTGATGTATGGTTCGCGCGTTTATAGCCTTCAGGAACCTTAACCCGTTTTACAATGGTATTGCCGTCTTTATTGATTAAAGTTGATGGCGTTGATGAAGCTACAGCCAATTTTGTAATTTGCTTTACAGGTCTAAATTGATAGGCGATAATGGCTACCAAGGCCAACGCTGATAAAATGAGTAAAAACCGTTTCATATTGGAATACAAACGTTACAACTGTAGTATTTCGTATTTAATACATTTATTCTCATATTAGCCAGTATATAAACCAAATTATCATTATGAGATTAACGTATCTATTACCAGTATTTTTCTTTTTAATATTTAACATTAATTTTTCCCAAGAATGGGTCAAAACTGAGATTACTGAATTTGCGAGTATTAAATTCCCCTTTCAAAGTGAATTAACAAAGACCCAAAGCGAAATTGTCTTTGTTTCAGAAGATGAAAATGCATATTACCTTGTAAACATTAAAGAACTTGGTGATGAGCAAAGCTCTCGTATTTCAAAATTAGACCTTACGAATTTTTATAAGAGCATAGCCAAGGGTGCAATCGCATCTACAAATGGTAAATTAATAGAAATGAATAAAATAGAAATTCAAGGTATCCCCGCTGTAGAGTTAGAATATGAAGCCATATCGAGTAACAATTTGCCAAATAAAAGATTCAAACGAATAATTTATTATAACCAAACCATATTTAGTATAGATTTTTGGCCTTTAACAGGTCAAAAAGACATAATAGATAAAAATAAGTCCAAATTTTTCGAATCTTTTTCTGTTAATCTAAATAAGATTGAAAACACATTAAAGAATAATATCAGTTCAAATGATCAGGCCGATGACAATAACGCAAATTTAGCTTATAAAACAGGATTTATTGTAGGCCAAATTATATTTTACATTTTACTAATCGGAATATTTGTTGGGATTATTTTCTTCATAAAAAAGTTGGTTAAAAGAAGTGGGATAAATAAAAATGTACTCAAATCTGAAATTCAAAATGATATTGAATCTTCAACTATTATATGCCGAAATTGCGAAACTGAAAATACTAATAATTCGAAATACTGTAAAAGATGTGGTTATGAATTGAAAAGTTAAATTCATAAATAATGGCTTCAACTTCTCTCACACTTGAATTAAAAATTGTGAATTTTTAACCCAAACGCCCAAATCATAGTTTTAACAAATGCAAAATAACTACCCATTTTCAAAACGCATTGGTCTGTTTTTAGGACCTTTAGTATTTAGTTGTATACAGTTTTTACCATTTTCATTTATATCCGAAAAAGCCGATAGCGTTATCGCGGTAGCTTGTTGGATGGTCATTTGGTGGATTACCGAAGCGGTTTCTATTTCGGTGACATCATTGCTTCCGTTGTTGCTATTTCCATTGTTAAAAGTGATGCCCATAGCAGATGTTGGTGCCAATTACGGAAGTCCAATTGTGTTTTTATTTTTTGGTGGTTTTGTGCTAGCATTGGCTTTAGAGAAAGTGAATTTGCACAAACGTATTGCACTAACCATTATCAATGTAACAGGAACATCACCAAACAAAGTGGTTTTAGGGTTTATGATTGCCACAGCGTTTATGAGCATGTGGATAAGCAATACGGCAAGTACTGTAGTTATGTTGCCCATTGCCATGTCGGTTATCAACTTATTGATTAATGATTACGATGGCTTTACAAAAGCCGATAAAAACTTTGCGCTAAGCGTAATGCTTGGTATTGCATTTTCTGCCAACGCTGGCGGAATTGCTACGGTTATTGGTACGCCACCAAATTCGGTATTAATTGGCTTGTTAGAAAATGAATACAATATTACCATTTCGTTTGTGCGTTGGATGGCTCTGGGTTTACCATTTTCGGCAGTATTGATTACTATAATTTACTTTGTTTTGGTCAAATGGTTGTTTCCTAATACAGGTTTGGTTTTTGGTGCGTCAAAAGATGTTATTAAAAATGAACTTAACGCGTTGGGTTCTATTTCACCAAAGGAAAAACAGGTACTTATTATTTTCGCAATCATAGTATCGTTATGGATTTTTAGGAGTTTGATAAATTCCGTTTTTCCGCAATTGGGTTTAAGCGATACCATGATAAGTATTTTAGGCGCCATTGCACTTTTTGCCATACCGCATAATCTTAAAAAAGGCGATTTTATTCTGCAATGGAAAGACACTCAAAAACTAGCTTGGGGCATTTTAATATTATTTGGTGGTGGCTTGGCATTGGCAAAAGGTATGTCTGCAAGTGGTATTGTTAACGTTGTGGCAACAGGCATTTCGGAAAGCAATATTGGTATTTTGTTTACGGCATCTTTACTAATTGTGCTCATGTTATTTATAACCGAGCTTATGAGCAATGTAGCATTAACTGCAGTTTTGGCACCAGTAGTTGCAGGCATTGCCATTGGTTTAGATATTCCTATTTTATACCTTTTAATTCCGGTTACCATAGCAAGTAGTTGTGCGTTTATGTTGCCAATGGCTACACCACCAAACGCTATTGTATTTGCCAGTGGTTATATAAAAGTACATCAAATGGCACGCGCCGGAATTATACTTAACCTCATCGCCGTTGGTTTGTTAATTCTTATGTTTCAGTTTGTAATTCCGTTATTGTTTTAAAATGAAAATAAACTCGATTTTTGTCTCCTCGATTATAGTATTGACCGTTTTTAATTGTCAACAAAAGCCCAATTTACCAGACCCACATGAAGCTGGTTGGCAAGGAAAACAGGTTTGTGAAGTTTTGAATGACAATTCGGAATTGCGTGTATTAAAATGTACGTTTCCGCCAAATGTTGGGCATGAGTTGCATTACCACAATCCGCATTTTGGGTATACTATAGTTGGAAGTAAATTCAGAATTAAAGATAAAAAAGGAACTCGTGATGTTGATGTACCAACTGGTTATTCATTTTCTAACGATGAAATTTCCCAACACGAAGTTTAAAATATTGGAGATAGTACTGCTGTTTTTCTGATTATGGAATACAAATAGAATACTATTCCGTTTGATTTCATTTTTATTTTTTTGTATCTTTTTTTCTGAAAAAGGAAAACTATGAATACGACACAGAGATTTGACAATGCTATAAAAAAGCTCTATACCGCGTTTCACAACAACACTTTAAACCCTGAATGTTGCAAGCAATGTGCCGTTGGTAATATTTTGAATAATACGGAAAGTTGGAAATACCTATCGGACAGCCATGGCTCAGTTGAATTGAATTATATTGGAAAAGTGCACCAAAACCTAGGTCGTAGATTTAATGGCTACACACCATTGGAGCTTTTAACCATAGAAGCCACTTTTTTAAAAACCTGTGGTTATCAAATACCTTTGCATTACAAAAACGAAAAACCAAAAGGTATTGACAAAGATGTTCTGTTTAAAGGGTTGTGCGCAGTTGTAAATTACTTGTGCAGAATTGACGGTATTAAAAACGTGATGGACTACTCAAAGCTTTTTGAAACAACCGAAGCAGACTTACCAATATACCAACTCCATTAAAAAAGGCCAGTTAAAAAACTAGCCCAGTTGTTACTCTTTTATTAGCTTAAAGGTTTTGTTTCCGAATTCAGTTTGAAGTGATAAGAAATAAATACCTGTGCCCAAATTTGAAATATCAAAAGACATATCAACACTTAATTTAGTATTAACAACCTGACCAGATAGGCTATAAAGTCCAGCCCTTTCCACACTATTATACTCCAATCCTTTTATAAAAACAACAGAACTTGATGGGTTTGGAAATAATTTCACTTCGGTCAAAACAGGATTTTCTACATTTAAAGTATTGTCAAAAGCGTTAGTTGTTCCAAAGAAAAATGGACCGTCTAAACCAGTAAATAAGCCTGAAAGCGTTATAACATTATTTAAAGTATTGAGCGTTAGGCTTACAATTTCGTCTCCATTTTCTCTGTAAGCCACTAAACTATTTCTTGAGTTACCGGTTGCGGTTTCCCATCCTGAGATTTCATCTTCTGTGAAATAAAATAAAATTGTATTTGCTCCAGATGTAGTGGTATTATCAGTGTTTATGGTAAATGATTTATCCATTACATAAGCAGACACAACTGGAGGATTGTAAAGCTGTGCACTATTACCAGAACGTGTTACTGCAACGTCTATACATCCGTAATCAAATCCGCTAGAATTTGTGATATCTAACATTCTATTGTTTGAGGTGTCATCAACAGAATAAATAGTCCCAGAAGAATTTAACTTAGTCGAAAAACTAGTTGCTGTATTGACCGCAGTTTGCACTTCAGAATCAAAGTCTGCTGTGATTTCAACCGCATCTAACATAAATACGAACTCATCAGCAGAGACCACATGAAAAACAACGTAAATATCTTGATTATCAAAAGCTGAGGGTATGTTAAAATTATAAGCAGTCCATGATGTTGGAGGTACCACATATGGAGAAGCAGTTACATATGTAATTCCAGTTCCATCATTTGAGGTTGAAACACCAACTCTAAAACGTTCTCCTCCGACATAATTGCTAGTCAAGCTTCTTGCCTGAAAAGAAATTTGCCCATTAGTCCCGTTAGAAATTTGAGGCGTAAAGGCGAAGTCATCGTTCTCAGCAACGCCACTTACATTTCCGGTGGAGTTAAAACAATACAAACCTTTATTACCATCAAATGGATCCCAATTTGAACCTTGAGCTGGACTTGTTGATTGAGGATTAAATACCATGAACGAACCTGTATAGAATTGATTTGTATAGCTTACGCCATTTCCAATTCCGTAAGTAGCATCACCATCATTATCAATAAACGTCCATGGACCAATATTGTCTATTATAAAATCATTATAACTTTCAAAATTATCTTGAAACAAAATATTATTTCCGCTTGCTGTTGGGACACTATCATCATCAGTTATGGTTACATCCACAAAATTATTCACACCTGCTGCGGCATTTCCTCCGTTAGGATTAACAGAAAATGAAATTCTAAAGGTTTCATCAGCTTCAACAAAATCATCACCATATATCCTTAATGTTAGGGTTTGTTGTCCAGTGGTATTGGCTTGGAAATTGACATTTGGCGTCATAATATCAAAATCAACACCTTCTTCTGCACTACCAGAATCCTTGGACATATTTGCAATAGCCAAAGCTGTTGGTCCTTCGGGCAACAATGAAAGTGTTATATCAATATCTGTAAATCCGCAACCTGATCCTTCGGCTACCGTAAAGTTTTTTGTTGGGAAAAAAATTGTTGGCGGAATAGCATCAGCAGTTGTCGATGATGGTAATTGACTTATTCCTGTTGCATTGGCAAGAACTGTTTCGATACGACTTACCTGACCCGCAGTAAATAAATCCATACAAGAATCATTAGTATAATCCATGTAATTCTCAACCATATCAGCAGATCCACAACTTGGTGGATTTGCACATCCGTAGTTTGGTCCACCAGCGTTAGGTGTATCGCTAACAAAATCATCAACACTACATCCACCATCTCCCCAAATATGTCGAAGACCTATCCAATGCCCAATTTCATGGGTTAAGGTTCTTCCTAAATTATATGGTGGCGCAGAACCCGGCAATGTTCTTGAGCCGATAGTACCATAACCGCAAACCACGCCATCATTAAGTGCACTTCCACCATTAGTATTTAAACCTGGTAGAGTTGAATTGCTTGGAAATTGTGCGTATCCTAAAATGCCTCCAGTAATATCTGCCGTCCAAACATTGGCATACTGGCTTCTATCCCAAATAGTGTTTGGCTTAATCTCTAAGCCACCATCTCCCAAATCAAATTGAGAAGTGTTAAATGGCCCAGCTCCAAATTGTGTTACCCTGTTTATGCCTGGTTCAGCTAAAGGGTTACCATCAGGATCAATAGTAGCTGGTACAAAAACTATTTCAGCATCCGCAGATTGTGAGTAACTACTTGACGTTCCATTAATTCCTCCTTGATCATTAAAGTCTAAATTAAGTTGATCTATCTGCGCCTGTACAAGTGCTGCAGATAAGTTTGTTGGACCAACTCCATCTGTGATGATATGAAAAATAATAGGCACTCTTACCTCCATACGACGAAATGTTCCATTCTCAATAGCTCTTTGTCTTTCTTCCATTAAAGGTGCTAACCAATTTTCAAAGTTTTCATCATAGTTTGTTACGCCTTCGCGCTGCATACGTCTTTGGTGCATTTCTAGACTGTAACACCTTATATATGAATCGGGATCAACTGATTGTTGGGCAACTTGTGTTTGGCTGTTAGAAGTACTTTTTGATATAGTTTGGGAGTAACTAAAGTTATTTAGTATTACCAAAAAAAATAAAGTTACCACTGGTTTATATACTAGCTGCATAGGGCATAAGATTTTTCACAATATAATCAATATTTTGAAGATTGGTTAAATAGACGTTTTCATTTGAAGCCTAGTATATTAAGCTAAAAAAGCCAACTCAGATGAGTTGGCTTTACAGTTATTTGCAGATTCTATTATCCACCAAAATCGTCAAAGCGGATGTGTTCATCTGGGATACCAAAATCTTCTCCCATTTTTTGTACTGCTTGGTTCATTAATGGTGGCCCACAGAAATATAATTCAATATCTTCTGGTGACTCGTGATGGTTTAAGTAATTATCGATAACACAGTTGTGGATAAACCCAACAAAACCGTCACCTTCTTCATCATTGATGTCTTTTTTAACAACCCAGTTATCTTCTTCTAAAGGCTCTGATAATGCCATGTAGAACTTAAAGTTAGGAAAATCCTTTTCTAGTTTTCTGAAGTGTTCTATGTAAAACAACTCACGTTTAGAACGTCCACCATACCAATAAGTTACTTTACGACCTGTTTTAACGGTTCTGAATAAATGGTATAAGTGTGAACGCATTGGCGCCATACCAGCACCACCACCAACGTAAAGCATTTCACTTTCAGATTCGTTGATGAAGAATTCACCGTAAGGTCCAGAAATAGTACACTTATCACCTTTTTTCAAATTGAAAATGTAAGACGACGCAATACCTGGATTAACTTGCATCCACTGATTTTTAGCGCGATCCCATGGTGGTGTTGCAATACGCACATTCAACATAATTTCTCGACCTTCTGCTGGGTAAGATGCCATGGAATATGCACGCTCAACAGTTTCAGTATTTTTCATAACCAGTGGCCAAAGCCCAAACTTATCCCATTCTGCTTGAAACTTGTCTGGAGTTTCATGCTCTTCTGGGTGTGCTGTGATATCAATATCCGAATATTTTACTTCACATGGCGGAATTTCAATCTGAATGTATCCGCCAGCCTTGTAATTCATATCCTCAGGAATTTCAACAACAAATTCCTTAATAAATGATGCTACATTATAATTTCTAACAACAACAGCTTCCCATTTTTTGATACCAAAAACTTCCTCCGGAATGGTGATTTCCATGTCCTGTTTTACCTTGACTTGGCATGATAAACGTGCACCATGTTGTAATTCTTTTCTTGAAAAATGAGGTGTTTCTGTTGGCAAAGCTTCGCCACCGCCTGAAAGTACATGACACTCACATTGAATGCAAGTTCCACCACCACCACATGCAGATGGTAAAAATATTTTTTCGCTACCCAAGGTTGATAACAAAGTACCGCCTGAGGCTACTTCTATTTCTTTTTCGCCATTAATGGTAATTTTTACTGGACCTGATGGAGATAATTTTTGCTTTACAAATAGTAATAAACTTACCAATAATAAGGTAATTATTAAAAACGCTGTTACGGTTGCTATAACTGTACCTGTTGTTCCTGCTGCTAAAACCATAGTTATTAATTAATAGTTTTTGTGTTATCTGCTAATTGCTTAGCTTTTTCTTTTTCATCTTCTATTTGAACTGTATTTTCAGTTTCCGGCTTTTTCTCCTCATCGCCACCTGTTAACATACCACCAAAACTTAAAAAACCTATACCCATTAAACCTGTTATTATAAAGGTTATACCAAGACCTCTCAAAGGTGCAGGCACAGCGCTATAACGAATTTTTTCTCTAATGGCCGCGATAGCCAAGATGGCTAAAAACCAACCTATTCCTGAAGATACACCATAATTTAAGGCTAAACCGAAACTTTCAATTTCACGTGATTGCATGAACAAAGAACCTCCTAAAATAGCACAGTTTACCGCAATAAGTGGTAAAAATATACCTAACGAATTGTATAAAGAAGGTGAGAATTTTTCAACTACTATTTCTACCAATTGTACCATGGTTGCGATGGTTGCAATAAACATTATGAATGATAGGAAGCTTAGATCGTAGTCTGCATATTCTGGGCCTAACCACGTCAATGCACCTGGTTGCAATAAGTACTGATCTAGCAACCAGTTTAAAGGAACCGTTATGGCAAGTACAAATATTACCGCTGCACCTAAACCTACAGCTGTAGCTACTTTTTTAGAAACCGCTAAGTAAGAACACATTCCTAAAAACACAGCAAATACCATGTTATCTATAAAGATGGATTTGAAAAATAATTCTAAATGCTCTATCATCTTCTTATAATTTTAAACTGAACTATATCAGTGTTTAATCTTTATTAATCTTCTATTAAGTCTTTATTTCTGCTACGCTGGATCCATATAATTAAACCAACAATAATCAAGGCCATTGGAGGCATAAGCATGAAGCCATTATTCTCATAACCTATGGAATATACGCCTGTCATTTCAATAGGGTCACCTAACACCGGTTTTCCTAATAAAGTACCTGAACCTAATAATTCTCTGAAGAAACCTACTATAATTAGAATAACAGCGTAACCTAGTGCATTACCAATACCATCTAAGAAAGATCGCCATGGGCCATTACCAAGGGCAAATGCCTCAAAACGTCCCATGATAATACAGTTGGTAATAATCAATCCAATAAATACTGATAATGTTTTGCTCAATTCAAAAGCGAAAGCTTTTAATACCTGATCTACAATAATTACCAACGATGCTACTACAATTAGCTGAACAATAATTCTGATTTTGGATGGGATAATATTTCGCATTAATGATATTACGACGTTACCAACACCCATAACAAAAAGCACCGCAATACCCATTACTATTGATGGCTTAAGCTCTGCTGTTATTGCCAAAGCAGAACATATACCTAATACTTGTATTGTAATTGGGTTGTTATCCGCTAACGGATCTGTAATTAGTTTTGTATCTTTTTTTGAAAGAAGTCCCATATTGCAAGGTTGTATTTATATTATAGATTATTAAAATATGGCATGTATAATTTTAAATCATTCTTTACCATAGCTGATAAACCATCTCCAGTAATTGTGGCACCTGCTAGTGCATCTACTTCATGGTCATCTTTATCTTTGTTTAAAGGGTCATTATTTCCTTTGGCAACTTTAATACCTTTAAATTCCCCGTATTCATCCAATAACTTCTCACCATCAAAATCATCCATGAAATAGCGGGTTTTAATATTAGCTCCTAGGCCTGGTGTTTCTCCCGCGTGATCAAAAAACGCGCCTCTAACCACCATATTTTTATCTAAGGCGACAAAACCCCAAATGGCATCCCAAAGCCCTTTTCCTCTTATTGGCGCCACATAAACTGTTTGGTTATTTTGTTTCCCAACAAATAATGGCAGAAAGCGAGATTCTCCATTCTTAGCTCTGGCTTGTTGTTTTTTAACATCTATTAAATACGGTTCTTTTCCGCCTTCTGGCGCATCTAAGAACTCTTGACGCGTCATGGTTCTAACAATTTTACCATCTTTATATTCAAGAACTAATTGTTCAGAAACGTTATTTTTAAAGGCTTCTGCGACTTTATCGGTTGAAACAAATGTAATATCACCAGCACCTTCATTGCCATTTACACCTAATGCATAAAGAATATTCTGTTGTTTTTCAATACGTCTGTTTTCTTCAATATTTGGTTTTAACGATGACGCTGTAAAGGCCAATAAAGAACCCACAACCGCTACCATGATGACAGCAAAGAAAATTGTGTACGAATTTTTATCTGTATTAATTGCCATAATTAAGCTGCTTTAACTTTTAAACGTTTTAGTCTGCGTTTTACATTGCCTTGTACTACATAGTGATCAATAGTTGGTGCAAATACGTTCATTAACAATATTGCCAAGAAAACGCCTTCAGGATATGCTGGGTTAAATACTCTAATCATAATAGAAATAAATCCTATCAAGAAACCATATATCCATTTACCTTTATTGGTTTGCGATGCCGTTACAGGATCTGTAGCCATGTAAACTGCACCAAATAAAATACTACCAATAATTAAATGTTGCCAGAAAGGCACACTCATTAAACCGTAAAATTTACTGCTTTCGCCTATCCAGCCTAACTCTACAACGCCATTAAAAATTAGGCCCATTGTCAGTGCACCAACTAGAGTTGAAAAGATAATTCTCCAGCTTCCAATTTTGGTGAATATCAAAAATAGTGCGCCAATAATGATTAAGAATTTTGAGGTTTCTCCAACAGAACCTGGAATTAAGCCCCAAAACATATCCCAATATGAATATAATTCGGCTGCTCTATCGCCGTAAGTAGTTACAGTATCTGTACCTGCAACTGTAAGCTCTTGTCCGGCTTTTGCATAGTAGCCTAAAAGTGTTTCGCCCGAAATGGCATCTGGCTGTTGTCCTGCCGCTAAATCCTGAACTCTCGGATCTGCACCGTGAACCCAAACTTTATCTCCAGACATCCATGTCGGATAAGCAAAGAATAAGAATGCACGTATAGTCAATGCAGGATTTAAAATATTCATACCAGTACCGCCAAATACTTCTTTCCCAATAACAACACCAAATACAACAGCAACTGCCAACATCCATAACGGAATGTCAACAGGTACAATTAACGGCACAAGCATACCCGTAACAAGGTAACCTTCTTCAACTTCGTGACCTTTGATGACTGCAAAAATAAATTCTACAACAAGCCCAACACCATAGGACACAATGACTAAAGGTAATACAGTTGCAGCACCAATAAGAAAATTATCCATAGTCCAGAACGAAGCACCTAAAAATCCATTGGCCTGCTCTATTTCGCCAAGTGCCAAATAATGCTGATAACCGGCATTAAAAATCCCAAATATCAAACAGGGCACTAATGCTATGATAACTGTATTCATAGTCCGCTTTAAATCGTCAGCGGCTTTAACATGCGTACCATTATGTGTAGTTTCGTTTGGTGTGTACAAAAACGTGAACAAAGCATTAAAGGCAGGAAGCCATTTCTTGTCTTTATTCTTTACTTTGAAATTGTGTAAATTTTGTTTTAAACCCATTTTATAATTTGTTTAGTTTCATGATGCTTTGACTACGCTTAGCATGACATTAAAAAAACTATTCCTTATCCTATTTCTTTCAACATTAAATCCAACCCTTCACGAATGATCTGTTGGTGAGGTTGCTTAGAGACACATATAAACTCTGTAAGCGCAAAGTCTTCTGGTGCTACTTCGTACATTCCTAATGCTTCCATTTCGTCTAAATCCTGATATTTACAGGCTTTCAAAATTTGCATAGGATAGATATCCAAAGGAAAAACAGACTCGTAACTACCCGTTATTACAAAGGCACGGTGTTCTCCGTTTGTATTGGTATTTAAATCGTATTTTTTGTTAGGGTTTAACCATGAAAAGGTTAAAGCTCTAGAGGTAGAAACCTTATTGAATATTGGCTTGTTCCATCCGAAGAATTCGTAATCATCACCTTCAGGAATAACGGTTATCACATTGTTGTAATAGTCCAAATGCCCATCAGGACTTACTTGTTTTCCTGTTAAAACATTGCCAGAAATAACTCTATCGTTACCATCTTTATCAACACCGTTATCGTAAATCATTGTGGAAACCTCTGCGCCTATTTTCGTTTTAAAATAACGTGGCTTTTTAACGGACGAGCCAGCCAAAGCAACAGTACGCTCAGCATTAAATTTACCAGTTAGTAAAAGCTCACCTATCACAACCAAATCTTGTGAATTAATAGTCCAAACGGTTTCACCTTTATTTACTGGACCAATTTTATTGATTAAGGTACCTACATTACCAGATGGATGTGGCCCTGAAACTGTGTAAGTTGATATATCATTAAGATTTGCCAAAGGAGACGCTGTACCTTTACCTAACGCAACATGAACGCTACCTTCGGTCAGTTTTGACAACGCCGTTACTGCAGCCTGAAGTTCAGCTTCTTTTCCTTCCAAAACAAAATCCAAATCTGCCGCTAGTGGCGCAGTATTGTAACCTGAAATAAAAATATCACGTGGTGAAACGTCAGGATTTGCTATAACATCATATGGACGTTGTTTGATAAATGCCCAACAACCAGATGCCAATAAATGTGCTTTTAGAGCTTCGGCATCTTTACTCATGTCAAACTTTCCATAATCTAGGTAGGTTTGTTCTTTGTCTGCCGTTATCTTTATGGACATTATACGGCGTCTCTCGCCGCGCTTTACCTCAGTGACCTCGCCAGAAACAGGCGATACAAATTTCATAGCCTCAATATCTTTGTTGTAAAATAGGGTTTCGCCAGCTTTTACTTTGGCACCTTCTTTGGCTATTAATTTGGGAATAATACTGTGGAAATCTTCAGGTTTAACAGAATAGGTGTTGCTGATAATGGCGTTTTCAACGGTCTTTTCTGCGCCACCTAACAACTTAATATCTAAACCTTTTTTTATTCGAATGTCTTTTGACATATTTTTAAAGATTAGTTATCTAAAAATCCGTGCAAAAATACGAATTAAAAGGTTAAATAAAATTGAATATCTGCATTTTTTTAAAGTGATACTGTTAAGAATTAACTAACGAAATCGTTTTGTTTAATGATGATTTTAAATTTTATGGAAAAATCAACAAAACGTTAAACGCCACAAATACAAAGCAGGTTTTATTAAGGCACAGAATTTGATTATCTTTGAAAGTACCATTACATCAAACATGAAATTTAAATTCGCAACACTAGTTCTTTCATTATTTATAATTGGTAATAGTTATGGACAAGTAGAAGAAATACTCCCTCCAGATTTTATTAAAACCATAACCTTCCGTACCACATCCACAAAGGGACAACTTCCAATTTTGCAACTTGGCGAGCCGTTTCATCTGGAATTTGACGCATTAAATGGCAACGAGGAAGATTTTTACTACCGCATTGAACATTTTGACCATGACTGGAAACCTTCACAACTGGTCAAAGGCGAATATCTAAAAGGTGTTGATGACATGAGGATCATAAACTATCTTAACTCTGTTAACACGTTTCAAATTTATTCACATTACGATCTCACCATACCAAACAGCCAAACCAGAGGTTTGCTAAAATCAGGTAATTATATGATTACCATTTATGATGATTATGATGAAATTATGTTTTCGCGCAAGTTTATGGTCGTGGAAAATTTACTCTCGGTTGGTGTAATTCCGAGACGTACCCGAAATTTTGAAACCATTGAAGAAAAACAAATTGTAAATATTAAGATTGGATCTGGCGACCTTAACCTTAATAACCCGCTGGAAACCATCAATACTGTTGTCATTCAAAACAACAACCTAAACAATGCAATTACTGGTCTAAAACCTCAATTTACTATAGGAAATGATCTTATTTACCGTTACGATGAGGAAGTTTCTTTTTGGGCAGGAAATGAATTTTTAAATTTTGAAACCAAAAACGTACGCGCCTCTGGTCTCGGTATTCAGTATGTTGACTTGCAGGAACTTTATCACAGTTATCTTTTTACCCAAATTAGTCGCGTCAACAGGCCATACACTTGGAATCCCGATATAAACGGAAACTTTTTAATCAATGCCATCAACGTTAATGTATTGGATACTCAAGCTGACTATACCATGGTTCATTTTGCATTGAAACATCCAGAATTTATTGGTAAAAGCGTTCATGTTTATGGCAATTTCAACAATTTTGCTATTGAAGATATGACGCGCTTGTACTACAATAGGGAAAGTGGTAGATACGAAGGTTACATTAAATTAAAACAAGGTTTTTACAACTATAAATTCGTCACGGTTGACGACAACGGTTTTATTGACGAAGGTGCCGTTAGCGGTAATTTTTGGCAAACAGAAAATAATTACAAAGTATTGGTTTATTACCGTGATTTAGGCGCAAGATATGACAGACTCATTGGGTTTGGCGAAACAAACTCTGAAAGGATTACCAACTAAAATTTGCATCCATAAAATATTTGTAAGTATATTGACGCTTTGTTGACAAATTTCAGAGAACAATTCCTTTAGAAACCTATGGATCAGGATTTAAACTTGTTTACCCAACTTTGCAAAACCTTAATTGAAGAAGAAAACAAAAATCCTGTTGCAAAACCTATTGCAACTCATTCTTTAAAGAACATTTTAGACCTCAGCCTTAAAGAAGAAAGCATCAATGATGTTGAGCTTAAAGCCATTCTTCAAAAAATAATAAAAAGCACACCAAAAACAGCTTCCATATCATTTTTTAATCAGCTTTTTGGTGGTCGAATGGGCAAAGCCACTCTTGGCGATTTATTAGCAGTAATGCTCAACAATAGTATGTACACCTATAAAGTTGCTGGCCCACAAGTAGGTATTGAAAAAGAAATTATAAAGAATATAGCCTCGTTAGCAGGATATCCTAAAAGTACAGATGGCACGTTGGCACCTGGCGGATCTATGACCAATATGATGGCCATGCTTATGGCCAGAGACAAACACAATCCTAAAATTCGAAACCAAGGGCAAAGTAATAAAATGACGCTTTACACTTCAGAAGCCTCACATTATAGTATATCTAAAAATGCTGCGTTGGTTGGTTTAGGAAAACATCAAGTAAGGTACGTAAACACCAACAATAAAGGTGAAATGTTCCCAGAGCACTTAAACGCACTTATAGCAGAAGACTTAAAAAAAGGGCTTGAACCATTTTTTGTAAATGCCACTGCCGGAACAACTGTTTTAGGTGCTTTTGATGATATAGAAGCTATATCAAAAATTTGCAACAACTATAATTTATGGTTACATGTAGATGGTGCCTATTGCGGTGGTGTTATTTTCAGTAAAAAATACAAGCACTTGGTTAAGGGCTTAGAGCAATCCGATTCTTTTAGCATTAATGGACATAAAATGTTGGGTACACCACTTGGATGCTCAATTATTATAACAAAGCATAAAGCACAGTTGCACCATTCATTCTCTAATGAAGCTGATTATTTGTATCAAACAGATGGGGATGATTACAACTTAGGGAAAACATCATTACAATGCGGCAGGCGAAATGACGCCTTAAAATTATGGACACTCTGGAAATCCATTGGCACTTTGGGTTTGGAAAAGCTTGTTGACCATCAATTTGAAATGGCTTCAATTGCTAGAGACTATATTAATAACAATAAAAATTATACCCTTTACAGCTTTGATAATTCAATTTCGGTTTGCTTCAATTACAAAGACATACCGGCATCAGAGATTTGCACCCAACTCTACGAAGATGCTGAACTTATGGTTGGGTTTGGCAAGTTCAATAATGAAGAGTTTGTAAGAATGGTGACTATAAATAGCTTGCTTCAAAAACAAGATATCCTCAACTTTTTTGACACTTTAGAAGCTTACGTCGCTAAACATTTGTTAAAAAGCACCAGTACTTAAAGCATAGTTTTTCTTAAAGTTGAAAATACGTTATCTTAGCACAAGACAAAAAAAGCAATGTTACAACAAGTTACGAGCGGAATTAAAATTTCGGTGGAAACTAATTTTGAGGGAACATTTTACAAAAACTACAAAATCAACTATGCCTTTGGTTATAAAATAACTATTGAAAACCAAAGCAAAGATGTTGTTCAACTCGACTCCCGTTATTGGAGAATTAGCGACTCCTTAAACACTATACAAATTGTACAGGGCGAAGGTGTTATTGGCCAAAAACCTGTGTTGCAACCTGGTGAATCTCATACATATTCTTCAGGTTGTCTTTTAACTTCTCCTTTTGGTAGCATGAGTGGCTATTATAATATGATAAATTTTTCCAACTCTAAGCGATTTAAAGTATTTGTGCCTTTGTTCAAGCTAAGCGCTCCTTTTTCGCTCAACTAAAATTTTCCAAATAGTCAAACCTGTAAATCTTTTCATTCTGTTTTATATGGAAGAATAAACAGTTGGAATAATGTACAAAACCATAAGGTTTGTTGATATTAAAATCTAAAGTTTCTAAATTATAAATACCATCACAATCTATATTTCCGTATGGTGAAATGCGCCTAAATCTGTATTTGTCAGGGCTTTTGGTACCGTATATTTCAAACCATGCACCTGCTGCAATACCACCGAGCCACTGCGCGTGGTTGGACTTTACATTATTATTTTTGGGACGAATAGTACCTTCTAGACTTGGATTGTAGTTAGACAGCCTGTCTAAAAACAAACGCCTATTTTCTTTGCCGACTGTAGATTTAAACTCACTTATATTACCATCAGGTGAAACTAGATACACCATAGCTTCTGTATCTGCTATTACAACATTGCCAATTGTGCTAGGCGTAAACCACTTGGACTTACGTAATGCTTTTTTAATAGCAACATCTGTAACGGAAGCTATGAGAGCATCAGTGACAAAACGTGCACAATTACAAGCTTTTTTTATAAACGCAGCATACCTTATAAAACCTATACTCTGTTGTTTTGAAATATGCTTTCGAGCTTTTTGGTAATTAATTTTTTTACATAACGAAGCATAGAGATTACCATCGCCGTGCGTCAGTTTCGGATGCATGGCCAAGAATTTCAAAATAGCTTCAAGATTATCGATATTTCCATTTTTAATTTCAGCCTTTAAAGGAAAGTTGAGTTCAAAATCAGTTTCGCGCCCGCGTACTCTTCCGTTGGGCGAAGACGTAATATACCTGCCAAAATCGTGGTATTCCAATACTCCAGTACTACAGTCTATCAAAACCAATGCGGCATGACCAGCTCTAACGTGCTCCTTATTGCCAATTCCAATAAATCTTAAATATTTTGAATACCATTCTTCAGCATGTGACACAATAGTTTCGGGGTAAGCGAGTGTTAAAATAATGGCATCGTTCATTTATTTATAAGTAACAAATTTGACTTGAATTTTGTCTTAAAACCTGAATGCAACTTACAAAAAATCACAATGCGTTTTAAGGCAACTATAACGTTTGACATCAATATTGAAAACTATAAAAATTGTACCTTTGCATTTTCTTAATTTAAACTAAACAACACAATATTATGAACGGATTCTTTAATGTTCCAGTTGCGGTTAATGAGCCTGTTAAATCCTACGCACCAGGCTCGCCTGAACGCGATGCTGTTTTAAGCGCCTACAAGGAAATGTACAATTCAAAAGTAGACGTACCCCTTTACATTAATGGGAAAGATGTTGCTACAGGCAACACCAGAACCATGTCGCCACCGCACGACCACAAGCATATTGTTGGGACATACCATTTAGCGGAGAAGAATCATGTTGAAGATGCTATATCTACAGCTTTGGAAGCACGCAAAAACTGGTCTCAAATGCCATGGGAGCAACGTGCTGGCATTTTTTTAAAAGCTGCCGAGCTTATTGCCGGACCTTACCGTGCCAAAATTAATGCAGCCACCATGATAGCGCAATCCAAAACCATACATCAAGCCGAAATTGATGCCGCTTGTGAGTTTATAGACTTTTTGCGTTTCAATGTTCAGTTTATGACGGATATTTATATGGAGCAACCTGAAAGCACTAGCGATGCTTGGAACCGTGTAGAATATCGACCGTTAGAAGGTTTTACTTATGCCGTTACACCATTTAATTTCACGGCAATATCTGGTAACTTACCTGCATGTATGGCTATGATGGGCAATGTAGTGGTTTGGAAACCAAGCGATAGTCAAATATATTCCGCAAAAGTGATTATGGATGTGTTTAAGGAAGCTGGAGTTCCTGACGGCGTAATCAATGTTGTTTTTGGAGATCCGGTAATGATTACCAACACAGTTTTATCAAGTCCTGATTTTTCTGGGCTTCATTTTACGGGTTCTACTTTTGTGTTTAAAGAACTTTGGAAACAAATAGGACAGAATATCCACAACTATAAAACATACCCAAGAATTGTTGGCGAAACTGGTGGAAAGGACTTTATAATTGCTCATAAATCTGCAAACCCAAAACAAGTAGCTACGGCAATTTCAAGAGGCGCTTTTGAATTTCAAGGACAGAAATGTAGCGCAGCTTCAAGAGCTTACATCCCAAAAAGTCTTTGGCCAAAGGTGAAAGCGTTTTTATTGGCAGATATTGAATCATTTAAAATGGGTTCACCAGAAGATATGTCTAATTTTATTACCGCAGTAATACATGAAGGGTCGTTTGATAAATTAGCCAAATATATTGATGGTGCAAAATCTGATAGTGATGCGGAAATTATTGCTGGTGGCAACTATGACAAATCTAAAGGCTATTTTATTGAACCGACAGTTATTTTGACATCAAATCCAAAATATACCACGATGTGTACCGAGTTATTCGGGCCGGTAATCACCATATATGTTTATGAAGATGATGCCTATTCTGCAACCTTAAAACTAGTTGACGAAACTAGTGATTATGCCTTAACTGGCGCAGTACTATCTACTGACAGGTATGCTGTTGAAGAAGCTACCAAAGCATTACAAAATTCCGCTGGTAACTTCTATATTAATGACAAACCTACTGGTGCGGTAGTTGGCCAACAGCCATTTGGTGGTGCGCGAGCATCTGGTACAAATGACAAGGCTGGTAGCGCCCAGAATTTATTAAGATGGGTTTCTCCAAGATTAATAAAAGAAACATTTGTAACACCAACAGATTACAGATACCCGTTTTTAGGATAATTAATAAGAATTAGTAAAAGCCCTAAGCCCAAACGCTTAGGGCTTTTTTTATTCAAAAAATCTGTAGTCAATACACATGCAACAAAGTATAAACTTTGTATATTGTATTCGAAAATAAAGGTCTATAAACCGATACCCTATGAAAAAAAATTACTTTTTATTACTACTAGTTAGTCCGCTATTGTTCTTTGGACAAAGCACAATGATTACATCAACGGAACCTATTGATCTCTCTGGCTATACAGGAGCATCAAACCATGCCGGACAAGGAGAATACCAAATATTCCTTGGAATGGATGGCGTATTAGATAAGCCCATTATTATAATGGATGGCTTTGACCCAGGAGACACAAGAGGCATAACAGATATTTATGGCTTTTTAGATTTTAACGGAAGTGCCGATGCGTATCTACAAGATGGTTATGACATTGTTGTGCTCAACTTTCCCACATATCAAAATCCTAATGATATTACAGAAGACGTAGATGGTGGTGCAGATTTTATGGAACGAAACGCAATGGTTTTGGTGGAACTTATCAAAACCATTAATACAGACAAAGCAGGAAATAGTCCAGAGCAGAATGTCATTATTGGCCCTAGTATGGGTGGTATAATTTCTCTGTACGCTCTAAATTATATGCAAGCTAGCTCTACGCTAAATGCCGATACCCGATTATGGATTTCACTTGATGCGCCACATCTTGGTGCAAATGTTCCAATCGGATTACAACATCAGTTAAACTATTTGGCAAATAACACTTTTAACCCAACACCTGAAGTACAACCAGTGATAAATGACTTTTTAATGTCTCCGGCTGCACGTCAATTACTATACGATCATTTTAATGCGCACCTCACAACTCCAGGCGGTGTTGATTTTGATCCTACATTAACATTGCCTATTCAAGATGAATTTAGAACAGAATTCTTAAATAATTTGAATACACTTTTAGACTCAGATCCAAATACACCAGATTTCCCAGACAATACTATAAGAAAAGTAGCTGTGGTTAATGGTAGTGGTATAGGCGCTTCATATTTAGCAAAAGATGGTGTTACACCTGTTACGCCCGGTTTTGTTATAGCTGAAAGTGATTTACAGTTCGATGTCCCTAATCCGTTTGGATTCCCACCAACCATCACTGTAGATGTAGCTATCGATATTTCTATGACACCAGCATCTGGAACGGCTGAATTAGTAAGCGCATTTAATGCCACAGCTCTTGGAGGCTTTATTAACATAAGCTCTACAGCGAATTCCGGTACTATTAATTACAACGGTGTGGATGCCGCGCCTGGCGGTTTATTTAGCTTAACTGCTGTGACAGGAGCTGTACCTCCAGGAACTGCAACAGACCTGTTTAACGCCATAACCATTGACAAGTTTAGTTTTATCCCAACTGTAAGTGCATTAGCCTTAGGTATCACTCCAGAAACCAGTGGTGATGATATAAATTGGTATCACAACATTAACCTTACCTCAACAAGGGCTACAACTGATGTCACACCTTTTGACAACACATATATACCAGATGACAATGAAGATCACGTGGAGATAAATGCTGGAAACGCCGCTTTTATAGACAATGAAATTAGAGGCACAACCTTAAGTGTGCCAATTATTGAGAGTACAACATTCAATTTGGAAAGAAATCCTGTTGATAATCAAATTATTTTAAATTCAGATAGAAATACCATGGCGTTAATCCGTATTACAGACGTTATGGGGAAAACCGTTCTGCAGACGAATAAACAAATCAACGGTAGAACTGAGATTCCAGTAAATCTGTCACAAGGATTTTATATCTTGAATATATCGGATGAAAATAATTTTAGATCTACCATCAAGTTTTTAGCAAAATAGATTCCGAATAGTTTTTAAAATAGAGGCTGTCTAAAAGTGTCATTCTGAATGAAAATGAAGAATCTCAAAAAAATGAATGTATTGATTATTAACAAATTGAGATTTTTCGACTGCGCTCAAAATGACAAATCAAAGACTTTTTAGACAGCCTCTATTTATGTTTCATCGGTAAGTGCACCACTTTCTTTGTTTCAAAAAATTCTTCTTCAAAAAAAGAGTTTAAGTTGTATTGATGTATTGTTGAGTAGAGTTTTAATTCTTCGGACAAGTCACCACCTTTTAGATATAATATTCCATTTTTTAAGCTGTTATTTTGCTTTTTTTTCACTTTTCCCTTAACCCATTTCACGAATTGAGGCATAGCCGTAACAGCACGGCTTACTATAAAATCGTATTGATGATCGATCGCTTCAACTCTACTATGTGTAGTTTTTATATTTTTCAATCCTATGGCATCAGCTACACCATTAATAACTTTCAGTTTTTTATTGATGCTATCAACCAGATGAAACTTGCACTGAGGAAACATAATAGCCAAAGGTACTCCAGGAAAACCGCCACCTGTACCGACATCCAAAACTTCTGTACTATCATTAAAGGAAATCACTTTTGCAATACCCAAAGAATGAAGTACATGCTTGAGGTAGAGTTGATCTATATCTTTTCTTGAAATTACATTTATTTTATCATTCCATGTGGCATAGAGGTTTTCTAAAGCCATGAACTGCTTTTTTTGGTCTGGTGTAAGGTCAGGAAAGTATTTTAATATAAGTTCCATATAAAACTTTTGACAAAAATAGTCATTTTTAACAGTGATAATCTAATGCTTTATGCTCCCATAAAACATATATTATTTATCTTTGATTTATAATGATGTGTTATTTTACACGTTACTTTTAAAAGCATTTTTATGAATACTACTAAAACGCTAACATTTTCGAGAAAAGACTCAGCAAAGTTTTTCAGGACTCTTAACAAGCGCGTAAACAATTACTTTAAAGAAAATAACATAAAACGAACAGGCAACTACAAATTATGGATTAAGACCGTGGTGATGTTCGCCATGTTTTTAACACCCTATTTTTTATTGTTAACACTTAACATTCCTACTTGGGCACAAATACTGTTGACCATACTTATGGGAATTGGTATGGCTGGCGTCGGCATGAATGTTATGCACGATGGCAACCATGGTTCCTTCTCTAATAAGGAATGGGTTAATAGATTAATGGGAAGTAGTATTTATATTTTGGCTGGAAACGTCTACAACTGGCAGGTACAACATAATGTTTTGCACCATACATACACAAACATCCACGGGCATGACGAAGACCTTGAAGCTGGGAGAATTTTACGCTTTTCAAAACATGCAAAATGGCATAAACATCATAGATTTCAGCATTATTATTCCATTTTTCTGTACGGGCTTTTAACTATCAACTGGGCAATTACAACAGATTTTCAGCAAATGGCACGCTACATGAAACGTAAATTATCCTATGGAAAATATCCCAACCCTGTTGTAAACTGGAGCAAGTTGGTTATCTCGAAACTCATTTATATATGTACGTGGATTGTTATACCAATACTTGTTACAGACCTAGCTTGGTATGAAGTACTCATCGGATTTTTGATTATGCATTATGTTGCTGGCCTTATACTGAGCATTGTCTTTCAATTAGCACATGTTATGGATGAAGCTGAAATGCCAATGCCTGAAAAAGATGGCACTATGAAAAACACTTGGGCTATCCATCAGCTAAAAACTACGGTTAATTTCGGACGAAAAAACTGGCTGGTCAACTGGTACACTGGCGGATTAAACCATCAAGTTGAACATCATATATTTCCTCATATCAGTCATGTTCACTATGGTAAAATTGCCAAAATCGTAAAAGAAACCGCAAAAGAGTTTAACTTACCGTACAAAGAATACGAAACCACAAGAAAAGCCATAATCGCTCATTTTAAATTTCTAAAGGAAATGGGCACAAAACCAGCCATACAAGCTTAATTATTTCTTAAAACATGAACCAACTTTCAGATAGAATAAACAGTCTATCAACCTCAGCAACTTTAGCAATGGCTGCTAAAGCTAGAGAATTAAAAGCCGAAGGAAAAGATATTATTGGACTTAGCCTTGGCGAACCAGATTTTAATACACCTGATTTTATTAAAGACGCTGCAATACAAGCTGTAAACGACAACTACAATAGTTACACGCCTGTTGATGGCTATGTAGAGTTAAAGGATGCTATTATAAAAAAGTTTAAAAGAGATAATGACCTTACTTACAACAGGTCGCAGATTGTAGTTTCAACTGGTGCAAAACAATCTCTATTCAACATAGCTTCAGTAATGCTGAACGAAGGTGATGAGGTAATTTTGCCTTGCCCATATTGGGTAAGTTACAGCGACATAGTAAAATTAAATGGTGGCGTACCTGTTGAAGTTAAAACTACCTTAGACACTGATTTTAAGATGACTGCCGAACAATTGGAAGCTGCCATAACTCCAAAGACAAAAATGCTTTGGTACAGTTCGCCTTGTAATCCAAGTGGCTCCGTTTACAGTAAAGAAGAATTTAGAGCATTAGCAGATGTACTTCAAAAACATCCAAATATTTTTGTAGTAGCAGATGAAATTTACGAACATATCAACTTTGTTGGTGACCATTTTAGTATGGCGCAATTCGATGATATGTACAACAGAACAATCACCGTAAATGGCGTATCGAAAGCTTTTGCCATGACCGGATGGAGAATTGGTTATATCGGTGCTCCCGATTGGATAGCAAGAGCTTGTAATAAAATGCAAGGCCAAGTTACCAGTGGTGCAAATTGTATTGGTCAGCGTGCCGTTATTACCGCACTGGAAACACCACCATCAGCAGTGCGATATATGGTTGATGAATTTAAAGAGCGTAGAGCCTTAATATTGGAGCTATTGTCTTCAATAAAGGGATTTTCTTGCAACGAACCTGAGGGTGCTTTTTACGTTTTCCCAAATGTATCGTACTATTTTGGAAAGACCTTAAATGGTGTTACTGTTAATAATGCTTCAGATTTTGCTATGTATTTGTTAGAGCATGCCAATGTTGCCACAGTAACTGGTGATGCTTTTGGAAATCCAAATTGTATACGCATATCTTATGCGGCTTCAAAGGAGCAAATTAAAGAAGCTGTTACGCGTATTAAAAATGCAATAATTTAACCGTGATATTCAATTAAAAATCACTATTCACTTTCAAAATTAGAATTAATCGAGTATTGATTCGTCCAGGCTTTAACAGAAAAATAACAGACATCTATCCATTTGACAATCAGCTAAATATTATATTTACATGAGTAGTATTTAAGATCGCTTAACAAAGTAATATAACCTTATTTTGGGGTTATATCATTAATTGCTTTTAAACTTCGTTAAGTATTTTATATCAAATAAGGCTATAAATACATCGCTGTTTATAGTAAAACCGTCACTTATAAATATATTGTCATGAAAAAATTCCTTTCCCTTGCATCCGTAGTTTCACTTTTGTTTTTAATGAACTGCGCTAGCAACATCCGTACAAAAAACTATACCGAATCTGATCTCGGAAAATTCAAAACCTTTGCATACCTACCAAGTACTTCATTTAATACCAAAGAATTTGGTAATAATGTAGATACTAAAGTGGAAGAGTCCTTAATCAACATCTTAAATGATAAAATGATTGAAAAAGGATATTCCCTAAATACCACGGAACCAGATCTTTTGGTTTTACTAGCCACATCAAATCAAATTAAGAGTAACTTAAAAAACAACAGAAACAATTACCAAGATGCGCCCACTGAAGCCGGCAGTGCTTCCAATAGTCCAAATTTTGCATCCACGTCTTCAACAGATTACAAAAGATATCTAGGCAATAGTGACGAAGTTTTATTAAACAAGGCCTATAAAAGCGGTTCTTTGATAGTAGAAGTATTCAATAGTAAAACTAAAGAGCTCGTTTGGATTGGAATTGCCGAAGATTTCAAAGCGCATATCTCCGACCAAACCCTAATGAGCAGAATGATCAATGAGATTTTTAAAGAATTTCCAAACTAAATTATAGATTATGTTACACAAAAAGGCTTAGCAAAATTGCTAAGCCTTTTTGTTTTAGGTCTTATTATGTATTAGAAAATTAATGCTAATGCCATAACAAATACTGAAAGCTTTAGCGCTACCCCAACGGCATTAACATTATTAAATCTTGAAAATTTTAAGCGTTGTCTTTTTCCAAATATTGAGCTAGAAGCTTCACTGTAGTTTTTGTCTGATACCGCCTTAAAAGTTGAATTCAATAAAGGCTTTTCTGTTTTAATATACCCAATAGGTTCAGGTAAAGGATCGTTTTCTAATGCGGTTAATGTAATTTCCATGATTGATGATTTTTAATTGGTTACGAAAATATGACGAATACAAATTAAAAATGTTACAACTTGATTTTAAATAACAGTATAAAAACCAACACTTTATCAAAGAAAAGATTAGTAAAAATATAGGCTAGCTCAATTTTCAAAAAAATTTCAAAAAGTTGAAAATTTAACGATTCCGCCAGAAGAAAGGCGTTAATAAAATAAGTACTGTAAATAATTCTAAACGTCCAAGAAGCATTAAAAAAGAGGCCCACCATTTCCCTAAACTTGGTAAGGCCGCATAATTATTTACCGGACCAAAATCTCCCAATGCGGGTCCAACATTACCTAAAGTAGATGCTGAAAGGCCAATTGCAGACTCAAAGTCCATTTGGAACATGGAGAAGACCAAAGCACCAAAAATGAACAATAGCATGTAAGTAATGAAAAAGCCTAAAATGTTAAATACAATATCTTTAGAAACCGATTTTTGATTGTAACGCACAGGTAATATAGCATTTGGGTGTAGAGCGCGTTTAAATTCCAAAAATCCATTTTTTATTAACAATAAATGGCGTACTACTTTTATACCACCAGAAGTACTACCAGCTGAACCTCCCAAAAACATCAACCCAAAAAAGAACACTGTTAAAAACGGTGTCCACAAAGTATAGTCCGCAGTAACAAAACCTGTAGTAGTAACAATGGCCAAAACCTGAAACATCCCATGACGAAGCGCACTTTCCATTTGTCCAAAAACCATAGGATGCTCAATTGAGGACTGTGACACATCTGCCCTAAAGTATATAATTACCGCGGCTACTAATGTGAAAATTGCAATAAATTTGAAATAGAGTTTAAACTCGTCATCCTTAATTATTTTTTGAACCTTCCCCTTAAATGCAAAATAGCTCAGTACGAAATTTGTACCTGCTAAAAACATAAATATTATAATAATGTACTGAATTGCTGGTGTGTCGTTCCAATGGGCAACACTTGCATTTTTAGTTGAAAATCCACCAGTTGATAATGTACTTAATGCATGATTTATAGCATCAAAAAAAGACATTCCAGCAACCTGCAACAGTATGGTTTCGGCAGCAGTATAACCAAAGTAAATGAGCCATAAACGCTTAGCCGTATCGGTAATTCTTGGATGTAACTTATCTCCACCAGGACCAGGTGCTTCAGCCGCAAACAACTGCATACCACCAATACCCAATAATGGTAATATAGCAATGGCCAATACAATAATACCCATACCACCAATCCAATGGGTTAAACTTCGCCAAAACAGCACGCCTTCAGGTAAAACCTCAATATCGTTAAGTATACTAGCGCCAGTTGTTGTATAACCAGACATGGTTTCAAAAAATGCCTCTGTAAAACTTGGTATGGATTCGGTTATCAAATAGGGTAAAGTTCCGGAAAGAGACATTACAACCCATCCAAAAGCTACAACAATATACCCTTCGCGTTTGTTCATTTCCTTGCGATGGTTCTTGGTATTGAACATTATAAACGTTCCTGCCAATAGTACCACAACACTAGAAAGGAAAAGCTTCAAAGTAACACCATCTTGATAGATAAGACTCATCAAAGCCGCAAAGGCCATAAAGCCACCGTTGAACAATAACAGCAGTCCAAAAAAATGAAAAATAATACGATAATTAAGCTTCATTTTTGCCATAGCCTACGCAAAATATTTTTCTACCTCAGCAATGGAACGTGGCAAACAGCAAACTACTACTCTATCTCCAGCTTCTATGGTAAAAAAGCCTTTGGGTATTAAGCCTTCGCCGTCTCTAATAATACCTCCAAAAATTGCCGACCTCGGAAAATCCAATTCTTTAATTCTTTTATTTGTAATCTTTGATTTTGGCTTTACTACAAATTCCAGAAGTTCGGCATTCATATTGGTAAGTTTTGTCATAGCAACAACTTCACCTTTACGTATGTATCTAAAAATAGTATTGGCCGCCAACAATTTTTTATTGATTAAAGTATCAATCCCAATAGATTGGGACAATTGAAAATAGTCCATGTTTTCAACTAGTGCAATAGTTTTTTTAACGCCCTTAGACTTTGCCAACAAACAAGACATGATATTGGTTTCAGAATTTCCTGTAACCGAAATAAATGCGTCGGTTTCAGAGATGTTTTCTTCTTCTAAAATTTCAACATTTCTACCATCGCCACAAATTACTAAAGCATCAGGAAGTTCATCGGCCAAATCCTCTGCTACTCCTTTTTTGCCTTCAATTAGCTTTACATTGAACTTGCTCTTGCATAAGTCTTTTGCGGTTTTGTAACCAATTGGACTACCGCCAAGTATCATAACGTCTTTTATACCAACTTTTACCTTCCCTGAGAGTTCAAACAATTCTTCGTCTCCACCTTCAGAGGTCATAAAAACAACGTTATCACCTTCTTTAAACACGGTATCACCACGAGGTATTATGGTATATTGCGTTCCGTAACGTTGTATGGCCAATGGCACAAAATGAATTTCTGTAAACAATTCTGCCGCTTCTCTTACGGTTTTACCAACAAACTTTGCGGTACGTGAAAGGCGCAAGCCCAGCATGGTTAGTTTACCATCTTCAAACTGGTAAGTGTCATTAAAACCATATTGGTTTAGCAACAGTTCTATTTCGTGAGCGGCTAGAGATTCTGGTGAAATAAGCTCGTCTATCCCTAATTTTGAAAACCCTAAAACCTCTTTATAATCAAGAAATTCCGTATTGGAAATCCTAGCAATAGTACGTTTTGCACCTAATTGTTTAGCCAAGACAGATGCCGTGATATTTGTCGTCTCGGATGAGGTTACAGCAATAAAAAGCTCTGAAGCTTCAATTTTTGCATCTCTTAATACGGCTATAGAAGTGGCATCACCTTTAATGGTTTTTATATCTAAATGCTCTCCTGCATAAATGAGCGCATCTTTATTATTGTCAATTAACGTAATCTCTTGTGATTCGTAAGAAAGGAGTTTTGCCAAATGGAACCCGACTTCACCAGCACCGGCAATTATTATTTTCATCTGAAATTTATTTCCTAAAAAAACATACAAATATACATTTATTTTTAGGCATTATATCTGCTTCAAATGTAACATATTAATGCTTTCATTAACAGAACAACTCTAAAGAATGGGTTATATTTGCCAAAAATTTGCAATGGCAGAAAAGGTAAAACCATACAAGGATAGCGTGCTCAACAAAAAAGAGCAGGTTACCAAAATGTTCGACACCATTTCTAAGGAGTACGATGGTTTAAACAGAGTTATTTCTTTTGGAATTGATATTAAATGGCGAAATAAGGTTGTGCAACTAGTTTCAGAACAACGACCCACAAATATTCTTGATATTGCTACAGGAACTGGAGACCTTGCTATTAGTCTTGCAAAAACATCTGCCAAAACCATTGTTGGGCTTGATATCAGTGATGGTATGCTTGAGGTTGGACGTGAAAAAATTAAAACCAAAAACCTTGATGGTATTATTGATATGGTAATTGGCGACTCGGAAGATTTACCTTTTGAAGACAATAGCTTTGATGCCATCACCGTTGCGTTTGGTGTACGTAATTTTATGAATCTTGAAAAGGGCCTAGCTGAAATTTTAAGGGTCTTGAAACCTAACGGTATTTTTGTAATCTTGGAAACATCTGTACCCACAAAAACGCCATACAAACAAGGTTACAAGTTGTATTCTAAATATATTTTACCTACTATTGGCAAACTTTTCTCAAAAGACAAAAGTGCTTATGGCTATTTAAGCGAATCGGCATCAGTATTTCCTTTTGGAGAAGAATTGAACAATATTTTAAGACAAATTGGGTTTATTAATGTCATAGACTTACCGCAAACTTTTGGTGCTGCTACAATTTACACAGCGTCTAAAAAGTAACGCAAGTTTTTGATTAGCAATAAAAGTTGACCATATAATGTGTAAAGCCAAATCGATATCCAACGTAATATCAAACAGAATTTTGCCTGTTGTTGTTTTACTTTTTTGCAACATGGCATTCTCGCAACTATTTACCAAGGACAAAATTCTTAATCTTGAGACCATGGACAAAAAGATTTTGTCATGGGGTTATTTTTTGGGCTTCAACAGTTATGACTTTAAGTTTGAATACCAAGAAGATATGCCAGATATATTGGTGGACAACTCGCTAGGGTTTCAGGTTGGGCTTACTGGAGATTTAAGACTGAACGATCATTTTAATCTACGTTTTGAACCTGGTGTATACTTTAGTACACGTAACCTGAGATTTGACGAAAGCTATTTTGATGGCCAAAGTTTTAATCCTTCAGATTTATTGAGAGAAGTTAAATCTACATACATTCATTTACCACTGTTAATTAAGTTTTCTACAAACAGAATTAATAATTTTAGGCCTTTTATTGTTGGTGGTGTTTCTACGGCAATTAACCTTGCAAGTAATGAGGATAACCCAAGCGATAATAGTGGTGGGCAATTTAGGATGACTACCAATAACTACTTTTACGAAATTGGTTTTGGAATAGATTTATACTTGCTCTATTTCAAATTTACGCCATCCATACGCGGTGTGTTTGCCATGAACAATGAAGCTGTTGCAGATATTGATCCAAACAGTCCTTGGACAAGCAATATTAACAGAATGCAAACCAGAGCTATATTTATCAACTTTACATTCAGATAATTTAGCGCTTAAATTCGCTCAGTACAATTGCGGTAGCAGTGGCTACGTTGAGGCTTTCAGTAGCTTTTAACTTTCCAAACCTTGGAATGCCCAATTTTATGTCAATTTTATTCTCAACAGAAGCAGATATACCATTGGCTTCATTACCCAAAACCACAATGCCTTTGTTCGGTAAGCTTTGATTATAAATTGACTTGCCGCTCATAAACGTTCCAAATTTTTCGAATTCATAGGTGTTCAAAAAAGCATCAAGTTCTAGGTAATTGATATTAACACGTGTAAACGAACCCATTGTAGCTTGCACAACTTTAGGATTATAACAATCAACCGTGTTTTCGCTACAGAGCAAATCTGAAATTCCAAACCAATCGCAGAGACGAATTATAGTACCTAAATTTCCGGGATCGCTAATAGAATCTAGTGCAACAATTAAACCGTTTGTATCAATGGGTTTTACTGTTGGCATTTCAAAAATTGCAAGTGCTTTATTTGGGGTTTTAAGTTGGCTAATGCGCTTTAGTTCAGGATTGCTAATTTTTGTAAATAAATGCACCGGAACTTCAAAAGCATCGGAAACAGAATAGATATGATGCAACTTAAAATCTGAATTTAAAAACTCGGTAATCCCTTTAACACCTTCAACCGTAAATAAACTATGCTTTAGCCTGTATTTTTTTTGGGCTAAACTTTTAATTAATTTTATCTGACTCTTTGATAACATTAAAATGTGGTTACATTTGTTATTAGTGTTAACGTTGACAAAGTAATACTTTTTGGACTAATTATTGCGTTGTTGTTCCAATATAAATAAATGCCTTCAATTTGAATATTGAACCCTTTACAGTGATTAAAAACCTACCTCTAAAACTCATCTTCAGACTTATGTTTGTAGTAGTTGCTGGGTACATGTTTTTTTCTTGTAACGTGGTAAAACGGGTTAAAGACTCCGAACATTTACTCACTAAAAACACTATTGAAGTAGATGGCAAAACAACCAAAAACGAGCGCGTCAACAATATCCCTTTACAAAAACCAAACTCTGGCATGAACGGCTTGTTGGGCTTTCCGTTAAAGCTTCACATTTACAATCTTGCACGGCCAAATATTGATTCAATTTTGCAGGAAAAAATTTATAACGACTCATCAAAAGTGAGACGAAAAACCAGAATTTTATCACGAAAACAGCTAGATAAATCTGTTGCTTCACATATAAAATTTAACAACTGGCTAAAAAAAACAGGTGAAGCACCAACAATTTTAGATTTAGAAAAAACCGAAAGAACAAAAAAACGATTAGAAGCTTATTTTTATAAAAGAGGATGGCTTTATAACAGTGTAGATTATGAAATTAAAAAAGATTCAAACAAACGCGCGCAAGTACTTTATAAAGTTACAAAGAACGAACCCAGTAAATTAGACTCCATTAAAGTGTCTATAAAAACACCAATAGTAGATACACTTTATCAAAAGCACAAAGGCGAATCTCTTTTAAAAATAGGGCAACAATACGATGAAGATAATTTTATAAATGAGCGCCAACGTATCAATAAATTAATGCGAAACTCTGGTCTCTACTACTTTGGCCAAGAATATGTGCGTTTTGAAATAGACACTTTTAAATCTAAAAAAACATTTAATGCAGAAGTATTTATTGACAATAGAATTATTAACGAGGAAGATTCAACTAGGACAGAACCTTTTAAGGTGTACACTATAAAAGATGTTAATATTTATACCGATGCTACTAATGAAAACCGTATAGCAGGGAAAAAAATCACTGATACAACTTATTATAATGGCTATAATCTTTACAGTTATGATGAACTAAAGTTTAAGCCCAAAGCACTAACAGATGCGGTATTTATGTCAAAAGGAAAAATTTACAGAGATGTTGACCGCAACAGAACATCGCAATACCTCAATCAACTGCAAATGTTCAGATATCCTGGAGTAGATTTTGTACCCAATGAGCAAGACTCGACTTTGACGGCCAATATTTATTTATCGCCAAGAAAAAAATACGAGCTCGGGTTTTCGTTTGATGTCTCGCAAAGTAATATTCAAACAGTAGGCTTTTCATTTAGTACAGGACTTAAAATACGTAACATTTTTAGAGGTGCAGAAACCCTGAATATTTCGCTTTTAGGTGCTATTGGTGCTTCCGAAGAATCTGGTGATAACAGAGATACTTTTTTTGATATAAACGAATTTGGTGGCACCGTTGGCCTTACATTGCCACGGTTGTTTTTACCGTTTAATACGGACAAAATTATCCCCAAATACATGTCGCCGAGCACTAAAATAAACCTCACTGCCACAAGCCAACAAAACATTGGATTAGACAGGCAGACGTTGTCCAGTATTTTCTCTTACAACTGGTTTCCTTCGGAAAAGGTGACCAACACCTTAGAGCTTTTCAATATTCAATACGTGAGAAACCTTAACCCAGAAAACTATTTCGGTGTATATTCCAACTCCTTCAACAGGCTTAATGATATTGCTAGAGACATCGACTACATTGACGATGATGCTATATTACAAGACCCCAATATGCCAGGCAACCAGTTTGCTCCAGCAGATGTGTTTATAAATGATGTTCTTAGTAACAACACCGTCTTAATGCCTGGTGATATAGCATACACAGACGTCAGTAATATTAGTCAAAGACAAGACCGCCTTACCGAAAATAACCTGATACTTTCCACTAGTTTTGACTACAAAAGAGATACCAGAAAAGATTTATCGGATAATACATTTTCGTCCTTTAAATTCCATGGTGAAGTCGCTGGAAACCTACTCAACGGTATTGCTGGCTTGGCAGGCTTAGAACGTAATAGTAATGGTAGATTTGAAGTTTTAAATGTCGCCTTTTCTCAATACCTAAAAACGGAGTTGGATTATATAAAATACTTTGGTTTTGGTGGTAAAAACGTTTTGGCGTTCCGGAGCTATTTTGGTATGGCCATACCATTTGGCAATTCTAGTAATATACCTTTTGTTGAGAGTTTCTTTGCAGGTGGACCAAATGACAACCGTGCATGGAATGCCTTTAACTTAGGACCAGGTCGTTCACAAAACACCAATGAGTTTAACGAAGCTAATTTAAAACTGCATTTTAGTTTGGAACAACGCTTCAATTTATTTGGAAGTTTTGATGGCGCACTTTTTATAGATGCTGGCAATATTTGGAATGCCTTTGGAAATGTTGAAGACGACCCAGCATCTACCTTTGAAAATTTTGATTCTTTAAGAGATATTGCCGTTGGTAGCGGTTTTGGTTTGCGCTACGACTTTAAATTTTTTGTTCTCCGTGGCGATATTGGTTTTAAAACCTATGACCCATCTCTCAATGCGGGCAACCGATGGTTTACCAATTATAATTTTGGAAACGCCACCTACAACTTTGGTATCAACTATCCGTTCTAAAACAAATTCAGAAGTCAATTTACGACATCGTTTTCGCTAAAATAGTTGGTAATTATCAATGGTTTAGGCATTTTAAATCTTAGAATTTATGTATTTTTGAAACTGTAAAATACCAACAAATTCAAACATGAATCATTCAATAAAACCAGGTGTTGCAACAGGACACGAAGTTCAGGAAATTTTCAAACTTGCTAAAGAAAAAGGGTTTGCCTTACCAGCAGTAAATGTCATTGGCTCAAATACTATAAACGGTGTTTTGGAAACCGCTAAAGCATTAAATGCTCCAGTAATAATTCAGTTTTCAAATGGAGGTGCACAGTTTAACGCCGGAAAAGGCTTAAGCAATGAAAACCAAAAGGCAGCAATTGCAGGTAGTATTGCAGGTGCAAAACACGTACATCAAATGGCAGAAGCTTATGGTGTACCCGTAATTTTGCATACGGACCATTGTGCTAAAAAATTATTGCCATGGATTGATGGCTTACTGGACGAAAGTGAAAAACATTTTGCCGAAACCGGAAAATCACTTTTTAGCTCCCATATGATTGATTTGTCAGAAGAACCCATTGAGGAGAATATTGAAATCTGCAAACAGTATTTGGAAAGAATGAGCAAAATGGGCATGACCCTAGAAATAGAATTAGGAATAACAGGTGGCGAAGAAGATGGTGTTGATAACAGTGATGTTGACGCTTCAAAACTATATACACAACCAGAAGAAGTAGCTTACGCCTTTGAAGAGCTGAGCAAAGTAAGCGACCAATTTACAATTGCCGCCGCTTTTGGAAATGTTCATGGCGTTTACAGACCTGGTAATGTTAAACTAACACCAAAAATCTTAAAAAATTCTCAGGAATATATCACGGAAAAATATGATGTTGGTCACAACCATATAGATTTTGTATTTCATGGCGGTTCAGGTTCAACAGTAGAGGAAATAAGAGAAGCTATTGGCTACGGCGTCATTAAAATGAATATTGACACAGACATGCAATGGGCATTTCTAAGTGGCGTTAGAGATTATGTGAATGAAAAGGCAGATTATTTAAAAACCCAAATAGGAAATCCTGACGGTGATGACCAACCCAATAAAAAATATTACGATCCTCGCGTTTGGTTGCGCAAGGGCGAAAATGCTTTTGTAGAAAGATTGACAAAAGCGTTTGAAGACTTAAACAATGTAAACACGCTATAATAAAAAATAAAATAATTTAACTAACCCAACGCTGAATGTTACTTTCGAGTTGGGTTTTTCTTTTAAAGCACACAGCAATTTGCACAAAGACTCTAATTTTTGAGTTTAATTTATAAAGTGTAATTTTGCTAAATTGGCTATAACAAGTAGCACACTAACTAACTAAAACATAATTAAGGATTTTCATGTTTTCTACAGTGAATATCTTAAAAATCTAAAATCAGCATGGCTTGGTTTAAACGAAAAGATAAAGGTATACAAACCTCTACCGAGGAAAAAAAAGATACACCTAAAGGCCTTTGGTACAAATCACCAACAGGAAAAGTAATTGACACCAAAGAACTTGAACAAAATTTTTATGTAAGTCCAGAAGATGGCTATCACGTAAGGATTGGAAGTAAGGAATATTTTGAAATATTATTTGATGACAACAAGTTTAAGGAACTTGATGCTGGTCTTACCTCTAAAGACCCTTTGAAATTTGAGGATACCAAAAAATATCCTGACCGGCTAAAAGCGGCGCAAGAAAAAACAAAACTAAAAGACGCTGTTAGAACAGCAGTTGGAAAATCAAAAGGTAAGGACTTGGTCATTGCCTGCATGGACTTTACGTTTATTGGCGGTTCTATGGGAAGCGTGGTTGGAGAAAAAATAGCCAGAGCTGCAGATTATGCACTAAAGAAAAAGCTACCTTTTATGATTATCAGTAAATCTGGTGGCGCACGAATGATGGAAGCGGCATTATCGTTAATGCAATTGGCTAAAACATCTGCTAAGTTGGCACAATTGGCTGATGCAAAAATCCCCTATATTTCACTTTGTACCGATCCAACTACTGGAGGAACCACAGCATCCTTTGCTATGCTAGGCGATATAAACATAGCTGAACCTGGCGCATTAATTGGTTTTGCCGGGCCAAGAGTAGTTAGGGATACCACGGGAAAAGAACTTCCAGACGGTTTTCAAACCTCTGAATTCTTATTAGAGCATGGGTTTCTAGATTTTATATCGCACCGAAAAGACTTAAAAGATAACATAAACCTATATATCGATTTAATTACAAATCAACCCTTAAGAGCATAAAAAAAGCGAGCCTTTCGGCTCGCTTTTCATTTTCAACCAAATAAAATTAACCTTACAATTAATCTAAAGTAATTGTAACTTCTGTTCCGTTATTAAAGGTGAAAGAAGCTTGATTATCACAAGTACCATCACCGTAATCAAAAGTACCTCCAAAATTTGTACGCTGTACATCTATTGTACCACTAACAAAATGTGTACATGTTACTTCGCGTCTTAAAGCTGTTAAAACTTCATAAGTGTGAGAATTTCCGTTTCGGAACGTCGTAGTCCAATTACCAGTAACTTCAAAAACATTATCCGTAAAATCGCCACTACCAAAACCTTCAACCCATTCTCTAACTTTTGTTCCTGTTCTAGATGCTTCAACACCATTTGGCCAAATCACCGTCAAATCTAAAGTATGTGTAAACTGAGGATTTCCGTTATCGTTTTCACGTTCTCTCAATATCGTTCTACTACCAATAATATTTTTGGCATCGTAATAAAAATCAACCAATTGGTAGTTTATCAAAATTTCTTGGGCTTCTGGATCTCGAGTATAGGTAAAAACAATTTGACCTCGTAACAAGTGGCCTCGCATAACACAACCCTGTTCGCCAAAGTCTACCGTAACTTCTCTAAAACCCTGTTGTGCAACAGCAGTAATAGTAACGCAATCTGGCAAGCCTGGTGTTTGTGCTGCTCTGGTATTATTTGATTCTTGGTCTTCGTAAACCTGAACAACTATATCTTCAACGGAAGAGCTCATGGCATCGACATCTGCCGCACGAGCCATTTCTAAAGTATCATCTGCGGTAAAATCTGTTTCTAATGTTTCGTCATTTTCAGAACAAGATTGTACCGATATTCCAACTATACCTATTAAAAGGCAAAGCATAAGTAATTTTTTTAATGGTTTCATTTTCTTATTGTTTTAGGGTTTTTTGAAATAAAGTCTTGGTAATTTGCCTCTGCGCAAAAGGCAACATAATTCAACTTTTTTATAACTTAATTTTTTGTTAACATGTTCTTTTGACACCTCAAGGTTAAAAAGGTTTAAAAAAGGATTCAAAAAAATTAAAGAATTAGGTTTAAAGCTTGCTAATCCTTTATTTTTATTATATTTGCGCCCTGAAAGAAAGCCTTTCAAACATACATAAAAATCATTTTAATAATATTAGCATGTATTTAACAAAAGAAATTAAAGAAGAAATCTTCACAAAACACGGTAAAGGTAAAAACGATACGGGTTCTGCTGAAGGTCAAATTGCACTGTTTACCCACAGAATCAATCATTTAACTGAGCACCTTAAAAATAACCGTAAGGATTTTAATACTGAGCGTTCTTTGGTAAAGTTGGTAGGTAAAAGACGTGCACTTCTAGATTATTTAACAAAGAAAGATATCACAAGATACCGTGCCATTGTTAAAGAACTAGGTTTAAGAAAATAATACCACTAAAAACCACGCATTTAGCGTGGTTTTTATTTTGTATAACTCAATCTTTCGGTAGAGTATAAAAACTGAAATAAATTAAGCAGGTTCGGAATTTATCTGAACATTAGTTTTTCATTGGTCAACAACAACACTACACAACACAACACCAATGTTTAACAAAAGTTTGAAGACGGATAACATATTTTCAATTGAAACTATGGACTATCTATTTCAGGCTAATTTTTAAAATTTATGATTCCAAAAACTTACAAAGAGGTCATTGACCTTGGTGATGGTAGAGAAATTTCCATCGAAACTGGA
Organism: uncultured Flavobacteriaceae bacterium; assembly: GCA_964434705.1. Taxonomy (GTDB): domain Bacteria; phylum Bacteroidota; class Bacteroidia; order Flavobacteriales; family Flavobacteriaceae; genus Winogradskyella. The sequence continues at coordinate 101,971 of CAYSVY010000011.1, forward strand.
AAACTTGCAAAACAAGCGCACGGAAGCGTAGTTGTTCAATCTGGCAAGTGTATGTTATTATGTACTGTAGTATCCAACTACCATTCAGCAGATGTGGATTTTTTACCACTTACTGTTGATTACAGAGAAAAATTTGCTGCTGCTGGTCGCTATCCTGGTGGTTTCTTTAAAAGAGAAGCACGACCGAGTGATGGTGAAGTATTGACAATGAGATTGGTTGACCGTGTATTGCGCCCATTATTCCCAAAAGACTATCATGCCGAAACTCAGGTTATGATACAATTAATGTCACATGACGAAGATGTAATGCCAGATGCCATGGCTGGTTTAGCCGCATCTGCCGCCATTCAGCTTTCTGATTTCCCTTTTGAGTGTGCCATTTCTGAAGTACGTGTTGGCCGTATCAATGGTGAATTTATCATAAATCCAACCCGAGCGCAATTGGAAGAATCCGATATCGATATGATGATCGGTGCTTCAGCAGATTCCGTAATGATGGTTGAAGGTGAAATGGATGAGATTTCTGAAGAAGAAATGACAGAAGCCATTAAGGCCGCACACGAAGCTATTAAAGTACAATGTGAAGCCCAGATTAGACTAGCGGAAGCCGTCGGTAAAAAAGCCACTCGTGAATATGAACCAGAGGTTGAAGACGAAGCTCTTGCGGCTAAAGTGCACGATATGGTTTATGACAAAGCTTACGAAGTAGCAAAAGCTGGGTCTTCAAAACAAGAAAGAGGCCAAGCCTTTAGCGATATTAAAGAAGAAGTTTTTGCATCCTTTACAGAAGAAGAGCAAGCCGAACTTGGTAAACTCATACATAAATACTTTGCAAAAGCACAGAAAAAAGCAGTTAGGGATTTAACCCTAAACGAAGGTTTACGTCTTGACGGTCGTAAAACAACAGATATTCGCCCAATTTGGTGCGAAGTCGATTATTTACCATCAACACATGGTTCGGCTATTTTTACACGTGGCGAAACTCAAGCTTTGGCAACAGTGACATTAGGTACATCTCGCGAGGCCAACCAAATAGACATGCCATCTTACGAAGGTGAAGAGCGTTTTTATTTACACTATAATTTTCCACCATTTTCAACGGGTGAGGCACGTCCAATCCGTGGCACATCGCGTCGTGAAGTTGGGCACGGAAACTTGGCCCAACGTGCCTTAAAAGGTATGGTGCCAGAAGATTGCCCGTACACAGTACGTGTGGTTTCTGAAGTTTTAGAAAGCAACGGGTCGTCATCAATGGCAACAGTTTGTTCAGGTACTATGGCATTAATGGATGCTGGTGTACAATTAAAGAAACCAGTTTCTGGTATTGCTATGGGCTTAATTTCCGAAGGCGATAAGTATGCCGTATTATCAGATATTCTTGGTGATGAAGATCACTTAGGCGATATGGACTTTAAAGTGACTGGTACTGCTGATGGAATTACCGCATGTCAAATGGATATTAAGGTAAAAGGTTTGTCATACGAGATATTGGTAAATGCATTAAAGCAAGCCCGTGACGGTCGTTTACATATATTAAGCAAACTAACCGATACTATTGAAGCACCAAATGCAGATGTTAAGGATCATGCACCAACTATGATAACCAGACGTATTCCTAATGAATTTATTGGGGCGCTTATTGGTCCTGGCGGAAAAGTAATTCAAGAATTACAAAAAGAAACCGATACCACTATTGTTATCAATGAAGATCCAGTAACTGAGGAAGGCATAGTTGAAGTTTTAGGTGTTGGACCAGATGGTATTGCCACTGTTGAAGCAAAAATTGATGCTTTAATGTTTAAGCCTGAAGTTGGTAGCGTTTACGAAGTAAAAGTCATTAAAATGTTAGATTTTGGTGCTGTTGTGGAATATACCGAAGCTCCAGGAAATGAGGTTTTATTGCACGTAAGCGAACTAGCTTGGGAACGCACCGAAAATGTTTCTGATGTTGTTAATATGGGAGATGTTTTTGACGTGAAGTATTTTGGTATTGACTCCAGAACACGAAAAGAAAAAGTATCACGTAAAGCGATATTACCAAAACCTGAAGGTTGGCAACCACGTCCTAAGCGTGATAATGATCGTAAAGGTGGCGGTAGAGACAATCGTGGACGCGATAACCGTAATCGTGACAACCGTAAACCTAGAGAAGATAAAAAAGGAGAATAAACCCTTGACCTTTTCAAAAACAAAAAGCCGTTTCATTATAAAATGAAACGGCTTTTTTAATTTAGGTTATAGGTTAAAAATTATATAAAACGCTTGCTGATAATCCAGTGGCTTCTGGTACAAATCGACAAACTCCACCAACACAAACCAAACCTGCGCGTTGTCGTCCGTAATTTACAGAGAATCTTGCTGCACCTTTGGTATAACTTCCACCGACGTTATAAAAATGCGTTTCTCCAGTATCTTCGTCTTGACCATAATTAAAAATATCATTTGCGTATATAGAGAATTTCGTATTAAAATTATACTCTACAACACCACCAATCCAATCATGATTATCAGTGTTAGACCACAAGCGCTGTGCCACTACACGTAGCGATTTGCCATTGCGACCAAGCCTGTGCATAGACTCCAAAGCCAAAACATTAGTTTGTATTTGTTCGCCTGAGAAATTGTCCTCAATAGTTCTTTGGTTATAATACTGGTTTACATAGTAAAAAATGGTGTTCCACTTCTTAGACCATTTTTTTCTTATTTCTAAACTTATATCGGAGAAATACTTTTTACCAAAACCCAAATAGTCTACGTCGTAGGATAGATTATTAAAATCGTAGTCACCTTTTAGTCCAGCCCAATAAGAGGCGTTTACGGCCAATTTTGTTCCGTATTTGCCACCTAATGGCGTATCCTTTTTAATGTTATAAAATATATCTATTTGCCCACCTATTTCACCAACTTCCGTCAATTGCGGATCGGCAAACACCACTTGAGACTGTGCTTGATAAACAAATATATTTGTCAACAAATAGTCGTGCTGTTTAGTTAAGGCTGGCGTAAAGTTTACATTATTCTCTAAGAATATATTGCCTGCTGTCTCACGATCTGAGAAGAATGCCATATTCTCCAAGCGTCTAAACGTAGCGTCTAATCCAAATCCCTTTTTTGAGAAGCCTGTGTTTATTAAGAGTGCGTTACCTGGATTTACAAACGTATTAATGGATTGTCCATTAAAAACGTAAACGTCTTCTGTTTTATGCACATATTCAACACCAGCATAGAAGTTATTCTTGGCATAATCTAATCGTCCTGAAAATGCATTGGTTAATTCATCAAAATTTGGCTCTTCTACATCAGTCTCCTGATATCGTCCTACATAACTAAGCCCTATATTAAGTGATGTGTCTGATAATCCTATAGTTTCTCCAACTTCAAATTCTAAATTAGCACCAAAAATTTCGCCTTCGGAAGTATCAAAACCAACTCTTTGCTTACCGTAAAGCGCAGTAAGCAATAGGTCGTCAGTAAAATTATATTTTATGCGGCCACCTAATAATGCATTATTAATACCTAATTGTCGGTCTTCCCAATTTCTAAGGATTAAGCCACTCCCAAATTGTTCATAATAATGTCCTACCGTAGCATCTAACTTGTTATCGTTATAATTAAGTGAATAGATACCGAGATTTGTACCGTCAAAATTTGGTGAATAATTCAACAACGCCAATGGCTCGTAAGATTCTACTTGAACTGTTGCTGTAAAATTGTTTAAAAACGTATAATCAAGTTTTAAATAACTGTTAACCCGAAAATGCTCATCTGAGTCATTGTTTGTACCATCAAAAAATGGACCTGTTTCTCTGTCGTCGTTGTACCACGCGCTATTAATTTCTAAACCTGCTCTTAAATTATCTAAAAATTGAGAATGCCCTATCGCCGATAATATCAGAAATAAGGGTAGTATGGTTGGTTTTCTCATATGATATACGCTATTTCTTTAAATGTTCTTTTACAACTTCTAAAAGTTCATCTTCGCTTCCCGGCGTATATCCGGTTCTTGTATGTACAATTTTATTGTCCTGTACAACAATAACATATGGTAATATATTAACGTTAAGAGCACGTTTAAAATCTTGATTTTCGTCCATGTAGATTTCAAATTCCCAATCTTTACCGTTTATTAAAGGTTTTACACGTTTTTTAGTACGAGCATCATCTGTGGCAATGGCTATAACCTCTACATTGGTCTCCTCTTGCCATTCATCATATATTTCACTTATAGCGTCTAACTCATTTATACAGGGTACACACCATGTCGCCCAAAAACTTATAATCTGAATATTTTCTGAAGTAACAACCTCAGAAGTCATAACACTTTGGCCTTCCATATTTTTAATTGAAACTTCAGGAATTTCCTGAGCGGAAACACCAATTGAGAAAAAGAGAATACAAATCTTTAAAAAATTCTTCATTCGTTTGGTTTTAACATTTTATTAATATATTCGCAATTATAATGCCTATATGGCAAATAAAATAATTTAACGTCAAAAAAATATTAATCAATTAGTATGAAAATTAGGTTTATTTCAAAATGTTTTGTGTTGTTACTTACCTTATCGCTTATAGGTTGTAGTAGTGACAGTGATAGTGATGATGGTAATAACAATCCAAACAACAGTATCACAAGTATCACTATATCTAGAGTTGGTGGTGGCGAATTATTTCCTGGAGATACAGTTATTTTCACAGTTGAAACTAATACCGATCAAACCATTACATCGCAAAGTACAATTTCTGTAAATGGTTCTGCTATTAGTGGCAATAGCTATTTAACTACAACTTCTGGACAACTGAGTGTCTCTGCAACTTATGACAACTTAACAAGCAATACGTTACAAGTTACGGTAAATGAACCAGCACCAATAACCAGCATTACCTTATCAAGAGTTGGAAATGGGCCAATTTACCCAGGAGATAATATTAGTTTTGAAGTTATTGGAGATACTGATGAAGATGTAACTTCTGAAAGTACAATATCGGTTGATGGTACTCCAATCTCAGGTAATAATTACGAAGCAACTATGGAAGGAGATTTGGTGTTTAGTGCTGAGTACAACGGCATAACAAGCAACAGCCTAACGCTCACAGTATCACCAGAACCAACAAAATTCAAGAAAAATGTACTCATTGAGGATTATACAGGCACTTGGTGTCCGTTTTGTCCAAGAGTATCTTATGCTATGGAGTTGGTAACGCAGCAAACAAATGACGCAGTAATTGTAGCTATTCATAGAGGAAGTACAAATCCAAGTAGTGGAAGTTATGATCCTTATAATTTTCCAGCTAGTGATTTGGAAAATATGATAAACCTTCAAGGGTATCCTACCGCCATGTTAGACCGTACCACAGATTGGAATTTCCCCGAGCCTAATAATGTAGCACAAGTAGTTAGTCTCACTGGTAATGATGCCGATATAGGACTGGCCATGACACCAATGCTAAATGGAAATAGCGTGTCCGTTGATTTAAAAGTGAAATTCGGAACACTATTAAACAACAGCAACCTTAAAGTGGTTTTATACCTTTTAGAAGATGGCTTAATATTTAACCAGGCCAACAATACAAGTTATTATGGTGGCGTAAACCCAATTATTAATTTTGAACACAACCATGTATTAAGAGCTACTTACACCAATATATTGGGTGATAACATACCAACAAGTCAAATTATAGCAGACCAAGAATATACAACCACAATTACTGGTACTTTACCTTCTGGTATTGCAGATAATAGTAATCTAAGCTTAGTAGCTGTTGTTGTTAATGGGGGAAATAATGCCGCATTAAATACAAGACGTGCCTATTTTGGCGATGATCAAAACTTTGAAGAGCAATAGCCCAAAAATTACATGGTCAAAATAGGAAGCTGTCTCAAAACACTATTATCTGTCATATTGATAAATATATATGTTTTGAGACAGCTTCTTTTTAGTAGAATGAAGATGGATGGTAAAGACAAACTTCCAATAGCACGGCTTACTTCAACAATTACCACTGTAAGCGCCACCAATCTGCTCTTAAATACAACTGCCGTAACAGTTAATTTACCAAAAAGAGCTTTGTTGTGCAGCCCTTGCGGATATAATGTTATTTTCAGATACAGGTGCTTTTTCGCCACAAATTTGTTTTCATGTTAAAAAAAAGCTGTAACTTGGGTCAACACCCTAAAACACAATGCAATGAAAACAAAACTACTTTTTTCTTTTTTTATTCTGTTTAGCTTTTTTATGCTACGGAGCTCGTTTAACACATCAACAAACAATTACCATACAGCTGAACTCCTCAGCCCCTTAAACAGTGATGGACTTGGTGGGCAAGATAGATCCGGAAGTCCTTTATCCGGTCTAAATTGCACGTCCTGCCATAGCGGTGGCTCATTTGGTACTTCTGTGACCATAAATTTAAATGACCAAACAACCGGAATGCCTGTAACAAGTTATGCCCCAAACACCACTTATGACCTAGAAATTATTGTTAACGCCTCAAGTGGTACGCCAGGAGGATATGGTTTTCAAGTCACAGGTTTAAATACAACAAATGTGCAATCAGGAAGTTATGCAAACCCTAGTAGTAATGCCCAAATTGCCAGTAGCCGTTTGGTGGAGCATGACGGAACTTCTGCCACAAATACATTTACTGTTGAATGGACTGCGCCTAGTGCTGGCGATGGTAGCGTTACATTTTACGCCGCTGGTAACGCCGTAAATGGTACTGGCAATACGAGTGGAGACCAAGCTGCTCTAAATAATCTTACTGTTACGGAAGCTACATTTAGCACCGGTGCTTTTGAAGTTGAACAAATTTCTATTTACCCAAATCCGTCAAGAGATGAAATTAATATTTCAGGACTTAATGAAATTGCACCTTATAGCATATACAATGTATTGGGCGCTGAAGTTTTAAGAGGTAGTTTAGGTATTGATGACTCTATTGGCATAACAGGTTTTGAAAGAGGTTTATACTTTTTACACATCAATGATACTGTACTAAAGTTTATGAAAAATTAGACTTATACCTTTAAATTATTTATTTAAAACCTTAAGGAGTATTTTAAATCCTTGAGGTTTTATTTTGATTTAAGTCCTAATCTACCTTTAAAAAGAGAAAAACAAAAGCAATTAGATGTAAGATTTCTTACTTCGGTTTATTCATTAAAAATAAAAACCTAATTATTTTGTAACATTTTCTTGATTTGTTACGTATAAAAACATAGTGGCATTTGTCATCAAAAAATTGCACACATAAATTTACATGAGACAACTTAAAATTACCAAGCAGGTTACTAACAGAGAAACTGCTTCATTAGACAAATATTTACAGGAAATTGGAAAGGTAGATTTAATTACCGCAGATGAGGAAGTTGAATTGGCACAGCGCATTAAAGCTGGTGACCAAATTGCATTGGAAAAATTAACTAAAGCCAACCTCCGTTTTGTGGTATCCGTTGCTAAACAATACCAAAACCAAGGATTAACATTACCCGATTTAATTAATGAAGGTAACCTTGGACTTATAAAAGCGGCACAACGCTTTGATGAAACCCGTGGGTTTAAGTTTATATCTTATGCTGTTTGGTGGATAAGACAATCCATTCTTCAAGCATTAGCGGAACAATCACGTATTGTGCGCTTACCTTTAAATAAGATTGGTTCTATTAACAAGATTAATAAAACTTTTGCCTTTTTAGAGCAAAGCCACGAACGTC
>CAYSVY010000012.1:0-90296 GCA_964434705.1 uncultured Flavobacteriaceae bacterium
CTGTTTCCTTTATCTGGTCTTCAGATAAAACGGGATTTAAGATGAAAACAGTTTCATAATGGTTCATAAATAAATTTATTTGTTGTTAAAACGGGTGCAAAAATACACATTATTTATAAGTGAACCAATATTTTACATCAAATTTTACAAGCCATTTTACTTACAAAAGTCTTCTTAAATTTTACACTTTGTCGGTAATATTTGTTTTTTAACCGAATTTGTTGTACTATTGTCGATACTTAACCTCAAAATGTAAATGTTATGACATTAAACTGCGTAGTTGTTGACGATTCTGCAATACAACGTTTATCTATCGTAAAACTGATAGAAAACCACGATTCCCTAAATCTTGTTGCAGAATACAGTAGTGCTTTAGAGACCAAGAACGGACTAAATACCCAAAAGGTAGATTTAATCTTTTTAGATATTGAAATGCCTGTTTTAAATGGTTTTGAATTACTTGACGTACTAAATAACAAACCCCAAATTATTTTTGTAACTGGTAAAACCGAATATGCATTCAAGGCTTTTAATTATGATGCTACGGACTATTTACAAAAGCCAATAACCAAAGAGCGTTTCAATACTGCTGTTGAGAAAGCTATAGAACAGCATAAACTAAAACTAGACTTTAACGAAACCGAAGGCGAACATATTTTTGTAAAAAGTAACCTCAAAAAACGTAAAGTTTACATTAGAGACATTAAATGGATTGAAGCGCTTGGTGATTACGTAAAAGTGGTAACCGAAGAAACCAGCTTGGTTGTACTTTCCACTATGAAGGCTTTTGAAAAAGAATTGCCTGAAGGTAAATTTTTAAGAATACACAAATCCTATATTGTGAATCTTGATAAAATTGACCGATTTAACAGTAAAAATGTTGAAGTTGGTGCTTACGAAATTCCACTAAGTCGTAACAAGAAAACCCAGTTAGTAGACGCTTTAAACAACATGTAACACGCTAATAATTATCAACGTTTATAACAACGCGCACAGGTCTAAAATCCTTAATACTCGTAAAGCTATTGTTAATTTTTGCAATAGCTTTTTTTGTATTTGCAAGCGACTGCTTTGGTGGAATTTTAACCAAAATATGTTTTAAATACTTATTACGAATCCGCGAAACTGGTGGAAACTCAGGTCCTAAAACATTAGCTTTAAACACTTGGCGTAACGATTTTGCATACCATTCTGAAGCTGTATTCACACGGTTGTAATCTTTATGTTTTAAGGTAATTTTTATGAGTCTAAAAATTGGTGGATAGTTGTAATTATGCCGTTCATCTAATTGTTCTGCAAACATTGTTTCGTAATTATTGGTGGATACCTGTTGCAAAATAGTATGATGCGGATTGTAAGTTTGAATTAATACTTTACCTCTTATACCTGTGCGTCCTGCCCTACCCGATACTTGCGCCATTAATTGGTAACTGCGCTCGTGCGCTCTAAAATCTGGAAAGTTGAGTAAATTATCAGCATTCATGATACCAACCAATTTCACATGCCTAAAATCTAAACCTTTGGTGAGCATTTGCGTGCCGACAAGTATATCGATTTCTCTATTTTCAAAACGAGAAATTAAGCGCTCAAAACCATATTTACCGCGTGTGGTATCCAAATCCATTCGTGCTACGGTTTTATTCGGAAAAAGGGTTTTTACTTCTTCCTCAATTTGCTCGGTACCAAAACCTTTAGTGTCCAAAGTTGCGTTTCCACACGCTTGACAACTCTTTAGCATTGCCGAATTGTAACCGCAATAATGACAACGCAACTGATCTCTGTATTGATGATAGGTTAAACTCACATCACAGTTTGGGCATTGGGGCGAATGACCGCATGTTGTACATTCTACAATGGGTGAAAAGCCCCGACGATTTTGAAACAGAATAATCTGAAAACCGCCATCTAAAGTTTCTGTCATTTCTTCAATCAGTCGATCGCTAAAATGGCCTTTCATCCGTTTGCGTTTGTACTTATCGGCTAAATCAACCAGTTCAATATCTGGCATAAGCACATTGTTGTAACGCGTTTTCAATTCAACCAAGCCGTATTTATTCTGCTTAGCATTGTAGTAACTTTCAATACTTGGCGTTGCCGAACCAAGTAGAATTTTGGCATTGAACAAATGACCTAAAACAATGGCAGAATCGCGTGCGTGGTAACGTGGTGCCGGATCAAATTGTTTAAAGGATTGCTCGTGTTCCTCATCAACAATAATTAACCCTAAATTGGTAAATGGCAGTAACAATGCAGAACGCGCACCAATAATTATCCGAGATTTTTCAGAATTTCTGAGTATATTTTGCCAAGCTTCAACACGCTCGTTACCAGAATAGCGACTGTGAAACACAGCGACTTTTTCACCAAAATAATTTTGCAAACGCGCTACCAACTGCGTGGTCAGTGCAATTTCGGGCAATAAATACAACACTTGTTTTTGTCGAGCCAACTGCGCCTCAATAAGCTTTATATAGATCTCGGTTTTACCAGATGATGTTACGCCATGCAGTAAGGTTACGGCTTGTGTTTTAAAAGCCTCATTAATTTCGGCAAGTGCTTTTGCCTGTGGCTCGCTTAAGATTTTGTTTTCAGCATTGGTTTCACCTTCAAACTGAATACGATCTGTTTTTATATGATAGTCTTCTAAAATACCTTTATCAATCAGCGTTTTTATAACTGCTGAAGACGCATTGCTTTTCGACTTTAATTCTGAAACTTTTACCGGTTGCTTGGATGTCGCTTCTAAGGAAAATAAGGTCAAAATTACCTGATGCTGTTTTTTGGCACGTTTTAAATTATCAAGAAGCTCCTTTAATTGCTCCTCGGATTTATATTGCGCGTTAAGCTTTATGTAGCGTACCAACTTAGGCTGATATTTTTCGTATAATTCTTCCTGAAGTAGAAGTATTCCTTTTTCAACCAAACGGTTAATAATAGGTAACACACGCTTTTTATCCAATATTGAAACGACATCGTCTATTTTTAAAGACGATTGATGTTGAAGCGCTTCGTAAATTAAAAATTCATCATCTTTTAATTCTGAATCGTTTACCGCAATATTCTCATTTCGTGAAATTATAGTTTCACTTTCAATAATAAACGCATTTGGCATTGAGGCACGCATAACTTCGCCCAAAGTACACATGTAATAGTCCGAAATCCATTCCCAAAGTTGCAATTGTGGTTTGGTAATAATTGGCACATCATCCAAAATTTGATGAATAGATTTTGCCTCGTAAACCAATGGCGGATTTTTATGAACGTTATACACCAAAGCCGTATAAATTTTGCTTTTGCCAAAAGGCACAGCTACGCGCATACCAACTTTTAAAAAATCAGCTTCAGCTTCGGTAATGCAATACGTAAATGCATTTTGAAGCGGAATTGGTAATATGACATCGATGTAGTTTATGGTTTTGGTTTTGATATATGAGATATTAGAATTGAGAATTGAGATATGAGATTTGAGATGTGAGTTGTGAGTTGTGAGTTGTGAGTTGTGATAATTATGAACTATTTAAGTTTACTTTTCACCTTTCACAAATAACTTTGTCACTTTATACTTTCAACTTTACACTTTACACTTTAAACTAATTACTCAACTCGAAGCCAATACTGTGTTTTGTAAAAAAAGGCCACATAGCCTCTAACCCTCAATTTATTTGGGTCTTCACTAAGTTTTAGTTGGCATTTGTACACTTTTCCGTTGGATGGATTTATTATTTTTCCGCCTTCGTAAACCTCTTCATCTTTAGTTAATCCTTCAATTATTTGCATGCCCAAAATGGGTTTATCTTTTTTGTTGCCACTACATTTTGTGCATTTTGAATTCTTTTTGGCAGGATTTAAAATTTCTACAATATCACCATAGACCTTTCCATCTTTTTCATAAATGTGCACAATAGATTTTTCTTCGCCAGTTTCATCGTCAATAGTTTTCCATTTACCAAAAATGGATTGTGATTTAATGTTCTGAACACCAAAAAAAAATAGTGCTATAAAAAGTATGTATTTCATCATTTTGAATTTAATTTATGTAAACCTCTTAACGTGGCATTAAGCTCATAACCCAATAAAAGTATATTGGAGTTAAGCCACAAATACAACAGTAAAATTAATAACGCACCAATGGAGCCGTATAGTTTATTATAGCTGGAAAAATTATCGATATAAATACCAAACAAATACGAGGTTAATATAATCAATAATGTGGTCAACAAAGCACCGATGGAAAAGAAGCGCGTATGCCTGCCTTCTTTAGTACCAAAATAATACAATGTTGCCGTGGCTATATAAATCATGAGTACAAAAAAAGTGTACTTGGCAAAATTTATCCAACCTATACCAGACTTTGCGCTAATATTTTCGCCACTCAATGCCTCATACAAAGGCGTGATGATGTAAACTTGAAAATAAATAAAAAACGCCACTGTAACCAATACCAAAACAGCTAAAATCAGGGCTACTCCAAACGCATACAAGTATTGCTGAAAGACGTTACGAGACAACTGCTCGTGATAGGAATTTTCGAAGCCTGAAAATACAGCGTTTACCCCATTGGACATTAAGAGCATTGATAGTATAAATACAGATGACAACAAGCCCGCTTGATTATTGCCCTCTAAATTTTGATAAATATTGGTCTCAAAAAAGCCTGAGGTTTGTGGTGGTAAAAAGAACTCTAAAAACTTCAAAAATTCCTCTTGAAAATCTTGAATAGGCACATGCGGAATGAGTATAATAACAAATAACAGAAACGGGAAAATAGCCGTAAAAAAACTAAATGCAATGGCGCTTGCCCTTGTGGTCAAAGTACCCTTAACAATCCCCAAAACATAAAGCTCCAACAAATCGTAAACCGATAAACCTTCAAAACCTGGCAGACGAATTTTTTTAAAAAAACGTACTACCACGTTCAGCACCGGTATTTTGTCTATTTGCTCTTCTATGTGTTGAGACATGAAATGGGTTTTGGGTTTTGGGTTGTGTAAAACTATGTACTTTACACTTTTTACTTTTTACTAATTAACTGCCTTTAAACTCAAATCCATATTATACACCGAATGGGTTAATGCGCCAGACGATATATAATCCACACCACATTCAGCGTAATTACGCACTGTTTTTTCGTTAATGCCACCGGAAGATTCCGTAAGGCATTTATCACCAATTAACGCCACTGCTTTTCGGGTATCGTCGTAGTTGAAATTATCAATTAAAATTCTGTAAACGCCACCGCAATCTAATATTTCCTGAATTTCGTCGAGGTTTCTGGCTTCGACAATAATTTTTAAATCGCGGTTGGTATCCTTTAAATACTGCTTGGTATTAGTAATGGCTTTGGTAACGCTTCCGGAAAAATCGATATGGTTGTCTTTGAGCATAATCATATCGTACAATGCAAACCTGTGGTTTTCGCCACCACCAATTTTTACTGCCCATTTTTCTAAAGCTCTAATTCCTGGCGTAGTTTTTCGGGTATCCAGAATTTTTGTGCCAGTACCTTCTAATAAATCAACAAATGTTTTGGTTTTTGTAGCAATAGCACTCATACGTTGCATGGCGTTGAGTACCAAGCGTTCAGCTTTTAAAATAGATTGCGATGCGCCAGTAACATAAAACACAATATCGCCGTATTTTACGTGGCTTCCATCTTCAATTAAGGTTTCCACTCTCATGTTGCTATCTACAAAATTGAAAACCTGTTTTGCAAATTCAACACCAGCAATAATGCCTTCATCTTTAACTAAAAGTTTAGCTTTACCGGTTGCGGTTTCTGGAATACATGCCAATGAGCTATGGTCGCCATCACCAACATCTTCGCGTATGGCATTAGCAATTATTAAGTCTATTTCTTTTTGAAATTGTTTTTGTGAAATCATTTGCAAAAAATATTTAGGTAAAAATAAACTACATTTTTGAAATACGATTTCAGATTTAGGATTTCAGTTTAAATTAATTGGCATTATTTTAGTAAATCGTAAATTTAACAGCTAATAAGACATACAAAATGTCACCTCGAGCGCAGTCGAGAGGTAATTAAAAAGGTCTCGACTGCGCTCGACCTGACAAAAATGCAAATACAACTCATTGCCATTGGTAAAACTGATAACAAAAACCTGAAAGGTTTAATTGATGATTACCAAAACCGGTTGCGCCATTACATTAAGTTTAGTTTTGATATTATTCCAGATATAAAAAATGCAAAACACTTATCTGAAGCGCAACAAAAAGACAAAGAAGCTGATGCTATATTAGCGAAAATTGAGACATCTGACGTTATTATTCTTTTAGATGAAAACGGAAAACAGATGAATTCCGTAGCATTTTCTAATTACTTACAGAAGCATATGAATTCTGGCATTAAAAATTTAGTTTTTGTAATTGGTGGTCCGTATGGTTTTGCGGATGCAATTTACAAACGCGCCAATGGCAAAATTGGCTTATCGCAAATGACGTTTAGCCACCAAATGGTACGTTTGTTTTTTGTGGAGCAGTTGTATCGTGGGTTTACTATTTTAAAGAATGAGAAGTACCATCATCGTTAGGTTTTAAGTGTTGGGCGAAATTTTACAAAAAAAGCCCAAAACAAAATTGCTTGGACTTTCTTACTTTATACTTTTTACTAAAAACTAATACACCTTATAGGTTTCCTTACGTCTTTCTAACTGGCGTTTTAAATCTCTAATAGTTTCGCTAACGGCAACTTCATAAGTAGCTTCATTAGATGTTGCAAAAATACGTGGTCCAGGCAAGCTTAACTCAATATTACATATTTTGCCTGCTTCATGGTCTTTTTCATCTTGCTTAAAATACACTTGTGCCGAAATTAAAAACTCATATTTATTGGCCAATTTCTCCAAACGGACATTGGTAAAATCCGAAAGTGTTTCGCTTACATCTACATTTACATATTGATAGTTAATTGTCATAGGTTTTGTTTTTAATTATTACGTTACTCTAATATACAATTTAGGGCCGAATTTTGAAATGATATTTATCATAAAAAACACTTAATTTGAAAGTAAAGCAACCGTTTTACGTCCAATACCAACATAACCAATCTATTAGAGTACTTATGAAAAAACATATTATCATTTTTGATGGCGAATGTAACCTTTGCAACGGTGTTGTTGGCTGGCTTTTAAAATTTGCCCCAGCAGACTTATTTGAATTTGTACCCTTTCAATCTAATTACGGGCAAAAACTTCTAGCAAAATATGGTTTCCCAACCCAAAGGCTTGATACCGTTATTTCAATTGACCAAAATGGTGTAAATACGCATTCTGACGGGTTTTTAAAAATCATATCCAAAATCCCAAAATGGAGAAACGTTGCGGCGCTATTGGCATTTATTCCACGGATGATTAGGGATTTTATTTATAAAACCGCATCAAAAAACCGGGTAAAATGGTTTGGGCAATCCAAAAGCTGTACGATTGATTTTAGGTAGTTAAGACTACTTTGATTATTTTCTCCAATTCAAAAAAGTTTTGGGATGAATAAAACTAATTTTAGAAATTAAATAATTTGCCATTACTTTTTGAGCACTTTGATCTCCCAATAAATTTTTTCTCAAATACTTAATTCCCTCAGTTTCTTTAAAAATGTTCCTTTCATCAAAAGCCACATAAGGTTTAAACTTATTTTTCATACTACAAGGGCCATGAATATTTATAGTATTTACACCGTATTCATAGAGATATTCCTCCAAAAAGGATGTTAAATCTTTGTAACTACTCTTTTCAAATTCTACTTTAATAAATTCTGAAATACTGCTTTCGCTAGAGTAAAAATATTCTTCGATTATTTTCCTGTAATATCTTAACATAATTTATCAGACAACTTCTTTTTACAAATTCAAAGATACTTCACCAAATCCAACTCATTTATTGCTCCATGGCTGGCATGCGCCACGGCAACACCATTTCGTACAACCAATAATTGGGGCGACTGATGCATGACTTGAAACTTGTAGCCCACTTCATTGGACACATCGCGGTAGCTCAACAAATCCAAATAATACAAATCGGCGTTCATATCCAAATCGTACATAGAAATGAATTGATTTATGACCATACGGCTAATCCCGCAACGTGTGGAATGCTTAAAAATCAATTGCGTTTTGGTTTTGGAGCGTTGTTCAATTTCATCTAATTGAGATAATGAAATCAGCTGTTGCCAAGGCAATACTTTTTCTTCTTTTGGCTCGGACGAGCTATTAAATAATTTATTGAATAATCCCATGACTAATTTTTTCTGTTTCAGTCGAAATACTATTGTCGACTTACATCACGACAAAACGTCATGCAAATTCACTGTTAATCAGCCATTTTGTCGTTTCAAATGCAATGGTAAGATAATTGAAATATAGTTAATCGAAAAAGAAATTAACATCGTTCTGAATTGAAGAAAAACCACAAAATAGATTCTTCGCTCATGCTCAGAATGACAGAAAAATAAAACTATGAATTTTAACAATTATACCATTAAATCCCAAGAAGCCATACAGCAAGCACAGCAGTTGGCACAGAGTTTTGGGCATCAACAAATAGAAAACGAACACCTTTTTAAAGGCATCTTAAATGTTGATGAAAACGTATTGCCGTTCATCCTAAAAAAGTTGAATGTCAATGTGAATTTATTAGAGCAAATATTGGACAAAGAACTCCAAAGCTTTTCAAAAGTATCGGGAGCAGAATTAATGCTCTCTCGTGAAGCTGGAAAAACATTAAACGAAGCGTCCATTATAGCCAAAAAAATGAACGACGATTTTGTTTCGGTTGAACATTTGCTAATGGCCATTTTTAAATCGAATAGCAAAATAGCCCAAATTTTAAAAGACCAAAGTGTTACGGAAAAGGGCTTGAAATCCGCTATTGAGGAACTCCGTAAAGGAGATAGAGTGACGTCTCAAAGCCAGGAAGACACGTACAATTCGCTGAATAAATACGCCAAGAATTTAAACCAACTGGCGCGTGATGGAAAGTTGGATCCAGTTATTGGTCGTGATGAAGAAATACGTCGTATCCTCCAAATTCTATCGCGTCGTACAAAAAACAATCCCATCTTGGTAGGCGAACCTGGTACTGGTAAAACCGCCATTGCCGAAGGTTTAGCGCACCGAATTATCGATGGCGATATTCCCGAG
The DNA here is from genome assembly GCA_964434705.1 of uncultured Flavobacteriaceae bacterium. Taxonomy (GTDB): domain Bacteria; phylum Bacteroidota; class Bacteroidia; order Flavobacteriales; family Flavobacteriaceae; genus Winogradskyella. The sequence continues at coordinate 9,152 of CAYSVY010000012.1, forward strand.
AACTTAAAAGACAAACAAATTTTTGCATTGGATATGGGAGCTTTAATCGCAGGTGCGAAATTTAAGGGCGAATTTGAAGAACGATTGAAAGCCGTTATCAAAGAAGTAACAACAAGTGATGGCGATATCGTACTATTTATTGATGAAATCCACACGCTTGTCGGTGCTGGTGGCGGACAAGGCGCTATGGATGCGGCCAATATTTTAAAGCCGGCATTAGCCCGAGGCGAACTGCGTGCCATTGGTGCCACAACTTTAGATGAATACCAAAAGTATTTTGAACAAGACAAGGCTTTAGAGCGTCGTTTCCAGAAAGTGGGTGTTGACGAACCCGATACCGAAAGTGCCATTTCCATTCTCCGTGGTATTAAGGAAAAGTATGAAACACACCACAAGGTTCGCATAAAAGACGAAGCCATTATTGGTGCTGTTGCGCTTTCAAACCGATACATTACCAATCGTTTTTTACCAGACAAAGCCATTGATTTGATGGATGAAGCCGCTTCTAAATTACGCATGGAAATCAATTCAAAACCTGAAGAATTGGATGTTTTGGATCGAAAAATAATGCAGTTAGAAATTGAGCATGAAGCCATTAAACGAGAGCAAGATGAAACCAAATTAAAATCTATTAAGTCCGAATTAGCCAATCTTAAAGAAGAACGCAATGAGTTGAATGCCAAATGGAAAAGCGAAAAAGAAACGGTCGAAAACGTTCAGAATATAAAACAGGAAATTGAAAATTATAAACTTGAAGCAGAACGTGCTGAACGTGAAGGTGACTACGGCAAGGTAGCCGAAATCCGCTACGGAAAAATTAAAGAAGCAACCGAAAAGCTTGAAAATTTTCAGAAAGAGCTAGTTGCCCAGCAAGAAACAGCTTTAATAAAAGAAGAAGTTACGTATGAGGACATTGCCGATGTTGTGGCAAAATGGACAGGCATTCCTGTTACCAAAATGATCCAAAGCGAACGTGAAAAATTACTAAAGCTTGAAGATGAATTGCACAAACGCGTTGTTGGCCAGGAAGAAGCTATTGAAGCCGTGAGCGATGCGGTACGCAGAAGTCGAGCCGGACTGCAAAATCCGCAAAAACCTATTGGAACTTTCCTATTCTTGGGAACAACCGGCGTTGGTAAAACCGAATTGGCAAAAGCCTTAGCTGAATATTTATTCGATGATGAAAATGCCATGACCCGTATTGATATGAGTGAGTATCAAGAACGTCATGCCGTAAGCAGATTGGTTGGTGCGCCTCCAGGATATGTGGGTTATGATGAAGGTGGACAATTGACCGAAGCTGTAAGACGTAAACCATATTCTGTGGTATTGTTAGACGAAATTGAAAAAGCACACCCAGATACGTTTAACATATTGCTCCAGGTATTGGATGAAGGCCGATTAACGGACAATAAAGGACGCATTGCGGACTTTAAAAACACCATAATTATTATGACCTCAAATATGGGAAGCCATATTATTCAAGAACGTTTTGTGGCTACAGAAGATATTGCATCAGCTATGGAATCTGCAAAAGTCGATGTTCTTGGATTACTGAAACAAACCGTTCGTCCAGAGTTTTTAAACCGTATTGATGATACCATAATGTTTACACCATTATCCAAAGAAAATATTGTTGCCATTGTAGATTTACAACTCAAAGGCATTACAAAAATGATAGCACAACAAGGCATCACGTTTGATGCAACAGCAGAAGCTAAAGCGTATTTGGCAGAAAAAGGGTATAACCCAGAATATGGTGCACGACCCGTAAAAAGAGTGATTCAGAAAGAAGTACTCAACCAGTTGAGCAAAGAAATTTTGGCTGGAAAAGTAACCACAGATAGTATTATTCTTTTAGATGAATTTGATGATAAATTGGTGTTTAGAAACCAAGGCGATTTGGTTGTAGAAGAATTTTAAACCCAGTGTAACAAAAACGCCGCTCAGCAGTCTTTATAATGATTGGTTGGTCTGCTTAGCGGCAGACATAAAAGGCAATACAAAATGAGCATGTGACGTCCTGCTTAGAGTAGTATTGTCTTTTTTAGTAACATAAATGTATTAAAATGTAAAAGCACCTCAGCTGAGGTGCTTTTACATTTTAATGAACTTGCAAAAAATTAAAACTTCATACCTACTCCAAAACCTAATACAAAAGGATTAATATCTACATCAGCTCCTACAGTTGCGCCAAGAGCTGTTGTAGCATCTACTGAGGCATCAGTTGAGATTGAAATATACTTAGCGTCTAAGTTTAAGAACCACTTATCACTTAGATTAAAGTCAACACCAGCTTGAAATGCCAAACCAAAACTGTTTTCATAGTCTACATTATCAGCAGTTGGTCCTTGATCAGCACCATAAAATATAGTGTAGTTAACACCTGCACCTAAATAAGGTTTAAAATCACCTGTATAAAAATGATATTGCATGGTCAAAGTTGGAGGTAATAACCAAACATCTCCCAAATCAATATTGTCAACAGTAGTATTAATAGCTTCAACATCGTGGTTTGCAGTTCCTAAAATTAATTCAGCTGCCCAATTTTTATCAAAAAAATAAGTGAAGTCAAGTTCAGGAACAAAAGCTGTAGAAATATTTACATCTCCGCCAATTGCGTCAATCGTAGCAGATTCATTTGGTATTATACTAATAAGTCGAAGTCTAACCTGCCAACGATTAAAATCGTTTGTTTCTTCTTTTTCCTCTTGAGCCATTAGATTAGAGAACATCCCTAAAGCCAATAAAATTATTAAAAGTTTTTTCATGATTACATTGATTTTTTATGATTAATCACAAAAATAATTCTGTAATTTTTCAATAATTATGACAGAAATCATAGATTAAAAAATCAAACATCTTGGCAACTATGATTCTTTTCAAAAACTCTGTAAATTGTTAAAAATCATCAATTAAATGCTAAAATATCCGATTAAAAACAAAAAATAGTAGTTTTTTTCGTACTGATTAAAAATAATTTCTTATGTTTGAAGTGTCAAAAAGCACCCTCTTTGCTTGAGATATTATGCTAAATTTTCCCTCAATTTATTAAGGTAAAAAATAAGTCAAAAATAATTCTCTAGTTTATGGAACTCAATTCATATATAGACCACACGCTTTTAAAAGCAACTGCTACTGAAAGTGAAATTATAAAGCTCTGTAAAGAAGCTAGCACCTATAACTTTTTCTCTGTTTGCGTTAACAGTTGTTATGTACCAATTGCGACGCAAGCGCTAAAACATTCCCAAGTGAAAGTATGCACCGTGGTTGGCTTTCCACTTGGAGCAATGTCTACTAAAGCAAAAATATTTGAAGCTAAAAATGCGGTTGAATATGGCGCAGACGAAATTGATATGGTACTCAATATAGGCTTACTAAAAAGCAGAAATTATGTTGCGGTTTACAAAGACATCAACGATGTAAAAAGAGCTATTGGCAATAAAACACTAAAAGTTATATTAGAAATCAGCGAATTATCAAAAAATGAAATAGTAAGGGCTTGTGATATTTGTGTAGATGCTGGTGCAGATTTTGTAAAAACCTCAACAGGATTTTCTAAAAGTGGTGCTACCCTAACTGCCGTTAAAATCATGAAAAAAACTGTAAAGAACAACGCCAAGATAAAGGCTTCAGGTGGCATCAGAGATGCCGAAACTGCATTAAAATATATTGAAGCTGGAGTCGATAGAATTGGTGCTTCTGCTGGTGTTGCTATGATGAACGGCCAAACTTCTTCCGTGGCCTATTAAAAATACAAACACTTTATGTAAATTTACGGCATGAGTGTACACATAGGTGCTAAAAAGGGTGAAATTGCCGAAACCATACTACTTCCTGGTGATCCCTTACGTGCAAAATGGATTGCCGAAACTTATTTTACTGATCCTTTTTGTTTTAATGAAGTTAGAGGCATGCTAGGCTATACCGGTACTTTTAACGGTAAACGAATTTCTGCAATGGGTACTGGAATGGGCGTACCGAGTATTTCAATTTATGCCACAGAACTCATTATCCAATACGGTGTAAAAAACCTAATACGTGTTGGTAGCGCAGGATCTTACCAAAAAGACGTAAAGCTCAGAGATGTTGTTATTGCCATGGCGGCATCATCAAACTCAGGAATTAACGAACTTCGTTTTGGTGGTGCCAATTACGCTCCTACTGCAGACTTCGGTCTATTTAAAAAAGCTATTGCCATCGCAGATCAAAAAAACATTGACGTAAAAGCAGGCAACATTTTGTCTTCAGATCAATTTTATGAAGATGACATGGAATCGTACAAACTATGGTCTAAATTTGGTGTGCTTTGTGTAGAAATGGAAACCTCAGGTTTATATACCGTAGCGGCAAAACATAATGCCAAAGCTTTGACGCTACTTACCATTTCGGACTCTTTGGTAACAGGAGAAAGCACAACAAGTAAAGAACGTGAAAGAACTTTCAGTAATATGGTTGAAATTGCTTTAGAACTAGCTTAACTACGACTAAATATATTTTAAAATGAAATTTATATTCAAACTAATTCTACTTCTATTCACCTTAACTGTATTTAGTCAAAAAGTTACAGATAAGACTCAAATTGAAACAACCTTAAATTTATACATCGATGGTTTTTATGAAGGTGACACTACAAAACTAAAAGCCGCATTAAAACCCAGGTTATACAAATTTGGCTATTTAAAAGATAAAGAAACTGGCAATTACAAGTATTATCAGCATTTACCGTATAATGACGCTTTATCTTTGGCGCAACGTATTAAAAATCAAGGCTTAACACGAACTGAAACTAAAATGCGTAGTGTAAAAGTCTTAGAAATTGCAAACCATATTGCCACGGCTAGAGTTACTGGTGCTTGGGGTTTAGATTATGTGCTATTGTCTAAAGATGATGGTAAATGGATGATAGAACAAGTCATTTGGGAAGGACCATATCTATCAGAATATGCCACAGATAAATCTACAACCACCTATTACCTTATAAGACATGCCGAAAAAGACCAAAGCGACAAAACCAACAGAAATCCGCATTTAACCGAAAAAGGTTTAGAACGTGCAGAAAATTGGGCAAAAACTTTTCAGAATATCAAATTTGATGCAGTCTATTCCACAGATTATAACCGCACAAAAGAAACAGCCTTGCCCACAGCAAAAGCCAATGATTTAGAATTAAAATTGTACGACCCGAGACGCATTGATATCTCAGAATTTTTAAAAGAAACCAACGGTAAAACTGTACTCATAGTTGGGCATAGTAATACAACGCCTGGTTTTGCCAACGGTCTTTTGGGTGAAAAAAAGTACGAAATGATTGAAGAAGATAATAACGCCAATCTTTACATAGTAACGATTGCAAAGGGCGAAAAAACGTCATCTTTGTTGCGGATTAATTAAAGTAACCTCAATATTTTCCAAATCAATTTTTGAAAGCAATTGCAATTGGTTGTTCTCAAAAGCTTTTCCTAAATCGCGTAGTTTTGTAGAATTGTTTTCAGGTTTAAAGTTATTGTAATCCACAAAACGTAAGCCTTCAATGTAGCGTTCATTATAAGCTTCGCGAAAGCGCATACCTTTACCATCATCTTCATTATATAAATAGGCTAAATAATCTGGTTTAAAGCTTGTTTTGTTTATCCAATAAATGAACACATCTTCAAAATCTTCGCCACCACCAACTTCATCAAATGTTACTTCAATTTTGTAATAGGCTTCATTTTTTATCTGCTCCTCGCCTATCAGTTTTTTGTTTACTGCTTTATCATTTAAGCCATGTGGCAAAACTGAAAAATAATGAACGGAGTTTACGGAAGCCGAATATTTCACAACCATAGAATCAGGTACTTCAACAACTTTATTGTTTGTAATTCGCTCAAAACCATCATTAGAAAGTATATCAATTATAGAATCTGTCTCGTTTTTAATCGATATTCTCAAAAGCGAAAATTCACCTTCATTATGCTTGGCTTCATAAAATTTATCTCTAAAATTGAAAGAAATTTTAGAACTTTCAAATTGTGAACCACCAGCAACTTCAATAGATTTATCAATAATTTCTTGAACTGTAAAAGACTTGATTTCTTGTGATTTAGTTTCAGTTTTACAAGACAGCAGTAATAAACCAAAGGTTAAAACATATAAAAATTTCATAGTTCAAAAATTAAATATTCAAAGTCGTTTACATTCAACTTTAATTACAAAAAGAAACATTTTACAGGTAAAAAAATTAAAATACCATTAGCTACACTTCTTACTTCTCACTTGATACTTCTAACTTTAAAAACTATCTTTGCCCACCATGCAAAAAACGGTTAACATACTCAATAAAAAGGCAAAATTCCAGTACGAGATATTGGATAAATACACGGCTGGAATTGTATTAACCGGTACGGAAATAAAATCCATACGTATGGGTAAAGCTTCTATTGCCGAGAGTTTTTGCGAGTTTAATGACCGTGGCGAACTCTTCGTAATCAATATGACCGTTGAAGAATATGCTTTCGGTAACTATTATAACCACAAACCTAAAGCTGAACGTAAGTTATTACTTAATAAACGTGAACTTAAAAAGCTGGAAAAAGAAGTTAACGTTAAAGGAAATGCTATTATTCCACTTCGCTTATTCATTAACGATAAAGGCTTGGCAAAACTTGAAATTGCTTTGGGTAAAGGAAAAAAACTTTACGACAAACGCGAAACTATTAAAGATCGTGACAATAAGCGCAACTTGGACCGCATTAAGAAAAATTTCCGCTAAGTTTTAAGACTTAAATAACATATTTGCTATAGAATTTGGGCTAAGTTTGTTTGTGTCATGCAACAAAGCCTTTTTAAAGTCGTCTGACAAGAAAACCATCAAAACCAATTCTTCATGCTTAAAAAATTAGTTGCCCTACAACTTTTTCTACTTCCACTTTTTACCATTGCTCAAATTACAGGTACGGTTACCGACGAAAAAAATAACCCTTTACCTTTTGTGAATGTGTTTATTGAAAACACAACAAAAGGCACAACCACCAATGATGCTGGTTATTATGAGCTCGATGTTTCCGAAACAAAAACTTACAATTTGGTATTTCAGTATTTGGGCTATAAAACGATAAAAAAAGAAATTACCGTTAACAAGTTTCCTTTCACCTCAAATATTATTTTGAAAGAAGAACAGCTTTCTTTAGAACAAGTGGTTATAAACGCCAACGAAAATCCAGCTAATGCCATCATAAGAAAAGCCATAGATAAGCGAAAGGAAAATCTTGAGAAAATAAACGGTTACAAAGCCGATTTTTACTCACGTGGCTTGATAAAAATTAAAGATGCACCAGAAAAGTTTTTTGGCGAAGAAGTAGAAATTGATGGTTTGGACTCTACACGCAGTGGTATTTTGTATTTATCAGAAACCATCTCGAAAATTGAATACCTTCGTCCAAACAAACTAAAGGAACGCATCACGGCATCCAAAGTAAGTGGTGACAATACAGGTTTTAGCTTCAATAATGCTATTGATGTTGACTATAATTTTTACAACAATACCATTGAATTTGGAAACGAAATTATTTCGCCAATAGCAAATAATGCCTTTGGGTACTACCGCTATAAGCTTGATGGTGTTTTTTATGATGACCGTGGCAATCTTATCAATAAAATTAAAGTGACGCCTAAGCGCGAAAATGATCCCGTATTTTCAGGTTATGTCTACATTGTTGAAGACCAATGGACGTTTTATGCTATTGAGCTTGATATCACTGGTGTTCAAGCTAGAATTCCACCGGTAGAGATTATTACCTTAAAACAAACCTTTTCATATTCTGACACAGACAAAATCTGGGCGTTAATATCGCAAAGTCTAGATTTTGAGTACAAAATTTTCGGATTTAAAGGTGACGGACGTTTTACGGCTGTTTACAGCAACTACGAATTTAATCCACCTTTGACCAAAAAAGACTTTGGCCCAGAATTGGTGTCGTTTGAAGACAAAGCCAACAAAAAGGATTCTTTATTGAACAAGTTGCGCCCAGTACCATTGACCAGCGAAGAACTTACGGATTATATTAAAAAGGATAGTATTAGGCTCGTTAAGGAATCAAAACTATATATGGATTCTGTTGATCGAGTGAAAAATATATTTAAGCTAAGTAATATTTTTAGCTACACGTATCAAAATTCACACAAAGATATTAGCGTTGGTTACTCATTGGCAGATAAATTTAGTTTTAATACTGTACAGGGTAATGTTATAGGTGGCAGTATATTTTTCAGAAAAAACTATGACGATTTTAAACGCTACCTTGATGCAAACGTTGATTTCAATTACGGGTTTTCGGATGAGCGCTTTAGAGCAACAGGTGCGCTCACTTATAAGTTTAATAATACAAGTAGGGCGTTTTTAACCTTATCAGGCGGAGTGGAAACTGCACAGTTTAACCCAAGCAACCCAATAACAAATATTGGAAACACCGTAGCGTCATTGTTTTTTATTGAAAACTACATGAAACTTTATGAACGTCAGTTTGCTGAACTCAGGTATTCTGAAGAATGGTTTAACGGCTTTCGGTTTTTCTCCGGTTTAAGTTATGAGCGCAGAAATGCTTTGTTTAATACTACAGATCAGACGTTTTTCCCAGAAGATGATAAAAACTACACCAGTAATAATCCATTAGACGAAACCGCTTTTGGCGTTGCACCTTTTGAAAATCATAACATTGTAAAACTAAATGTAGGTGCTAGGATTAATTTTGGTCAACAGTACCTAAGCTATCCCGATAGCAAGTTTAACATCAATAGCGACAAGTACCCAACTTTGGTACTTAGCTACGAAAAAGGGATGGGCGCCACAAATTCGGACTATAACTTTGATCAGGTCAAAGCACGATTGTACCAATCTTTTGATGTAGCTAATAAAGGCCGATTTTCATATAACATCAGAACAGGGAAATTCTTCAATGCAGATGATATTGCCTTTATGGATTTTCAGCACTTTAACGGCAATCAGATCAATGTGAGCCGTCGTGGCAACTACACGGATGTGTTTAACAATTTGCCCTATTACGCATTAAGTACAAATGACAGCTATTTGGAAATGCATGCCGAACATGATTTTAATGGTTTTATACTTGGCAGGATTCCATTAATAAATAAATTAAATTTCAATCTCGTTGTTGGTGCGCATAATTTGGCTACGCCAGATAATAAACCTTATCAGGAATATACCATTGGCTTGGACAATATTGGTTGGGGCAAGTTTAGGTTTTTACGGGTAGATTACGTGCGCTCTTATCAAAGCGGTTACCAAGGTGATGCTATTGTTTTTGGGTTGAAATTCTTTTAGAGATCAGATGATTTTTTAATTTTATAGAATGCGAATTAAAAGACTGTATATCATTTTATTTTTTTTAGCAATAAACTTAATGTCTTGTAATTACATAGCCGGAAAATCAGATGTTGAATTATATACAGAAAAATCGAATGAATTAATTATTCAAATAATCGAGCATAGGTTTAGTGATAAGACTTGTTTTGTAGAACCCTATGATCTGAATCTAATTGAAGAGAAAAAATCATCAATTCCTGACTTTTTTTCTACTAGATTAAAAAGTGATATCCTAAATACTCTTAATTATGAAAACGATTCGATATTTGAAATAGCCTTTAACCTTTCAAATTCATTTACATTTGACTTCTCATCATTATCTGACAGAGAAATAAATTCTATTAAACGAAAAGAATACGAAGAAATTATTAATCAAAAAGGTTACGGAGATGCTCTAATCTATTTTTCTAACGACAAATGTAGCAAAGGAGTTATTACTTTTTCAAAACCAATTTTCAACAGCAATTATTCAATTTGGTGATATTATGAGTAGTTCTATTATGGTATATAAAAAAGTTGATAATAAATGGGTGAAGCATAAAAAAATATGGTCATGGATTTAATAAATCACAAAGCATATGAAAAAAATATTCTTCTTTTTCTGCACATTTTTTACAATTAACCTAATTGCACAAACCAACACACAACCTAATTATGACAAATATGTATCATCGCTAGACAGTACGATCAAAACACTCTATGATGTCATTTCTGGCGATGCCGGCGAAAATCGTAATTGGGAATTATTCAAATTTTTATTCAAACCAGAATCCAAATTAATCCCAACAGGGAAAGACAAGAATGGAAACACTGTATCTAAGTTTATGTCACCTGAAGACTACATCAAATCCTCAGGAAAATGGCTTGAAGAAAATGGCTTTCATGAGGTCGAACTCTCGCGGAAAACAGATACTTTTGGGCATATTACCCAAGTATTCAGCACATATGAATCTTATCGCTCTAAAGAAGCCCAAAACAACAAACAACCCTTTATGCGCGGTATAAACAGCATTCAATTATTTAATGATGGTAAGCGTTGGTGGATACTAAATGTATATTGGATGCAGGAAACTGAATACTTCCCTATTCCTAAAAAGTACCTTCAAGGAACTTAAACTATTCTAAACCCCTTTGAATTCGGACAAAGTCGGAAGCAACGATTTGCAGAAATAATGAATGAAGAAGCGGAAGTGCTAAGCGGAGCTTTAAGCATGCAGCTTTGAGAATGAATGTTGCTTTAGCAATTTCCTCAAATCGTTTTGAATTTTTGATTTTTATATTTAAAAGATCATGTCTACTAGACATCTTTTTTTAAATAGTGTTTCAAGACAAAATGAATATAAAGATATCTTAAACGCATTTGAAATCTTAAATCTTCGTCTTACATTTAGCACTAACTAAGATAAATTCATATTCATGTACTATTCATTTTTAGCAAAAATAGTATTGCTATTCATCACTTCAACTTCATTATTATTTTCACAAGAAAAAGCAGTTCCAGTTTTCGAAAACGGCGAAGCACAAATAGTTGAAGCATTTTCAAATCCTTCAGACTGGATTCGTCACGATTTATGGGTAGAAACTGAATTCGATACTGATGGCGATGGTAATTTAGACAGAATGCATGTCGCTGTAACGCGTCCCAAACAAACAGATACCGAAGACCTAAAACTTCCGATTATTTATATAACTAGTCCTTATTTTGCAGGTGTTGCCAGTAATATTGATGGTATCATGTGGAACGTAGAACACGAGCTTGGAGATATTGGTCCAGAGCGTGTACATCCTGAAGTTAAACGTCGGGGAAAACGACCAATTATTTCAAATTCGCATATCAAAAAATGGGTGCCAAGAGGTTATATTGTTGTGCATTCATCCTCACCAGGAACTGGATTATCTGATGGTGCGCCAACTGTTGGCGGACAAAATGAATCTTTAGCACCAAAAACGGTTATTGATTGGTTGTGCGGACGTGCAAAAGGCTATACGGAACGAGACGGAAACGAAGAAATAAAAGCCTATTGGTCAACAGGAAAAGTTGGTATGACCGGAACCTCGTATAACGGAACATTGCCTTTAGCGACCGCAACCACTGGTGTTGACGGTTTGGAAGTCATCATTCCTATTGCACCAAATACCAGTTATTACCATTATTATAGGTCTAATGGTTTGGTATGTTCACCAGGTGGATATTTAGGTGAAGATATTGATGTACTTTATGATTTTATACATAGTGGCAACGAAGCCAACAGACCATACAATAATAAATTTGTACGTGATACCGAACTGAAAAACGGAATGGACAGGCAAACTGGAGATTATAATGATTTTTGGGCTAGTAGGGATTATCTAAACCAAATGGATAATATCAAATCAGCTTTGCTTATGGCACATGGGTTCAACGACTGGAACGTTATGCCTGAGCACAGCTATCGTATTTATAAAAAAGCCAAAGAAATGGGCTTGCCTGCACATATTTATTATCACCAAAATGGGCATGGCGGTTCACCACCACTAGGTATGATGAACAAGTGGTTTACGAAATATCTACATGGTATTGATAATGGTGTAGACAAGGAAGAATACAAGGCTTACATTGTTAGGGAAAATGATAAAAAAGATGAACCCACAGCTTATAAAGACTATCCAAATCCTGAGGCGAAAGATGTAAAACTGAACCTCGTACCTAGCGGAAATACAATTGGAAGTCTTGGATTTAATAAAGTTGCTAACATAACGGAAACATTAATAGACGACGTCAACTTTTTCGGCAAGGATTTAGCCAAGGCCAAAACATCTAAAAACAGATTGCTTTATGTCACAAATCCTTTAAAGGAAGATATCCATATTTCTGGAGTGCCAAGAATTTCAATAAGTGTTAGTGCCGATAAGCCATCAGCAAATCTTTCGGTTTGGTTGGTTTCATTACCATGGAAAGGTTTAGGTGCAAAAATTACGGACAATATCATCACTCGTGGTTGGGCAGATCCAAAAAACCATAGTTCCATAACCAATGAAGAACCTTTGAAACCTGGTGAGTTTTACACTGTAAATTTTGATTTACAACCAGATGATCAGATCATAAAAGCTGGGCAACAGATAGGTTTAATGATATTTTCAAGTGACAAACAATTTACACTTCATCCAAAACCCGGTACAAAATTATCTATTGAACTTGATAAAACTACATTAACTTTACCTATTGTTGGAGGTGAAGAGAAATTGAAAAAAGCTATCGATTAGTTCTTATCTTCCAATAAAGGTACAAACCGAAACTCACCAAACTCGTGTTGTTCAAACTCCTTTTCATCTTTTCGAATGAATAAAGTCATGATTTGAGAATCCTCACCAACAGGAATCACCAACCTGCCATCAATGGCCAATTGGCTCAATAAAGGTTTGGGTACAAATGGCGCACCGGCAGTAACAATAATACTATCAAAAGGTGCTTCCTCAATTAAGCCTTTATAACCATCGCCAAAAATGAGTTTTTTAGCACGGTAACCTATTTTGGGTAAAAACTTAGTCGTTTTTTTAAACAGTTCTTTTTGCCGTTCAATGCTGTAAACTTTGGCGCCAAGCTCTATCAACACCGCAGTTTGGTAACCACTTCCAGTACCAATTTCTAAGATTTTGTCGTTGGGCTGTATTTGTAACAATTCAGTTTGGAAAGCTACCGTGTAAGGTTGCGAAATAGTTTGATCTGCACCAATAGGAAACGCTTTATCTTGATACGCATGGTCAATAAAACCCGAATCCATAAATAAATGGCGTGGTATTTTACCAATGGCTTTTAACACCAATTCATCAGTAATTCCTTTATTTTCAAGCGTCTTAACCAATTGTTGACGCATGCCTTTATGCTTAAACGTATCTTTCAAAAAAGCGCTTTTAGTTGCGCTAATTTAGAGTAAACAATTTCAAATTGCAATCCTAAATTGGGTATAATTTACGTAGCATTTCTATTAAAGAATTCTTAGTATTTTATAGTTTCATTTTATAATTTCTGAAGCAAAACAATTATTTTTGTTAAAAACGAAATAACATGCTAAAAGCTGGTGTTCTTGGTGCTGGTCACCTTGGTAAAATTCACTTAAGATTACTCAATCAATCCAATAAATATGAGCTTGTTGGCTTTTATGATGCCGATCCTGAAAATGCCAAAAAAGTAGTTGATGAGTTCGGTTATACATACTTTGATTCTATTGATACACTTATTGACGCCGTTGATGTGGTAGATATTGTAACACCAACATTATCGCATTATGAGTGTGCCAAAAAAGCCATAAAAAAAGGTAAACATATTTTTATTGAAAAGCCCATTACCAACACGGTTGAAGAAGCTGAAACTATTAGAACCTTGGTTGCTGAGCATGGTGTAAAAGGCCAAGTTGGACACGTAGAGCGTTTTAATCCGGCATTTATTGCGGTTAAAGATCAGCTTGAAAACCCAATGTTTATTGAGACACATCGCTTGGCAGAATTCAATCCTCGTGGAACCGATGTGCCTGTGGTTTTGGATTTAATGATTCATGATATCGATATAATTCTGAGTGTGGTAAATTCTCCTGTAAAAGATATTTCGGCAAGTGGTGTTTCGGTTATTAGCGATACGCCAGATATTGCCAACGCTCGTATCGAATTCAAAAACGGTTGTGTAGCCAATTTAACAGCAAGCCGAATTTCATTAAAAAATATGCGCAAAACGCGTTTCTTTCAAAAGGATGCTTATATCTCTGTAGATTTTTTAGAAAAGAAATGCGAAGTAGTAAAAATGAAAGACGCACCAGAAAATCCGGGCGATTTTGATATGATTTTGCAAAATGCGGAAGGTTTAAAAAAGCAAATCTATTTTGACAATCCTGAAGTGGAAAACAACAACGCCATTTTAGATGAGTTGGAAACCTTTGCAGATGCTATCAATAACAACACAAAACCCATTGTAACCTTACATGACGGCACTGAAGCGTTGCGCGTGGCAAACATGATTATTAATCAGTTTTAGTCCATAATGGACATTTGGCATAAAATAATTTATAAATATTAAAATTTCTCTTCTTTGGAGAGATTAAGAAAAGCTTATGAAAAACATAGCAGTTATTGGTGCTGGTACTATGGGAAATGGTATTGCACACACCTTTGCACAATCTGGATTCAAGGTAAATTTAATAGACATTAGTGAAGCGTCACTAGAACGTGGATTGGCTACCATTTCTAAAAATTTGGATAGAATGGTTGCTAAAGAAAAAATAAGTGAAGCCAACAAAGCAGAAACTTTAAATAACATTACCACATTTACCGACTCAACAGCTGGCGTTACCAATACTGATTTGGTGGTGGAAGCGGCCACGGAAAATTTAGACCTAAAGCTTAAAATATTTAAACAACTTGATGACGTTTGTGCAGAAGACACCATTCTGGCTACAAACACATCATCAATATCTATTACGCAAATTGCTTCGGTAACATCGCGACCTGAAAAAGTGATTGGCATGCACTTTATGAATCCAGTTCCTATAATGAAACTGGTAGAAATTATTCGTGGTTACAATACGTCGGACGACGTAACAAATACCATAATGGAACTCTCCAAAACCTTGGGCAAAGTGCCTACGGAAGTTAATGATTACCCAGGTTTTGTCGCCAATCGTATTCTAATGCCAATGCTCAACGAAGCTATTGAATCATTGTACAATGGCGTTGCTGGTGTTAGTGAAATTGATACCGTAATGAAGTTAGGAATGGCGCACCCAATGGGACCACTACAATTGGCAGATTTTATTGGTTTAGATGTGTGTTTGTCTATTTTAAACGTGATGTACGATGGTTTTAAAAACCCAAAATATGCGCCATGTCCGTTGTTGGTAAATATGGTTATGGCAGGTAAACTCGGTGTAAAATCTGGTGAAGGTTTTTATGATTATTCCGAAAGTCGAAAGGCTGAAAAAATTTCGAAGCAGTTTGTCTAGTATGCAGTAAGCAGTTGCAGTTGACAGTTTATTAAAAATAGTTGACTGATGACTGCAAACTAAAAACTAAAAGCTATGGCCAAAGTAAAACCTTTTAAAGCAGTCCGTCCAACTCGCGCTATTGTGGGTTTGGTGGCGTCGCGTCCGTATGACAGCTATACTGTTGATGAACGCGAATCGCGGATGGATTACAACCCGTATAGTTTTTTGCATATTGTAAATCCTGGTTACAAATATGACCAAGTGATTACTGGTGAAGAACGCTATAAATTAGTACGAAACAGGTATTTGGAATTTAAAGAAGATGGCGTTTTTGTTCAAGATGAAAAACCGTCGCTTTACGTTTATAAAATTGTAAATCGTCATGGGCAAGTGTTTAATGGTATCATTGGCGCCACAAGTGCTGAAGATTATAAAAACAATGTCATAAAAAAGCACGAAGATACTATTGCCAAACGCGAAGAAACCTTTAAAACCTACCTAAAAACAGTTGGCTTTAATGCAGAACCTGTGCTTCTTACCTATCCGGATAATACAGTTATTGCACAAATTATATCGGACGTACAAAAACAACATGCCGAGTTTGAGTTTACCATGACTTACCGTGATACGCACTATTTATGGAAAATCGACGATGACGAACAGTTGAAAACAATTCAACAGGAATTTGAAAATATAGCAACGCTATATATTGCCGATGGCCATCATAGGTCGGCATCATCGGCTTTATTGGCGCAAAATGAATCGGAAGCAAACCCAAACCATTCAGGTTTGGAATCTTATAATTTCTTTATGTCGTATTTAATACCGGAATCGGATTTGGTAATTCATGAATTTAGCCGATTGGTGAAAGACTTAAACGGACTTTCAAAAGAAGAATTTTTAATTCAGTTAGACGCTGTTTTCAGAATAGAAAATCGCGGAGCTGTTCCGTATCATCCATCAAAACCGCATCATTTTAGCATGTATTTAGATGGTGAGTTTTATTCGTTATACCTCAGAAAAACCCGTTACACGTTTGAAAACGCCTTAGATAAATTAGATGCGCAATTGCTATACAAAACAATACTGCAACCCATTTTGGGCATTGAGGATTTACGTAACAACAACCGTATTGAATACGTTAATGGCAGGCACGAAATGATTACAATTAAAAGCAGTGTCGATTCGGGAAATTTTAAAGTGGGCTTTGGTATGATTCCTGCAACGGTAAACCAAATTAAACAAATTGCTGATGAAGGTTTAAAAATGCCACCAAAAAGCACTTATATTTTGCCAAAGCTTAGAAGTGGTATTACGATATATGAATTTTAGATTAGACTTTTAGACCGCTTTGCTTTTAGATTATTAGACAAAAGACTATAAACAGACGATTAGAAAAAATATCTGTAAGTTGTCACCTTGAGCGCAGTCGAATGGTCTTATTAGCTTGATTAATATTTTAGAACAAAATGTACATAAAACAAAACCTTAATAACATAAAATCTTCCATTCCTGAAAACGTTACACTTGTAGCGGTTTCCAAAACAAAACCCGTTAGCGATTTAATGGAAGCCTACAATTCTGGTCAGCGCGTATTTGGCGAAAATAAAATTCAGGAAATGACTGAAAAATATGAGCACCTACCAAAAGATATTGAGTGGCATATGATTGGCCATGTACAACGCAACAAGGTAAAATATATGGCAGAGTTTGTAAGTTTAATTCATGCTGTAGATAGCTTAAGATTACTACAAGAAATAAACAAACAAGCTCAGAAACATAATCGGGTTATCAATTGTTTACTTCAAATAAAAATAGCGCAAGAAGACAGCAAATTTGGAATGGAAGCCAATGAAGCTTCTACTCTACTACAATCCGAAGCATTAACTGAATTTCAGAACATTAAAATAGTTGGGCTTATGGGCATGGCAACATTTACCAAAGATATGGCTCAGGTTAAATCTGAATTTGAGTTTTTGAAAAATACATTCGATGAGCTTAAACAACTCAAAACTCAAAACTCAGAACTCAGAACTCTAAGTATGGGCATGAGTGGCGATTACCAATTGGCTATTGACTGTGGAAGCAACATGATTCGCGTTGGAAGTAGTATATTTGGATCAAGAAATTATTCTTAAGTAAGTAGTGTAAAGTAGTTAGTTTTGCTAGTCGTCAAAAACTTTTTACTTTACACTTTTAAACTTTACACTATTCAGCTATCTACGCAATACTCGACATAGAAACCACTGGCGGAAAGTACAATGAAGAAGGCATTACCGAGATTGCTATTTACCAATTTGATGGTCATAAAATCACTGACCAATTTATTAGCTTAGTAAATCCTGAACGTGACATTCAACCTTTCGTTGTTAACCTTACAGGTATCAACAATAAAATGTTACGCAATGCACCAAAATTTTATGAGGTAGCCAAACGTATTGTTGAAATTACCGAAAACTGCATCATAGTTGCACACAATTCGGAATTTGATTATCGGATATTAAAGACTGAATTTAAACGACTTGGCTTTCCGTTTAAACGCAAAACATTGTGTACGGTTGAACTTGCAAAGCAGTTAATACCAGATATGCCATCGTACAGTTTGGGCAAATTATCGCGTGCGTTAGGTATAGCCATGAGCGACAGACATCGCGCTGATGGTGATGCTAAAGCAACCGTTAAACTCTTCAAATTATTACTAAGTAAAGATTCAAAAAAAGAAATAATTAAAGCTTCGGTTAAGGTTGAACAGAAATCAAAAATAGCTTCAAACCTCAGAACCATTATTGACGAAATGCCATCGGATACAGGTGTGTATTACATTCATAACGACGCTGGCGATATTATTTATATTGGCAAAAGCAACAATATTAGAAAACGCATCACGCAACACTTTACCAATTCAAACTCAAAATCAAAAAAAATTCAGGCATTAGTGGCATCAGTTTCCTTTGAAAAAACTGGGAGCGAACTCGTTGCTCTTTTAAAAGAAAGTGAAGAAATAAAGAAAAACAAACCCATTTTAAACAGAGCTTTAAAACGAAATAAATTCACCCAAGGTTTATATAGTTTTACAGATGATAATGGTTATGTAAACTTACGCATCAATCACCTTAAACAAAACGAAAAACCAATTACAACCTTTACCAACAGGCAAAGTGGTATTTCGTTTATAAACCGAATGATTGAAGATTATGAACTTTGCCCAAAATTGTGCGGTATTCAAAAATCGGAAACCAGTTGCTTTAACTACCACATAAAAGAATGTCATGGTGCTTGTATTAAAGAAGAATCTGCTGAGATATACAATAAACGCGCAAACGCTGTTATTCAAAAAAATAGCTACGACAATAAAAATATGGTACTCATAGATCGTGGTCGTGATATCGAGGAAAAAAGTGTAATACTAGTTGAAAATGGTACGTTTAAAGGTTTGGGGTTTTATGACTTAAATCATCAAATAAACAATATAGAGATATTACATTCGCTTATAACTCCGATGCAAAATAACAGAGATACGCAACATATTATTCAGAGCTATATGCGAAGAAATAAAAGACTCAAAATTATACAATTATAAATGAGAAAACTACTTCAACTTATTTTAATATTACTACCTGCGGTTCTCTTTGCTCAGGAATTTGATTTGAGCATGAATGTAACCAGATCAGAACTTGCAACAACAAAATTCCCAAAAGATTCCACAGCAGATGCACTGATGATCTATGATTATGGCAACGCCTATTTTGATGAAGACACATGGAAACTCACCTTAAAATATAAACAGAAAATAAAAATACTCTCTAAAGAAGGTTTAGATAGAGGCGAAAAATTTATTCGGATATATAATGATGGCCCAAATAAAGAGAAAATAACGAATATCAATGCTGTAACATACAACCTAGAAGGTAATTCTGTTGTAACCTCAAAACTCAATGAAGATGATATTCTTATTGAAGAGGTAGATAAAAACTGGTCCATTGTAAAACTGGTATTGCCAAATGTAAAGGTTGGTAGTATTGTTACCTTCAGCTACACAAAGACAACAGATTATATAAGGAATTTTGCACCATGGTATTTTCAAACTTCCGACCCAGTTCTCTACAGCGAATACAATACCAGTATTCCTGGCAATTACCAATACCACACAAAACTTGTTGGGTATTTACCACTTAAAACTAATACTAGCAGAATAAAAAAGAGCTGTCTTGAAAGCGGAGATGCCTATGCAGACTGCATAGTATCAAAATATGTTATGGTGGATTTACCAGCATATAAAGAAGAAAGCTTCACAACGACTTCTGAAAATTATATTTCTCACATTTCTTATGAATTGAGCGAAACCAAAAATTTTATTGGAGATGTAAAACGCTACACAAAAAGTTGGAGAGATATTGAAAAGGAATTCAAATACGATAAAAATTTTGGTAAGCAACTTGGAAAAACCAATCTCATAAAAGATGTTTTGCCATTGGATATCGCTACTAAGAATAAAGATTTAAACAAAGCAAAAGCGATTTACCAATTTGTATTGGACAACTACAGCTGGAATGATGAATATGGACGTTCCGATGCTTCAGTAAGTAGACTATTAAAGGATAAAGGCGGTAATGCTTTTGAGCTCAATTTGCTTCTCGAGAATTTGCTAACAGATTCAGGATTCAAAGTTTACCCTGTATTGGTATCGACGAGAAATAATGGATTTGCAACAAAATTATTCCCCAACATAACCGAGTTTAATTATTTTGTTTTAAAAACCACTATTGATGGTAAAAGTTATTTTTTAGATGCCACTAACCCTTACTTAGCTTTTGGTGAGCTACCATATAGATGCCTTAATCACTATGGAAGACTTTTGGATTTTGAAAATAAAAAAAGCAAGTGGACAGATATAAATGCAACCGGCTATTCTACCGTACAAGTTGGTACCAAATTAAAACTAAATGAAGATCTTGTACTAACAGGAACACTTAAAAGGAACTTATCTGGTTATTTTTCTCATGGCAACAAGCGGAAATATTCTGAAAATCCTGACGATTATTTAAATGAATTGAAGAGTGATTTTACATTTGGGACTATTAAGAATCATAAAGTAATAAGCGAGAAAAAGAATAGCCCAAGATTCAAGGAAGAAATGGAAATTACTCTTGAAGATGAATTTATTGGAGATAAAATATACCTGAATCCATTTGCTGAAAAGTTTTACGATGAAAATCCGTTTAAGCTTCAAGAAAGAACCTACCCCATAGATTTTGGGTTTAAACAAGTTTTTATGTATGCCTATGAGGTTGAATTGGGCAATAAATTAAAAGTTTCAAAACTCCCTGAAAACGTTTCACTTGCGTTACCAAACAAATCGGGGTCTGCAATTTTCTCCTGTACATCTAACGAAGATAAACTATCGGTCTTTATCAAAATAAAGTTAGATAAAGCTGTTTATGCTCCAGAATATTACCAGAGCTTAAAGTCTTTTATTGGTCAGGTTGTTGATATCCAAAAAAACACAATTGTAGTTCTTGAAAAGAATAATATATAGTTTTGTAAATTTAAGCAATGGAAGCTACTACAAAACACAATTGGCGGTCTCGATTACACGAGCTTATTTACGAAGCTGATACAAAAGCAGGAAAGTTTTTTGACGTTGTTTTATTCCTAGCCATACTTGCTAGTATTATTCTGGTAATGCTAGAAAGTATTAATAGCTTTGATGAAAAGTATCATGCCTTTCTTGATGTTGCAGAATGGATTATCACTGTTTTATTTACTATTGAGTATATAGCAAGGGTTATTTCTGTAAAACAACCACTTAAATATATTTTTAGCTTTTATGGCATTGTAGATTTATTAGCAACCATTCCGAAGTATTTATCATTACTACTAGGTGGTGCTCAAGCATTAGCAACATTGCGTGCATTACGGCTTCTCCGCATATTCCGAATTTTGAAGCTAGCGAGATATTTAGGCGCATCTAACCAATTAGCAATAGCTATAAAGGCAAGTCGTGCAAAAATTGCTGTGTTTCTATTTGCGGTACTCATAGCATCAGTCATTTTTGGTTCTATTATGTACTTGGTAGAAGGTGAGGAAAATGGATTTACTAATATACCTAAAAGTGTATATTGGTGTATAGTAACCCTAACAACAGTTGGATTTGGAGATATTGCGCCTGTAACCCCATTTGGCCAATTTATAGCCACAATTATCATGATTTTGGGTTATGGTATTATTGCAGTACCGACAGGTATTGTCTCAGCGGAATATACCAAAGCCTCAAAAGATGATAAAGAAAAGCTAACTGACGAAGAGCATGAGCAACTGAAAACGGTAGTCTATAATACCCAATGCTGTGAAAACTGCCTCACCAACGAGCATAGAGATGGTGCTCACTTCTGTTACAGATGTGGACACGAATTGCATCATGAGTAAATACCTTATCAATATAGTTGGGCCAACGGCAATTGGGAAAACCGCTTTGAGCATTAAACTAGCTCAGCATTTTAATACCGAAATCATATCATCAGATTCCAGACAGTTTTATAAGGAAATGACCATTGGTACTGCTGTGCCATCCAAAGAAGAATTAGCATCTGCTAAGCATCATTTTATTCAGCACATTTCGGTTAAAGATGATTATTCCGTTGGCAACTTTGAAGTTGATGCTCTAAAAACAATCAAAAAAGTGCATCAAACAAATGATTATGTCATTATGGTAGGAGGTTCAGGATTGTATTCCAAAGCTGTAACAAACGGATTGGACGAATTTCCTGCGGTGGATAAAAAGGTTAGAGAAAATTTGAATACTATCTTAAAATCCCAAGGAATAGTAGCACTCCAGCAACAATTAAAAAATCTTGACCCTTTGGCCTATAATAATATTGCGATTGACAATCCGCAACGTGTTATCAGGGCTTTGGAAATATGTTTGGGAACTGAAAAGCCATACTCCGCTTATTTAACAAAAACCAGTAAAAAAAGAAATTTTAAAACCATCAGCATTGGACTAAATGCCGAACGAGAAATAATTTACGACAGAATCAACAAACGTGTAGATATTATGGTTGAAAACGGTTTGCTTGATGAGGCAAAACAACTTTTGCCATACAAACACTTAAACGCCTTAAATACGGTTGGTTACAAAGAACTATTTAAATATTTTGAAGGTAAATGGGATTTAGATTTTGCCATTTCAGAAATTAAGAAAAATACACGTCGTTTTGCGAAACGCCAACTCACTTGGAACCGAAAAAATGACACCATAAAATGGTTTGATTACATGACACTATATGCCGAAATCGCAAAACACATTAATGGTATTGTTGAAAAATAAAAACCGGCAATTAAGCCGGTTTTTTCAATTAACACTATTAATCACTTATTTATTAATGACCAAGCGGAAACCTTCTCCATGAATATTCAGGATTTCAACATCTGGATCTAATTTTAAGTACTTCCGCAACTTAGCAATATATACGTCCATACTTCTTGACGTAAAGTAATTATCATCACGCCAAATTTTTGTCAATGCTAATTCTCTTGGCATTAAATCGTTTTCATGCAATGCTAAAAGTCTTAACAATTCGTTCTCTTTAGGTGATAATTTTTCAGGTTCTCCGCCATCAAAAGATAAAAATCTTAGTTTAGAATTTAGATGAAATTTTCCAATTTCAAATTCAAATTGCTTACTGTCTGCAACACTGTCCGAAGCTTTACGTTGCATAATAGCTTTTATTTTCATTAACAACACTTCACTGTCAAAAGGCTTGTTCAAATAATCATCAGCACCAACTTTATAACCTTTTAGGACGTCTTCTTTCATTGCCTTAGCAGTTAAAAATACGATTGGCACATCTGTATTTTTTTCTCTGATTTCCTTAGCTAGTGTAAAACCATCTTTATAAGGCATCATGACATCTAAAATACAAAGGTCATAATCGTCTTTTTTAAACTTTTCAAAGCCTTCCATTCCGTTTTTGGCATGGACAACGTCATAGTCGTTCATGATTAGATAATCTTTTAAAACGGTCCCAAAATTTGGGTCATCTTCAACTAATAATATTTTTTTGTTTACTTCTTCCATAATTTTATGATATTAGAGGAAGTTTTATTGTAAAAACACTTCCTTTTCCTTTTTCACTTTCTACTGATATATGACCTTGATGGTCTTCTACTATTCTTTTTACGTAGGCCAAACCTAAACCGTGACCTTTTACATTATGCACATTTCCTGTATGTTCTCTATAAAACTTTTCAAAAACCCGTTTTTGTACTTGTTTTGACATTCCGTTGCCCTGATCTGCAATTTTTAGCAATACATTATTTCCCACATTTTCAGTGTATACATCTATTTTAGGTGCATCACTAGAATATTTTATAGCATTATCAAACATATTTACGACGACATTTGTAAAATGCGTTTCATTGGCCAATACCGATGATTTGGCAGCCTTTAAATGCAGGTTGATGTACCCTTTTTTAT
Source organism: uncultured Flavobacteriaceae bacterium (assembly GCA_964434705.1). Taxonomy (GTDB): domain Bacteria; phylum Bacteroidota; class Bacteroidia; order Flavobacteriales; family Flavobacteriaceae; genus Winogradskyella. The sequence goes on from CAYSVY010000012.1 coordinate 32,943, forward strand.
CCTCAACAATTAACTGAACGTGTGTAACCGCATCCTCTATTAGGTCGTGTAGCTTAATACGTTCCTTACTGATATTGAGCTCATTTTTTTCTAACTTGGATATTCTGAGCACGTTTTCTACTTGAGCGTGCATGCGTTTATTTTCATCTTTTATCATTCCCAGGTAACGCAGTACCTTTTCTTGATCATTTAGAATTTTTGGATTTTTGATAGAATCTAAAGCCAGATTAATTGTTGCAATAGGTGTTTTAAACTCATGAGTCATATTATTTATAAAATCAGTTTTTATCTGGGATATCTGACGTTGCTTTATCAACTGGTAAATGGCACTAGAGTATGCTACTATTATGACGCTTGTAAAAACAATTGAAAGCACTATCATCCATAAAATGGTTGACAATAAAAACTTGTTACGCTTTGGAAAATCTACCCATAACGTGTAAGGACTTTCATTATTATTATCTAAAAGTACCTTTACGCCAAGTGATTGATCTGTGATTTCAAAATTTTCTGAGCGTACTTTAGTAGCTAAGTCATTGTCATAAATGGCATATTCAAACTCAAGTTCTACGCCTTCGTTTTTGAGGTTTTTTTCCAACAAGGCCTTTACTGTTTTTGAACTTATCCTATTATAAATAGGGTAATTTGAAACTGCCATCAATTGCTTAAAGGTTTCCTTTTGAAGGTACTTTTGTGCATCGGTTGGCATTGTATTTACTTGCCTAAATTGTTTTATAGGTCTTGCTAAACCGTCATCTAATGCACTTTTACTAAAAATCTGAGTGACACTTTCGTTAGTGAGCTTGCTTATGCTCATACTATCTGCATCTATTTCAAAGAACAACGATGGTATTTTGAAGCGCTCTTCTAAAATTATGTTCCTATGGACTATGGTTTGATCACTATCTTCATCATCCATAGCTACAAAAAGTCTTTGTATCAGTGTTGAATCTGGTTCATTTGAATTAACGAGATATGGCTGAATTTTTTCGAAATAATTTCTAAACTCATAATCTTCAATTTGCTTAGAAACAAAACTTAAGGAGCGTTTTACGTTTAATGTAAACTGTTGGCGCTCGTTCTCCAAACTCTTATTAATAAAAAAAGACTGAACGAAAATGATTCCAATGAGCGATAAACTCATTAATACCACTAATAAGACGAATAGCTTTTTACCCATCGTTCAAATTTAACATTTTAACATTTAGCTTAAATTGTGTTTAACCTTACCTTAACACAAATGTTAAAATCTAGTTTTTCAAAATATGTGCCAGTATTTTATTGTGTATTTCTTGTACTTGTGGCTCTAATCCTTCGATGGAATTGTTATGTATTATGAAGTGAGATTTTTTTATCTTTTCCTTATCTGGCAACTGGTTATTAATAATATTTAAGACTTGGTCTTGAGTTTTATTATCTCTAGCCATAACGCGTTTTACCCGTTGCTCTTTATCTGCTACAACAGTGATAATTAAATCGTATTGATTTTCTAATTTATTTTCAAAAATAATTGCCACCTCTTTTAATATATAAGGCGTATTTTGTTTTTTGAGCCATCGTTTAAAATGTGAGCCTACTTTAGGATGTACAACAGCATTCATCTTTGCCAATAAGGTTTGGTTACTGAATATTTTATTGGCGACAAATTCCCTGTTAAGACCATCAATGTTATAAGCATTTTGTCCAAAAAGAGCAACAAGTTTTCTCTTGATAACTTTTGATCTGTTCATCAATGCCTTTGCCTCATCATCGGCAAAATATATGGGTACACCTAGTTTATCAAAATACTTAGCAACAGTAGTTTTACCACTACCTATGCCACCTGTAATACCTACTACAATTGGTGAGCTAACTTGCATTTAATTGAGAATAATATATTCGATATTGGTTTGATTGAGACGTATTGATTTGATAAAGTTTGATTTTGACTCTATTTGGATGGGCAAATAGCGATTGTCATCTATATTAACATCAGCAAAATCTACATAAAGCTCAAAATCTTCTTGATCAACGTTTTTATAATGCTCTAAATCTACATAATAAAATAATTCTACATCTTTCGGAAAATAATTTATTTTAGTTTCCAAGGGTAAATTCCGTATGCTTATAGGTAGTTTTAAGCTTCCTTCTGTAAATTGTTTTACTTCTCCGTAAACATCAACACTTTCAGGCATAACAGATATGGGAGAATTATTACTGTACTTAAGATTAAGGCGCAATTCAATATCTTTCTTTACTTCGTTTAGGGTCAGTAGTTCTGTCTCAATATAATTTATATCTGCAAGTAAATCTTTTGGACCAACTAATTTTACAGAGTCGGTTGAGAGTTCAAAATCTTTTGATAAATCGTAGCCCTTTGCAAAGTTAATATCCTTATCTACTACTACCGGCACTCTTTTGGAAGATAATGTGATATATTGAATTGCAAGTGTATCTGGTTTAACAGATAGAATATCAATTGAATTTGAAATCACCGAACGTAAAAGATGTCTGTTATTTGAAGCATCCCAATACAAATAAGCGTCATTTTTGAAAGTATCCTTTCCAGCTCTTAATTTTATGGTTTTAGAATTATAAAACAAGTATGGCAACAAACTAAACCCTTTCCCCTTTAAAACAACTTCTAATTGTGATGTTGAATCTTTTTGTAAAACAACTTCGTCCTTTAAGTTTTCTACTTCAACATTAAAAAGAAATGACTGCGTGTAAGTTTCAGAGAATTTTGTAAGAAGCAAGAACAGAAATGCAACAAGTAAAAAGATAGAAAATCGTTTCAGCTTACTACTTGTTATATATTGCCTTATACCTGTTTTACCATCTTTTTTCATTTAAAAAAAAGTTTTGGGAACAACTGCTCCGGAGCTTTATTTGAAACCATTAATTTCATGGTTGAAACTAAAAACCCTTTTCCATAGCCATAAAATTGAATAGTTACGGCAAAAACTGCCATAGTTCCTATTATTAGGCTTTTAGTTGAAATGACTGCTATTATGAATACCAAAAGAAAATAAAAAAAATACATTAATAAAACCCATAGGTGTCCTAAACACGATAATACTAATGCCAGTAAAAAGCCTATTGAAAACAAAGTGGGAAACCAAAACACAATACTTTTTGATTTTGGGTGCCAACAATTTAATATTGGCCGTACCGACCCAAATTTATTAACCTGTTTGTAAAATTTAGACCAAGATATACGTCGTTTATGATAGACCTTAGCCGTATTAATAAGTACGGTTTTATAGCCTAAACTTTGTAATCTTAGTGCTAAATCTGGATCTTCACCTGGATGTATTTTACCAAATCCACCACTATTTTTAAACGCTTCTTGAGATAGTCCCATATTGAAACTCCTAGGCTGAAAATCTTCTATTAATTCTCCACCACCTCTAATTCCACCAGTGGAAATAAATGACGTCATTGCAAAATTAATAGCCTTTTGAAGCAGTGTAAAAGAAGTATGTGCTGTATCTGGCCCGCCAAAACAATGGTAAAAGTTTTGGTATAAGAAGGCATCCACATTGCTTAAATAGTCTTTTGGTAACAGAACATCAGAATCTAAGATAATAAAATAGTTTCCCTTTGCTTTTCGCATTCCAAAATTACGGGAATCTCCAGGACCAGAATTCTCTTTAGAATAGTATGAAATTGATAGTTGAGTATTGTATTTAGACACAATATCTTGTGAGCTTATCTGAGATCCATCTTCGACAATAACTATTTCGAAATCTCGATCATAGTCCAAATTACAGAAACTCTCAAGCAACTCATCGATTTCATTTGGCCTATTGTATACCGGTACAATAAAAGAATACATTAAATCTACCATCTTAAGCAAAAGTAACCAAAGTACATAAAAAAAGCCACCGTTAAGGTGGCTTTTATAGTATTACATAACTTTAATTATTCCTTAATAATGCGTATGGTTTGAATAGTATCATTAATAGATACTCTTACAAAATAAGCACCAGGATTTAAGTTTGTCATATCAACTTCAGTAGAAACTGTGTTAGGTGCAAGCTTCATAACTTGTTGACCTAGCATATTGTACATAACAACGTCTGTAATGTCCTGCTGTGCATTTAAGTTTAAAGTATTCTTAACTGGGTTTGGATAGTAGGTAAAACCTGTTTCACTATCAAAATCACCATTTGAGAAAGTAGTTTCGCTTACTGTTAGTGTAAATGGACCATCAGCTGCACGAGTAACAGTACCATCATTATAAACACGTACAAAATAAGTAACGCCATCAGTTAATGAACCAACCTCATCTCCATCACTTCCACAACCAACTTCAGTTCCTCCACAAGAATCGTACACCACAACAAATTGTGCTGTAGTTGCTATTGTAATTGACTCAGAAGTAGGTGCTACAAAAGAATACCATAAGTCATTACCTGTACCTGTTGCGTCACATACAGTAGTGCCAACACCTGAGTCCGTAGCTCCTACGGTAGTACCAGACACTTGAGCGCCTAGGGTTAATTCAATAGCGCCAGCACAATCGTCGTTAGGTAGTGGTGAATATGCCGAAGTAAACCATGTACCAAAGGCATTATTACTATATTCAAAAACTCTTACATAAAGTAATTGACCAGCTAATGCACTATCCGCACCATCTAAATCATACTCAATTAATGCATGTGCACCATCTGGACTATCATCGTCATCACAACCTTCAAGCACAAAAGCACCAATTGCTCCAGAATATACAGCCATTCCTGTATCTCCAATAACAGGTGTAGAAGATAGATCTCTGTTTGTTTCTATTATTAATGTACCGCTAGCTGGAGCCATAACTGTATACCATACATCGCCGCCAGAATATGAACTACAACCTGGTGCAGGAATTGAAGAATCAGTATCCTCAGAGGCAGTAGCACTTATGTTAGTTGTAGTAACCTGATTGTCTGAAAACTGAACACCTACAGTCAGTGCTTCAGCACCTGAAGGATCATCATTAGCAGGTGGTGGTGGCGGTGGCAGTGGTGACGTTACACAAACATCAAAAGACGATCTTGTTGCTGTATTACTACTCCAAGTATATATTCTGAAAAAATATTCATTTCCACTGCTTAATCCTGTTAATTCAATAGGAGAATTTGGTGTATCTTGACAAGTTATTTGTGTTCCTCCACATGCGTCAAATACCTGTGTCACTATATCAGACGAACCACCTGAATTAGTAACAACTATATTATGAGCTGATTGTGTAGCCGTAAATCGATACCAAACATCATCATCGGCAGTTCCCAAACATCCTGATGGACCCGCGGTAGCATCAATAGTGGTACCTGCAACTGCTCCTGTACAAGTATCGTCCACACTTGGTGTTAATTCAGTAGCAGTAGAGCAATTATCATTTGCCGGTGGACATGCATCTATTTGGTATGTACCCAACTCAAAATCACAAGCTGAATTGCCGTGAACTACAGTTAAAGTTCTTGAGTCACCAAAGTTATATGGACCAGCCGTAGCAACTCCTCCAGAAATTGGATATGTAGTGGTTCCATCATTAACTCCAATAGCGTCATTTTCTTCACTAAAGGTAACTACAACATCAAACATATCTCCAGGAGAAGGACAATTTGTTGTTGTCTCAGCAGTAGCTACACCTGATGTACATGATAAGAAATAACCACAAAGATCGAATGTACCAGTGTCATTGTTGCCAAAATCCCAAAGTCTTAAATAATAGGTTTCGCCTGAAGTAAGACCTGTTAATTCCCAAGGCCATCCTAGATTAAAATCTCTACAGCCTAAATCAACAAAACTACCTGGAGTGCCTGAATAATAAGTCCCAGCAATAGAAGATATCCCGGTTACATTTTCAGTATTTAGAGTAACTATACCAGATGCTGGAGCAACAAAAGTATACCACAGATCACCGCCATTATAGGCACCACAAGTAGGCGCAATCTCACCAGAGTCTGAAGTAAACTCATTAGAAATACCCGTAATACTATTAGCGCCACACGCTGTACCCTCATCTAAGGTTAATGGCAAAGCACCGCTTGGCAAATCATTAACTGGAGGTGTTAGGGTAGTAAAAGTCTGTTCTGTACACCCAGTAGCAACACCATTAGCGTTATAAGGTGTAATAGTTACATAATATGTAGTTGCAGGCATTAAAGTGCCTAAAGCGTAAGATGATACATTACCTACATCTACATTATCTGCTAAATCATTTCCTCCCATGGATGACCCAGCTGTAATTCTATAGCCCGTTGGAACACCAGTAGCACCAGTCCAAGAAATTGTACCATCTATTGGTACGTTGGTAGTTTCAACTAAAACTGAGTCACAGTTTGGTGGAGTTGTCGCTACTTGGTTTGCTTGAAAATTATCTACATAAAACCAATAATCACCAGTTGCCCAAGTATTTAAAATACGAAGTTGAACATCTGAATTCATTGGCAAATTAGCCCCAGGAATTGTTGTCGAAATTGGCGCACAACTTGCAGAAGAAACATGATTTGAATCATCAATAATCAAGACAGTTATCCAATTAGAACCGTTATCTGTTGAATATTGTAACTCAGCCGTACCCCAACCTGGAGCTGTAGCACCGTAAAAATAGTAATCTACAATCCTATAGTCAAAACTAATAGACAAATCAGTTTCATTAGAAATACCTACTTGATTATCCGTTGTTAAGTTGGCACTTTGAACACCACCGTAAATATTAGCGAGAAAAGAAGTTCCCTCACAGGCTTGGAATGTACTACCAAAATATTCATCTGTAGACCATCCAGTTGGCAATCCGGTCTCGAAATCCGCACTTATACCAACTTGGGCATAAGTTAAAGATAGAGACAAAAGCATAAATAAAAATGTAATTTTTTTCATAAAAATAAATTAAAGTTAGTAGGCATTAAAAATATGTTAATTTTTTAAGAATTTGATTGACAATAAACGACCAATCGACAAAATGTATTTTTTAACGTTAAAGTACGTATTCATATACATTGCTAATCCAAATTTTTTATGAGCGACCTAAAAAAATGACGATGGTTGATGAACTTTTGGTATTAATAAAATGGGAAAACGTTTAAGAGAAGTATAAAATAGATAGCTATCTAAAACATTTTTTAATTGTATTGGTTTAGATTAAATTTAAAATCTGGAAAAGTTGCATCTACGAAAATTTTGAGATAAAAAATTATTACATTCACGTTTTTAATCAAACTCACACTGTGAAATCCAAAATATAATGCGTAGGCGTGAGTTTCTATATCTATGATCTTTTTTATGAAAAAAATTTTTCTTATAGTTAATTTCTTATTAACAACAATTGTCTTTAGCGAAAATACTGTTGGTACTATTGTAGCTGAAGACGGCATTTATGAAGGATTTACATTATTTTCAATACATAAAAGTGTATTTCTAATAGATAACTGTGGACAAATAATTAACCAATGGCAAAGCGATTATCTTCCTGGAAATTCTGTGTATTTGTTGGAAGATGGCAGTATTTTAAGAGCTGGTAGATTAGAAGACGGAAGTAGTACTATAAGTTTTGGTGGGCGCGGTGGTATTGTAGAAATATTCAACTGGGATGGCGATTTAACATGGTCTTTTACTTACAGTAGTAGTGAATATCGTCAACACCATGACGTATATCCAATGCCAAATGGCAATGTACTAATTTTAGCTGCCTCTATAATCGATGGTGAGGATGCTATTCAAGCTGGTAGAGATCCATCAACAATTGTAAATGACCAACTATATAATGAACGTATTATAGAGGTTAAAAAAGCAGATCTCACTAGTGGTGATATTGTTTGGGAGTGGAACTTAATTGACCATGTTGTTCAGGATTTTGATCCAACAAAGGATAATTATGGCGTTATCTCTGAAAATCCAAGAAAGTTAGATATAAATTTCTTAAATGATTCAAGCCCATCGAGTAATTGGCTACATGTAAATTCTATACAATATAACGAAGAACTCGATCAAATAGTTTTAAGCTCACGAAATATGAGTGAAATTTGGATTATAGAACATACTGAGAGTACCGAAATAGCCTCTGGTAGTAATGGTGGCAATTATGGCTATGGCGGCGATTTTTTATACCGATGGGGAAATGAACAAGCATATGACAGAGGTACAAATAGGCAATTATATGGGCAACACACACCTTACATTATACCATCGGGATTTCCAAATGCTGGAAAAATTATGTTATACAATAATGGATTGGGTCGAACCCCTCAATACTCAGAGGTCTTTATTATAGATCCTCCAACTACAAGTGCAGGTGAATATATATTAAATGTAAATTCAAGTTTTGGCCCAAACAATGTAGATTTCAAATATCCAGAGACTGTTCCAACTACCGACTCTGACTTTTATTCACCTATAATTAGTAGCGCTCAACAATTACCCAACGGAAACATACTTGTTTGTGAAGGAGCTGGAGGTAGATTTTTTGAACTAAATGAAAACAACGAGATAGTTTGGGAGTACATAATTCCAGTAAACTCTACAGATGGATCATTTTCAGATCAGTTCGATAACCCACCTTCTCAAAATTTAACTTTCAGAGCTACTAAATATGGTAGAGATTATGAGGCTTTTAATAATAGAAATATTAATCCTAGCAATACTATTGAGCAAAATCCAAATATATCAGGTTGTCTATCATTATTAAATAACAATAATTTTGAAGTTTCAGAACTAAAAATTTATCCAAATGCGACAAAAGATTTTATTTACCTTGAAACAATAGACAATATTCTAGAATTAAGAATATATAATATCAATGGTGTGCTAGTAAATGAATTCAAAAGGGGAACAAAAAAAATAGATTTGACTAATCTAGCCAATGGAGTTTATTTTCTCAGAGTGAATATTGGAAACAGGTTACTAAACAAAAAGATTATAAAAATTTAGCGCTTATATGAATTGAAAAAAACCATGATTGTTGGATCATGGTTTTTTATTTAGTGTCATTTAATTTAATTAATTGTCATTAACAAAAGCCTCCATGACGGCATCACTTACGCCCATATTACTAAAACCTCCGTCGTTGTATAAATTTTGAAGTGTTACACGTTTTGTTAAATCGCTAAACAAGGTCACTGTGTAATTGGCACAGTCTAAAGCTGTGGCGTTTCCTAATGGAGACATTTTTTCTGCGTAGGCTATAAAACCATCGAAGCCTTTTACACCTTGGCCAGCAGTTGTTGGCGTTGGCGACTGAGAAATTGTATTGACCCTTACTTTTTTATCGCGACCAAAGAAATAGCCAAAACTACGGGCAATACTTTCTAAGTAGGCTTTGTTATCCGCCATATCATTATAATCTGGAAATACACGTTGCGCCGCCATGTAAGATAAGGCTACGATACTTCCCCATTCGTTCATGGCATCAGCTTTATACAGTGTTTGCATGACTTTATGAAAAGACATGGCCGATACGTCAGTTCCTTTTTGGGTCCAATCGTATTTTTGGTCGGTGTATGCTCTGCCTTTACGTACGTTAACGGACATACCAATGGAATGTAATACAAAATCCAGTTTTCCACCTAAAATTTCCATAGATTTTTCTACTAAATTTTGCAGGTCTTCTTCGGAAGTTGCATCGGCAGGTATAATTTGCGCACCTGTTTTTTCGGCCAATTCGTTAATCTGCCCCATACGCATAGCTATTGGCGCATTGGTCAATACAAATTCGCCACCTTCTTCGTGAACGCGCTCAGCGGTTTTCCATGCTATAGAATTGGCGTCCAACGCGCCAAAAATTATTCCTTTTTTACCTTTTAATAAGTTATATACCATTTTTTGGATGATTTTTATTGTTCAAATATAATTGTTCTATTTGTTTCTAGGTACATAATATAGTTAATTGAGTAACTGTTTTGCATGCGCAATAGCAGACTCCGTAATATCTGTTCCACCAAGCATTTGGGCTAACTCTACAATACGTTGTTCTTGGCTCAAAAGTATCATTTTTGTTTGTGTCACATTATTGGTGTCTTCTTTAAAAACTTTGTAGTGCCAATGGCCTTTGGATGCAATTTGAGGTAAATGTGTTATGGAGAACACCTGCATCTGTTTGCTCATGGTTTTCATGATATCCGCCATTTTATTTGAAATTTCCCCAGAAACTCCTGTATCAATTTCATCAAACATAATGGTAGGCAACTTTATGTAATTGGCCAAAATAGATTTTATGGCCAGCATAATACGTGACAGCTCACCACCTGATGCAGATTTTTTTAACGCTGTAAAATTACCGCCTTTATTAGCTAAAAATAAAAACTCCAACTTATCCATACCGTTGGGCAAAAAATTGGCACTCCGTTCTAATTCTATTTTAAATTTTGCATTGGGCATGCCTAAACCAGACAGTATTTTTTGGAGATTTGCTACAAATCCTGAAATAACACTTTTACGTTTTTTATGAATTGCATCAGCAGTTTTCACAAGCCTCTTCTCAACTGTTTCTATTTGCTTTTCAACAGCTTCGATTTCGGTGTCTAGATTTTCAGCATTGTTGATTTTTAATTCCAATTCATCCTTAATCTTCAATAAATCTGAAATTTCCAATACGGAATGCTTATGTAATAAGTTATTTAACACCTGTAATTTAGAGCTAATGTGTTCCAGTTCTTGTGGATCTAAGACGAGGTTTTCAGAAAAATTTTCTAGTTCTGCATTTATATCATCTAATTCAATGATTGTGCTTGCAATACGCTCTTCAATGGTTTTGTAGGTTTTAGAAAAACCTGAAATGTTTTGTAACTGCTTTTTTATTTCATTGAGCCTATCCATAACACCGATACCTTCAACATTCAAAAGCCCTCTAGATTGGTTAATGGCATCTTGTATACTTTCTATATTGCTCAGTTGCTCATAGCTTTCTTCCAAATTTTGGAGCTGACCAACTTCTAATTGAGCTTCTTCTAATTCTTTTAATAAAAAGAGATTATAATCGTATTCACGTTTCGCTTCTACCCTATTTGATTCTAACTGCTCCTTTTGTTTTTGTAAAGCTTTATAATCCTTTAAGTCTGATTTATATGAACTTATTAATGCGCTGTTATTAGCCAAAGCATCAATAACCATAAATTGATAATTGTCGTTCACCAGTTGTAAAGTTTGGTGTTGCGAATGGATGTCTAACAAATGAGAACTTAAAGTCGAAAGGTTTTCAAGGTTTACAGGCGTATCATTGACAAAAGCACGAGATTTACCAGATGGCAGTATTTCACGCCTTATAATGGTTTGTGGTTCATAGTCCAAATCCGAGGCATCGAAAACAGGCTTCAAATCATAATTTGCAATGTTGAAAACCGCCTCTATAATGCATTTTTTTGTACTGTCCTTTATTTGACTTAAATCCGCACGTTTGCCCAAAACGAGGCTCAACCCACCAAGAAGAATGGATTTTCCTGCTCCAGTTTCGCCAGTAATAATAGAAAATCCATCATTAAAACTTACCTGAAGTTCATCAATTAAAGCGTAATTTTTTATACTTAAAGCTGAAAGCAAAGCGCTACATTTAGTTATACAAAACTACAATTTTGCAGTATTATATGTTAAGAATACTGTGTTGAAATTTAAGCTAGAATTTTATTTTATTCCATTTGGAAGCTTGAGTGGGCGAAATTCTGTTTAAGGTTTCAACCAGTCTGGAAATATTGACATTTGGGCCACCACTAAACACCTGCTGTATTTCGTTTGCCTTGGCATCAAAAAATACACGCATTAAAAATGAATTTGGTCTTCGGCTGTGCATTTTTTGAAGGCCCATGATAGATTCGCTAATCTTAGATTTCCCTTCTTTTAAATCTTTGTTCATCACATCCAAACCTTCGCGATGGTACTTATATAGCGATTGCCTAAATTCTTTGTATAATGGCGATAACACGTTATCAATAATAGCAAAGCGTGTGTTAAGCCCATCTTCCAAACGCCAACCCGTAGCGTTGCCTTGTTGCGAATAATTTGCTATGGTTTGTGCTTGTCGGTAAAACTCATCGCCGCCATTTGGTGTAAAGGTATCGGCATCCATACCAAGAATCATATAAATATGAAAGGTAATAACCGATATCAAATTAGATTCAAACTGAACAGGATTGTACACCATATTCTGAAACTCTAGATAAATGAACTGAAAGTCTCTGTCATTAAAAGTGTAAACTGGCGTGGCATAGGAAGAATTAAAAACAGGTCTGGACGCCTGTACTTGCAAGGTCGCCGAAAAGCTGTCATTATTGTATGCTTGGACGTTAAGCACCATACTGCAATCTATACGTTCTTGCGCTTTAAACTTTTTGTCGGTCCACTGCGTATTGTTAATAAACTCATTGAGCTGACGTTCCAACGTTTGAAACACCACGTTATTGTCGTTACCTGTAAGCTGGGATACAACGGATACCGTACAATTTAACTCCTGAGAGTAATTGAATGTTATTACAAAAAATAAAAGTATAGCTAAATATTTACGCATCTATTTGCTTTATAATTAATTGCATCAAATCCTTAGCCACTTCGGCCTTGGATTTGAGTTCGTCTTCTATGGTCTGACCTGATTTGTCGATAAATGTAACCTTATTTGTGGATACTCCAAAACCAGCACCTTTATCATTCAACGAATTGAGCACTATTAAATCAAGATTTTTAGAGCTTAGCTTGCCTTTTGCATTTTCCAATTCGTTATTAGTCTCAAGTGCAAAGCCCACTAAATACTGGTCTTTTTTAATTTCCCCTAAAGATTTTAAGATATCTGTTGTTTTTTCCAACTCAATAGAAAACGTTGCATCTTTCTTTTTTATTTTTTGTTTGGCAACATTTTTTGGTCTGTAATCTGAAACCGCTGCGGAAAGTATTGCAATATCTGATGATTTGAAGTGTTTATGCACTTCATTGTACATATCATTTGCAGTGACAACAGGCTTAACATTGATATGGCTATGATCTGTTTTTTGATGCGTTGGTCCGGTTACCAAAATCACATTTGCCCCTAAGCTTGCTGCAGCATTTGCTATTTCAAAACCCATTTTACCACTTGAGTGGTTTCCTATAAAACGCACTGGATCAATGGGTTCATAAGTTGGACCAGCAGTAATGAGAACCTGTTTTCCCTTTAATGGCAACTGGCTCAAAATATCCGATTCTATGAAGAAAATAATATCTTCTGGCTCAGCCATTCTGCCTTCACCAACCAAGCCACTAGCTAACTCACCACTTGTAGCAGGTATCATAGTATTCCCAAAACTTTGCAGTTTTTCAAAGGATGATTTTGTTGATGGATGTTTGTACATGTCCAAATCCATTGCTGGCGCAAAATACACTGGGCATTTTGCAGACAAATAAGTAGCCATCAATAAATTATCGCAGACGCCATTTGCCATTTTAGACATTGTGTTTGCCGTTGCAGGAGCTATAACAAAAATATCTGCCCAAAGTCCCAACTCAACATGGTTGTTCCAAAGCGCATTATCATCATCTTCATTTGTAAACGATGACACAACAGGGTTTTTGGATAGCGTTGAAAGCGTTAACGGCGTAACAAACTCCTTTGCCGTTGGCGTCATTACAACTTTTACATTAGCACCAGCTTTAATAAACAAACGTAATAATGGTGCAGTTTTGTAAGCCGCAATTCCTGCGGTTATGCCCAATAGTACGTTTTTGTCTTTAAGAAGAGACATAGAAATTTTACTCTTGCTCTGTCTCGTTTGTGTTTCTGTGGTAAATTTTATCTTCAAGCCATTCTTTTACGGCAAGTGCGTGTGGCTTTGGTAATTTTTCGTAGAATTTTGAAACTTCTATTTGCTCTTTGTTTTCGAAAATTTCTTCTAAACTGTCGTTATAGGTTGCAAATTCTTCGAGCTTGTCTACCAATTCTTTTCTGATATCGGTATTGATTTGTTCTGCACGTTTTGAAATAATAGAAATGGCTTCATAAATGTTGTTTGTTGGAGCATCTATTTCATTTCTGTTATAGGTCAGTGTTGTTACTGGTGCATCTGTTTTTTTTAAGTCCATATTGTGCTTTTTAAACTTATTTTAAATCTGTGTTTTTTCAGTCTCTAATTTTTCTTTTAAAATTGTGGCTTCTTCTTTGTATTTTGTTTCGGGATATGCCTTTAATAAGGTATTGTAATCGTCAAGAGCAACTTGAATACGCTCTTGCTTTTTACTTTCAATACTCAATATTGCTAAATTATATTCAGAATTAAAACGGTAATATAAGGCATCTTCTCGCAAGGTTGAACCTGGAAAGTCCAACAAAAAATTATTGAATGATTTTATTGAAGCTTTATAATCGTAAATTCTGTTGTATTGCTTTGCAATTTCAAAAGCTTTTTTCTCAAGTTTAAAATCTAATTCCTTTATGAGTTTATTAGCTTCTGGCAAATATTCGGAATCTGGAAATGCATTGATAAATAATTGCATTTTTTCCAAAGCCTTTACTGTTTCTTCTTTGTCTTTTGAAAAAATTGGTGATTCAAAATAGTAACTCTTTGCCGATAAGAATGAGGCTTCTTCTACTTTCTCACTTTTTGAATACGAATTTGCAAACTGTTCAAATCTGTAACTAGACAGGTAATACTGCTCTAAATTGTAAAAGCACATAGCATGCATGTACATTAGCTTTTCAGCTTGTGGTTTACCTCTGTAAGCTGGTACTATTTGCTCAAACAATCTATTGGCTTTGCCCCATTTCCCTGCGTCAAACAGTTCTGTTCCCATTTTAAATTTAAGTGCAGTATCTTCAGATTTCATAGCCTTTTGAAAATCAGAGCACGAGAACAGTGTAGCAATTGCTAATAATAAAATATAATGGGCTTTTTTCATAAACAAAAACAGTTTGCAAAATTACAAATTAATAACGTTTTATAAAAATGTTATTTGTGCCAAAATACTTCATAATTTGGAGCAAGTTTAATGATTACAAAAAGTTTAACTATTTTGAATGATTTTGAGCTCTTGTGCTATGCCTTTTTTAAGCTGGTCAGTAGCTTGAACAAGTGGTAATCGGACATTGGCGGCACAAATACCTATATTTTCCAACACTGCCTTTATACCTGCGGGATTGTTTTCACTAAAAATTAAACTTGTAATGTCCATTAGTTTAAAATGCGCTTCAAATGCTTGCTTGGCATCTTTGGCAATACCTTGCCTTACCATATCTGAGAATTGCCTAGGCAACGCCTGACCTATTACAGATATTACACCAGAACCACCAGCTAACACAATTGGTAACGCCAAATCATCATCGCCAGAAATAATATGAAAACCATTAGGCTTATCTTTTAATAATTTTAAGTATTGGGCAACATTATTACCAGCTTCTTTTACACCTATGATATTATCAAAATCCCTAGCTAAACGCAAGGTAGTTTCTGGCAACATGTTTTTTGATGTTCTACCAGGAACATTATAGACTATAATTGGAATTGGTGAAACTTCTGAAATTGCCTTAAAGTGTTGATAAATACCTTCTTGAGTAGGTTTACTGTAATATGGCGAAACGGACAGCAATGCATCAATTCCTGATAAATCTGTTGTTTTGATTTCATTAATTACAGCATTTGTGTTATTGCCACCAATTCCCAAAACCAAGGGCAATCTTTTATTATTGACTTTAATGATGTGTTTGGTAATGGCCACTTTTTCTTCATTAGTAATTGTTACACTTTCGCCTGTAGTGCCACTAATAACTAAGTATTCAATACCATTTTCAATATTGTATTCTACTAAATCCGTAAGCGCATTATAGTCAACAGATAGGTCGTCTTTAAAAGGTGTTACCAAGGCTACGCCTGTTCCAACAAATTGGGTCATTATATTTTGTTTAATAGTGTTAAATATTTTTTTAGTTCTTTTTGAAAAAGATTAAAGTTTTCAGGCTTTACATTAATGATCAAATCGAAAAGCCTTTCATCAGCATCTGAAATACCAACTTTAAAATTTGCCTCAGACATTGCGGCAATTTGGTACAATTCATTATTATTCCCTAAAAAGTAACAAATTAAAACATCAAACTTATGTTCTGTGAAATGTTTTACATTTTCATTTTTAATCTTACCACGCCATCCAAGAGCCTTTTTGGTAAATACGTTATTGGGCAGTTCTTGGTCTTTAACTCTGGGATTATAAACTAAAGTGCTAATATTTTCAGCTTTAAAACCCATACTTGACAGGTAATTTTTCATGCTTGACTCATCAACCTGATTCTCAGAATGTAATAACACGCCAATATATTTTGCTTTTTTGACCGAGAAGTTAGGTTTTCTGTTAACCAATAAACGGTTAACAAATTTTTGATTGGATTTTAATTTTAAAGCTTCTAAAAACATTTATATTTATATGCGTTTACAAATGTAGTAAAAGCACTCTTTATTGTTAACCAACTTCAACCTGTTTTATGTTTTTTAGATTCATAATTCTCATAGCCTCAATAATGGTTTTTGCATCATGCGACGACTCCAAAAAACTTAGCCAGATAAAAGGCAAACGCATTGAGATAAATGACACTATACCTGTAAATGCTGAAGTTGAAAAATTTATTGTGCCTTACAGAGAAAGGGTAAACAAGGATATGGACAAGGTTATTAGTTATAGCCCAGACACCTATTCTAAAAACGACGGTGAGCTCAATACAGCCATTGGCAATCTTATGGCCGATGCGGTATTTGAGCAGTCCAATCCTATTTTTCAAAAACGTACGGGCAATCAAATAGACTTGGTTTTATTGAATCATGGTGGTATTCGATCTATAATTTCAAAAGGAAATATTACAACCAAAACGGCATATCAAGTTATGCCCTTTGAAAATTATGTTGTTGTGGTGGCATTAAAAGGCAGACAAGTTGTTGAAATGGTAAAGTTTTTATCAAAAAAGAAAAAAGCGCATCCCATTTTTGGGTTACAAATAACACTCAATGATGATTATTCCTTATCAAAGTTCACTGTAAACAATTTACCTGTGAACCCTAAAAAAACATATTATGTAGCCACAAACGATTATCTGTACAAAGGTGGAGACAACATGTCTTTTTTTAAACCAAATGACAGTCTATACCAATTAAACTACAAAATTAGAAATGTTCTGTTAGACTATTTCAGTGAAAGAGATACGATAGCTCCATCAATTGACAACAGGTTTATAAGATTAAAAAGCTAATTATGAAGCGTAGAGAATTTGTTAAAAAAACCGCTGTTTCAGCATCTTTAATTGGATTGGGGTTTCCAACGCTTACAGCTTTTAAGACGGCCAAAGCCACCAAAATTACAATTTTGCACACTAATGATGTGCATAGCCATATAGATCCTTTTGGGCCAGATCATAAAATAAACCCCAACCAAGGTGGCGTAGCCAGACGTGCCAATATTATTGAAACAATTAGAAAAGAAAACCCAAATACACTTCTAATGGATGCTGGTGATATTTTTCAGGGTACGCCATATTTTAACTATTACGGAGGCGAACTGGAATTTAAGCTGATGAGCATGTTAAAATACGATGTGGCTACGATCGGAAATCATGATTTTGATAATGGCATTGATGGTTTACACGCACAATTGCCACATGCCGAATTCGATTTTATTTCCGCCAACTATAACTTTTCAAATACTGTGTTAAACGGTTTGGTAAAACCCTATAAGATTTTCATAAAAGACGGCGTGAAAATCGGTGTTTTCGGCTTAGGAATTCAACTAAAAGGCTTGGTAGGAAAGGAACAATATAAAGAAACCCTTTATTACGATCCTATTGAAATTGCCCAAGATATGGCCAAGATCTTGAAACAAGATGAAAAGTGCGATTTGGTGATATGCCTATCCCATATTGGTTATCATTACAAAAATGCGCCACAAAAAGTATCAGACTTAATCCTTGCCCGCAAAACAAAAAATATAGATTTAATAATCGGAGGTCACACCCATACGTTTTTGAAAAAGCCAACAATTGAAAAAAACAGTGTGGGCAAAAATGTCTTGGTCAATCAAGTTGGAGCTTATGGGCTGTATCTTGGAAGAATTGACTTTTATTTCGAATCTGGAAAAACATCCGCCAAAGAACATCCTTCAATTATTGTTTAAAAAGTGTAAGCGTCATAAATAGCATACGTCTAAGTTAGCATTAACTTAAAAATCAATTAGTAATGCAAAAGAAATTGACGCTCGCTTTAAGAATTATAGTCGCAATTATCCTAATTCAAACTTTACGCTTTAAATTTACAGCACATCCAGATAGTGTATACATTTTCGAAACCGTAGGACTTGAACCCTTTGGTAGAATTGGCATTGGTATTTTAGAACTTATAGCCGGTATATTATTATTAATCCCAAAAACAGTTTGGATTGGTGCAGGTTTAACTTTAGGAATTATTGGTGGTGCCATTATGATGCACCTAACCCAGTTGGGCATTGAAGTAAAAGGCGATGGCGGTGTTTTATTTTACACCGCAATTTTAACCTTTACAGTTAGTGCGGTTATATTGTATAGGGAACGTAAAAATATTCCGTTTTTAAAATTGAATTAAGAGTGTAGTTGATTCTCAAAATATGATGCTCTCGGAGCCTCTAGTTTTAACTGAGACTGAACATAGAATATAGCAAAGGCGCTGACCAGAAAAACCGAATAAATAGCAGCCAAAAATTCCAATTCTGCTATATAGTAATATGCCATTTGAATCATTTCTGAAAAGAAAATAAACATAGATGCTATGAAGAACAATATGGCTTTCTTACTATCTCTGTACATGTAATTGATTAATGACAATGACAATAATATCATTATAATAGCATTGTAAACAAATTCCAGTAAATATTCAGAAAAGTTGAATATAGATTGCGTAGTTTCCGTAATTAATGTAACACAGAACACGCCCAAAACAATAAGTATAGCAATAGTTACAAAGAATTTTGATAAAACTACTTTCATATTCATTGAGCTTATACACTGAATAATTAAGAAAGTATAAGACAGCATATATAAACCATTTGAAATGTAATATCCGTAATCAGGTTCACTATTCACATCTACAAAAACATAGGTGTAGGCTTCCAGAATTTTACCTAAACTGAATGCTATTAGAAATAAAAGAAAGTACCGCCTTTTATCGAAAGTGGTAATATGATACAAATATGTAAGCAATATAAACATTGTCGCTGCTACAACAGAAGCTGAAACCTCATGCTTTAACACCTCAAGTATGATATAAGATATACCCAAGAGCACCAATATCACTTTTATCAATCTACTCAACAACATTCAAAAGTTCATTTATATGGACAAACATAATCAAAAATTACAATTAAACGAAAAAAAACAGCGTTTTATCGATAAAACGCTGTTTTTTATGTAAGATTAATATTTCATTTTGAAGAGAGAAAGCCAAAAACTGTATCAAAAACTAGTAATTATTCTCCCTTAGAAACGACTCTTATAAATTTTAACAAATCGAATAACAAGTATTGAAAATCCAATGGTGTAAAGTATTAAGGAAAACAAATTATACAAACTAGAAATCAATTGAAACTGTTGCATATTTAATAACCCATTAACAAATCTTTTAGAAGGTAAGCTATCTATGGGTGTGTATAAAATTGACAAAAGTGCTGCCAAAAAGAGAAGTATACCTTCAATGTACTTTGTTTTTAAATAGTAATAGGCACAAAAACCAAGTATAATTAACTGTATGAAAATGCAAAGACCAGTTAGTCCATAATCTATTAAAAACTCCATAATTCATTCAAAACAAAATTATTATATCATCTCCAAAAACGCCTGCTCAGAAATAATTGTCACACCTAAACTCTCTGCTTTGGTACGCTTGCTTGGCCCCATTTTATCTCCAGCAACCAAATAACTGGTTTTTGATGAAATAGAACTGCCTACTTTTCCACCATTATCTTCAATCAATTTTTTAAGCTCAGTACGTGATACCGTTTGAAAAACACCTGAAACCACAATAGATAAACCTTTTAGCTTTTCGGTTTGGTTAGCTAATTTTTCCATTGAAATTTTTAATTGTACACCATAAGACTTTAATCTGCTGACAATTTCAATATTTGTGTCATCCTTAAAAAACTCGGTAACACTTTCGGCAATACGTTGGCCAATATCTTCAACTGTTACCAAATCTTCAACGGAAGCTTGCATCAAATTATCGATAGACTTATAATGTTTGGCGAGTTTTTTCGCAACAGTTTCGCCCACAAATCGAATGCCTAATGCAAACAATACACGCTCAAACGGAATTTGCTTTGAAGCTTCAATACCATTCACTAAATTTTCGGCACTTTTCTCTGCCATGCGCTCCAACGGAATAACTTGTTCGGTTGTTAATTCATACAAATCGGCATAATTAGAAATTAAGTTTTCCTTCACTAAAAGCGCAACAGTTTCGCCACCTAAACCTTCAATATCCATAGCTTTTCTGGAAATATAATGCTGAATACGACCTATAACTTGTGGTGGACAACTGGCTTCATTTGGGCAATAATGTTTGGCTTCACCTTCAGGACGAATCAATTCCGTTCCACATTCTGGGCAATGCGTGATATAAACCGTAGGTTTGGAATCCACTGATCGTTTACTTAAATCTACACCAACAATTTTTGGAATAATTTCGCCACCTTTTTCAACAAAAACAGTATCGCCTACTCGCACATCTAGTTTTTCAATTTGGTCGGCGTTGTGCAGTGATGCGCGTTTTACAATGGTTCCGGCAAGTGCCACAGGTTCTAAATTTGCCACTGGAGTAATAGCGCCAGTTCGCCCAGCTTGATAAGTGATTTCATTTAAAATGGTACTAACTTGTTCGGCTTTAAATTTGTATGCCATAGCCCAACGTGGCGCTTTGCTGGTGAAACCCAATTCATCTTGCTGATACAAACTGTTCACTTTTATGACGACGCCATCAATTTCATAAGGCAAGTTGTGACGTGCTTTATCCCAATAATTTACAAACTCTAAAACCTCATCAATGGAGTTTACCAATTTGGCTTCTTGTGGTACTTTAAAACCCCAAACGCGCGCTTTTTGCAAACCCTCAAATTGAGTGGAAATATTAAGATTATTGCCTTTTATACTGTATAGCAGACATTCCAAAGGTCTTTTGGCAACCTCGGCACTATCTTGCAATTTTAAACTACCTGATGCTGTATTTCGTGGATTGCGGTATGGTTCTTCGCCATTGGCAATGCGCTCTTCATTCATTTTATTGAAACCCGCAATTGGTAGAATAATTTCGCCTCGGATATCAAAACGCTCTGGAAAATCGCCCTTTAATTGTAATGGTACGGTTTTAATGGTTTTTACATTGGTGGTCACCTCATCACCCTGAACACCATCACCACGAGTTACTGCTCTAATTAACTTTCCGTTTTCGTAGGTTAAATTCATGGATGCGCCATCATACTTCAGTTCGCAAGTGTATTGCAAATCACCATCCACTAATTTTTTGATGCGCGTTTCCCAATCTTGCAAGTCTTCTTTGGAGTAGGAGTTATCTAGCGAGTACATCCTAAAATCATGCACAACTGTATTGAAGTTTTTAGTAATAGTGCCACCTACGCGTTGTGTTGGCGAATTGGCATCATAAAATTCTGGGTGCGCTTCCTCTAAAGCTTGAAGTTCTTTTAACTTCATATCGAATTCATAATCGCTGATTGTTGGCTTATCAAGTATGTAATAGTTGTAATTGTGCTCGCGAAGTTCGTTAC
The DNA here is from genome assembly GCA_964434705.1 of uncultured Flavobacteriaceae bacterium. Taxonomy (GTDB): domain Bacteria; phylum Bacteroidota; class Bacteroidia; order Flavobacteriales; family Flavobacteriaceae; genus Winogradskyella. The sequence goes on from CAYSVY010000012.1 coordinate 54,636, forward strand.
GAAGTTGGGTTAGTTTTTGTTGTATTGTACTCATTATCTGTTTCTAATTATGAGATTTCTCACTGCGTTCGAAATGACTGAAACATATTTTAAAATAACAAATCGTTAATCATAAATCGTCAATCTTAGTTCCACTTAACATTCTTTCATTACCATTTAAATCTTTCCGTAATTCTATAGTTTTAAAGTTGAAATCCTTTAATAATTGTTTTGTCTCATTGCCAAGATACTGATTGATTTCGAAAAACAATTGCCCGTTGGGTTTCAAATATTTTGATGCGAAGTTGGCTATCGCATCATAGAACACTAACGGATTATTGTCTTTAACAAAAAGTGCCAAATGCGGTTCGTAGTCTAACACATTAGGTTTAATTTCTGCTTTTTCAAGCTGGCGTACGTATGGTGGATTTGATACGATTATATCAAATTCCAAATTTTCAAAAAACAAATTCCAATTTAAAGTATCGCGTATGTCTGCTTTGATAAATTCGATATTTACATTATTTAGTTGTGCATTTTGCTTTGCGACTTTTAGGGCTTCGTCAGATATATCCAGAGCATAGATTTTAGCATTGGGCAAATACTTAGCCAAACTTATGGCTATACATCCTGAACCTGTGCCAACATCAAAAATATTAAGTTGGTTTTGAAGAGACTTCTCGACTGCGCTCGAAGTAACAGCAAACTTTTGACTTTTAACTTTTAACTTTAAACTTTGAATCATCCAGTTGACTAATTCTTCTGTTTCTTGACGTGGTATTAATACGTGTTTATTTACTTTAAATTTTAAACCATAAAATTCTGTTTCGCCTAAAATATATTGAATGGGTTCGTTATTTTTTAGACGGTTAAGTGTTTTAAAAACCGTATCGTATTCGTTTTTTGAAATTGTGAATTCTGGCTGTAAAATCAATTGAATTCTGGGAAAATCAAAATAAAATTCAGTACAAATAAAAAAGATAGACTCTACTTCTTCTCTACCGTAAATGGCATTCAGTTCGTTATGAAAAATTATTTTTAAATCCGTAATTTTCATAGGATTAAATATCTTTCAACATCCATACGTTACATGAATAATGCCCTGTATTTCCCATAGGTTGATCGATAGATTTGAAACCAACTTTTCGGTACAATTTCCGAGCGCTATCCATGTACGGCATAGTTTCCAAATAACACTGTTCAAAACCTACTTGTTTAGCAAAGTCCAAACAACGTTGCATCATTTGTAAACCCAAACCTTTGCCACGTGCTTTGGGTAAAAAATACATTTTTTGAAGTTCGCAAACGTTGCCTTCAAAATTATCTAAGGGCGAAATACCAGCGCCACCCAAAATGGTAGTTTCATTTTCAATAATAAAATAGGCTTTGTTAAAAGCTTTATAGGTTTCATACATACAATCTAAGGCTTTGTCTTCGTAAGCCGTGCCAACTTTTGGCACACCTAATTCTATTAAAACAGAACGAATTACAGTGGCGATTTTGCCGTCATCTTCGGGTTGAATTTCTCTTATAGTTATAGCGGTTTCGCTCACTTTAAAATAGTATTTTTGTGAAGTGAAGATAGTACAAATCTTAACTTTAAACTATGAAGAAATCACTCATTTTATTAACAGTTTTTACCACAATTTCATCGTGTAAGGTGAAAGAAAAACCAGAATTTATTGGTGTAAATAAAATAAAAATTGTAGAATCTAACCGACAATTTATCACCTTAAAAGCTAATGCACTATTTAAAAACCCAAACAGTATTGGTGGCGAGTTACAAACCGATGAAATTAAAGTTATGATTAATGGCAATGCTTTAGCAACGGTATCTTCTGAAGCTTTTAAAGTACCCGCAAAAAATGAATTCACCATACCACTAACTGCAAAAATTGAAACCAAAGAACTTATAAGAGACAAAAATTTAAGCGGACTTTTGGGCAGTTTATTTAGTCAGAAATTAGAAGTGCAATACATTGGTGACATAAAATATAAAGTGCTTGGGTTTTCGCACACCTATAGTATTGACAAAACGGAATCTGTGAAAATTAAATTGTAAGTGTCGACCAACGAAACTTATATAAAACGTGCGTTGCAGATTGCCAAAAACGGTTTAGGTACTACACGACCAAACCCAATAGTTGGCGCTGTTATTGTATATGACGGTAAGATTATTGGCGAAGGTTTTACCAATCCGTATGGCGGACCACATGCCGAAGTTAATGCCATTAATGCGGTTAAAGATAAATCGCTTTTAAAAAACAGCACGCTCTACGTAACGTTAGAGCCATGCAGTCATTTTGGAAAAACTCCACCATGTAGCGATTTAATTATTGCACATAAGATTCCAAAAGTTGTTATAGGTTGTATTGATGATAATCCTGAAGTTGCTGGCAAAGGCATTGCAAAATTAAAAGCTTCAGGTTGCGAAGTTATTGTTGGTGTTTTGGAAAATGAATGTAAAGCACACCATAAACGCTTTTTCACATTTCATACAAAAAAACGTCCTTATATTATTTTAAAATGGGCTGAAACAAAAGATGGATTTATTGCGCCAACTTCAAAAGAAGGACAACAACCTGTTTGGATTACAAACAGCTATTCGCGCCAATTGGTCCATAAATGGCGTGCCGAGGAACACGCTATTTTAGTAGGCACCAATACTGCTATTGAAGACAATCCAAGCTTAACGGTTAGAGATTGGACAGGATTAAATCCTACTCGCGTGGTTTTGGATAGGGCATTGAAATTGGATAAGAGCTATTCTGTTTTTGATGATAAGGCGAAAACGATTGTAATAACTTCCGAAAAAAATAGATTTGAGAAGTTAGAAAAGAGACATGAGAAAAAAGAGGATATCAAACAGACCTTTAAACCAATTAATTGGAAAGACAAAAATCATATAGCTCAACAAATCTGTGATGTGCTTTATACTCAAAACATAAATTCTATCATTATTGAAGGTGGCGCGCAAACACTTCAAACTTTTATTGATGAAAATCTATGGGATGAAGCTCGTGTTTTTAAAGGAAATATTGAATTTAAAAATGGTGTAAAAGCGCCAAAATTAAATGGTGAATTGATTTCTGAGGAACGAATTTTGGATGATGTCTTAAAAGTTTTCATACCTGTATAAATTCGCTATCACGTTATTAGAAGCTCTAAGAAGCAACACCACCGTTTTACATCATAAATTCAAATAGGTTAAAAAACCAACAGTTCAATTTCTATCAAAATACACGAAGTGAAGTCCTAAAATCTTTCAAAATCATTATGCTATTCTTAATCTTACAGAAGCATAAACCAATGTCTTAAAGTTGTTATAAAAATTAAGTTGTTTTTTTAGATATTCTTTTAATTCCGTATCTTTTATTTGATAGTATAATTCGGTTTTATTCAAAGAATGAAAAAATTATTTACACTTGTATTTCTGCTCATAACAACGACTATTTTAGCACAGTTTAAAGTCGGAAACAACACGCTGAATTTTAGTGAGGCTATACCCAAAGACAAAGGCAATATTATGGCCATTGCTGGGATTAAAAATGACACTATTTACACTATAAGCAGAACAAAAAAGGAGTTCTTCTTCCAAACGTATGATGCCAAAACAAAAAGTCTAATTTCCACTAAACCATTTGAAATTATAAGAGGTTATGAAATAAGGGATTATGTCATGGTTGGTGAAAAGTTGTTTTTAATGCTCTCTTATTATAATGAAACCCTTAATCGGTATAGTTTTTTTGCAAGAGAAGTCAAAGACAATGAGATTGCAAATAGCATAAATATATTCTCAAAAACTGTAAAAAACCCATCAGAAAAAGGGGAATTTTTATTTAAGATTTCAAATGACAGCACAAAGTATTTGATAACTCATGTCATTAAGAATAATGGGAGTACTACCGCAGAATACAATTTGGTTCTTGTTGACAAAAATTTAAATAAGGTCTTTACCGACACCAACTCTATAACCTCAGAACAAAAAAGGGTCTGGTCGTTCAAATTTTCAGATACAAAATTCACAAAAAGTGGTGATATTGTTTTTACCGTTATAGAAAGTTACAGAGATAAGAGTGAGAAAACTAAGTTTAATAACGTTATTCTATACGCATACGAAGCCAATAACAACTACAACCGAAAAGAAACCAAAATAGAAGTACAAGATAATTATCTAGCAGACTGTACCGTAGTTCCAACCAAAGACAACAGGTTGCACATAGCTGGCTTTTATTCCCCATTAAAAAAAAGCGGTAAACGCCAATGGTACTATGGTGGTTTATATGATATCGTTTTTGATTATAATGAAGGTAAGGTCATAAAGACCAATTTTATTTCCTTTCCAGATTTCATCTATTTGGCTTTTGGGAGCAAAGATGCCAAAAAATCCAAAGGTTTGTATTATGAATGGTTTAAAAACGTAGCCTTTATAGAAAGAGATGACGGTGGTATCATTATACTAACGGAAAAAAATTGGAAAGGCGAACCAGATACACTTGGCGTATGGCCTTTAGCTTGGACAACTTATAGTTTTGACTCGGGACATGTTTTAGTAACTGCATTAAACCGAGATGGCAAGTTATATTGGAACAATTTTATACCTAAGATACAATGGCTGAGTATTGATGTCTTAGGCATACAGTTAATTCCGATTCCAAATTATACACAACCGGGAACTATGAATTTTCCTGTGTCAGAATTGGGAACGGGTGAAGAGTTTATAAGCGTGTTTCCTGTTTATGAAAACGGAACACTAACGGTTTATTATAACGATCATCATAAAACAACCGAAGAAAACCTAAGAATCCTAGAAGGTTTAAATAGAATGACCACTGTTGCCTATACCTTTAACGACAAAACAGGTGAAGCAAAAAGAGTAGTCCCCAGAGAATTTAATAAAGGCCAAATTAATTTAAAGCCACTAATACATTATAAAATATCAGATAAAAGGTATCTGATTTATGGTGGAAACAAAAAAACCAATGCGCTTGGAGAACTTATAATCAAAAAATAATTTATTTGAAGAAATCAAGTAAACCTTCGAAAACTATGGAACGCCATGCCTAGGCTTATTATACTTTACTTTACAAATAGAGGTCTATCACTCATTAAGGCATTTACCTTTTCGGCCACAGCTTCAAGTACGGTTTCGTTTTCATAGTTATTAATAACCTCATCAATTAAGTCAACAACATAGGCCATATCATCTTCTGTTAGCCCACGTGTTGTAATTGCTGGTGTTCCTACCCTAATTCCAGAAGTCACAAATGGCGATTGCGTATCAAAAGGCACCATGTTTTTATTTACAGTAATATCTGCCTTAACTAGCGCTTGTTCAGCATCTTTACCTGTAACATTCTTGTTGCGCAAATCAATAAGCATCATGTGGTTATCGGTACCGCCAGAAATTAGATGGTAATCCTTGGCTACAAAAGCCTTCGCCATGGCATCGGCGTTTTTCTTAACCTGTAACATGTAGTGTAAAAAGTCATCGGTCAGTGCTTCTCCAAAAGCAATAGCCTTTGCAGCAATAACATGCTCTAGCGGACCGCCTTGGTTTCCTGGAAATACTCCAGAGTCTAACAATCCTGACATTTTACGTAGGTTTCCATTTTTAAGACGGATTCCGAATGGGTTTTCAAAGTTTTCGCCCATCATAATCATACCACCGCGTGGTCCACGGAGCGTTTTGTGCGTCGTCGTGGTAACAATGTGGCAATGTGGCAACGGATCGTTTAAAATACCTTTAGCTATTAAACCTGAAGGATGTGAAATATCGCCTAATAAAATAGCGCCTACATTGTCAGCTACCTCACGAAACTTCTCAAAATCCATATCTCTGGAATATGCCGAAGCTCCAGCAATAATTAGTTTTGGCTTTTCCTTTTCGGCGACGTCAGAGAGCATTTCATAATCAATATAGCCCGTATCTTTTTTTACACCATAAAAAGTAGGCTTGTATAAACGCCCAGAAAAATTTACTGGCGAACCGTGAGTTAAATGTCCACCATGCGATAGATCAAAGCCCAAGATAGTATCACCAGGTTTCAAACATGCGTGGAAAACTGCTGTATTGGCTTGACTACCAGAATGTGGCTGTACATTAGCATATGCGGCACCAAATAAGGCTTTTGCGCGCTCAATAGCAATGTTTTCAACTTCATCTACAACTTCACAACCGCCATAATAACGCTTACCCGGATAACCTTCGGCATACTTATTTGTCAAAACCGAACCCGTAGCTTCCATCACCTGATAACTGGTGAAATTCTCTGAAGCAATAAGTTCAATTCCATTAGTTTGACGCTCGCGTTCGGCTTGTATCAATTCAAAAATCTGTTCGTCACGTTGCATAATTGTAATTCGGTGTTAAATTGAAAATCAAAAATACGAATTACATTAGTTTTAAATTGAAAATTCATGTAGATTTGAATACCATTTAATGAACAATTAATCAACATTATTCCTATGCCGTTATCAGCAAATAATCCAAATAGAACTTCTTGGCTTTATGTCAACAAACATTCAGATTTTCCTATACAAAATATACCATTTGGTGTCTTTTTAACCAAAGACGATATTATTACCATTGGTACAAGAATTGGAGATACAGCCATTGACCTTGGAGCGTTGCACCAGTTGGGTTATTTTGACGGCATTCCGTTAACAGATGATATTTTTCTTCAAGATTCATTAAACGATTTTATTGCTGACGGTCGTAAAACTTGGCGTGCCGTTAGAAATAGGGTTGCTGAAATATTTGACAACAACAACGAAACCCTAAAGCACAACACAAAGCACAAAGAGATTATTTGTTTTCGATTAGATGAAATTGAAATGAAAGTGCCTATACATGTTGGTGACTATACGGATTTTTATGCAAGTAAAGAGCACGCTACCAATGTTGGCACCATGTTTCGTGGTGCAGAAAATGCATTAATGCCAAATTGGTTGCACATGCCGGTTGGTTATCATGGGCGTAGCTCATCAATAGTAACAACGCATACACCAATTCACAGACCGCAAGGACAAATGCTACCAGAAGGTGCTGAAAAGCCTGTATTTGGTCCAAGTAAGCTAGTTGATTTTGAATTGGAGATGGCATTTATAACCACTGATGCCAATGATATTGGCGAACCTATACCTATTGAAGAAGCTGAAGAATACATCTTTGGTTTGGTAGTGTTTAACGATTGGTCTGCAAGGGATATTCAAAAATGGGAATATGTACCGCTTGGTCCATTTCTGGGCAAAAACTTTGCATCGTGTATGTCGCCTTGGATTGTAACTTTAGATGCACTTGAGCCCTTTAGAGTTGAAAGCCCAAAGCAAGATCCGAAGCCTCTACCCTATTTAAGTACTACTGGAAAGCATAGTTTTGATATTAATTTAGAAGTTGGTATTCAGCCAAAAGGATCAAAGGAAACTACGGTTTGCCGTTCAAATTTCAAATACATGTACTGGAATATGGCACAGCAATTGGCGCATCACACTGTTAACGGTTGCCCTGTAAACTCTGGCGATATGATGGGAAGCGGTACCATTTCTGGCCCAACGGAAGATTCTTATGGCTCCATGCTGGAGCTTACTTGGAAAGGTACAAAACCTTTGAAAATGAAAGACGGTACGGAACGTAAATTTATTAACGATTACGACACAGTTGTTATGCGTGGTTATTGTGAAAATGACGACGTACGTATTGGATTTGGTCAAGTAAAAACACAACTCCTACCGGTTTTTAACCAAAAAAAATCCAAGTAATTTTAAAACAACACTTTTGTAGAAGCTGTCTCAAAACCTATTTTAATGTCATTCTGAGCGCAGTCGAAGAATCTTATATAATTCATAATCAATACATTTCGACTGCGCTCAATGTGACATAAGACTAAAATTTGAAGTTTTGAGACAGCCTCTTATTTTTTGGCACAGCTATTGAATTACATTCATAGATACCAAAACAACTTCGATTATGAGAAATAGTATCACATTGTTGTTTTTAACTATTATGGTTTTCGGTTGTAGCTCAAAACGAAAAGTTGAGCGTGCCTTGACTTCTGGCAATTATAACGAAGCTATTTATAAAGCCGTAAATCGTTTAAAAAACAATAAAGATGCTAAGCGAAAACAAGATTTCATTTTACTTTTAAAAGATGCTTACGATAAGGCCAATACCAGAGACTTAAATGCTATTAAAGGCTTAGAAGCATCAAAGAACCCAGAATATTACCAGCGTATTTTTGAAACCTATAATGCTATGGACCAAAGGCAAAATGCCATAATACCATTATTGCCGTTAAAGGTAAAAAACCGAGAAGTATATTTTGACATTAATGATTACACACAAGAAATTAATGTCGCCAGGGAAAACGTATCCAGCCATTTTTACAGTAAAAGTCAAACACTTTTAAATACTGAAGACAAGCTTCAAATTAGAGATGCTTATGACACTTTGGAATATATTGAAGATATCAATCCAAACTATCAAAACACCAGAAACTTAATGTTTGAAGCGCATGAAAGAGGTAAATCTCACGTTTTGGTAAGCATTGAAAATAGAACAAATCAAATCATACCGAAACGACTGGAAAATGCGCTACTGGATTTTGATACTTATGGGTTAAACCAATTTTGGACAGAATTTCATTCGCTTGAAAAAGACAGCCTAGAGTTTGACTATGGCATGACGCTCAGACTTGCACAAATAAACATTTCACCAGAGCAAGTGAGAGAACGTGAGGTGTTGCGCCAACAAGAAATTAGAGATGGATGGCAGTATGTTCTTGACGAAAATGGTAACGTTGCCAAAGACAGTTTGGGTAACGATATTAAAGAAGATAAGTTTATTAATGTACGTGCAAGACTTTTTGAGGTTGAACAGTTCAAACAATCACAAATTACAGCTAATCTTATTTTGGTAGACTACAACAACAATGAAGTTATTGAGCAGTTTAATATTGATAGCGGGTTCGTTTTTGAAAATTTTTATGCCACTTTCAGAGGCGATAGGCGCGCACTCACAGCTGATGATATAACATTAATTAATGGTGGCCCAATTCCCTTCCCCTATAACGAACAAATGGTGTTTGATTCTGGCGAAGATTTAAAGTTACAACTCAAAGAATTAATTGCAGATTACAGATTTTAAATAATGTTAATGAAAATAGTATTCGCCACCAACAACAAAAACAAACTTCACGAAGTAAAGCAAATGCTACCAAAGCACATGCAACTGTTGAGTTTAGAAGACATTGGTTGCCGTGAAAATATCCCAGAAACACAACCCACAATTGAAGGTAATGCCAAGCAAAAAGCAGATTACATTAAACAACATTACGGCTATGACTGTTTTGCAGACGATACGGGTTTGGAAGTTGATGCTTTAAATGGCGAACCAGGTGTGTATTCTGCTAGATATGCCGGACCACAGCGCAATGCCGAGGACAACATGGACAAACTGCTCGATAATCTAAAGGGCAAGTCCAACAGAAATGCCCAATTCAAAACCGTAATTGCATTACATCTCAACGGAAATTACCATGAGTTTACGGGCATTTGCCGTGGTAAAATTACTCATGAAAAATCAGGTGACAAAGGTTTTGGGTATGACCCCATTTTTAAAGCAGAAGGCTATACTAAAACCTTTGCTGAAATTTCTTTAGAAGAAAAAAATAAAATTGGGCATCGTGGCAAAGCGGTAGAAAGGCTGGTTGAATTTTTACAAAATTTTGATAAAAGCTGAAATTATTCTAGAAAACGACACACTTAAAATTCCTTTTGTAAACGGAAAACCCTTTGGAAAATCAGAACCTGTAATAACTGTAACAAGAGAGAACTAATCCAAATAAAAGTCTATCTTTGCGCCTTGAAATTCAAGCCATTGTATTTCTAGTCCCTCAAGGTGAGGAAAGTGTTATAAGAAGGTTTAGGTTAAAACGTATGTCGAGTTACTTCTAAATAGCACATTTAATTTAGAATAACGCCACGTACAAAATTTAAACCATGACTACTTTTCAAGATTTAGGTCTTAATGAAGACTTGCTCAACGCCATTACCGATTTAGGCTTTACAAAACCCAGTGAAATTCAGGAAAAAGCCATTCCTATTCTTTTACAAGAAGAACGTGATCTTGTTGCCCTAGCACAAACAGGAACTGGAAAAACCGCAGCTTTTGGATTTCCAATGTTGGAGAACATTGATATAAACAGTCGTACAACACAAGGACTTATTTTATCGCCAACAAGAGAGCTTTGTCTTCAAATTACAAACGAGCTTAAACTTTACGGTAAATATTGCAATGGCCTAAACGTTGTTGCTATATATGGAGGCGCTAGCATTACCGAGCAAGCCAGACAAATAAAAAAAGGCGCGCAAATTGTGGTAGCCACGCCAGGTCGTATGAAGGATATGATCAGTCGACGCTTGGTTGATATTTCTAAAATCAACTATAGTGTTTTAGATGAAGCTGACGAAATGCTGAATATGGGCTTTTACGAAGATATTACGGATATCCTTTCACACACGCCTAAAGATAAAAGCACATGGTTGTTCTCAGCGACCATGCCGAAGGAAGTTGCTTCTATTGCCAAAAAATTTATGTTTAATCCTATTGAAATAACAGTAGGAAACAAAAACGAAAGTACCAGTCAAGTTTCGCATGAATACTATTTGGTTAACGGTCGTGATAGGTATTTAGCACTAAAACGATTAGCAGATGCCAACCCAGATATTTTCTCCGTAATATTTTGCAGAACCAAGCGCGATACTCAAAAAATAGCCGAAAAACTCATTGAAGATGGTTACAGCGCTGGTGCACTTCATGGTGATTTAAGCCAAAATCAGCGCGATTTGGTCATGAAATCTTTTCGCAACAAGCAAATTCAAATGCTCGTGGCTACAGATGTTGCCGCACGTGGTATTGATGTGGATGATATAACGCACGTTATCAACTACCAATTGCCAGATGAAATTGAAACCTATACGCACAGATCTGGGCGTACAGGTCGTGCCGGAAAAACGGGTATTTCTATGGTGATTGTTGCCAAAAGCGAACTACGCAAGATTAAGAGCATTGAAAAAATCATTAAGAAGCAATTTGAAAAAAAAGACATTCCGTCTGGTATGGAAATTTGCGAAGTGCAACTTATGAGCTTGGCCAATAAGGTACACAATACAGAGGTTAACCATGAGATTGATAAATTTCTTGAAAGCATAAATGAATTATTTGAAGATACCGACAAAGAAGAATTGATTAAAAAATTCTTCTCTGTGGAGTTTAGCCGTTTTTACGACTATTACAAGAATGCAAAAAATTTAACGGTTTCCAGTGATAGTGGAAAGGCAGGTGATTTTAAAGTTTCAGAAAATGAAACTCGCTACTTCATCAACGTTGGTCGTAAAGATGGTTACGATTGGATGTCCTTAAAAGATTTCCTAAAAGCCGTTTTAGAACTTGGTAAAGACGACGTATTTAAAGTAGATGTTAAGGACAGTTTTTCCTTTTTTAACACGGACTCAGAGAATGAAGCCAAAGTATTGGCCTTCTTCCAAGATTTTAAATACAATGACCGCTATGTCAATGTGGAAATCTCTGAAAACAAAGGCAGAAATAACAGTGGCAAACGCAGACGCGGACGTAAAAACAATGATGACAGGAGAGACAGAAGACGTAGTTCTGATTTTGGAAACAGAAAAGAACGTCGCAACCGTAGATCTGACCAGCCAAAATCTTCAAAGAAACGATCATCTTCAAACAGACCGAGACGTTCAAGGCGTTAATTCAGATGTATTCGTAAAATAATAATTATGGCATAAATTGTGTTAAGATATAGTCAAATACATATTTTGAAACTGGTAAAATCCCTTTTGTTTAGTACTTTTACAAACAATGTTTAAAACGGCTAATTTATATCTCACTTTTTTGTTTTGTTTATTGAGCTTTATCTCCATTGCTCAAGAGACAGAAACCAACAATGAGCCTACAAGAGTACAAGCTACGATTATAAGCAGTAGTACCAGAGAACCTTTGGTAGATGCTAATATTGTAAACTTAAATCAAGTTATTGGTACTACAACAAACGATGACGGTGTTTTTGATATCAGAGCAAAGGTGAACGATACGCTACACCTTTCATACATCGGTTACAAATCCATTAAAGTACGCGTAACCAATGACTGGATAAAATTTGGGAATACAGAAATAGAACTGACAGAACTAGCTTTAGCGCTTGAGGAAGTGGTTGTCAATCAACTTAAACTAACTGGATATTTGGAGGTTGACATTGCCCAAGTACCCGTAACATCCAACAACAGATTTAGAATTTCAGGCATACCAAATGCAGGCTATGAAGGCGGACAAACCAACGTTGTAAATAAAGTACTCGGCGCTATTTTTAATCCTGCGGATTTCCTTTATAAAATGTTTGGAAAAAAACCCAACCAAATGCGGAAACTCAAGGAAATGAAAAAGGATGACGAAATCCGAAACCAACTCGCCAAACGCTTTGACCGCGAAATGCTAACCGTTTTATTACAGATTGACAAATACGATTTAGACGAAATTGTTAACCAATGTAACTATTCCAGAGACTTTATACGTACCGCAAACGATCTCCAGATTTTAGATGCCATAAGCCAATGCTACGAAGAATACAAAGTACTGAATAGAAATAACGAGCGGAAAAAACGCAGTTAGTCAACTTGGTTTTCAGATAAATATCTGTTTACAATGGCATCATAATCCTTAAGTGTTTTTTTAACCCAGTCAAAACGCTTTTCAATACGCTCTTTATCGGTTAGCTTCCAATCAATATTTGAGTTTCTCAACTTTGATGTAACGTGTTGTAATATAATTGCGGCCGATACAGATATATTCAAACTTTCCGTAAAACCAACCATTGGAATTTTTAAAAACCCATCGGCATTATCTATCACAGCTTTTGACAAACCTTCGGTTTCGCGACCAAAAAAGAAACAGGCCTTTTGGGTAATGTCAAAATCAATTAAATCACAATCCTCTTTATGAGGTGTTGTAGCTATGATTTTATAACCTTTTGTTTTCAAATCAGAAATACAAGACTTTACGGAATTGAACCGGTTAATATCTACCCATTTTTGTGCACCCATGGCAATTTCCCTATCAATGCGTTTTGTATTTATTTCTTCAACAACATTAATTTCTTGTATACCAAACACATCACAAGAGCGTATAACGGCACTGGTATTGTGCAGTTGGTACACATCTTCCATAGCTACCGTAAAATGCTTGGTACGCTGATTAAGCACCTGCACAAAGCGCTTTCGTCTATTCTCGGTTAAATAATTTTCTAAATGAGATAATAGTTTTAAATCTTGCATAAAACGGTATATTTATTGTCAACATAATAACTTATGAAAACAAAACAAATCCTTACAGTTCTGTTACTGCTTTCCTTGGGTACAACAAAATATCACAGCCAAGATAAGGAAACAGAAAACACTTGCAAGTTACTGGAGCAGTCAGAGGAAAACGAAGTTAAAGTCGTAGAACTGGCACAATACATTGAGCAATCTTTCCATGAAGGAAAAACCGACGGATTTAATGAAAAGTTTAATATTGATGTGTTCTTAAATATAGTTACCCATAACCAGGACATTGACCCCAAAGATCCTTATACTCGGGGATTTTTGGATGGTTTAAATAATACTAGCAAAACGCTTTCTAATCAAATATTGAAAGAGATTAAAGATGGTGCTTATTACAATTTTATAAACTACCATTATAATATACCCGAGCACACCTATTATTTTACTTTCAGGTTTTATTCTGATGTTACGGGCATAAACTATCACGATTACAAAGTTTGTTCTGACGGTGAAAATTTATGGTTTAACGACCTGTACATTTATTTAATTGGCGAGCACCTTAGCGAAATGTACCAAAGGTTGTTCTTAACTGTAAAACCAGAATCTTCGTCATTGGTAAATCGCAAAGATCGTAACAAAATGAACAATGTATTTACCTTATCCAAAGCGCGTAGCTATGCGGAAAATGGCGAGTTTGAAAAAGCCTACAACGCCATAAGCAGAATTAAAGGCGATATGAGGAAAGAGAAATTTATTCTTATAGCAAAATCCGGATATGCCAGTCGTTTTGATGAAGACATCTACGAGCAAACCCTCGAGGAGTTTGCAGAAATCCACCCCAATCATCCAACACTTTATTTGAAGCAAATAGATTATTTCATTTTAAAAGAGAAGTTTGATTTGGCGTTGGAGAAAATAGACAAACTCATTTTTGAAACTGGTGACGATTTCCTTAACCTTCTAAAAGCCAATACCTATATTCTTAAAAACGATTTTGAAAATGCCGAAAGCCATTATGGGTACATGGTTGACAATTACCCAGATTTGATTGATGCCTATTTTGGCAGAATGGTCAGTCTAAGTCTTTTGAATGATTTTGATGAAACCTTAGAAATAGCCAAAGCATTGGTTGAGAAAGGACTGGATAAAAATGAGCTTATCCTCTTTATTGAAGAAAAAGAACCCGATGGCTCTAACCAACTTGAAGATTTTGTAAACTCAGAGGTTTATAAAATATGGAAACAAAAATCTTGAATTTAAAAGAATGAAAAAAAAGCTGGTTATACTTACGGGTGCTGGTATGAGTGCCGAAAGCGGCGTAAAAACCTTCAGAGACCACGATGGACTATGGGAAGGCCATGATGTTATGCAAGTAGCCACACCTGAAGGATTTAGTAAAAACCCAGAATTGGTTTTGGAATTTTACAACCAGCGGCGTCGCCAGCTTAAAGACGTACAACCCAATGAAGCACATATAGCTTTAGCACGTTTGGAGAATGATTACGATGTTACCATAATTACCCAAAACGTAGATGATTTGCACGAACGCGCCGGAAGCTCAACTGTTTTGCACCTCCATGGTGAACTCAAAAAAGTACGCAGTACAGGTAACCCAAACGATGTTAAAATTTGGACTGAAGATGTGAAACTAGGTGATACGTGCGCTAACGGTTATCAATTGCGCCCACATATTGTTTGGTTTGGAGAAGATGTACCAATGATGGAAAAAGCCATTTCAATTTGCCAAAATGCAGATATTTTAGTGATTATTGGTACGAGCATGCAAGTATACCCAGCGGCTGGATTAATGCATTATGCGCCACCAAATACACCTGTTTATTACATAGATCCAAAACCCGCTATAACATCAAATGAAAAGGTTACCATTATTCCTAAAATGGCATCTAAAGGTGTAGTAGAACTTATTGAGAAGTATCTTTAAATTTGTTTTTGGCTTCAATCCACTTGCTCATATATTTGGTACTCTGCAAAGACTGGTGTTGCAATATTTGTCCCAAAAAATTGTTCTGTCTGTGTGCCATCAAACTTTTTAAAAGCCCTTCTAATTTTGATGCAAATTCGTCTTTGAAATCAGTTTCGTCAAAACGCTTAGCAATCACATCGAAACCATCGATTTGCTTTTTATACCACAAATCAGCATTAGTATAAAGCGCAACAGCCTTTTCAGCAAATTCATTTTCACTGTCCGCTATAAAACCATTAGGCGATAATTCGTCAAACATACCTTCAGACGCTATGGAAGACATAACACATGGCGTACCGTTTTGCATAGCGTCTACAAGTTTCCCTTTTAACCCAGCACCAAAACGCAATGGTGCCAAACATACTCTTGCATTTTGCATAACTATATTAACATTATCTGCATAGCCTTTAATCACAAAGCCTTCTTTCTCATTATGTAATTGCGATACTTTTTGCGTTGCATAAGCGCCGTAAATGTGCAACTGGGTTATGGGCAACTTTTGTTTTATTAATGGCCAAATTTTTTCTTTCAGGTGTAAAACAGCATCGTAATTTGGTGGATGTAAAAAATTGCCAACAGTTATAAAATGTTGCCGTTGTTGAAAAGCTGGCAATTGTTTTATAGTTTGTTCTTCAACTGGATTGAGCAGAAACGGAATATAATGCAACAAGCAGTCGTCTATTTTAAAAACTGATTTCAATACATCAACTTCAGCTTCTGAGATAATCAGGCTTAAATCGCATCTGTAAATACTGGCGATTTCACGTTTTGTAATATCGTTTTGAAGATGAACGCTAGAAAACGACTCTCTCTTTTTCAAAGCCACTTCTCTACCCTTTCGCAAACCATGAAAGTCTTCGGTATCTAAAATTTTTAAAGCGTTTGGGCAATGCTCATCAACACGCCAACCAAATTGTTCTTCGGTCATAAACCTATCAAACAATACAACATCTGGGTTAAGCGCGTTGAGGAATGTATCAAATGAGCTATGATTCAGTTGTATTGAAGCTGTTTCAATTCCTATTGTATTAAAATCAAATGATCTTTCAGATGTCTTTGCGGCCGATGCAAATACAATTTCAAATTGTAATTCTTTAAATAGTGTAATGAGCTGAAGCATTCGGCTACCAGCTGCAGAACTTTTAGGTTCGGGCCAAACAAAACCAATAACAAGAAGTTTCTTTCTCAGCAAATCACTACACTTTTATTGCGGTTCCTTTAGCTGTAAAGCATAAGCAAAACGGACATGCTTTGCCCATCTGATAACTGCTCCTATTTGCTCTGGTGTAAGATCCGCATCGGTATGCGTCCATGTATAGCTTGGCAATGGCATGTGCTTTTCTTTAACTTCTTCAATGAGTTCTTCCAGTTTATGATCTTTCTTTTTCAAATCATACGAATCCCATTTTGATACGTTAAAATGATTTTTTCCATGCTCAATATGGTCTGCCAGCCAATAGTTTACGGGTGTAATATTGTTATACCATGGATAACGTGTATGATTACTATGACAATCTAAACAGGCATTTTCTAAAATTAATTTAACCTCTTCAGATGGTTGTGTTTCTTCAAAAAAAGCATCTACAGAAGTGAGATTATCATCATTTTTCTCGGGACCAAAAAATTGTGCCACTACAAAAGCTATGAGCAATAGTAAAAACAATCTTTTAAGGAATTTTTTTATCATATCAATTTAGTTACTTTAGAAGCATTAAAAATAACAAACCTTTGACAAAAGCAGCGCTTTATAAAGAATTAAATTATGTTAATCATTCCAGAGAAAAACGGCTCCATTATGCCAATCTTTTAATTGATAACCCCAAACTTATTGCACCGCTTTTAGAGATTTTATTTAATGTTGATAACAAAATTTCGTGTCGTGCGGCATGGGTTTTTGAATTTATGTGTGGTGATAAACTTGAAGCTATTATACCACATTTAGACACTTTTACGCAACATATTTCAAAACTACATTTAGATTCTGCAGTAAGACCCGTTGCTAAAGTTTGTGAATACTTGGCTAAAGCCTACTATTCTAAAACTAATAATGCCATAAAAAAAGCACTCAATCAAAAGCATAAAGAAAAAATAGTTGAAGCCTGTTTTGATTGGATGATTAACGACGAAAAAATTGCGCCAAAAGCTTACGCCATGAACACACTTTTTCTATTTGGTAATGAATTTGATTGGATTCATCCAGAGTTGGCTCTTATTTTAGAACGCGATTATCAGATGCAAAGTTCTGGTTTTAAAGCAAGAGCCAAGCATATTCTTAAAAAAATAAACGCTAAAAAATAACCCGAAAGATTAAAAAACTTCGTGCTTAGCTTTTCGTGCATCAGACTAACTTTTTTATCTTTGATGTTTTCAAAAAAACTCGAATAAATGGAACTTTCCACGCTTAATGCTATTTCGCCAATTGATGGCCGATACCGAAACAAAGTTGATATACTGGGCAACTATTTTTCAGAAGAAGCTCTTATTAAATATCGCGTACTGGTTGAAATAGAATATTTTATAGCATTATGCGAATGGCCATTACCGCAACTAAAAGACATTGAAACTTCGTTGTTTGAAGATTTAAGGAATATTTATAAATCTTTTACTTCAGAAGATGCCTTAGCCGTTAAAAATATTGAAAGTGTCACCAATCATGATGTTAAAGCTGTTGAGTATTTTATAAAGGAGAAGTTTGATTGCTTAGGCCTTTCGGACTACAAGGAATTTATTCATTTTGGTCTCACCTCACAAGACATTAACAATACAGCTATTCCATTAAGTATTAAGGATGCCATGAACGATGTTTATGTACCCGAATATTTTAGCTTATTGGAAAAGATTGAAGAATTAGCCAATGAATGGGCGCAAATTCCAATGCTTGCCAGAACGCACGGGCAACCTGCATCTCCTACGCGACTCGGTAAGGAAATAATGGTGTTTGCCGTTAGGCTCAAGGAACAATTCAACCTATTAAACGATATACCTAGTGCTGCAAAATTTGGAGGAGCAACTGGTAATTTTAACGCACACAAAGTAGCTTATCCAGAAATTGACTGGAAGGCGTTCGGAACCAAGTTTGTACAAGAAAAATTAGGACTGCAGCATTCGTTCCCAACAACACAAATTGAGCATTATGACCACATGGCTGCTTTGTTTGATGCCCTTAAGCGTATCAATACTATCATTATAGATTTTGATAGGGATATTTGGACCTATGTTTCCATGGATTATTTTAAGCAGAAAATTAAAAAAGGAGAAGTTGGAAGCTCCGCAATGCCACACAAAGTAAACCCTATCGATTTTGAAAACAGTGAAGGCAACCTTGGTATAGCCAATGCTTTATTTGAGCATTTGGCTGGTAAGTTACCGATATCGCGATTACAAAGAGATTTAACGGATAGTACGGTTTTAAGAAACGTTGGCGTGCCTTTTGGTCATACCTTAATAGCATTTAAATCTACTTTAAAAGGTCTAAATAAATTACTACTGAATGAAGCTAAGTTTGAAGAAGACCTTGAAAACAATTGGGCTGTGGTTGCAGAAGCGATACAAACCATTTTAAGACGTGAAAACTACCCTAATCCCTATGAAGCCTTAAAAGGTTTAACAAGAACCAATGAGGCTATTACCCAAACTTCAATTGCCAATTTTATTGACACACTTAATGTAAGTGCCGACTTAAAAACAGAACTTAAAGCCATTACACCAAGTAATTACACTGGAATATGAGAATACCATTGACCAAAAATAGTATTCCATTATACATAATAGCCGTAATTGTTGTTACCCTTTTTGTTTCAGGAATTTTTGACGTTTTAGATTATGCTATTATAAAATACGGTTTAATTTGTATGACGTCAATTATAGCTGTTATAGTAGGTTTCGTATTGTTTAAAAGTAGCTTAAAACAAAATCGTCCTGAGCAAAACACCCAAGACGATTCTTCCGATTAACATTTTAAATAAAGGTCAGTTTATTTAAAAAAATTCATAAACTCATTGACTTTAGAGTCATCCATTTCCATATCTTTAAATGACATAGCGACTTGTACCAAGTCATTGGCATTCATATCATTTCCTAATACGCGGACTATTGCAAATCCTCTGTCATTGGCATAGCCAAATAGTATGAGCTCGTCAACGCTTTCTACATCTCCGAGGAATTTGACCATAAATTTCCCATCACTTACATTGCCGCCACGAATAAGCTCTTCGTATTTTGGGTTTTTAAGTATCGTTTTTACTTTAGCGAGTTCTGTATTAAATTCTTCTGTGTTATCATCAGATTTTACAAAACTCAGCATATTCAACTTGTCAATAGAGTTATAAGCCTCTTTTTGCTTTTCCGTTAAATTAGTTTGCTCAATGTCTAAAAAGCTGGTTGGTATATCCAAAGACTGAAATCCCGGTTTCAACTCGTTATCTACATAATAGGTTTGTAATGTTAACCCATTGTTGCAACTGAACACAGTTACAACAACGGCGATTAACATAATTAGTTTTTTGATTGACTGAAATTGCATGATATACTAGATATTAATTTTTCTTCTCAGGTACATCTTTAATATACTCACTTCCTTTCAGGTTCATTTTGTTGGTAATCCTAGAAACCTGTCTTAAATCTACATCTCCAACTATAGATACATAAATGGCTTCTACCTCACGCTTCTTCCCATTAATTTCAATATTAGAGTTTTGAGTAATCTCTTTAAGACCATTTACAAACATTAGAAATTCATCCACGTGGTATTCGTCTTTTCCTTCTTTTACATAAAAATTAACCACTTTACCACCATCTTTAAAAGTCATCAATTCTTCAAGGTTTGACTTTTTGATGTATTTATTGACATCTGTTTCTAACATTTTTGAAACTTTAGTATTGTCACTGATAAGCATCCTAGCACCTGTTATTTTCTTTATGGCTTCAAAAATTTCCTGCTCTTCTGGGTTATCTAAATCTATTTCCATACTCGCCAGCATTGAAAATGCTTTCTGTTTAACAGAACCAGATGTGATACCTTCCATATCTTCATATTTTTCAAAAATACCTTGTCCAAAACCAATTATTGGTAAAAAGGCTAGTGTTATAATTACTACTATTTTTTTCATGATTTGTAATGTTTAATTATTGTTAATTATTTTATTATTGATTTTGCTGACCTCAGATAAAACCTGAATTTTGGCTTTACCGTCAGTAATGTTATCAGCAACAATGCTAAAGGCATCTGCTGAAGTTTTGCTCTCATTCATTCCTAAGGAAATTAATTTGAACATATCCATAGTTTGGTTATAGGCCAATAGTGCTTCTTGTTTTTCGGCTTCTGTTGGTCCCATAAGTTGTGGTATTGCAATACCTAACAATAAAACAATACCTGCCGCGACGGAAATCCACTGATACAATCTTTTGTTTTTCTTGGTGTTTAATGGTACGTCTCCAGTATACTGTTCATTGTGCGCTATTGAAAAATAGTTGAACAACGGTTTATAATGCTCGAGGTGCGGCGCAACGTTGTTGCCCGTAAAATAGGCCTTTAGCTGTGCTTCTTCCGCAAGCGTGGTTTCTGCGTTGTTGTACTTTTCCAATAGTGTTTCAATATTACTTAATGCCATAACTATGTGTATTAGTTAATTTTTCTCTTATAGTCTTTCGCGCTCTTGACAGTGCTACCCGTATTGCCGTTTCGTTCATGTCCAACATTTTAGAAATCTCAGCAAAGTCGTACTGTTCAATATCGCGCAATTGAACTATAATGCGTTGTTGTTCTGGTAAATTTTCAATAATGCTCGAGACCCAGTCAACACTATCTCTTGCTTCTACTTGTTTTTGTAATGACGAGTGGCTGTTATCTTGATAGTTGCTATGAACAATCTTTAAGTTTTGTGCCTGTTTAGACTTTAACCTGTCTAGACAAAAATTCTTTGTCATGGTCATAGAAAACGCTTCAACGTTTTTGTATTCGCTGATTTTTTCCTTGTTGTTCCACAATTTCAAAAGTATTTCCTGCGTGGCATCTTCCGCTTCTTCACGGGAAACCAGCAATCGTTTTGCTAAACGAAATACTTTATCCTTAAATGGCGTCACTAAGCTTACAAAATCTGCCTGTGTCATTACTTGGTTTTGATTGGTCGTAAAAATGCGTTTTAATACATCTTCATACTTACGACGAAGTATAACTATTTTTGTTACTGAAATTTAAAAATAATTTCTACTCAATTCGTTTTCAATACGTTATAAGTTATAATATTTCAAATTAAAATACATTAACTCCAATTGCTCTTCAACTTGTATTTTTTATTCTACAATAATGTAAGTATTTTTAGAGTTTAACAGACTAAAATAAACGTATGTCATTTTTTATTTCATATGAAAACCAAACTTTCAATTAACAATAGGCTTTTATTTTTAATTATTGCGTTTTGTTTTTCGTGTTCAGCTACTAAGCAAGCTTCCGAAAACGCAGTTCAGATTTTAAAAGATGATTATACTTTTTTAATAAAAGAAATTGCAACGGACAAAACCTACGGCTACTCGCCAAAAAACCCAGTTGAAGTTGGTGGCGTTAAAGACTCTGAAGGCCCATTAAACGAAAGACGCTACCTCAATGCATTGGCAGGACCAAATGGTGAACAAGTGTCGTATTACAGAGCTGGAAGTTGTTGTGCTATAAAAAGCGATAACGATCCTTTTGGTTTTGGCAGCGTTATGTTGGACAATTACCGAGTAACTTGGGAAAACGCTAAAGATACCGTTTCCATTTACATAAACATGTACGATTCTGGTAAGCTAAAAGCACCAGTTGGTTTTACCATTAAACCATAAAATTGCTATTTTATAATTGTTATTTAAATTGATATGAAAAAGATTAAAAATACACTGCTCCTAGTTTTAATTATGGTTTTGGCCGTAAGTTGCTTTGAGGATAGAGACGACAACATTACGCTAAATTCCAATTTCCTTGAAATCAACGATTTTGTTTGGAAAGGAATGAATGCCTTTTACGTTTACAAAGCCGAAATTCCCAATCTGGCCAATGATAGGTTTTCATCAAATGAAGAATATACGGAATACCTTAATAGTTTTGACAGACCCGAGGACTTGTTTGGATCTTTATTATATCTGCCAGAAACTATTGATGAATTCAGTGGAATAACATCAGATTATATTGCGCTAGAACAACAATTGCAAGGCACAAGAGAAACCAACGGTATGCGTTTTGAAATCCGTCCACTTGAAAATGGAGATATATTTGGTTACGTGCGTTATGTACTGCCAAATAGTGATGCAGACATCAAAGGTGTTACACGTGGCATGGTATTTAGCGGCATTGACGGCATAGATTTTAATGATGCAAGTAGTATTTCTGCATTATTAGATAATACCACTTATACTATAAACCTTGCAACTTATAATAATAATGGTACATCCGATATTTTTGACGATACCCTAACGCCACTTAATACTGAAATTACACTTACAAAATCTGTTATTACTGAAAACCCCATTTTAGTCAATGATGTTATTGAAACTTCTGGATTTAAAATTGGCTACTTAATGTATAATGGATTTCGGTTTGAAGATGGTCCAGTAACAGAGCTCAACAATGCATTTGGAAATTTTAGTTCTGAAAATATTGACGAGCTGGTTTTAGACTTGCGTTATAATGGTGGCGGAAGTGTTTCCACTGCAATTTGGTTGGCTTCATTAATTACTGGACAATTTGATGGACAAGTATTTTTTGAAGAAGAATGGAATAGTGATATTCAGACACTATTAGAAACTGATAATCCTGATGCCTTAGTTAATAATTTTGTTTCAAGTGCTACTAAGC
The DNA here is from genome assembly GCA_964434705.1 of uncultured Flavobacteriaceae bacterium. Taxonomy (GTDB): domain Bacteria; phylum Bacteroidota; class Bacteroidia; order Flavobacteriales; family Flavobacteriaceae; genus Winogradskyella. Next base: position 77,768 of record CAYSVY010000012.1, read on the forward strand.
GAGATTCAGACAATAACATAATTTTTAATCTACCTCTTAACTCACTTAACTTAAATAAAGTGTATGTACTCACATCACCGAGTACAGCATCCGCAAGTGAATTGGTTATAAACGGATTAAGACCATATATTGATGTGGTGCAAATTGGCACAAGTACGCGTGGTAAGCCACAGGCTTCCAGAATTCTTTATGATTCAGATAATTTTTCCAGAAGCAACGTGAATCCAAATCATACTTACGCCACTTTACCACTAATCTATGAATCTGCAAATGCAGATGGCTTCTCGCAATATTATGATGGCCTAGCACCAAATCCAAATTTTATCCTTACGGAAGATTATGGAAATCTTGGTGTGCTAGGAAACCAAGATGAACCACTACTACAAAGGGCAATAATGGATATTACTGGTTCAGGTAGGTTTACACCAATAAACAATTTGATAAATCCGCCAAAAGCTATTTTTAATGATTACAATGTCGTCAATCAAAATATGTTTGATGATGGTAATCGATAGTCCGCTTACAAATTCAAATTAAACCCTAAATTCACATTTCTACCACGTGTGGCAAAGCCAAACAGTTCTTGGTAATCTTCGTTAAAAATGTTGGACACGTTTGCAAATAGCGTCATTTTATCTTTGAGTACTTTGTGGCTAATGTAAAAATCCAAAATATGAAAAGCATCGAGAGTAACCTCTTGAGGTGCAAAAGTCATAGGATCTGTAAACGTATCTCGCCTATTATCAGTATATTTATAGGCTAAGCTCACTAATGTTGAATTACAGATTTGATAATCCAATCGTGCGTTTGCCAAAAGCTCTGGTATTCTCAAATTTAAATCATCTTCAACATTGGTATAGGTAAAGTTAGCATTCAAGGTTATTTTATCGCTAAACTTATAATTACCAACAAACTCAAATCCGCTAGCCGTAAATTCTTCAGCTATATTTCTATACTGAAATACGAAGTTCCCCGTGTCTACAAAATCAACAAAGTTTTCTTCGTTTCTATTAAAATAGACCAAACTGAACGTGGCTCTATCTGTTAAAGCAACTTCGGCACCAATTTCAATGGTTTGGTTCTCTTCGGGCTCTAAATCCAAATTCCCAAAGCTGGCATCAAACAATTGGAATAATGACGGTACAATATAAGCTGTGCTATAACTGGCCAATCCTTTTACGTAACCAAAATTGGTTTTGACGCGGTAACTTGGATTTAAGTTGTAAACCAATTGGCTTCCATATTCGCTATGGTTATTCAATCTTAAACCGGCATTAACGTTAATGCCCACATCAGAAATATAAACAACGTTAGCATATGGATCTGTCAATGTAAATTCTGCAATATCAGGGTTTATGGCTTGTTGAAGACTTGAAGCGCCAAATGGAATGTTAAAACTTTCCATATTGTTTTGCTGATAATTCAAACCTAATACGGTATAAAACTTATCATTAAAATTATAGCGGTTAAAGGCATCTACCACAATACTTTCTACACTGAATTGCGAAGGGAATCCCGATTCAATATCACGTTCAACATTGTTTATTGCCGCATTAACCGTAACGCTTCCTTTGTTATATTTAAATTCTGGCGATAACCCTATACGGTATTGTTTTGTGGTTGTTATATTATCGGCGTCAGCCAAAAAGAAACTGTCATCAAAATCTGCTTTGAAATTATCAAAACTGACATAAGCATTTACCTTAAAGGCATCGCTAAATTTATATCCCAACTTTACATTTCCATTATGACTATTGAATGCATCTGTCTCAGTACCACTTGCTATTGCAGAAAATCCGTCCGTAAATTGATGCCCAAAACTAGCCAAGAAATTAAAATTACCGACCGTACCGTTTATAGTAACACTATTCCTGAAATCTTCTACATCATAATTATCCTCATCTTGTGTTTGGTTTGTACCTATTGTACTTCTCAATCTAATATTATATGCTTTTTTAGAGGCTTCTTTTAATTTAATATTGATTACCGCAGTGCCAGCATTTGCACCATAAAGCGTACTTGAAGCACCTTTAAGAATTTCGATAGATTCTACCTGATCTGCATTGAGCAAACGTAAATCGTAATCATTGGCAATCTGTGAAGCATCCGTAACTTGAATACCATCAATTAGCACCAATACTTGCCTGTTTCGGCCACCACGCACAAAGTACCCTAAATTTTGTCCTGCATTACTTCGCGTTCCGTTAACTTCAATACCGGCAGTACGACTGATAATTTCTGCGATGGATTGCCCTTGGAGTTTTTCCAAATCCTCACTTGTGATTTTTGTAATCACTTTTCCTGAATTTTCACGTTTAAGCGAAAAACGAGAATCTGTCAATGTCACTTCATCTAACACTTCCACGTCTGTTGAATCCTGCGCAACTTGCGCAAACCCAACATTTAGCATACCCATACAGAGTAAGCCAAACCATACTGTTTTTTTCATTTTAAAATTAATTGCTCGAGAGCGTACTTTGATAGGTGGAAATAACAATAAACTACCATTTCCATGTATCGCGTAAACTTTTATCCCGAAAGTTTTACTTCCTTGTTGAAAATGGCAGGTCTCCTGACTTGCGTCTTGTTATTGGTCTTCCCAAGTAGTGACTCAGTGACATGAAGGTAACAACAAGCTTTATAGCTTACAGTTGCGGGAACAGTTCAAGAATGAAGATATTAGATATTGGATTTTAAGATATTAGATTTAAGCGTACTGAACTCATAAATCCTCAATCTCAAATCGGCAATCGGCAATCTTTTCACTTGATTCCCTTTTAATCGAAAATGAAATAGCATTTCCGAACCAATTTTCAATTGCAAAAATAAAGAATTGGATGCGTATTCAACTTTAAAATAGATTAAATCTTATTTTTACTAAAAAAATCAGTGTTTTGAATCTGCGTATACTCCTCATACTTTTTGTGTTTGCAATCGGTTGCAAAGAGAATGCTAAGCTAGCACAAACTTCTGCTGAAGAACAACACCAACTGCAACTTAAATATGCAAAAGGCTTTACGGTTGGAGATTTTGGAAACCACAAAATTTTGAACATCAATAAAGCTTGGCCAAATTCAGAAAAAACGTTTCGGTATATACTTTCAAAACATAACAATGAGGCTGTTGATTTAAAATCTAAATCTGCTCTTTTTGATGGTGTAGTTGAAGGTCCGATAACAAAAATAGTGGTGACCTCAACAACACATATTCCTGCGCTAGAATTACTTGGTGTTGAACAGTTTCTGGTCGGTTTTCCGGGTACGGATTATATTTCTTCAGAAAAAACACGTCAACGTATCGATTCGGGCAATGTTCGAGAACTCGGCAAAAATGAAGGTATTAATACTGAGGTGCTTTTGGAAATAAATCCAGATTTGGTTGTTGGTTTTGGTGTTGATGGCATTAACAAATCATTTGAAACCATTAAAAAAGCTGGCATACCTGTAATTTACAATGGCGATTGGGTAGAGTCTTCCGCATTGGCAAAAGCTGAATGGATAAAATTTTTCGGTGTGTTGTTTAATAAAGAAAAAGAAGCTGACTCCATATTTAATGCTATTGAAAGCAATTACCAAGAAGCGAAACAAATAGCAAAAAAAGCTGAAAATCAACCTACCGTTTTAAGTGGTGCCATGCATAAAGATGTTTGGTACTTACCTCATGGATCTAGCCCCGAAGCACAATTTTTAAAAGATGCCAATGTTAATTATTTGTGGAGTAATACAGACGGAAATGGTAGTTTGGCCTTGAGTTTTGAAACCGTATTTGAAAAAGCACAAAATGCAGATTTATGGTTAAGCCCTTCATATTATTCATCATTGGAACAACTTGAAAAGGCCAGCACGTTATACACCAATTTCAGAGCTTTTAACTCTAAAAATATTTATTCCTTTTCAAACACAAAAGGTGAAACAGGTGGTGTTTTGTATTATGAAATGGGCACAGCTCGACCAGACTTGGTTTTAAAAGATATTATTAAAGTCTGTCATCCGTATCTGCTAAAGGACTATAATCCCTATTTCTTTAAAAAACTTGAATAGACCACGTTACACATATCAATTTTTGGCACTTATAATCATACTATTCATTTGCTTTTGCGCTAATGTTAGTTTAGGTTCAGTTGACATACCATTCAGTGATATTTTAACCTCATTAACAGGCAATTCAGACAAAACCACTTGGAACGTAATAATCAGGGAATTTAGACTACCAAAAGCCATAACTGCTATTTTGGTTGGCTCTGGCTTAGGGCTTTCGGGCTTATTAATGCAAACATTATTTAGAAACCCACTTGCTGGTCCTTTCGTTTTAGGCATTAGTTCTGGCGCAAGTTTAGGCGTAGCACTTTTAATAATGGGTTCAGGTGTTTTTGGAGGTGTTCTAGGTGCTGCGCTAGTCTCAAAATGGAGCATCGTATTAGCATCAAGCATCGGAAGTTTTTTGGTTCTGTTAGCCGTTTTAGCAGTATCTAGTCAAGTTAGGGATACTATGTCTATATTGATTATTGGGTTGATGTTCGGTAGCATAACATCGGCAGTGGTGAGTGTACTCTCCTATTTTAGTTCTGCCGAACAAATACAGCAATATGTATTTTGGGGTTTTGGTAGTTTGAGTAACTTATCTTGGAACGATCTTTTAATTCTTTCTTCCATTTATATTTTGGGTTTATTATTGTGTCTACTATGTGCAAAAAGTCTGAACCTTTTATTGTTGGGTGATAATTATGCAAAAAGTTTAGGGCTGAATTTAAAACAAAACCGACTGTTGATAATTGTTGCCACAAGTCTTATGGCCGGAGCCATTACCGCATTTGCCGGACCAATAGCATTCATCGGCCTAGCAATACCGCATTTAACGCGTCAACTTTTTAAAACCTCAGACCACAAAATATTGTTACCAGCTGTGTTTTTATTTGGCGCCATAACCATGCTCATTTGCGATAGCATATCTCAAGTGCCAAATAGCGATGTTACACTTCCAATAAACGCTATTACCGCATTGATAGGTGCTCCAGTGGTTATTTGGCTATTGGTAAAACAACGAAAAATAATATTTTAAGTGAGTGACCCAAAAAAGCATAGTGTTCTAGAGGCTAAAAATCTGACTGTTGGTTATAGATCAAAAAAGGATAATGTCAATATAGCTTCCAACATTAATTTTAAAATCAGAAAAGGAAATTTGGTTGGCCTTGTAGGTGCAAACGGTATAGGAAAATCTACACTTATTAGAACACTGATAAACACGCAACCTGCACTAAATGGCACTGTTCTTTTAAATGGCAAACCCACTGAAAATATTTCGCCAAATGAATTGGCACAGCAACTTAGCGTTGTATTGACCGAACCGCTCCTTGCCAAAAACCTATCAGTCTACGAGCTAATTGCGTTGGGCAGATATCCTTATACCAATTGGATAGGACAACTTACAGTCAATGATAACGATGTCATTGAAAGTGCTATTACCTTGGTAGGCATTAACGCATTTAAGCAAAAAAAATGCCACGAGCTTAGTGATGGGCAACTTCAAAAAGTGATGATTGCAAGGGCATTAGCACAAGATACTGATGTCATTGTTTTGGACGAACCCACAACGCATTTGGATATGTACCACAAAGCCTACATCCTAAAGCTGTTAAAAAAATTGACCAAGCAAACTGGCAAAACCATTTTGTTTTCATCACACGAAATTGATTTGGCCATTCAGCTTTGTGATACCATGTTAGTTATGCAAGAAAACACAGTTGTTTACAATGAACCCCGCCAACTCATTGAGCAAGGTGTGTTTGATACGCTATTTCCTAAAGACACCATTATCTTTGATACTATATCAGGGAGTTTTAAAGTAAAAAAGTAGAGGAATTTAGCTTACTTTACGGTCTGTTTTTTGGTCGAAACCGTATCTTTGGATTAACATTATATTTAATATGAACGAATCTCTTATTTTATTTATAGCTGTTATTATTTCTATTGGTCTGGGCGCATATTTTGGGTATATCATTGCCCAATTAAAAACCAAGGGCGAAAAAAGTGCACATGAAGAACGCCAGCTACAGCTTGCTGCTTCTGTTTCGGAACTAAAAGAAACAATTTCAAAAATTGAAAATGAGCGTGAAGATATCCGCAGGGAAAAAGACTTCTTAAATACCGAACTATCTCGCCGTAATACCGAATATGAAAATCTGCAACAGCAAAACCTAAAGCGAGACGAAGAACTGGCTAAGCAACAAGAACAACTACGAAAAGACTTTGAACTTTTAGCTTCAAAAATCCTTGACGAAAAATCCGAAAAGTTTACGCTTCAAAATAAAGAAAACATAAAAAGCATACTCAACCCACTTGAAGAGAAAATAAAAACCTTTGAAAAAAAGGTTGAAGATTCACAGAAAGAAAGCATCAGCATGCACTCTGCGCTGAAAGAGCAATTATTGGGTTTAAAAGACCTCAACCAGCAAATGGCCAAAGAGGCTACTAATTTAACCAAAGCACTTAAAGGCGATAGTAAAACCCAGGGGAATTGGGGCGAATTAGTATTGGAACGTGTTTTGGAAAAATCTGGTTTAGAAAAGGATCGCGAATATTTTGTACAACAAAGTTTCACGCGTGAAGACGGCTCTCGCGTAATGCCAGATGTGGTACTACATTTACCAGATTCCAAAAAAATGATTATTGACTCTAAGGTTTCGCTCACGGATTACGAGCGTATGATAAATACTGACGATAACGATCGCGAAGGGTATTTAAAAGCGCATGTGAATTCCATAAAGAAACATGTCGATCAGCTATCAGCTAAGAACTATCAAGACTTATATGACATTGAATCGCCAGATTTTGTACTGATGTTCATACCTATTGAACCTGCATTTGCCGTTGCCATAAATGAAGACAATACGCTTTACAACAAAGCTTTTGAGCAAAATATTGTTATTGTTACGCCATCTACACTGTTAGCAACTTTACGAACCATCGATACCATGTGGAACAATGAAAAACAACAGCAAAATGCTATTGAAATTGCCAGACAAGCAGGTGCTTTATATGATAAATTTGAAGGACTTGTTACTGATTTAACTGGTGTTGGCAAAAAAATAGATGCGGCTAAAAACGATTATTCATCAGCAATGAATAAATTGGTTGAGGGCAAAGGCAACCTGATTTCTAGAGTTGAAAACATCAAGAAAATGGGTGCCAAGGCCAAAAAATCCCTACCTGATAATATTTTAAAACGTGCGTCTGAAAACAATAGTGACCTTTAATCATACTGTAAATATCACATTTTAATGTGATATATTTGTTTATCACATTTAAACGTGATATATTTGTTTATCATGTAATTAAATGATATATGACAACCAGTATTATTACAGGAGATATTATAAGATCCAGAACACAGACCAATCCTGAGACGTGGATAACAAATTTAAAAAGTGCGCTTTCGTTTTTAAACCCCGATATTACGTTTTGGGACGTTTATCGTGGCGATAGTTTCCAAGTAGAATTACCCAATATTACGGAAAGCTTTATGGCAGCTACGTATATTAAGGCGTGTATTAAAACCATCTCAAACCTAGATGTAAGGCTGGCCATTGGTATTGGCAATAAAACTTATCAAGGTAATACGGTTTCGGAATCTAACGGCGCAGCTTATGTGTCTTCGGGTGAAACCTTGGATAGATTAAAAAAAACTAAGCAAAACTTAGCTATAAAAACAGGAATGGCAAAACTAGATAAGGAATTAAATTTATATTTTAGACTGGTACTAATTGCCATGGATAAATGGACAACCAATTCTGCAGAGATTGTAAAGCTTAGTATTGAGCACCCAAATGCCTTACAAAGTGAACTGGGTAAATTGGTTGGCATTAATCAAAATGCGGTAAGTATGCGTCAAAAACGTGCGCATCTTGATGATATTAAAGCCGTAAATGATTTATTCAAAGAAAAAATAGCACCTCATTTTTTATGATAATCGTAATCTTAAAACTTTTTTTAGCCCATATCGTAGGCGATTTCTTTTTACAACCTGCTAAGTGGGTTAAAAGCAAAGAGAAGAAAAAGCTAAAGTCGGTTTGGCTCTATGTGCATATTGCCATACATATAGTATTAATGCTTATCATTTTTTGGGACTTAGCGCTTTTATGGTTGATACTCACAGTTGGTGTAGCACATTTTATAATAGATGCAACCAAGTTATTGCTACAAAACAAGGAGACAAAACGTATTTATTTTTTTATAGATCAGCTATTACACATTGCTAGTATTTTAATTTTAGGTTCACTTTACTTCAATAATAATTTTGAATTTATAACCAACCTCGGCAATAAAGAGTTATTACTTCTAATATGCGTTTTGTTTTTAATGCAACCCACATCGTTAATTATGCGTACTATATTTAGTAAATGGAATATTTCAAAGATCACTAAAGGGAACGAATCTCTTAAAGATGCCGGTAATTATATTGGTATTTTAGAACGGTTGCTTGTATTTACTTTTATTGCAATTGGGCAATGGAGCGCCGTCGGTTTTTTAATTACAGCTAAATCCGTTTTTCGTTTTGGAGATTTAACGTCTACCAAAGAACGAAAGCTTACAGAATATATCCTTATTGGCACATTGTTTAGCTTTGGTATTTCCATTGCCGTTAGCCTAATCTATTTATCTCTGAAATATTATGTTTAAATCAATTGATGAATCACGTATCGAAATATCGCAACTTATGTTGCCGTCCAATACTAATTTTGGAGGTAAAATTCACGGTGGCTATATTTTAGGTTTAATGGACCAAATTGCCTTTGCATGTGCCTCCAAACATTCCGGAAGTTATTGCGTTACAGCATCTGTAGATAAGGTCAATTTTTTAAACCCAATAGAAGTTGGTGAACTGGTAAGCATGAAGGCATCCGTAAATTACGTTGGCAAATCGTCTATGGTTATTGGCATTAGAGTAGAATCCGAAAATATTCAAACTGGACATAAAAAACATTGCAATTCATCATATTTTACAATGGTAGCTGTTGATGAAAATGGAAAAACCGTGAACGTACCAGGCTTAGTGATAAACGACAAAGTTGAAGTAAAACGATTTTTAAAAGCCGTAAAACGGAAAGAAGGCAGTAAAAAACGTGAAGCCGAATTTGAAGTTGAAAACTTCTCACCAGATAATTATTTGGATATTCTGAAAACCTACAGAATTAAAATTGAGTTGCCAAATCACTAACTTGAAGCTTTTTTACATATATTTATATCATATTGATTATCAACTGCTATGCAAAAAAAAATTACACTTATTTCATTCCTAATCATTGGCGTAGCGGTCTTAATTGGCTACAACTATATTTATAAAGACCATAGAGATATAAGCGAGGAAATAGCTACACATAAAATAGAAGCTGTAAACTTCAGTAGTGAATTTGCTGGAAATCCGGAAGAAGCAGAACGCAAGTACCTCAACAAAATCATTGAAATAACAGGTATAGTCTCAGAAATTTCTTCTAGTGAAATTACACTTAACAATGGTGTGTTCTGTAGCTTCCTTGAAACACAAAACATCACTAACCTCTCACCAGGTAAACAGATAACAATCAAAGGGCGTTGTATTGGCTATGACGATTTGTTAGAGGAAATAAAACTAGATCAGTGTACTATATTAAAAACCAACTAATGAAAAAATTAACTTTATTACTGTTTTTGTTTTCGTTCTGTTTTTCTTTTTCACAAGATGACTTATTGGATGAAATTGATCAAGAATCTCCAGAAGACAATTACGCAACTGCTACTTTTAAAGGCCTAAAAGTGGTGAATTTTGAATCTACAAAACTAACCGCAAAAAAGGAGTTTACTTTAGTGGTAGCTCACAGATTTGGCAGTATTGAAAACGGATTTGACAGTTTCTTTGGGTTGGATGACGCCGTAACACGCATTAATTTTATTTATGGCGTTACAGATTGGCTAAACGTTAGTGTATCTCGAAGCTCTTTTCAAAAAATCTACGAAGGTGCTCTAAAATACCGTTTAGTAAAGCAGAAAAAAGATGGATCGCCGTTTACCATTGTTGGTTACAATTCATTTTTAATCAATACTGCTTTAGACGAAGCCAACCTACCGCGCCTGGAATTTGAAAACCGATTGGGTTACGCCTCACAAATATTAATTGCGCGCAAGTTCAATAAAAATCTGTCCTTATTGCTAGCTCCGACCTTCTTCCACGACAATTATGTTGTTGACAACAATCAAGACAATTCGCAATTTGCATTAGGAATTGGTGGAAGACACAAATTGGGCAAGCGCTGGTCCATAAACGTAGATTATGGCTGGCATTTAAATCGATCTAGCTCCTCGCCATTCAAAAACCCACTATCTATTGGTTTTGATCTAGAAACTGGCGGACACGTTTTTCAAATGCACTTTACCAATGCACAAGGTATGAATACTAATACTTTTTTAGGGCAAGCTACTGGCGATTGGGGTGATGGCGATATATTTTTTGGGTTCAACTTAAGTAGAGTATTTTAATAAAAGAGAAATGAGAAAGATAATTATTTACGGTATATTAATTATTGGCTTAAGCCTTTATTTTAACTGTACAAGTGTAAGCGAAGAAGATTTAATAGACAACACACCACCACCTGTTTTGGTTAGTTTTGAAGAAGATATTAAACCCATTTTTGATAATAACTGTATACTTTGTCATGGAGATGTACCACAAAACTTTGGGGCTCAAACCTCATTGAGAAACTATGACGAAATTGTTTTTGGTATTGAGAATAATAACTTAATTCCAAGAATTGAAGCCCAACCTGGCGAACCTGGTGCTATGCCCTTGACTGGCCAAAGACTACCACAAAACCTAATTGACCTTGTAATTCAATGGCAAGAAGAAGGATTAATGGATAATTAGTGGTATAGTTATTGGACACTTGTAAAAAACACAATATTATGAACACTAAACTATTTGTCCTTTTATTATTGATTTCCACATTAAGTTATGGCCAAGGCAAATTTTTAACAAAAACAGGAAGCATAACATTTGAAGCTTCAGTACCATCATTTGAAGAAATAAAAGCCACAAACAATAATACAACGTCTATAATCAATACCGAAAATGGAGAGTTTGCGGCTTTAGCGTTAGTTAAAGGCTTTCGGTTCAAAAATGCATTGATGGAAGAGCATTTTAATGAAAACTACGCAGAATCCGATGAGTATCCAAAAGCTACATTTAAAGGTAAAATAGATAGTTTTTCAATTGGTGAATTAAGCTCGAATTCTAATGAAAAAATATATAACGGCACATTAACTTTTCATGGTAAAACCAAAAATCTGGAAAATGAAAAATTATCCATTTCAAAAAACGATGACGGTACAATAACCATAACGGGCGACCTAAAAGTAAATGTAGCAGATTTTGATATTAAAATTCCTAAAATAGTGAGTAATAAGCTTTCCCGTGAGGTTTCAGTTGTGTATGAGTTTGTTCTAAAAAAGAAGTCTTAATAGACATATTATCTAAAATCCAATCCTATTTGCTCAAGTACATTTTTCGTCTTGAGTATAAATCGTAAAACTCATCATCCTTTAAGCTATCGATAAACAAAATACTCTCACCTGTACTTTTCATTTCTGGTCCAAGCTTTTTATTGACATTCGGGAATTTATTAAATGAAAATACAGGTTGCTTTATAGCAAATCCTTCAAGTTGTGGATTAAAGTTAAAATCTGACAACTTGCTGTGTCCCAACATAACTTTAGTGGCGTAGTTCACATACGGTTCCTTATAAGCCTTAGCAATAAACGGTACGGTACGCGATGCGCGTGGATTGGCTTCTATGATGTAAACCATATCGTCTTTTATGGCAAATTGAATATTGATTAATCCAACAGTATTTAATGCAAGAGCTATTTTTTTGGTATGGTCTTTTATTTGTTGCAATACAAATTCGCCCAAATTAAAAGCTGGTAAGGTTGCGTTACTGTCGCCAGAATGTATGCCGCAAGGCTCAATATGCTCCATAATACCAATGATATAGACGTTTTCCCCATCACAAATGGCATCTGCTTCCGCCTCAATGGCACCATCTAAATAGTGGTCTAAAAGCAGTTTATTATTCGGTATTTTATTTAACAAGTCCACAACGTGTTCTTCCAGTTCCTGCTTATTAATAACTATTTTCATGCCTTGACCGCCAAGTACGTATGATGGTCTAACAAGAATTGGGAAATCTAATTTATCAGCAACTGCTAAAGCCTGATCAGCCGTTTCAGCGGTATCAAATTCTGGGTATGGAATGTTATTTTCTTTCAATAAGGTTGAGAAACTGCCCCTATCTTCAGCTAAATCAAGAGATTGGTAGGTAGTACCCATTATTTTAATACCGTAGCGATCTAGTTTTTCAGCAAGCTTCAATGCGGTTTGTCCACCGAGCTGCACAATCACCCCTTCCGGCTGCTCATGCTCGATGATGTCAAAGATGTGCTCCCAAAAAACCGGCTCGAAATAAAGCTTGTCGGCTGTGTCGAAATCAGTGGAGACCGTTTCA